>NZ_JAXCWH010000022.1:0-5405 GCF_034045165.1 Massilia sp. CFBP9026
CGCCGATGATAGTGCTGCAACCAGTGTGAAAGTAGGTTATCGTCAGGCTAGTTATATGAAAAACCCCACCAGGTGATCCTGGTGGGGTTTTTTGCTTTCTGCGCCTGTACATCGCACTGTTGTTCAAGCACCAAAACGCTTTGTCATAAAGAACATTGCGTACAAATAACTTTGCTTTCTGTCCAGAATCAATCGTGCGCGACAGATAGTTTTCTATAATTCTCCGTTACCCAATTATTTTTCTTGTTGGCACACCACGCCGGCAGGGACTTCGTTTGCCTCAACACTCTTACAAAGAATTTTATGCGATCACTTTCTGCACTCAGCACGCGCGCCAAACTCGGCGTGGGGTTCGGCCTGGTCGGGATCCTGATCATCGTTCTGGCCGTCTTTGCATGGCGTGAACTAGGGAATGTCGGTCAGGAACTCGCTGCACAAAACACGGTGCGCACCACCCAGCTCGAGCGCCTGTACGAATTGCGCGAATCGCTTGCCCAGACCGGCCTCGCAGCGCGCAATGCCTACATCTTCCCGGACGTCAATGACGCCCGGCGTGAACTCGCCCTCCTGGACGAACACAAAGCCCGTTATCTCGCCCAACTGCAAGCCTTGGAGCCACTGTTTGTGGGGAATGCCGACTTCGCGAAGATGCGCGACGGACTGCAGCAGATGGCGCAAGAGCTGAACCGCCCACGCCGCTACCGCGATGCCGGTCAGCTGACCGAATACGGCAGCTTCCTCGTCAACGAATGCAGTCCGCTGCGCCGTCAGAACGTGCTCGATATCGACCGCGTTATCACCACCGTGCAGCAATATGTCGCAGACGGTACTGCCCATGCACAGGAATCGATTGCTACCGCCAAAACCACGATCGTCGTGGTCACGCTGGCCGCAGTGGCTCTGAGCGTGCTGGTCGGCAGCGCGATCACGGCCCATCTACTGCGCCAGCTGGGCGGCGAGCCGGTCGAAGTCAATCGCATCGCGTCGGCCATTGCTGCGGGCGACCTGACCGTCGACGTTACGGTTCGTCCCAATGACGACGCCAGCGTCATGCATGCCATTAGCGAAATGCAGGCCAGTCTGCAAAACATCGTCGCGCAAGTTCGCGGCGGTACCGACATGATCGCGACCGCTTCCAGCGAGATCAGCGCCGGTAACGACAATCTGTCGATGCGTACCGAAGAACAGGCGAATTCGCTGGGCCGCACGGCCGATTCGATGAAAGAACTGACCGCTGTCGTCGAACAGAATACTGCCTACGCCCGTCACGCCAATACGCTCGCTGCATCGGCCAGCGTGGTTGCAAGCAAGGGCGGCACCGTCGTCTCCGCTGTGGTCAACACCATGCAGGATATCAATGCTTCGGCCCGGAAGATTTCGGACATCACCAGCGTGATCGACGCGATCGCCTTCCAGACCAATATCCTGGCATTGAATGCCGCAGTCGAAGCGGCGCGCGCCGGCGAGCAGGGGCGGGGCTTTGCCGTGGTGGCGAGCGAAGTGCGCAACCTGGCGCAGCGGTCGGCCACTGCCGCCAAGGAGATATCGGCATTGATCGGCGAATCGACCGCCAAGGTCGATGCGGGTTCGAAGCTGGTGGAGCAGGCCGGCGCCACGATGGACGACATCGTGAGCAGCGTGAAGGAAGTCAGCGGCATCATCGCTGAAATCACCACCGCAAGCGAAGCCCAGCATGCCGATATCCAGCAAGTGAACCATGCGGTGGGTCAGATGGACGAGGCAACCCAGCAGAACGCTGCCTTGGTTGAACAGGCCGCCGCGTCGGCTGCGGCCCTCAAGGAACAGGCAGCGAAGCTGCTGCGCACCGTGCGCGTGTTCCGCATCGGCACCGAAGGCAAGCCGCTGCGGATCGCGGGCTGAGCTGCCGATCTATCAGGCGCCGCTCAGTCGGTGCTGGCATTCAGGCTCTTGCGCAAGTCCACTAACTGGTCGCGCAGGGCCGCGGCTTCGTCGACCGAGCACTGGGTTGCGCACAATACCGCCGGCATCACGCTGGCGGCTTCCTTCCTCAATGCCTTGCCCTCATCGGTCAGGCTGATGATCACCTGGCGTTCATCGCTGCGCGCACGGTTACGCTGCACCAATCCCTGGGCTTCCATACGCTTGAGCAAGGGTGTCAAGGTCGCAGAGTCCAGGAACAGGCGCTCGCCGATGTCGGACACGGTCAGTTGATCTTGTTCCCACAAAACCATCATCACGAGATATTGCGGATAGGTGAGCCCGAGCTTGGGCAGCAGGCCGCGGTAGACCCGCATCATTGCCAACGAGGTCGAGTACAGCGCGAAGCACAGTTGCTCGTCGAGCATGGGTGTCGCAGGGGAGGTGGGAGTGTTCGCGTTCATGTTTCCAATATAGGTCGCACACTAGATAATTGCAAGCGATTGTCTGACGAAATCGATGCAGTGCCGAAGCACAAGCGATGTGGCGTGCGTAAGCACTTACATGGCGCCATCTCTGCAATACGGCGAATTGTCGGATCCTCGCGTGAATGACAGGATCAGGCAAGAGGATGCGAGGAACCATCTACCTCCCGACTCCCCCTCACTTCTATGATGAATGAACATTGTATTGAAGGGAGCACCCATGAAATCGATCGACACTATTTATATCTATGGGCAATTCGTCACCCCGCATGGCGCCGAGCGCTTTACCCTGGTCGACCCTGTCACCGGAGAGGAAGCGGCACAAGTCACCCTGGCCGACGAGGTCGACGCGGAAAACGCGATTGCCGCAGCGACCGCCGCTTATCGAGAACTTGCCGGATCGTCGCGCGAACAGCGCATGGCTTGGCTCGCACGCCTGCATGAGGTGGTGGCCGCCGCAGAAGAGGAATTGATCGCGACGATGATCGAGGAATACGGCGGACCTCACGGTATTTCCGTCGCCACCTCGAAGCGGGCCGCTGCCTCGTTCGACCAGGCGCGCACGCTGCTGGCCGATTACCCGTTCGAGCGCCAGGTTGCCAGCGCGCGGGTGCGCATGGAGCCGCTCGGTGTCGTTGGTCTGATCACGCCCTGGAATGCAAACTACGGCATGATCTGCAGCAAACTCGCGATGACGATCGCCGCCGGCAGTACGGCCGTGATCAAGCCGAGCGAATTGAGCGCACGCCAGACTGAACTGCTGACCCGTGTGTTGCACCGGGCTGAAGTGCCGGCCGGCCTGTTCAACATCCTGACCGGCCGTGGCGACGTCGTTGGCGCCGCCCTCGTGCGCCATCCGGGCATCGCGAAGATCTCGTTTACCGGCTCCACCGCGGTCGGCAAGTCGATCGTGCGCGGTTCTGCGGACACGCTCAAGCGCGTCACCCTGGAACTGGGCGGCAAGTCGCCCACAATCCTGCTCGACGACGCCGACTTCGACAAGGCCATGCCCTTCATCGCGGCGGCAGCAACCATGAACAGCGGTCAGGCCTGCCTGGCGGGCACGCGCCTGCTGGTGCCGCGCGCACGATTGCAGGAGGCCGAAGAAGGCATCGTCGCGGCGTTCCAGGCCTTGAAAGTGGGCGATCCACGCGATCCGGAAACCCGGATCGGGCCGATGGTGAGCGCCACCCAGTACCAGCGCGTGCAAGGATATATTCGCAAAGGGATCGAGGAGGGCGCAACCCTGCTGCTGGGCGGTACCGGCTTGCCGCAGGGCCTGGAGCGCGGCTATTTCGTGCGGCCTACTGTGTTCAGCAATGTCCGCAACGACATGACCATCGCAAAGGAAGAGATCTTCGGGCCGGTCCTGTCCGTCATTGCCTACGACGATGAGGAAGATGCCATCGCGATCGCCAACGACACGATCTACGGCTTGCATGCCTATGTGTTCTCGGGAGACGTCGCGCGTGCGAATCGTATCGCTCGCCGCATCGAGGCGGGCCGGGTCTTCATCAATGGCCTGTACGATGAGCCGATGGCGCCATTCGGTGGATTCAAGCAGTCGGGGCTGGGGCGTGAATTCGGCATCTTCGGGCTGGAGGAATATCTCGAGCCAAAGACCCTGCTTGGCTATGAACAGTCGCTCTGAGCGCGGGTTGCTCCGGCAGTTGCTGGAGACGGTCAGCCGCCGCTTCTCCGCGGCGGACGACATCGATGACCTGTCGACGGCACTGCCCTGGCTGGGGCTGATCCGGCGCCGGGGGCCGACGGCGATCGGCCGTGGGATGCTTGAACCGTCGATGTGCCTGATGCTGCAAGGCGAGAAGCAGATGCTGGTCGGTGAGCGCGTACTGCGCTACGGCGCCGGTTGCTATGTGCAGGCGGGCACGACGATTCCCATCTCGGGCCAGGTCGTGCGTGCCAGCGAAGCGGAACCTTATTACGGCATCCGGGTCGATCTCGATCCGAAGGAGCTTGCATCCTTCATGCTCGAGATGCGGGTCCCGATGCCGTCCGGGGGAGACGATCCGCCCCTCGTCAGTGTCGAGATCGCGGGCACGGCCTTGCTGGAGGCGTTCGAGCGCTTGTTAAGACTGCTCGACCGGCCGTCGGATCTGCCTGTCCTGGCGCATCTGCTTAAACAGGAAATCATGTATTACCTCGTGACGGGACCGGGCGGGGCCACCCTGACGCAGGGATTGATGGGAGGCCATCGCGAGCATGCGGTAACCAAGGCGATCAGCTGGATCCGCGAGCATTACGATGCACCTTTGAAAATCGCGGAGCTGGCCGAGGCCGTACACCTGAGCCCGTCGGTCCTTCATCGCCGCTTCAAGGCTGCGACAATCATGAGTCCGCTCCAATACCAGAAGCAGGTGCGGCTGCTGGAGGCGCGCAAGTTACTGATGAGCGGCGGGGTCGAGGCCGCGAATGTGGCGTTCCAGGTGGGGTATGAAAGTCCATCGCAGTTCAGCCGCGAGTACCGCCGCCTGTTCGGCGCCTCGCCACTGCAGGATGCGGAACAGCTGCGCGGCGTGGCGCCGTCGCCATGATTTGCGACTGCAAAACAATATTATTGCTGAGCACTTGCGCGACGGGGTAGGCCTTTGCTATAGTTCGCCTCCGCTTCGGCAAGGCCGAAAAATGTTAACGTAATCAAGCGGTTACGGTAGCAAGATCGGCAGAGAAATCTGAGACGAAGCGAAATGAAGGGGTTGACGAAAAACGAAAAACACTTCATACTCTCTTTCCTCTGCTGCTGACGAACACAACGATTCGAAGCAAGCAACAGATGGATGCAGTACCGGATAAAGTTCTTTAAAAATTAACAGTCGATAAGTGTGGGCGTTTGATGAAGGTGCCAAGAACTTCGGTTCTTGATTACTTAAATTATCAAATGTTCACAAAAAAGAAATACGTTGTCTCAGCGATGAGATAACGGTCAGTATTTTGAGTGAGCGACCCCTGCAGCAATGCAGGGTGACTCGAAAGAGTCAACAAACAGAGATTGAACTGAAG
>NZ_JAXCWH010000023.1:0-3555 GCF_034045165.1 Massilia sp. CFBP9026
ACGCCCACACTTATCGACTGTTAATTTTTAAAGAACTTTATTCGGTGCTGCATCTCTGCCGTTTGCTTCGAATCGTTTTGTTCGTCAGCAGCAGAGAAGAGAGAGTATGAAGCGTTTTTTAAATCTCGTCAACCCTCTTTTTCCTTCCGCTTTCCGCTGCCTTGAAGGCTGCGTCTGCGTCGGGAGAACGAGACTATAACAAACCGATGACACATCCCGCAAGCCCCGCCTTACCCATTTCGCATTTCATATGATAGATCTGGACTATCGATATCTTCAATATTATTTGCTTTTAACTATAATCGAGAATCATTATCATTTGGCTCTACAGTCAGCAACCGAAGTGAAGAGGCAACGCCATGGTCATCGCAGCCAAGAAAACCAGCCAGGTCATCACCCACATGACGATCGCCTTCGCAATCGCCTATGCGATGACGGGTTCGGTCATGTTCAGCGGCCTGGCCATCATCATCGAACCGGTGATCAACGTCCTCCTCCTCCCCTTCCACGAAAAAGCGTGGGCGGCCATCCGCCAGGGAGCGAAATCGGCTCGCGAACGCTATATGCGCATTGCCGCTGAAAAGATCAGCCAGACGCTCATGCACATGGTCGTGGCGTTTGCCGTCATCTATGGCGCGACCGGCTCGCTCGCTTTCGGTGGCCTGGCCGCCATCCTCGAACCGATCTGCAATGTGCTGCTGCTTCCCATTCACGACCGGTTCTGGGACAAGCTCGAACTGCGCATCAATGGTGGAATGCACGCCGCCTGAGCCGGTCGCTCCAATCACCCTAGCCCGCCAGTCACCAACCGGCGGGCTTTTTTATCAGGGCAGCTTCGCTACAGGTTCGGAAGCCACAGCGCGATCGTCGCCATCCCGATGCCGAGACCCATTGCCAGTGTCATGACCATGAGCATGCCTTCCGTCGACAATCGCACCATGCGGCTCTTGCTTTCCTTCGCGCGGAAGTAAATCTCGAGCAAGGCGAGCGGCAGCAGATACTGCAGGAAGGTCAAGATATCGAGTGTCGGGCCACGGAACGTCGCCGGGTCGAAGCCTACGGGCCCACCATTCACGGCAATCCAGAACATCAACCCCACGCGGAAGAACCACACACCGCTGGCAAGCATGAACAGCCGCAGCGCCCAGCGTCGATGGGCATCCATTCGCCGCGCCAGCGCATGGCGCAGTACCAGCATTGCAGCCACCAGGATCAGGACCGCGTTGATGGTCATGGCCGTATGCTGGACGAGTCCGCCGAGCTGGCTTCGATTCCATACCAGCCATAGTCCGCTCAGGCTGGCGACGGTGACTGTGAGCAGGTAGACGCGACCGCTCCAGCGATGAAAAGCGCGATACCGCGTTATGATCGCCGGAATGAGCTGGAGGGCGCCACTCGCGGTCACGATCGCGGCAATCAGCACATGGACCACCGTGGCCGTATTGCCGGCGACGTCTCCCTCGACGATACCTCTTGGCATCATCCCGCTCCAGGCGCCGAAGTCGCCCGTCAACAGGGATACCCCGTACAGCACGAGGATATACAGGAGGAAGATCGCTTGGCCGCTAGCGGCCACCGCGAATCACGCCACGGCTGCGCCGGCAAGCGCCTTGTGCAATCCATCCGCGTGGGATAGTTGAACTGGATGAGGAAAGCTAAGATCTGTCATGAGGTCCCCGATAGGTCTGCAGTGAACTGGACTCCACTCTGCTGAGCGGAGTAAGGGCACTCTATCGGCAGCCCAAACGCAAGGACATCGAGAAGCGGCGAGTTGCGGAATGTGTGTCACCAATGACGGCCGGCGTGCACGAATGCCGGCGGGGCGAGCACTTACATCTGACGAAACAGGTGCTGGTAGGCCCGGCTGGCCTTGAGGATGCTCGATCGGTGCTTGAAGTGGATCTCGGCGGTTTCGTTTGGCCCGCGTAACACGTGATTGACGGCCGACAGGTTGATCACTACCGAGCGGTGGACCTGGGCGAACTGCGCAGGATCGAGCTGGGTGACGAGTTCTTTCAATGGCGTGCGGATCAATGCATCGACCGGTGCGCCGTGTTCGTCATGCCACGCCACTAGCGTGTAGCGCTCGTCGGAACGAAGATAATCGATCTGATCGACCGCTATCAGGTGCAAGGCCTGTCCGATCGTGGCGCGGATCCAGCGCAGGAATTGCGCGGGCGGTTCCTTCAATCTGCTGGAGAGCTGTCGCAGAAGCGCCTCGGTATTGAGCACCGGCTCGTCGGCCTGCAGCCGGCGCCGCATACGAGCCGTTGTGTCCGCGAGCCGCTCCGGCTCGACCGGCTTGACCAGGTAGTCGAGCGCCCCCTGCGCGAACGCCCGCACCGCATACTCGTCGAATGCCGTGACGAACACAAGGTGGGCCCGCTCACCGATGCCTTGTGCGGCGTCCAGGCCGGACATCCCCGGCATGTGAATGTCCAGGAAGCAGACGTCCGGACACGTAGCCTCGAACTGGGCCAGCGCATCGCGTCCATTGCGGGCCAGTGCGACGACTTCGAGCTCCGGCCAGGCTTGCGCCAGCAAGCGCACCATCGTTTCACGCAAAAGCGGTTCATCGTCGGCGATCAATGCGGTCGGGCGCCGGCTCATATGGCATTCCTTTGCGCCGGGAACTGTAGGGCGACTGCAACGCCATGCGGCGTCACATCGCTGAGCTCGAACCCGGTGGTATTGCCAAAACTCAGGCGCAAGCGCTCACGCAGATTGAATAGAGCCGTACCGGAATCCCCGCCGGACCGCGTCAGTCCCACGCCGGTGTCGCTGACAAGCACGTGGCAATTTCCATTGCGTAGTTCTATCCGAATGTCGATGCGCCCACCTTCTTCGCTTGGATCGATCCCATGCCGCACGGCGTTTTCGACCAGGGTCAGCAAGGTCAGTGGCGGGCAGCGCAGTCCGAGGGCGTCCTCATCGGCATCGATCGAAAACTGCAGCCGGTCCGGCATTCGCAGGTGCATTAGTTCGAGATAAGAGCGGGCCAGCGCGACTTCGTGCTCCAGTGTGCTGAAAGATTCTTCAAGCCGCGGCACAGCTGCACGCAAATAGGAAATCAGGGTGGTGAGCACCTGTGACGCCTTGGGCGAGCCGGTGTCGACCAGTGCCTGGACATTGGCCAGGGTGTTGAACAGGAAGTGCGGCTGGATCTGCGCCTGCAGCAGACGCATGCGTGCGTCAACCGCCTGGCGTTCCAGCTCGCTGCGCTCGAGCGTGAACGCCAGCTGCTGGGTAGGTGCGAAGGCCTCGCGCTGGCGCAGCATCGCAGCGAGCGCAATCCAGGGTGCGAAAAGCAGGCCGGTTACGATCATGATCATGAGCCCGTTGCGCGCAAGTGGCTGCTGCAAGAACTGGAAATTTGCTCCTGTAGTGAGCCAATACATGAGATACGCCGCTGCCGTCCGGAGGGCGCATCGAGACACTTTCTAGAAAGCGGCGCCGGAAAGCAAAAAACCCCACCAGGATCACCTGGTGGGGTTTTTCTTATAACTAGCCTGACGATAACCTACTTTCACACTGGTTGCAGCACTATCATCGGCG
>NZ_JAXCWH010000024.1:0-394 GCF_034045165.1 Massilia sp. CFBP9026
TATAACGTTGGCCTCTGCATGAGTTACAGAGATCGTCACAGGATTCAAGAGTACAACTATGTTTGCTTGATACAAATTACTACTACCCTCAACGTATGCTGTCGCACACGCTGATAAAACTTTACTTCTTCCAGATTGTTAAAGAACGAAAAAACAGTGATCTCGAAAAGACCAAACCTAAATCTCATCAGTTATTTACTGACGACTTACGTTTGAACTTTTTGGTGGAGGATGACGGGATCGAACCGACGACCCCCTGCTTGCAAAGCAGGTGCTCTCCCAGCTGAGCTAATCCCCCAGTGTGGCCTTTGTCATCTAAAAATGATCCGGCTCTGCCGGGCATTTTAGCTAACGCAGTGTCAAACAAAAGTAGGTTTTTACTTTTGTTTGAAGG
>NZ_JAXCWH010000025.1:0-293 GCF_034045165.1 Massilia sp. CFBP9026
TCCCAGCAATTGCCTTTGCGGCTCATGCTGGGCAGCACGCCGTTCGCTTGCAGCAATTCACGGTAATCGTTCGATCCATAGACGGTTCCCTGGTCGCTGTGGAAGATCAATCCTGCCCTAGACTTTCGCTGTGCCAGCGCCATGTTCAGGGCGGCCATGGGTAAGGTCGTCGCTTGCGTGGCATCCATCGCCCAACCGACGACACGACGGGCAAACAGGTCCAGCACGATGGCCAGATGAAGCCACCCTTCCTTGGTGCGCATGGCTGTCATGTCGCCAACCCAAATCATGTT
>NZ_JAXCWH010000003.1:0-637361 GCF_034045165.1 Massilia sp. CFBP9026
GCTTCGAGGGCAACTTCTTGTTTGTCATGTAAATCCTCCCGGGGCATATTGTCCCCTATTCGGAAGTCCATGAAACCCGGACCATCTCAACCTGACCCCGGCTTTTGTGACCCCGGCTTTTGGTTGGGAAGGCAAAGGTGACGCTTTGTTTAGAATCTTGTAACAAAGCGGTCATGCAAGAATGCAATCATCCCGGCCATCTTTCTGTCCGGAGCCTTGCATGTCCCCCTTACGCTCGACCCGCTTTCGTTTGACCCGCGCCGCTTCCTGCGCCGCCGCCCTTTCCCTGGCCCTGCTGGCCGGCTGCAGCCCAAGCGATCCATCCGATCCCGTCGCGACCACGCCGCCACCGCCGCCAGTGCAGACGCCGGACCCGGCGCCCGCTCCGGTGCCGACGCCGGTCGCCTTCATGAGCGACGTGCACTTCCAGAACGTCTACGGCGACTTCAAGAACAGCCAGTTCGCCGGCATCCCGACCAAGGATGGCAAGAACGCGACCATCCGCACCATGTACGCGCAGCTGACCTCGACGCGCCTGTTCAACGAGAACTACTTCGCCTTCTTCGCCGCGCTGGACGACGCCTACGCCAAGGGCATCCGTGTCGTGGCGCTGCCGGGCGACTACACCGACGACGCCCAGCCGATGAACGTCGACGGCATCGCCGAGATCATGAAGACCTATCAGGCCAAGGGCATGCGCTTCTTCCTGGCGCCGGGCAACCACGACCCGGTCGAGCCCTACGACGACAACGAAGCCGGCAAGAACGACTTCCTGACCAAGGAAGGCAAGGAACAGAAGATCTACGCCACCGGCAATCCGGCCTGCGTCGCCAAGGACCCGACCGTGATCTGCACCGACCAGATCATGGAACAAGGCACCGAACGCCTGATGACCAAGATGGCGGAATTCGGCTTCATGCCGAACAAGGCCGACCTGCTGTGGGAAACCCCGTTCAGCAAGTACGCTGGCGGCAAATACAGCTATGACGAAGCGCTGGCCCAGGCGGCGGTGAAGAACCGCCAGTTCGAGATCTGCCTCGAAGGTTCCGGCGGCGCCTACAAGGCGGCCGGCGAAGCCAAGCTGGGCAAGGCCTTCACCAAATGTACCGAGATGATCGACAGCACCTACCTGGTGGAACCGGTCAAGGGCCTGTGGCTGCTCTCGATCGACGCCAACGTCTTCGTCCCCAACGCGAAGTTCGATCCGGCCAAGCCGCACGACTTCAAGGGCTACGATGGCGCCGGCAACGCCGGCTGGAACAAGGTGATCACCCACAAGATGTTCCTGATGGACTACATCAAGTCGGTCGCCGCCCGCGCCAAGGCGGAAGGCAAGCAGCTGATGGCCTTCTCGCACTACCCGACCATGGACTTCTACGCCAACCAGACCTCGGCCATGAAGGCCGTGTTCAAGTCGGGCGCCTTCCAGACCGCGCGCGTGCCGGACCAGACCGTCGCCAACGCCGTGGCCGCGACCGGCCTGCGCCTGCACGTCGGCGGCCACATGCACTTCAACGGCACCAACGACCACCAGGATGCTGGCGGCAACTACCTGGTCAACGTCCAGTCGCCGTCGCTGGCGGTGTATGGCGCGGCCTACAAGATCGTCACCTATAAAGACCAGGACACGATCGACGTCCAGACCATGCCCCTGAACACGGTGCCGCGCTTTGCCGAGCTGTTCCCGCATTACGTGGTCGAGAACGACTACCTGAAGGGCAGCTCGGTCCCCGCCGACGCCGCCAAGCGCTGGGACCGCGACATCCTCGAGACCCGTTCCTACGGCGAGTACACCCATCAGTACTTCGGCGAACTGTCGCGCCTGCGCTTCATGGACGAATACTGGCCATGCGAGATGAAGGAAGCGGCGATGGCCCTGAATGGCAAGCAGATGCTGATCCTGTCGCAGCTGCAGACGAAGGTAACCCTGGCCCAGCTGAAGGACGCGCCCGGCGTCGTACCATTGACCGCAGCCTGCGCCGCACCGGGTACCGCAACCGGCACCGCGGCGCCGGCCTCGACCCTGGCGACCGACTGGGCCGACGCCACCGCGCGCGCCGACAAGCTGGCCAGCGCCGCCGGCCTGCGCCTGGACGACTTCGCCGCCATCTCGGCCTATGATTTCTACGGCGACTTCCACCGCACCGTGTATGCGGGCGAACTGGCCCTGCGCGACATGGGCCAGCAGCGCGTGAACCAGTACAAGCTCCTGATGGCCGCCTTCCCCGCCACCCCGGCAGCCATCGTCAAGGTGGGCGACAAGCCCTCCGACCAGAACCCGGTGCACGTGCCGTTCCAGAACCAGTTCAAGCAGGTGTTCGCCATCCTCAAGGGCCTGGGTTCGGCCAAGCCGAGCGACCATTTCACGGTGGACCTGAAGGGCAAGAAGGTCAGCAACGCCAGCAATAATGGGCTGAGCTTCAACTGATCGCCGCCGGCTAACCGCCAGCCCGAAAGCGCCGCGCCCTATGGCCGCGGCGCTTTTTTATCGAAGTAGGCGATGCCGCTCCCTGCAAGCTGCATCCGCAGCCACACCGCAAGACGTCGTGTTTTTGTAAAACCTAGTAAACCTGATAGCTCCTGTCTCGCCAGACATTGCTTAGCGTATTGATCGTAGGGATCGACGCCAAGCGCGCTTGCCTGCCATCCAGCATTTTCGAGACCACTGCATGCCGCCAGATCGTCCCCCCGGAATGTTTGCGCCAGCCACGCTGATCACAGGCGTACTGCTGTCGCTGGCGTTCGGTACCGGTGTTTATTTCGCCACGGCGGAGGCGATCGAAAGCGATGCCCACACGCGGTTTCGCGGCATGGCGCGCGCCGCCCAATACAATATCGATACCCGCATCAAGAGCTACGGCGACATCCTGCGCGGGGCGGCAGGGCTGTTTCGCATCAATCCCGACACCAATGCCGACCAGTTCCGCCAGTACGTCGACCAGCTCGGCATCAAGCGCAACTTCCCTGGCATCGTGGTCATCAACTACGCACGTGCGGTACGCGCCGACGCCCTGCCCGCGCTCAACCAGGAGTTGCGTGCGCGCCTGCTGGAACACGGCGTGCTGCGATTCGAACCCCTGCATCCGTCGGCCGACCGCGACACCTACACGGTGCTGCTATTCATCGAACCCCTGTCGCAGGACCTGTACGAAAAACTGGGCCTGGACCTCGAGATACGTGGGGCGGTCCGGCGCGAGCTGGCGCGTGCGCGCGACAGCGGTGTGCTGGGCTCGTCCGGCACCCGCATCACGCTGCGCCCCGGTCCCAACCAGAATGCGCTGGCGCTGCGCCTGCCGGTCTACCGCGGCCCCTTGCCCGCGGCCAGCGTGGAAGAACGGCGGCTGGCCTATGTCGGATCGGTCGGACTCGGTTTTGGCGTCACGCCGCTGGTCAGCGGCGTACTCGATGAGTTCCCGGTCGAAGGCGTGCGCCTGATCCTGACCGAGTTGACGGAACTGTCGCGCGAGCCGGGCGAGCCAGTCCCGCGCGCCATCCTGTATGACAGCCTGGCCACCGACGCGCACCCCAAGCCAGCGCCGCCGCCGGACGACAGCAGCGTGTTCGCGGCCAGCCTGCCGATCGAGTTCAACGACCGCGTGTGGCGTGCCGACTTCAGCATCGCCAAGTCGGCGCTGTACACCCGTTTCGACATGTACTACCCGTGGCTGGCCGGCTTCGCCGCCGCCATGAGCGCGGCCCTGCTCTACGCCCTGTTCCAGACCCTGGCCTCGTCGCGCCGCAACGCCCTGCGCATGGCCGAGGAAATGACGCGCGAGCTGCGCGCCAGCCAGGCCAAGCTGCAGGCCAGCCACGAAAAACTGCGCCTGCTGGCGGCGCACGCCGAGCAGATCAAAGAAGGCGAACGCAAGCGCATCGCGCGCGAGATCCACGACGACCTGGCCCAGAACCTGCTGGCGCTGAAGATCGAGGCCGAACTCCTGGCCAATCGCACCCGCGGCGGCCACCGGCGCCTGCACGCGCGCGCCGACGCCACCGTGCGCCAGATCGACGTCACCATCCGCAGCGTGCGCCAGATCATCAACGACTTGCGTCCCAACGTGCTGGACCTGGGCCTGTCGGCGGCGGTCGACTGGCAGGTGGCCGATTTCGCGCGCCGCACCGGCATCGAGTGCGAACTGGTCGACGACGACGGCGAGCATCGCATCGACGACCATTGCGCGACCGCCTTCTTCCGCATCCTGCAGGAGTCTCTCAACAACGTCGCCCGGCATGCGCGCGCGACCAGGGTCAGGATCGCCTTGCAACAGCAGGCCGACATGCTGACCATGACCATCCGCGACAACGGCGTCGGCATGCAGCCGGGCAGCCGCAACCGCCACGGATCGTTCGGCCTGGTCGGGATCGAGGAGCGGGTGGGCATCCTGGGCGGCTCTTTCTCGATCAGCAGCGGACTCGATTCGGGCACCACGGTCGTGGTCACGATCCCGGTGGTCAGCATGTGCGTGGACGTGGGCATGGACTTTTATCCGGGCAAGACGTCACCGGTCGCGGTAGCGGCCTGAAATGCACGGCAATGTCCGAATGACTGTTGCCAGAAGCCAGCAATGCCACCGGCATTTGAGCAACCTCAACAGTTACTCTGACGGACCGCAGGACAATTCCTATAGCTGCCACAGGTCAACACACCGGAATCCTTCCTTTTATCGAGCATGCAGGAGGCCATCACCGACCATTCAGCAGCACAAGCGCAGCAAATAAGCGCAACACGTCAACAGGGATGTAGCAACACCAACGTCTACAACACTAAACGAGGTGAAACGATGTCGACCAATACCGAATTTTCCGTCTTTGAAGCACTCGACCTGGCCCCGATCAGGATGAAACTGATGCACGTGGAATCGGGCGAAGGCTGGTCCGAACACCGTGTCAACGCCGTCGAGGCCGAGTATCGCCGTTTCCTGTTCCTGATGAAAAAATACCCGGACGGGGGCGCGTCGCCGACTTTCGATGTCGACACGTTCTGGCATTACCACATCCTCGACACCATGAAGTACGCCCGCGACTGTGAGGCCACCTTCGGATTCTTCCTACATCACTATCCGTATGTTGGCATGGGCGCCGGCGCCGACAACGGCGAACGCCAGCGCGCTGGCGACCGCATGCGCGAGTTGTACGAAGCCGAGTTCGGCGTGGTCGTCAAGGGCGACGCGGCGTTCTGCGGCATGCCCAACAAGCAAGCCAGCGATACCGCGTTCTGCGGCATGCCCAACAAGCAGGCCAGCGACACCGCGTTCTGCGGCATGCCCAACAAGCAGGCCAGCGATACCGCGTTCTGCGGCATGCCCAACAAGCAGGCCAGCGATACCGCATTTTGCGGCATGCCCAACAAGCAAGCCAGCGACACCGCGTTTTGCGGCATGCCCAACAAGCAGGCCAGCGACACCGCGTTTTGCGGCATGCCCAACAAGCAGGCCAGCGACACCGCGTTTTGCGGCATGCCCAACAAGCAAGCCAGCGACACCGCGTTTTGTGGCATGCCCAACAAGCAGGCCAGCGACACCGCATTTTGCGGCATGCCCAACAAGCAAGCCAGCGACACCGCGTTTTGCGGCATGCCCAACAAGCCCCTGCAAACCGCCTGATTTTCCAGTTTGACCCTCGCAGCCGGGATGGCAACCATGCCGCCATCCCGGCTGTCGTTTCATTCGGCGAGCGCCATCCCTGCTTCGCTACCCTTCCTGATCATCAGCGCACGCAATTCGCCGATGCTGAAATCGCTCTCCTCGTGCATGCGGATCAACAGCGTGGCCCCGATCGGCAGCGTGCTGTGGCGGATCTTGCTGATCACGGGTGGCGCGACTTCGAGCAGCCGCGACAGGGCGGCGTCGTTCTTCAGGCGCAGGCGGGAAATGATGGCGTCGAGGACCCGGTTGGGGTCGTACTCGGCGCCGGGTGGAAGGCGGCGAATCGGCATGGCTCTTTCAGTATTATTGTTAATTTGCTATTTAACACGTTGAACCGCGAAAAATTAGCAGAAAAAGGCAAACCGTAATTATTTATACGGCTGTTTTCGCGGGACGCGAAATTATACAGATAGTCGATAAATAATGTTTACTAATCCATGAAGGTGTTCTTGTGGGCCTCATGGGGCCCGGCGCAGGCGCGCCAGCGTCGTGGCAACGTCGGGATGGCGCAGGCGCACCCGCAGTTCGCGGCGCAGGCGCGTGTCGTCCAGCTGCCGCGATTCCGACATGAAGGACAGCAGCATCGGCGACACCGCGGTTTGCAGTTCGGCGCGCGCCAGGCGCGGCGGGCGCTGCATGCCGAAGGCATCGGCCACGGCATCGAAATAATCGGCCATCTTCATGCGCGTGCGGTCGACCGCGTGCACCACGCGCCCGGGCCGTCCGCGCAGCAAGGCCGCCAGCACGATGCGCGCCAGGTCGTCGGCGTGCACGTGGCTGGTGTAGACGTCGTCCTCGACGCGCAGCGCCGGCGTGCCCTGCTCGAGCCGGCGCAGCGGCAGGCGGTCGTCGGCATAGATGCCCGGCACACGCAGGATGGCCAGCGATGCGCCGGTGGCCAGGGCCCACGCGCGCAGCACGCGTTCGGCGTCCACGCGCCGCCGCGCGCGCGCATTGCGCGGCGCCACCGGGCGGTGCTCATGGACCAGCGCGCCGCCGCAATCGCCGTACACGCCGCTCGTGCTCACATACACCATGCGCTCGACCTGTCCCAGCGCCGCCGCCAGGTGGCGCGTGCGCCGATCGTGCTCGCCATCCGCCTGCGGCGGCGCCAGGTGCAGCACCCACGGCGCCAGCCGCCCCAAGCGCGCCAGGGTCGCCGGGCGGTCCAGGTCGGCCACCACCGGCACCGCGCCCAGCGCGCGCAACTCCGCGCGGCGCTCGGGCTGGCTGGTCAGGGCGAACACCCGGAACCTGCCGGCCAGCAGCGGCAACAGGCGCATGCCGACGTCGCCGCAACCGACGATGAGCAGGCGGGGACGGGCGAAAGGGGCGCGTTGGGACATGGGTTCGTGGCTGGACATTGCGGATCGCGGCACTTTAGCACAGGGCCGTGCCCGGCAAATCCGGGCCCAGTGTAAAATAGCGCCCTGCTACGGAAAACCGCCATCGGATCAACCACTTGCGCCAGTGCGCACCTACCTCAGACTTCGCATGACCTTCCAGATCACCGTCCAGCCCAGCGGCAGCCAGTTCACCTGCGAAGCCGATGAAACCGTCCTTTCCGCGGCCATCCGCGCCGGCATCGGCCTGCCCTATGGCTGCAAGAACGGCGCCTGCGGCTCGTGCAAGGGCAAGGTGCTCGATGGCGCGGTGGAGCACAAGCCGCACCAGCAGCGCGCGCTGTCCGACATCGAGAAGACCGCCGGCATGTCGCTGTTCTGCTGCGCCGTGCCGAGTGGCGACCTGGTGATCGAGGCGCGCGAAGTGGGCGGCAGCTCGGACTACCCGCTGCGCAAGATGCCGACCCGGATCGCCGCCATCCGCCGCGCCGCGCCCGACGTCGCGATCGTCAACCTGCAGCTGCCGGCCAACGAGCTCCTGGCCTACCGCGCCGGCCAGTACATCGAATTCCTGCTCAAGGACGGCAAGCGCCGCGCCTACTCGATCGCCAACGCGCCGTCGTTCGAAGGCCCGCTCGAACTGCATATCCGGCACCTGCCGGGCGGCCTGTTCACCGACCACGTGTTCGGCGCCATGAAGGAACGCGACATCCTGCGCTTCGAAGGCCCGCTGGGCACCTTCTTCCTGCGCGAAGAATCCGACAAGCCGATCGTGCTGCTGGCCTCGGGCACCGGCTTCGCGCCGGTCAAGGCCCTGGTCGAGCACCTGATGCACCTGAAGTCCACCCGCCCGGTGCGCCTGTACTGGGGCGGTCGCCGCCCGCAAGACCTGTATATGGACGAACTGTGCCGCGCCTGGGAAACCACGCTGCCCGACTTCACCTACGTGCCGGTGATCTCGGACGCGCTGCCCGAGGATGGCTGGACGGGCCGCACTGGCTTCGTGCACGCGGCCGTCATGCAGGACGTCATCGATCTGTCGGGACACCAGGTCTACGCCTGCGGCGCCCCGGTGATGGTCGATTCGGCGCGCCGCGACTACACGGCCCTGTGCGGCCTGCCGGAAGACGAGTTCTTCGCCGATTCGTTCACCACCGAGGCGGATCTGGCGGGCGGTTGATCCGCCGCTGGCGGCGCCGACGCGGCGCCGCATCTTCGGGCACAATGACGGGTTCTCCCGTCGCCCCGAACAGTCCATGTCCCTGCTGTCTCCCTCCGGCCGCCTCGGCGTCCTGCGCAACCGCAATCTCGCCTTCTATCTCTCGGCGCGCTTTCTCGCCACCTTCGCCGTCCAGATGCAGAGCGTGGCGATCGGCTGGCAGGTGTACCAGATCACCGGCAGCCTGTTCGATCTCGGCCTGATCGGCCTGGCGCAGTTCGCGCCGTTCCTGTTATTTATCCTGTGGGCCGGCCACGTGGCCGACCGCTACAACCGGCGCCTGATCGTCATGGCCTGCATGGCGGTGCAGCTGCTGTGCAGCGCGCTGCTGATCGCGTTTACCGCCAGCGGCAGCACGGTCGTGTGGCCGGTGTTCGCGATCCTGGTGGTGTTCGGCAGCGCGCGCGCCTTCATGATGCCGGCCTCGCAGGCGGTACTCAAGAACCTGGTGCCCGACCGCGAGTTCAGCCAGGCGGTGGCGCTCGGTTCCTCGACCATGCACGTGGCGATGATCCTGGGACCGATCGTCGGCGGCCTGCTGTATGTGTTGGGCGCGCAGGTCGTGCACATGACGTCCGCCAGCCTGCTGGCGCTGGCGGTGCTCTTGATGACGAACACGCGCAGCATCCAGCAGATCATCAACAAGGCGCCGGTCAGCTGGCACACCCTGCTCGAGGGCCTGCGCTTCGTGCGCTCGCGCCCGATCGTGCTGGGCGCCATCTCGCTCGACCTGTTCGCGGTGCTGTTCGGCGGCGCCACCGCCCTGCTGCCGGCCTACGCGCACGACGTCCTGGGCGCCGGGCCCACCGGCCTCGGCTTCCTGCGCACCGCACCCGGCGTCGGCGCCGCCCTGTGTTCGATCACGCTCGCGATGTTCCCGATCACGCGCCGGGTCGGGGCCTGGATGTTCGGCGGCGTCGCGCTGTACGGCGTGTGCGTGATCCTGCTGGGCCTGACCGACAGCTTCCCGGTCGCCCTGGCCGCCCTGTTCCTGCTCGGCGTGGGCGATATGGTCAGCGTCTACATCCGCCACCTGCTGGTGCAGTACGAGACCCCGGACGAGATCCGCGGCCGGGTCAGCGCCGTGAACTCGGTGTTCATCGGCGCCTCGAATGAGCTGGGCGAATTCGAATCCGGCGTCACCGCCGGCTGGCTGGGCCTGACGCGCGCCATCCTGCTGGGCGGCGTCGCCACGCTGGTGGTCACCGGGCTGTGGGCGGTGCTGTTCCCGGTGCTGTCAAGGATGGACCGCTTCCCGCACCACGAGAAGGAGCGCGAGAGCCAGGCTCCCGCGCCTTAGGCCACCGCCAGCGCGCGCTGCTGGTACGCCGCCGCCGCCGGACGGGCCGCGCCGGCATTGCGCTGAGCGGTCCCCAGGTTGAACACGCTGACCGTCTCGGCCAGGCGCGCCGACTGTTCCTTCAGCGACTGGGCGGCGGCCGCCGCCTCTTCCACCAGGGCCGCGTTCTGCTGGGTCACCGCGTCCATCTCGGTCACCGCCTGGTTGATCTGCTCGATGCCGTTTTCCTGCTCGTGGCTGGCGACCGTGATTTCGCCCATGATGTCGGTGACGCGCTTGACGCTCACCACGATCTCGTCCATCGTCGCGCCGGCCTGGGTCACCAGGCGGCTGCCTTCGTCGACCTTGTTCACCGAGTCGTCGATCAGGGTCTTGATCTCCTTGGCCGCGCTGGCCGAACGCTGGGCCAGGTTGCGCACCTCGCTCGCCACCACCGCGAAGCCGCGGCCCTGCTCGCCGGCGCGCGCCGCTTCGACCGCCGCATTCAGCGCCAGGATATTGGTCTGGAAGGCGATGCCGTCGATCACCGAGATGATGTCGACGATCTTGCTGGCCGACGCATGGATGGCGCCCATGGTTTCGACCACGTCGGACACCACGGCGCCGCCGCGGATGGCGACGTCGGAGGCCGAGCGCGCGAGACCGTTGGCCTGGCGTGCGTGTTCGGCGTTCTGCTTGACGGTCGAGGTCAGCTCTTCCATCGACGAGGCGGTTTCTTCCAGCGAACTGGCCTGCTGTTCGGTACGGCTCGACAGGTCGAGGTTGCCCGACGCGATCTCGTCCGAGGCGGTGGCGATGGTGTCGGTGCCTTCGCGCACCTGGCTGACGATGTCGCGCAGGTTCGTGTTCATGTCTTTCAGCGCGCCCAGCAGCTGGCCGGTTTCATCCAGCGAGGTGACCTCGATGTGGCTGGAGAGGTCACCGGCGGCGACGGTGCGCGCGACTTCCACGGCGCGGTTCAGCGGGCCGGTGATCGAGCGGGTGATCAGCCAGGCGATGGCGACCGCCGCGATCAGGGCGAAGGCGCCGACGCTGAACATCAGCACGCGCGCCTGCGCATAGGCGTCGCGTCCCCGCGCCTGGTCTTCATTATTGCGCCTGCTCTGCAGCGTGATGATGTCGTCGATCGAGGTGGTCCAGCCGCGCATGGCGGGCACGAACTCGTCGCGCAGGAAATCCCGGCCGGCATCGAGGTCGTTCTGCCGCGCCAGCGCTTCGCCCTTGGCGATCAGCGGCAGCACCTTGGCGGCGGCCGCGGCGGTACTGGCAAGCTGGGCCTTGCCTTCGTCGGAAGTGATCGACCCATCCAGCAGTTTGGCGCCAACCTCGTAGGCTTCGCGCGCCTTGGCGATCGCGGTCGACTGTTCCTGCATCTGGGCCTCGTCCGAAATGATCGTCATGTCGCGCACGGCGATCGAGATCCGGCGCAGGTTGTCGCGCATGGTACTGGCGGCATCGATGCGCGCGTTGTTCACTTCGACGACCTTGACCAGCAAATCGTTCATGGCGCTCAGTTTTTGAACGCCAGTGGCCAACACGACAGCCAACAGCACAAGTACCAGGCCAAAGGCGAGCGCCAGGCGCTGGCCGATTTTCAGTTGCTTCAATTGCATCTTGTTATTCCCGTTCCTGTCATTGCATCGGCCGTGTAACGCGACAGGCGTCTGCGTGTTTTTATCGGTTTTTACACGCGCAACCTTTTCGAATCTTGTGACTTTCAAACTCTGAAGTGAAACAATTCGATAGAATTGGCGATCGAAGGCAATTCTAGTAGGACTCTTCCTACAAAACGAGCAAATAATTTCTATGTGGCAATTCAGCAACATCGATAAAGAATTGGAATTAGCAAGACGCTAACAATGCGGACGCGGCGAAAATCGCGAGAGGTGTAAGATGAAGCCGTAACGACTTACAGGAGCCATCCATGCAGATCAATGTAAATACCGATAACACCATCAACAAGCATCAGGGCCTGGACGAGCACGTGCAGGAAGTCGTGCGCACCTCCATCGGTCGTTTTGGCGACCAGGTCAACCGCGTTGACGTTCACTTGAGTAACGAGAACAAGGAAAAGAAGGCGGACGGCGGCAATTCGTGCATGCTCGAAGCACGCCTGACCGGCATTGCGCCGATCGTCATCCACGAGCACGCCACCGACCTGCACCAGGCCATCAACAACGCCGGCGGCAAGCTGGCGCGCGCCCTCGACAGCGCGATCGGCCGCCTGCAGGACAAGCAGCGCGCCGCCTCGATCACGCACACCGAAGATCCAACCGCCGACAAGCACCTGACGGATATGTGATCGTGACCCAATGAAGCGCAGGCCCGTCCGGGCCTGCACTTCAGCCTGCACTTCCTTCCAGCATTGCCCTCACCTCGCGCAGATAGCGCAGGCCCGCCAGGGCCCGGCTTCCATACCACGACATCATCTCGCCATCGACCAGCAGCACGGGAATCCCGATCTGCTTTTCCAGCGCGTCCGCGTGCGCCTCGGTAAACCGGTAGGGTTCGGTCGACAGCAGCACGGCGTCGAGCCCGTCCACCAGGGCTTCGGACCAGTCGAACCGGGGATAGCGCGCCGCCCCCAGCTCGGGCACGCGCCAGCCCAGTTCGGCCAGCATGGCGGCGATATAGGTGTCCTTCGACACGCTCATCCACGGGTCTTGCCAGATGCAGTACAGGACCGTGCGCGCGGGACCACGCGCCAGCGCGCGTAGCCGCGCCAGTTCATCCTCGAAGTCCGCGCACCAGGACGCGGCCTGCTCCCGTGCGCCGAAGACGCCGCCCATCAGCCGCGCCAGCGCCAGGTTATCCTGCGGGACCAGCGGATGCGTGACCACCACGTGCGGCACGAACTGCGCCAGCGCATCGACGGTGGGCTTTTCGTTCTCGTCGATATTGACCACGACGTGGGTCGGGGCCAGCTTGCGGATCTTCTCGAGGTTGACGTCCTTGGTGCCGCCCACCTTGGGAATGTCCGCCACCACCGCCTTCGGGTGGATGCAGAAACCGGTGCGGCCGACCAGCCGCGACGCCAGGCCGAGGTCGCACAGCAGCTCGGTGATCGACGGCACCAGCGACACGATGCGCGCATCCGGGACCGGCCGGTGCGCGTGTCCGAGCGCATCGATCAGCGAATTGTCAGAATCACTCATGCCGTTATGTCACCATTGTTGTTTAAGGCGCGCCGAATACGCATTCCAGGTCCGATAGGCTATCATTTCAATGCTGTAAGGACTCAACCTTACGCGATTCGCTCGAGGCCCCACTTGGAACACATCGGCACCTTCGGTGCTTCCCATACCACCATCCGCGACCTGCACCTGTTTCGCGACGAGACCGACCCTGCCATCGCCGCGATGGTGGCCGGCTGCGCCGTCGTGCGCATGGCGCGCGGGCGCCGCATTGACAATGGCGGCCAGGCGCGCCTGTACATCGTGCTGTCGGGCGTGCTCGAGATCGCACCCGACGCCCATGCCGGCGACGAGGGCAACACCAGCCGCATCCTGCCGGGCGAGAGTGTCGGCGAACAGGCGGTGCTGGACGATGCGCTGAACCTGGCGGCGATGACGGCGCTCGAGGACACCGAACTGCTGGTGATCGAATCCGATATGGTGTGGACGCTGATCGAGCGTTCCGGCGTGCTGGCGCGTAACCTGCTGCGCCTGCTGTCCTTCCGCATCCGCGCCACCAATGCCCTGCTGCGCCGGCGCCAGAAGCTGGGCGAATTCTACCGCCAGCTCTCGCTCAACGACCCGCTCACGGGCCTGTACAACCGCGCCTGGCTCAACGAGATGCTGCCCAAGCTGGCCGCGCGCGCGGCCACCGACGGCAGCCCGCTGTCGCTGGTGATGATCGACCTCGACCACTTCAAGCGCTTCAACGACACCCACGGCCACATCGCCGGCGACGCAGCACTGGCCGCGGCCGCGAGCGTGATCCGCGGCGCGCTGCGCCCATCCGACTTCGCGGTGCGCTATGGCGGCGAAGAGATGCTGGCCGTGCTGCCCGACACCACGCCTGACATGGCGACCGGGGTGGCCGAACGCCTGTGCCTTCGCCTGCGCCTGGCCGTCGTATTCCCCGATATGCGCCTGCCGCTGCCGCACCTGACCGGCTCGTTCGGCGTGGCCAGCCTGATGCCAGGCGGCGACGAGCGCAGCCTGCTGGCGGCGGCCGACGCCGCCCTGTACCGCGCCAAGGAAGCGGGACGGGACCGCGTCTGCGCCTGACGCATTGCTCCAGACCTTTGCCGCCGGCCGTGACTGATCCGCGCGGATGTGCCACCATGCCGGTTGACGCCGTGATGGCAGCCTTTATAACAACACATGAGCACGCATACCTTCCTCTGGCACGACTATGAAACCTTCGGCGCAGTGCCGCGCCGCGACCGCCCGGCCCAGTTCGCTGCGATCCGCACCGACGCCGACCTCAACGAGATCGGCGAGCCGATCATGCTGTACTGCCAGCCGGCCAACGACTTCCTGCCCGACCCGCAATCCTGCCTGATCACCGGCATCACCCCGCAGCACTGCCTCGAACAGGGCGTCCCCGAACACGAATTCGCGCGCCATATCGAAGCCGCCTTCAGCGAGCCGGGAACGATCGGCGTCGGCTACAACACGATCCGCTTCGACGACGAGGTGACCCGCTTCCTGTTCTGGCGCAACCTGATCGATCCCTATGCGCGCGAGTGGCAGCACAACTGCGGCCGCTGGGACCTGCTCGACGTGGTGCGCATGGTGTACGCGCTACGCCCGGAAGGCATCGAATGGCCCACCCGCGAAGACGGCAAGCCGAGCTTCAGGCTGGAGCACCTGAGCGCCGCCAACGGCCTGGCCCACGAAGCGGCCCACGATGCGCTGTCCGACGTGCGCGCCACCATCGCGCTGGCGCGCCTGATCCGCGCCAAGCAGCCGCGCCTGTTCGACTTCTGCCTCGAGCTGCGCCGCAAGGACCGCGTCGCCAGCGAGATGGGGCTGCACCTCGACCCGGGCCAGCGCCAGCCTTTCCTGCACGTGTCCGGCATGTTCCCGGTGGAGTACGGCTGCCTGGGCCTGGTCTATCCGCTGGCCCAGCATCCGACCAACAAGAACGAAGTGCTGGTCTGGGATTGCCGCCACGACCCGTCCGAACTGTTCGCGCTCGACGCCGACACCATCCGCACCCGCATGTACACGCGCGCGAGCGAACTGCCCGAAGGCGTGACCCGGCTGCCGATCAAGAGCGTTCACTTGAACAAATCGCCGATGCTGGTCGGGAACCTCAAGACCCTGCGGCCCGAGCTGGCCACGCGCTGGGACATCGACCTGGAGCGCGGCCGCGCGCACGCCGCGCTGGCGGCCGGCGGACCGGACATGCGAGCGATCTGGGCCCAGGTGCTGGCCAAACCCGGTGCGGGCGAAGCGGTGGACGTCGACGAAGACCTGTACGGCGGTTTCGTCAGCCGCGACGACCGGCGCCAGCTGGAGTCGCTGCGCATGCAGAAGCCCGAGGCGCTGGCAAAGCGCGTCAGCTTCGAGGACGAGCGCTTGAACGAACTACTATTCCGCTATCGCGCGCGCAACTTCCCGCACACGCTATCGGAAGACGAGATGCAGCTGTGGGAGGCGCACCGGGCGGCGCGGCTGTTCGAAGGCGCGCATGGGGCGCGCACGGTGGACCAGCTGTTTACCGAGATCGATGCGCTGTCGGAGACGGCGGACGAGCGTGCCGAGGAGATTCTGGGGGCGCTGTACGACTATGCGGAGTCGATTGTGCCGGATCGGTATTGAGCTGGGGGCTGCTCTAATGACTTGGGTTCCCGCCTCCGCGGGAACGACGTTGTTGGAGTGTGGGGTGAGCGTTGGCTTCAACTTCGACCACTCCCCTCGGCACGTCGTTCCCGCGAAGGCGGGAACCCAAGTACTCAAGCCCCGCCGCGCTATCAGCCGTGCCGATGCGCGTTGATCGCATCGCGCGTCTCACGCGCCACGCGCCGCGCCGCCGCCGCGAAATCCTCGCCCTCCTGCGGCGTCGCATACAGGATCGCGCGCGACGAATTGATCATCATGCCCGCGCCATCCGCCGTGCGGCCCGCCTTGACGGTCGCCTCGACGTCGCCGCCCTGGGCGCCCACGCCCGGGATCAGCAGCGGCATATCGCCGATCAGCTTGCGCACCTGCGCGATCTCGTCCGGGAAGGTCGCCCCCACCACCAGCGCGCATTGGCCATTGCGGTTCCATTTTTCGGCGACCAGCTGGGCCACGTGCTGGTACAGCGGACGGCCCGCCACGTCCAGGAACTGCAGGTCGGAACCGCCCGCGTTCGAGGTCCGGCACAGCACGATCACGCCGCGGTCCGGCCATTCCATATACGGTTCGACCGAATCGAAGCCCATGTAGGGGCTGACCGTCACCGCGTCGGCGCCATAGCGCTCGAAGGCTTCGCGTGCGTACTGGTGGGCGGTGGCGCCGATGTCGCCACGCTTGGCGTCCAGCACCAGCGGGATGTGCGGGTAGGTGGCGCGCAGGTAGGCGCAGATTTCTTCCAGCTGGTCTTCGGCGCCGAGGGCGGCGAAATAGGCGATCTGCGGCTTGAAGGCGCAGGCCAGGTCGGCGGTGGCGTCGATGATGGCCCTGCAGAACTGGACGATGGCGTCCGGCTGGCCCTGCAGATGGGCTGGCAGGCGCGCCAGGTCCGGGTCGAGGCCGACGCACAGCAGCGAATCGTTGCTGGCCCATGCGGCGGAAAGTTTGTTGATGAAATTCACCTCTAGCCCCTTGTATCTTTGTAAATGCAAACCCATTATTGTACCCGCCGGCAGTCCATCGCCGCCAGTCGGCGCCCGCCCGGACGCCCAAGCATGTCTGTTTCAGGTATATTTTGATCATTCGACAACTTGTACACACAAACATCATCATGACCAATTCCTTCTTCTATCGCTGGACCCGTCTTCTCGGCGGCGCCGTCCTGGCAGGCGCCCTGCTGTCCGGCTGCGGCTACAACGACTTCCAGACCAAGGACGAGGCCACCAAGGCGGCATGGAGCGAAGTGGTGAACCAGTACCAGCGCCGCGCCGACCTGATCCCGAACCTGGTCAACACCGTCAAGGGCTATGCCTCGCATGAAAGCGCCACGCTCGAAGCGGTGACCCGCGCCCGCGCCCAGGCCACCAGCTTCCAGATCACGCCCGAGGTGCTGAACAACCCCGAGGCCTTCCAGAAGTTCCAGCAGGTGCAGGGAGAACTGTCGGGCGCCCTGTCGCGCCTGATGATGGTCTCGGAAAAATACCCCGACCTGAAGGCCGATACGAGCTTTCGCGACCTGCAGTCGCAGCTGGAAGGCACGGAAAACCGTATCACGGTGGCGCGCCAGCGCTATATCGCCTCGGTCCAGGATTACAACGTGACCGTGCGTCAGTTCCCCAAGAACCTGACGGCGATGGTGTTTGGCTATGACACCAAGCCCTCGTTCACCGTCGAGAACGAGAAGGCGATTTCGACCGCGCCGACGGTCGACTTCGGCAAGTAAGCCGGCATGACCGCACTGTCGCGTTTCTTCTGCATCCTGCTGCTGGCGCTCGTAACCGGGTTTGCCACGACGGCGCCGGCTTTTGCCCAGCTGCAGCCGGTGCCGACGCTGACCACGCGCGTCACCGACCAGGCCGGCATGCTCGACGCCGCCCAGCGCCAGCGCCTGGAAGCGGTGCTGGCCGACTATGAGGCCAAGACCGGCAGCCAGATCGCCGTGCTGCTGGTGAAGTCGACCGAGCCCGAGGCGATCGAGCAGTACAGCATCCGCGTCACTGATGCCTGGAAGCTGGGCCGCAAGGGCGTCGACGACGGCGTGCTGCTGCTGGTGGCGCGCGATAACCCCAGTGCGCTGCGCCGCCTGCGCATCGAGGCCGGGCGTGGCGTGCAGGGCGTGCTGACCGACGCCCAATCGAAACGCATCCTGCAGGACGTGATCGCGCCGCACTTCCGGCAAGAACACTATTACGAGGGCCTGGTCGCCGGCGTCGGCGCCATCGCCACCCTGCTCAACCAGGAAGCCTTCCCGGCGCCGCCACCGCAACAGCAGCAGCGCCAGGCGGCGAATGACGGTGGCTTCCCGCTGTGGGCGATCTTCCTGATCATCATCGGCGCCTCGATGCTGCGTTCGGTGTTCCGGCCACGCCGCGGACGCACCGTCGGCACCCGCCGCGGCCAGTCGCACTGGGGCAGCGCCACCACCGGCTTCGTCCTCGGCAACATCATCGGCAATATGAGCCGCGGCGGCGGCGGCGGTTTCGGCAGCAGCGGCGGTGGCTTCGGCGGCGGCGGCTTTTCGGGCGGCGGCGGCAGCTTCGACGGCGGCGGCGCCTCGGGAGACTGGTAATGGGATCGATGACACACAAGATGCGCCGCGCCTGGCGCCACTGGAAGAGCAGCGCCAGCGAGGCGAAACAGGCCTTCCCCGACACGACCCTGGACGCGATCGCCGAAGCGATCGACCTGGGCGAACAGACCCACCGCGGCGAGGTGCGCCTGATCGTCGAGAAGGCCCTGCCTTTCGAAGCGGCCTGGGAAGGCGTCACCAACCGCCAGCGCGCGATCGCGCTGTTCGCCGACTACGGCGTGTGGGACACCGAAGACAATTGCGGGGTGCTGATCTACGTGAACCTGGCCGAGCACAAGATCGACATCGTGGCCGACCGTGGCATCGACCGCAAGATCGACGCCGCCACCTGGCAGGCCGTGTGCCGCACCATGACCGAGGGTTTCAGGCAGGGCAGCTTCCATGAAGCGACCCTGGCGGCGGTCAAGCAGGTCAACGAGCTGCTGCGCCAGCACTTCCCGGCCAGCGGCGAGCGGCCGAACGAGCTGCCGGACCGGCCGCTCATGCTGTAGTCGTCCGATCCTGCGTCCCGTCCTGCGGTTCGTCCAGCCATTCGCGCGCCAGGGCGTCGACTTCGGCCAGCTCGGCCTTCATGCGGCGCGCCTTGTCGCGCGCCCACAGCAAGCCGCCAGCCAATAGCATCGTCACCACCGCCGTACTCCACGTGGCCGACCAGGCGTCGCGCGCCGTGAACAGGGTGATGAATGGGGCCGGTAGCATGGGGAAGGTCGTCCAGCGCGTCAGCCGCACCAGCCGCAGGCTCAGCAAGGCGCGGCGGCGCCGCAGCCCGAGCCAGTCGCGCAGGCTGGCGCCAGCCGGCTCGCGCAATGCGGCCAGGCGGGTCCAGGTGAAGCTGATCATCACCACGACCATGAACAGCAGGAAGTACACCCACCACAGCAGCATGTAGCCGTTGGCCGTCGCCCGCGGCCAGTCCCGCACCAGCATCACCACAGCGACCAGCGCCAGCGCCCACTCGCCGGCAATCGTCCATATGATCAGATGGCGCTGGCGCCGCGCACGCGCGATCATCGCCGTCACGTCCGGCATCGGCGGAGCCGCCGGCGCATCCGCGCCCCAGGCATCCTGCAGCCTGGCCCATTCATCCGCATCGTTCATCGTTCCTCCAGCCTTTCCTTGAGCGCGGCCTTGGCGCGGTTCAGGCGCACGCCGACATTATTCACCGAGATGCCGAGCAGCTGCGCGATCTCTTCATAGGACATGCCTTCCAGCGCCAAGAGCACCAGCTGACGCTGCCCCACCGGCAGCTGGCGCAATGCCGCCAACAGGCGTTGCTGCTGCTGGTTCAGGCCGGCCAAGGCTTCCGGCCCCGGTTGCTGGTCGGCCCATTCTTCGTCCAGCTCTTCGTGCTGCGGCTGCGCCACCGCGCGCATCACGTGGGTGGCGCAGCGCCGGTGCGCGACGCCGAGCACATAGGTCTTGATGCTCGATTCGCCGCGAAAGGCCGGCAAGGCTTGCCACACGGCGAGCATGATGTCCTGCACCAGGTCGTCGCGCGCATGGCGATTGCGCTCGAAGCTGGCGGCGAAGCGCACCAGCATGCCGCCATGCTCGGCCATCAGGCGCTTGAACTCGCGCTTGAACTCGATATCCTGCGAACCTGCCATCACAGCCCGAACACGAAGCGTTCGCTGCCCAGGCGCCGGCTGCCGAAGGCGATCAGCAAGGCAGTAGCGCCAAGGCAGCCGGCCACCGACAGCGCCAGCATCTGCGGCGCCGGCGCCCCGCCGCTCACCAGCGCGCCCAGCTGCGCGTGCTGGCTGAACAGCGGCAGCAAGTGAGCGGCGGGCGGGGACGCGGCCCCGAGCTTCTCCACCATCAGCAGCATCGGCGCCAGTTGCAGCAGGTTCAGGTAGATCTGGCCTTCCTTGTGGGTGCGGGCGTGCAGCGCCACCACGCATTGCAGGGCGCCCACCAGCAGCGCCAGCGGCAACAGGATCAGCAGCATCTGCGCCTGCATCGCCGCGTCCGGCGAGAAGGCCATGCCCACTTCGTACAGCGGCAGGCGCTCGAGGGCGACCACCGACAGCAGGAGCGCGGCGGCGCTGCTCACATAGCCGAACAGCGAGGCGGTCAGCCATTTGCCGATGAACAGCGTGCCCGGCGCCACCGGCTGCGCCAACAAAGCCTCGAGCGAGCGCCGTTCGCGTTCGCCGCCGGTCGCGTCCAGCGCGACATGCGAGCCGCCGACGAACAGGCCGAGCAGCCAGAACAGCGGCAGCGCGCCCAGCACCAGCGCCGTGCGGCCGCCCTGCCCGCCCATGTCGCGCAGCTCGAGACGCAAGGCGCCGGCTCGATCCGGCGCCACGCCGGCGCCCAGCAGGCGCTGTCCCGACAGCTGGGCGCCATAAGCGCTGACCAGCGCCTGCACGCGCTGGGCCTGGCGCCGCGCGTCGTCGTTGGACATATCGGCCCACAGGGCCAGCGTGGCCGCGCGTCCCCGTGCCAGATCGCGCGGAGCCTCGGTCGGTACCTCGAGCACGACGGCGCCGGGCAAGCGTGCGAGCAGGCTGTCCGGCGCCTCCTCGCTCGCCTGCAGCGTGACCCCGGCGGCTTCCAGGTGACGCACGAGTCCCGGCGCGTGAGCCGCGCCGACCAGGTGCAAGGGCCGGCCGCCGGCGTCGACCTCGGACGCGATCAGCGCCTTGAGCACGCCCGCCAGCACGAAGGGGCCGAGCAGCGCGAACAGCAGGCCGGCCATCATCGAGCGGCGATCGCGCACGGCGTCCATCACCTCTTTCGACACCACGATCCACAAACTCTCAACGAATTTTTCACGCCTCATGCCGCAATCCCCTCATCGCTGCCAATCACTTCCACGAAAGCCTGTTCCAGGCCGCTGCTGCCGGTCTGCGCCAGCAGCGCCGGCGTCGTCCCCGCAAAGCGCACCCGGCCGGCCGCCAGCACCACCACCTGGTCGCACAACTGGGCCGCTTCCTGCATCACGTGGGTCGACAGCAGCACCGCCGCGCCACGCGAACGCGCCCGCACCAGGGCCTCGCGCACGGCGCGCGTGCTCATCACGTCCAGGCCGCGCGTGGGCTCGTCCAGCACCAGCACGGCAGGATCATGCAGCAAGGCGCGCGCCAGCGCCACCTTGATGCGCTGGCCGGCCGAAAATCCCTTGCAGGCGCGCCCCGCTTCGGCCTCCAGTCCCACCTCCTGCACCACGCGCTCGATGGCGCGTTCGAGCATGGCGCCGCGCATGCCGTGCAGGCGGCCGAAGTAGCGCAGGTGGTCGCGCGGCGTGAGCCGCTCATAGAGCCCGAATTCATCGGTAACGATGCCGAGCCGGCGCCGCGCGGCGAGCGGCGCACGCGTCACGTCGATGCCGTCGATGGCGACCGTGCCGCTGTCCGGCGCCAGCAGGCCGTACAGGATGCGCAGGCAGGTCGACTTGCCGGCGCCGTTGGGGCCGAGCAGCGCGGTGATGGTGCCGGGCCGCGCGGTAAAGCTCACCTCATCCAGGGCCTGCAAGGCCTGGAAGCGTTTGCCGATATTGTTCACGACGATCATGGTGCGCTCCTTACAGGGTGGGCTGGCCATCGGCCAGCACGAACGGCGGACGGCGGATCGCCGCCAGGCAGGCGCCATCCACGGCGGCCGGGTCGGCATGCTCGAGGAAGGCGGCGATCAGGCGCGGCGCGCAGCCGGCGCCGCTGAAGGTATGGCCGGCGCCGGCGGCCACCAGCACCCGGCTGTGGCGCAAGGTGCGGGCCGCCAGGTGGGCGTTTTCGGGCGGCGTGACCGGATCGAGGCCGCCCGCCAGCAGCAGGGTCGGCACGTCCGAGACGACGGCGCGGGTTGCATCGGCGGCCGGCGTGGCGGCCGGCCATACCGAACACCAATCGCGCCAGCCCCTGGCATAGGCTTCGCCGAAACGGCTGCCGGCGCCGTCGTCGCGCATCGCGGCGGCATGGGTGAACGGCGCTTCTTCGGCGCACAGCACCGACAGCGTCTGGCCAAAGGTCATGCCTTCCAGGCTCCAGCCGGCCAGGGCATCGTACAGGGCCAGCATTGGCTGCGGCCGGCCATTGGCGGCGGCGTGGATGGCGTACGGCAGCACGCTGGCATGCTGGGCGCTGTACATGGCGCCGCGCAGCAGTTGGGGCACCGCCTCGGCCTGGTGCGGGCCCAGGCTCGGCAGCGCCAGCACGGCGTCAAGATCCTGCGCCAGGTTCGGGAAAGCCCTGGCGCAGCCCTGATCTGCCGCGCAGTCGGCCAGCAGGCGCTCGAGCGCGGCCTGGGCGTGACGCGACGACAGCAGGATGCGGGCATTGGGCGGCGCCACCGAATCGAGCACCATGCCGCGCACGCTGCCGGGATAGCGCCGCGCATACATCAGCGCGGTGCGGGTGCCGTACGAACCGCCCCACAGGCTGAACTGGCGGTAGCCGAGTGCGCGCCGCAGGTCCTCGAAATCGGCCAGCGCGGCTTCGGTATGGAAGTGGCGCGGGTCGGCGTCGAGTCCCGCCAGGCAGGCGCGCAGGGCCGTCTGCGCGGCGGTCGTGTCGCCTTGCGCGATCTCCTGTTCGGGCATCGGGCAACGCAGCGGGTTTGACCTGCCGGTGCCGCGCTGGTCGACCAGCAGGATGTCACGGCGCTTCCTCGCTTCACGGAAGGCGCTGGCCAGGAGCGGCCCGTAATCCGTAGCGGCCTGGCCGGGACCGCCGGCCAGCACCAGCAGCGGGTCGGGCGCCGCCGGTTTCGCGGTGGCCTTGATGCGGGCGAAATGGATGGTGATGCGGCGGCCGGCCGGATTGGCGCGGTCTTCCGGCACCTCCAGCGTGCCGCACTCGACCCGCTCGGGGAGGTGCGGCAGGTGGCAGGGTTCCAGAGCGGCGGCCATGCTGGAATACAGCAGCATCGCCAGGAACAGGGTCCAGGCAAGGGCGAGATGCTTGCGGGTCATGTTTGTTTTCGTTGTGGTGGAGATACCCGGTGAGTCACGCGCCGCGCGAAAAACTTACACGCAAATCGACGATCATGCATTTTGGGTAGCCACGACGACTGGTTAGAATGGCGGACTTTGTCTCTCTACGAAAGCCCGCCATGAAACTCAACCAGAAGATTGCCATCGTCACCGGCGCCAGCCAGGGCATCGGCCTGGCCTGCGCCCAGCGCCTGGTGCGCGAAGGCGCGCGCGTGATGCTCGTCGACCTCAAGCCGGAAGTCGAGCAGGCCGCCGCCAGCTTGGGCGACGCCGCCCGCTTCTTCCGCGCCGACGTCGGCGTCAAGAAAGAAGTCGATGCGATGGTCCAGGCCACGCTCGACGCCTACGGCCGCATCGACATCCTGGTCAACAACGCGGGCGTGACCCACGCGGCCGATTTCCTCGACCTGGAAGAAGACGATTTCGACCGCGTGCTGCGCATCAACCTGAAATCGATGTTCCTGTGCAGCCAGGCGGCAGCGCGCGATATGGTGAAACGGGGCGAAGGCGGCTGCATCATCAATATGTCGAGCGTCAACGCCGAGCTGACCATCCCGAACCAGGTGCCCTATGTGGTGTCGAAAGGCGGCGTCAACCAGCTCACCCGGGTGGCGTCGATCGCCCTGGCCCAATATGGCATCCGCGTCAATGCGATCGGCCCGGGCACCATCCTGACCGAACTGGCCAAGCAGGCCGTGCTGGGCAGCCCGGAGGCGCGCCATACGATCCTGTCGCGCACGCCGCTGGGCCGCTGCGGCGAACCGGAAGAAGTCGCCTCGATCGCCGCCTTCCTGGCCAGCGACGACGCCTCGTACATGACCGGCCAGACCTTGTACGCCGACGGCGGCCGCATGGCGCTGAACTACACGGTGCCGGTGCGCGACTGAAAACCGGCCAAAGTGGAGCAGATATTACTTTAATGCATGTCTGGTATCCGAACTCGCAATTGGACACTCGCAAGGCCGACCCCGATAATTACACCTGTCTCCACTATTCTCCTCCAAGAAAATAGTTTTAAGCCCGCGCAAGAGCGGGCTTTTTTTTTGCCGAAAATAGCAAGGAAGGCCGTTGCTACGTAGTTCTACGTATAAGGCATGCTGATGACATGGCGAGCGTTCGCCAGTCATTTGATACCGCCAGAACTTTGCGTTTGGTCACAATCGCGTCACAAACGCTGCCTATACTAAGAATCACCTGTCATACACGCAACCGATATGCCTGATGGCAGCAGGTGTGCGGCGCCCCGGGTGCTACACACCAACCGATTTCATATCTCTTGGCCCGATCTTGGGTTGTGCCCGCCACTGGCGGGCATTTTTTTAGGCGCTGTTCGCGTTGTTTCTGCGAACCTGGCGGGTTGCAAACCGGTCTTATTCTCTGCCCCCGCGCAACTCGCGGTAAAAAAATTGTCATAGCGCTTGAACCCGTCGCTGATTTGGCTATCATAAAGTTTGCCCTTCCGATTCGGCCACCGGTCGGAAGACCACGTACAACGAAACGTCCAAGGGAACCTGTCCTATGAACTTACGTGTACCAGCCAGCGCCACGCCCGATACTTGCCGCCGCCATCATGAAGACGGCGACCTCGTCCTGAGCGAACTCAATCCGCGCACCGTCGTCGACACGCTCGACAACGACAGCACGCCGCTCAACCTGCTCACCTTCGGCAGCGTCCGCGAAGTCTGCCCCAAGTGCCAGCAAACCCACCTCAAGCTGGTCCTGCGACAGGGAAGCGTGCGCATGGCCCACCTGTTCTGCGCCGACTGCGAAAGCTGTTTCGACGCCCATTACACCGACGGCGCGCCGGCCCTGACAATCTGAGCGTTATTGGCGTGTGGGCAATTGGCTGCATGGCGTGGTAAGGTTGGCGCTTCACGTACCTTCGCCGCTCGTATCGATGCCCGCCCTGTCGTCCCTGCTGCAGCCCCCAGTCAAAGTCCGCCGCGCCCTGCATGCCTTTGCCCTGCTTGGGCTGCTGGCCATCCTGGTGGCAGGCTCGATTCCCGGCGCCCGCGCCGAGGTGGGCGCCTATGCGTCCGGCGCGGTGCTGCACGGCATGACCTACGCCTTCCTGGCCGCACTGTGGTTCCTGGGCGCCACCGGCACGCCGCTGCAGCGCGCCTTGAAAGCAATGCTGGCCATCGCGCTGATGGGCGCCGTCGACGAATGGGTGCAAAGTTTCTTCCCGTATCGCTCGGGCGACGTGCGCGACTGGCTGGTCGACGTCACGGCCGCCACCCTCGCCTCCACCGTGCTGGCGGTGCTGGCCACCCTCGCCCCACAGCCGGCGCCACGCCGCCACTGACCATCATCGTCCGTTCAGGTTCCGCAAAGTACCCTCGCGCTTGATCGAACCGGCCTCCAAAGGAAGTCAGCTGGAACGCTGACGCGCTTCGCGCCTCTTATCCTCGTGGCGCGCGGCATCGTCACATCCCCCACTAAACATCCAAACGAGGAGTTGATCATGAAGCAAACTCACCAGAGCTTGGCCATGGCGGGCCTGCTGGCGGTCGCGCTCGCCATTTCGGGGTGCAACGCCATGCGTGGCAGCTCGTCGAGTGGCGACAGCGGCACCAGCGGCAGCACCGGTACCAGCGACTACGGCTCGGGCACCAGCGGCAGCTCCGGCAGCTCCGGCACCTCGGGAAGCAGCGGCACGACCACCGATGGCACCCAGGACAGCGCGGGCGTCTCGGGCACTACCGACACCTCGGGCGGTGCGGACACGTCGGGCAGTTCGGGCAGCTCGGGCGCCTCCGGCAGCAGCGGTTCCGGCACCTCCAGCATGCAGGATGACCGTGGCGGCAGCGCATCGACCGCGGGCGCCGCCGCGGCCAGCGCAGCGCCCAACAGCACCGTGCTGGCGATCGAGATCCTGCCGGCGTCGAGCGGCATTACCGAGGGCGATTCATCGATGGGCAGCAGCGGTGCGGCCGGCGCCACCAGCAGCGCCGGCGGCAGCCAGTCCTATCGCGTCACGGTGCGCATGGACGACGGCAGCACGCAGGTGGTCACCCACGGCACCACGCCCGATTTCCGCAGCGGCGACCGTGTCAATGTGACGGGCGGCAGCATCCAGCGCTAGCCGGACAGCGCCGCCGGGTGGGCCGGCCGTCCACCTGTGCGAGAAGCCAGGGGCTTGCCGGGCTCAGGGCGTGCCCGGGTCCTTGCCCTCTTCCACCTCGCGGTGAAACATCGGGATGTTGCGCGTCGCATTGCTGATGACTTCCAGCGGCAGCTTGGGCGTCCGGTCGGCATTCAGCAAGCCATTGGCTTCCTGGAAGGTGTCGGCGAACTGGGTATAGCAGAAGCCACTGAACATGAAGGTCTCGTTGACCACCTGCAGCAGGCGCCGGTACTGCTTGAGGTAGCTCTCGGCCGTGTGCGCGCGGCTATAGCCCCAGGTGCTCTCGTCCGGGTTCGGGGTCTGTTTCGGATCGTAGGCGATGCCGCCGAATTCCGTCAGCACGATCGGCTGGCCGCGGTGCGGGAAACCATCCAGGGTCAGGATGCGCCCGCCGGGACGCCGCTGGTCGAACAGGGTGCGCACCGGATCGGTGACGGCGTAGCGCGCCAGGATTTTTTCCGGATCGCTGTCGTAGTCGTGGATGCCGAGGATGTCGGTGGCCGACGCTTCCCAGCCGTCGTTGCCGATCACCGGACGGGTCGAATCGAGCGTGCGCGTCAGGTGGTATAGTGCTTCCACCGCATTGCGATGCGCCTGGGTCAGGGTCAGGTTGGGCACGCCCCACGACTCATTGAAGGCCACCCACACGATGATGCAGGGATGGCTGTAGTCGCGTTCGATCGCCTCGGTCCATTCCTTGACCATGCGCGTGATGGCGCGCGGGCTGAAGCGGTAGGCCGAGGGCATCTCTTCCCATACCAGCAGGCCCAGCTTGTCGGCCCAGTATAAAAAGCGCGGGTCCTCGATCTTCTGGTGCTTGCGCACGCCATTGAAGCCCATCAGTTTGGCCAGCTCGACGTCGCGCTTCAGGTGCTGGTCCGACGGCGCCGTCATGAACGATTCCGGCCAGTAACCCTGGTCCAGCACCAGGCGCAGCTGGTAAGGGCGGCCATTGAGCATGAAGCGGTCGCGGTTGATCGATACCGAGCGCAGCGCCGTGTACGAGCGGATGCGGTCCAGCACCACGTCGCCGCAGCGCAGGGTCACTTCGGCGTCGAGCAGGGTCGGCCGCTCGGGGCTCCACAGGATCTCGTTGCGCGAATCGTCGATGCCGGGGTCGGACAGCGCGATCTTGCGGTTGGCTTCGCCCGCCAGCAGCTTGTAGTAATCGTCCGCCAGCAGTTGGTCGCCATGCCAGATCTTGACCTCGACAAACAGCTCCTGCTGGATGTCGCCGGCCGCGAACACTTCGCAGCCGATCTCGTAGGTCTCGAACACCGGCGTCCAGCGAAGTTTCTGGATATAGGTCGGCGCCACCTGCTCGACCCAGACGGTCTGCCAGATGCCGGTCGTGCGCGGATACCATATCGAGTGCGCATCGAGCAGCCAGTCCTGCTTGCCGCGCGGCTTGGCCAGGTCGGCCGGATCGTCCTCGACCCACACCGTCACCGTCTGCTTGCCGTCGGCCTGCATGGCGCAGGTGATGTCGGCCGCGAACGGCGTATGGCCGCCCTCGTGCTCGGCCACCAGCTGGCCGTTGATCCACACGCGCGCAGCGTAGTCGACCGCGCCGAAGTGCAGTATCGTGCGCCCGTCGTTGGGCTTCAATTCGAAGTCGCGCTCATACCAGACCACGCGGTGGAAACCCGTGTCCTGGATGCCGCTCATCTCGGTCTCGGCGGCGAACGGCACGGTGATTTCGTGGGTCCACTCCTTGACGTCGGACGGCATGAAGTACCTGCCCTCGTCGTCGAAGCAGAACCGCCACTTTCCGTTCAGGTTCTGCCACTGGTCGCGCACCAGCTGTGGACGGGGATATTCAAACTGGTTCATCGTGGTCCTTTCTGTCTGTCGGCACCGGCACCAGGATCCGGCCTTGGCGTCCATCTTGGTCATAGGCCGCCAGCGCGCTGGCGGCGGCTTGCTGCGCCTGGCCCTTGCGGCACAGCGCCACGCAGGCGCCGCCGAAGCCGGCGCCGGTCAGGCGCGCGCCCAGCACGCCGGGAGCGGCGCGCAAGGCCTCGCACAGCGCGTCGAGCTCGGGAATCGAGACCTCGTAGTCGTCGCGCAGGCTGAAGTGCGAGTCATTCATCAATTCGCCGAAGCGCTCGGCGCTCACGCCTTGCGCGGCTTCGAGCACGCGCAGGTTTTCCCGCACCACGTGGCGCGCCCGCTCGCGCAGCGGCGATGGCAGGGCCTCCACCGCGGACGGGTCGGCCACGTCGCGCAGCGCCTGCACGCCGAGCTTCTTCGCGCCCTCCTCGCACTCGGCGCGGCGCTCGTTGTACTTGCTGGCCGCGAGCTTGCGCGCCACGCCCGAGTCGACCACGATCAATTCGGTGTCCGCGGGCAGCGGCACCAGGCGGTGTTCCAGCGTGCGGGCGTCGATGAACAGCATATTGCTCTCGTCGGCCAGGCTGGACGCCATCTGGTCCATGATCCCGCAGTTCACGCGCGCATATTCGATCTCGGCGCGCTGGGCGATGCGGGCCAGCTTGACGTCGTCGAGTTCGAACCCCAGCAGCGCGCGCATGGCGCGCAGGGTCGCCACCTCGAGCGCGGCCGACGACGACAGGCCCGAGCCGACCGGCAGGTCGGTCTCGACATACACGCGCAGCGGCGGCACCTCGATCCCTTCCGCCTGCACCAGCCGGATGCAGCCTTCGATATAGCTGCCAAAGCCCTGCGGCGCGCTGCCGTCGCGGGCAAAAGTCACGCTCGCATCGAGGTTCGGCGAATAGAAATGAAAATGGTCGTCGCCGCTGCGGCTGATCGCCACCATGGTGCGCTGGGGCGTGGCCACCGGCAGCATGAAGCCGTCGTTGTAGTCGGTATGCTCGCCCAGCAGGTTGACCCGGCCTGGGGCCGAGGCGTTCACTTCGGGCGCGCCGCCAAAGAAGGTGTCGGGGTTCAAGGTCATGCTTGCGCCTCCAGCCAGAGCGGCCGCTTGCGGCCATGGACGTCCAGCGCCGGCCAGCCGGGATCGAACGTCAGGTTTTCCAGCCCCTGCGGGCCAAGCAAAAAGGTGTCTTCGATCTTCATGCCGCCATAGCTGGGATTGAAGGCGAAGGCCATGCCTTCTTCGAGCTGGGTCGCGGTGCTGGCGGTGGCCACGATCTCGCGCGCCAGGTAGCCGGTGATGCCGCCCTGGTGGTGCTCGCGGATCGCGCCTTCGACGTCGGCGTGGTGGTAGGCCTGGGCCAGCGCGTGGTACACGCTCGACAGCGATTTACCGGGCGCCACCGCGGCGAGGCCCGTGGCCTCGACGTCCATCAGCGCGCGCTGGGCCTCGGGCGCCGAACCCGCGCCGCCGAAGCTGACGAAGCGGGTCAGGTTGGCATACAAGCCGTGGCGGCGCGCGCAGAACACCAGCATGGCGCGCTCGCCGAGCGGCTCGTGCGACGGCGTCGCGTGGCGGTACAGGGGCAGGCGGCGCGCGCCGGCCGCCAGCACCAGGGCCGGATGGATGCCGCGCTGCCACAGCGCCTCGGCGCCGGCGCCAGCCAGCTGCTGTTCGGTCCAGTCGGGACGGGCCCGGTGCAGCACCTCGGTCATCGCCTCGGCCGCCTCGCGGCCCAGCAGGCGGTAGCGCACCTGCTCGGCGTCACCCAGCACCAGCTTGCGTTGACGCAGCGCCAGCGGCAAGGGTCGCTCTTCGCCCACGGGACGGTCGGACAGGATGGCGCGGCCCTGGGCCGCACCCGCGACGAAGCGCTCGCGCAGCTCCGGCTCGGCCCACGGTTCGATGTGGAAGGTGAAGCCGCCCGGGACTTCTTCGGCGCGCAGGCGTTCGCCCTCGATCTCGTCGGTCAGCACGCAGGCGTCGTCCGCGGTGACGAGCACCTCGGCGATGCCGACGCCGGTCGTCAACAGCACCGCGCTCGAGCCGCCGGCCGTCACCCAGGCGAACCAGTCGGTGCCGCGCAGGCGCACCGCGCCGGCGCCTTCCTGGGCCAGGGTGGCGCGCAGCAGCGCCAGTTTGTCGGCCACTTCAAGGGCACGCATATCCATCTCCGTCATGCGGCGTCCTCCAGGTTCACTTCGACCTGCTGCAATTCATAGGCCGTGGTTTCGGGCAGCACGTCCATCGCGAACATGCCGGCCGCCAGCTCGGTGCCGGCCAGGTATTTCAGGCGGTCGCGCGTGCGGTAAGGCGGATAGAACTGGGCGTGCAGCTGGGTTTCCGGGTGCTGCGCACCGTCGGTCGGGGCCTGGTACCAGGCCATCAGGTAAGGGAAAGGCCGGTTCCACAGGGTCTCGTACTTGAGCAGCACGGTCTTGAGCGCGCGCGCCAGGCTTTCGCGCTGCGGCGGCGTGAGCGCGGCGAAATCCTTGCACGGCGCGGTCGGCATCACCCACACCTCGTAGGGATAGCGGGCGCAGGCCGGCACGAAGGCGATCGCGTAGTCGTCCTGGTACAGCACGCGCCGGCCGTCGGCGGCCTCGTCGCGCGCCATGTCGCACAGCAGGCTGGCGCCGTGCTGCAGATAGTATTCGCGCTCCTGCGCCAGCATGCGCGCCGGCACCGCCGGCACGAAGGGATAGGCATAGACCTGGCCATGCGGATGGTGCAGGGTCACGCCGACCTCGGCGCCGCGGTTCTCGAACGGCAGTACATAGTGGATGTTCTGGTGATTGCCGATGCGCGTGGTGCGGTCGCCCCAGACCTGCAGCAAGAGCTCGATGCGCGACAGCGGCAGGTGGGCCAGCGCCGCATTCGGGTCTTGCGTGAACACCACGACCTCGCAATGGCCGTTGGCCGGCGCGGTCGGCACCGTCGCCAATGGCGGATCGTGCGACTCCAGCGCCAGCGAGGGAAAGCGGTTGTCGAACACGGCGATCTCGTAGTCGCCGGCCGGCATCTCGGTCGGATGTTCATCGTCCACGGTCGGCGCCAGCGGGTTGTATTGCGGCGGCGGCTGATAGGTGCGGTTCTGGCGAAAGGCGGCATAGGTCACCCATTCGCCGCGCAGCGAATGCCAGCGCAGGTGCGGATTTGCATGCTGCGGCTCGGGGAACGGGCTGGTCGCAACGATGCCGTCCGGGATCGGCATATTGCTGTACAGGGTCAGGTTGCGCCCGTCCGGTTTCTTGAATTCTTTACTATGCATGGCAACAGTTCAGGTCGGTGGAGCATTCGGTCAGGCGCGAGCGCGCACGCCGAATACCAAGGCATCGGCGCGCTCGCGGCACGAGAAACCGATCCTAACATGCTGTTTTCGCCACACTTTCTACGCGGAATTTGAGCATTTTCCGGGCGTCAATACTGCCCTGTCACAGGGGCGAGACAGCCCTTGGCATACGGCGTGAATTGGCAGGGAGAGCGTCTGGGCGAATGTCAACTGGCAGGATCATTGTAGTCCCGCACCTACGCAATAATTAGAATTTTTTACACGTTTTGGCAAGCAAAACGCCTACCTGCTCATCGTAGGCAAGAGCGGCGTTTCAACTGCGAGGGAGAGGGCGGGAGACGACCGGCCCGGAGGGTCGGGCCGGCGGATGTGGCCGGCTTATTTGGCCAGCCTATTTAGCCAACTCAACCAGCACCGCCGTGTACATCTGCAAATTCAACAGCAGCTGCTTGGTGGTGATGAATTCGTGTTCCGAGTGACCGGTGTACTTCTGCCCCGGCATCGATGGACCAAAGCTGACTGCGTTCGGGAACAGGCGCGAATTGGTGCCGCCGCCGATCGCCACCGGCTTCGCGTCCTTCATGCCGGTGAAATACGAGAAGGTCGACAGCAAGGTCGGTACTTGCGGCGCGTTCTCGAGGATCCACGGCTCGCGCACGCCGACCTTGACGTTCGCCAGCGGCAGCCGGCGCGCCTGCCAGTCGGCCAGGGCGGCATCGATCTCGGACGTCAGCTGCTCCGTCGACTTGCCGCGCGGCCGGCGCACATTGATCGCGACCTCGATGCCCTCGTCCAGCTGGCGGATGACGGTCGGCTTGAAGGTCATCGGTCCCATGAAGCTGTCGCGGTAGGCGATCTTGCCGAACTTCTCGCCGTGGTAGCCGGTGCCGACCAGGTCGTTCAGGTAGTTCACCACGCCGCCGGCCACCGTGTTCGGCCAGCTGCGCACCGACAGCGCGTCGGCCAGCATGCTGACCGCGTTCACGCCTTCCTGCGGTTTCGATGAATGGGCCGACACGCCTTTCGCGACCACCTTCAGGTTCGCGCCCTGGCGCTCGAAGGTGTAGCGCATGCCTTCCTGGTTGGCGGCGCGCGCGCGGATCTGCCCCTCGATCTCCGGCGTGGCGTTGGCAACCAGCGCCTCGGCGTCTTCGGGGATCTGGGTATTGAAGGAGCCGCCCCTGAATTCGGCGATATGGAGTTCGCCCGCCGCGGGAATCGCGGCGCCGGCCTTCGGGATCGTCACGGCCACGGTGCCGCCGCCCTTCTCTGCCGTCACCACCGGATACTCGGCGTCGAGCGTGATGCTCATTTGCGGCGGCACGTGGGTCTTGAGGAATTCGGTCAAGGGTCCCCAGTCCGATTCCTCGCCCATGTACACGTACAGTTCGATGCGCTTGCTCAAGGGGATCTGGCGGTCGCGGATCGTCTTCATCGCATACAGCGCGGTGGCGATCGGTCCCTTGTCGTCCTCGGCGCCGCGCGCGATCAGCTTGCCCGGCTCGCTGGTGCGGTCGAGCACGAACGGCGACTTCTTCCATTTGGCGGGATCGACCGGCTGCACGTCGCCATGGGTCACGATACCGACCCGCTCAGTGCCCTTGCCGAGACCGACGATGACGGTCCAGCCATGATCCTGGTAATCGAGACCGAGACGCTCGGCCTCCTCTTTCAATGCGGCCTTGAACGCGATGTGGACCGGGTTCTTGTCGGACGGGTAGCGCGCGTCGACCACCGTATTGAAGCTGACCAGTTTGGCCAGCGTGTCGACCACGTCGTTGCGGTAAGTCTGCACCGCATACTTGGCGGCGCTGACGGCGGTCTCGCTCGGGGCCGGCGCCGAAGCGGCGGCGGATGCGACGGTGGTGGTCCACGCCAGCACCAGGCTGGCAATCAGGGCTTTCTTGTACATACGGCGCCGGTCTCCATGAATCCATGATTGCAAATGCGCAAGGAGTCTAGCACAGGCATGTGCGCACCAGATCCGCGTTTTCCGCGTATCGTTACGCGCTTCGCACCGAGAGAAAACGCACCATGACCGACAAGACCATCCGCCGCCTGCACCCCGCCCTGCGCGACGATATCGGCGACCTGCTGACGCAGCGTCCCGTGCCCTCGGACCAGCTCGATCAGATCGATCCTTTCCTGTTCCTGAACCACCACGGCCCGCAGGTCTACGGGCCGCACAACCGCGGCCTCCCGTTCGGACCGCATCCGCACCGCGGCTTCGAAACGGTCACCTTCATCGTCGACGGCATGCTGGCGCACCGCGACAGTGCCGGCCATGAAAGCGTGATCCACGCCGGCGGCATCCAGTGGATGACGGCCGGTAGCGGCATCGTGCACGCCGAGGTATCGCCGCGCGATTTTCTGGAACACGGCGGCCCGCTCGAGATCCTGCAACTGTGGGTGAATCTGCCGTCGCGCCTGAAGATGAGCGCGCCTGCCTACACGGGGCTGCAGCGCGACCAGATCCCCGCCCTGCCGCTCGATGGCGGCAAGGTGACCATGAACCTGATCGCCGGCGAATGGGAAGAGAATACAGGGCCGGTGCGGTCGCTGACTGGCGTGTTCATGAGCACGGTCGCGATGCAGGCCGGAGGACAGTTGACGGTAGCCGGCCTGCAGGGACGCAACGTGCTGCTGTATGTGGTGCGTGGACGCATCGGCGTGGGCGACCACGGCGATCTCGTCAACGCTTACCAACTGGTGGAACTGGATGACGACGGCGACGCCCTGCACATCAGGGCCGAGGCCGATTCGCTGCTGCTGTTCGGCCATGCCGAACCGATCCGCGAACCGGTGGTGGCGCACGGGCCCTTCGTCATGACCACCCGCGAAGAGATCGTGCAGGCGATTGCCGACTACCAGGCTGGGCGCTTCGGTTCAACGCAGGCTTGAGCACTGCGTGCGCGAACGCTGACTCAGCGCTGGACCGATGCCACGGCGCGCTTGTCGCCTTCGCGCACGAAGACAGTCTCCGGAATCCGGTCGCCCTGGAAGCGCAGGCTCAGGTCCCGGTCCACGGCAACAAAGCGCTTCTTGCCGACGTGGACCAGTTCGACGGGCCCGTCGCCCAGGTCGGCATACAGCGCACGTTGACCGTCACCGATCTTGCCCTTCACCTGGAGGACGCGGCCGTCTTCGAGCGCGTATTCACCCTGCACACGGTCATACATGAACGGCGCCATCATGACCTGCTTGACGTTGGGGGCGCGGACTTTCACTTCATTGTCGGTCGTTTGCGGCGCTGCGCCGCTGGAGAACGAAACGGCGGCGATGGCGGCGAACAGGGCGATGTGCTTGATGCGCATGATGTCTTTCCTTTCAGGTCGAGTGCGAAGAAGAACCGGTGCGGCAAGCGTTCGATCGCTCGTGAAGAGGCCGCGTGGTCCACGTGTTTCGTTGTCGCCAGGGCTGCTTTTTGTCTGGCGATGAAAGTAGTCTAGCCAGACTTCGCGCGCACTCAAGCGGCAATGGGATGAAGCGCCGAAACGCGCGATGAAATGCTGAAAACGTGAAGTGAACGGGAGGTGCATATGCGTGTCGTTCGCACACGTCTGCACCCCGTCTGCATGCCTGTTTCCAGGCTTGTTTCGAGACCGATCGACCGGGCAGATGCCGCGGCGGGCGCGGCAATTCTTGGGGCACATATTGAGGACCTTTCAGCTAGGATTCAATGCAAAAAAGATGAGTCGAACCAAGATACGGTCACCGCTCCCAATTGGATGCCTGCTTCGGCGAGGCCATGCCAAGCGTGTGTCTGCATCGCGTACGGATGCCGTACATTAGCGTCATCGACAACCAACCAGACCAACCCATGCAAGCGATTCCCCTCGTCGCGACCACGCGCGGCTATCCCGACTCCGGCAATGTGATCGAGAACGTCCACTGGGGCTCGATCGCCGTGGTCGACACCCGCGGCCGGCTGTTGTGGTCGGCGGGCGACCCGGACTATCCGACCTTCACCCGCTCGGCCCTGAAACCGTTCCAGGCCCTGCCCTTCATCCTGTCCGACGGCCCGGCGCGCTTCGGCCTCACGCCGGACGAAGTGGCGCTGCTGTGCGCCAGCCATTCGGGCGAGGACATGCACCTCGCAGGCGTGCGCGCGATCCTGGACAAGATCGGCCTCGACCCCGGCCACCTCGAATGCGGCTGCGCGCAGCCGCTGCACTACGAGTTCACGGGAACGAAGCCGCCGCCGGATGCGCAATGGACGCCGCTGCACCACAACTGTTCCGGCAAGCACAGCGGCTTCCTGGCCTGGTGCCGGCTGCACGACGCGCCCACCGCCAACTACGTCGACCGCGCCCACCCGCTGCAGCAGGCGATCCGCGCCACGCTGGCCGACACCGTTGGGCTGCCGGAGGACGCCATGCCGGCCGGGCTCGATGGCTGTTCGGCGCCGAACTACGCGCTGCCGCTGTCGTCGCTGGCGCAGCTGTATGCGCGCCTGGCGCATGGCAGCAGCGACCCGCAGCTGGGCGGCGCGATGGGCATCCTGGGCGAGGCCATGACGGCGCGGCCCGATATGGTCTCGGGCCAGGAGCGTACCGACCTGCACTGGATGACGGCGGGCGGCGGCGACTGGGTGGCCAAGATCGGCGCCGACGCAGTGCAGGCGATCGGCGTGCGCTCGGCCGGGATCGGCATCGCGATCAAGATCGCGGACGGTAACAGCCGCGCGCTGCATCCGGCGGTGTATGCCGTGCTCGACCAGCTCGGCCTGCTCGACGCCGGGCGCAAGGCCGCGCTCGAGCGCTACCGCCAGCCGGCCATCAAGAATGCGCGCGGTACGGTGGCGGGCGATATCCGTCCCCTCTTCACCCTGAACGAGTCCGGAAGAAACGGCGCGTAAGGTGTGAATTCGCCGATTTAACATACGATGCGTCCATACAACAGCTAGCACATCGGGAGATTTCATTTTAGGTTTAAACAGGTGATACTTGCCCTACGGAATTTTCCGTTTCTACGGGTTATTGACATCGTGTTAAAAAATCTACGCATCGGCTCGCGCCTGACGCTGGCGTTCGCCACGATCCTCGTCCTCTCCCTGGCCGGCACCGCCTTCGCGCTGTACACCACGCGCAGCAGTGCCGAAGCCACCCACCAGATGATGCAAAAGCCCTTGGCCAAGGAACGCCTGGTGTCGGACTGGTATGTCATGACCTATTCGGCGATTTCCCGCACCTCGCTGATCGCGCGCAGCACCGACAGCACCCTCTCGACCGTGTTCGCCAAGCCGATCAAGGACAGCGTCACCGACACCACCGCGATCCTCAAGAAGGTCGAAGTCCTGCTCGATTCGCCCGAAGAAAAACAGACGCTGCAAGAGATCCTGGGCCTGCGCAAGCAATACCAGGCCGCTAAGGAAGTGGTGATGAACGCCCGCACCGCGGGCGACGCCGCCGGCGCCGAGCAAGCCTATGAAGCGGTCTTTTCCCCGGCCGCGACCGCCTATGGCGCGCGTGTGCTGAGCCTGCTGCAAATCCAGCGCAAATCGATCGACCAGATCGCGCTCGACATCGAAGCCGCGAACGAGCGCAGCACGCGCCTGGTCATCCTGCTCACCGTGCTGGCCACGGCGCTCGGCTCGGTGGCCGCCGTCATGATCACGCGCAGCATCACCCGGCCGCTCGACAGCGCCCTGGACGTGGCCAGGACGGTGGCGGCGGGCAACCTCGGCAATACCTTCGCCACCTACCCGAAAGACGAAGTCGGTGACCTGATGCGGGCCCTGGAAACCATGAACGGCGCCCTGGCCCGGGTCGTGGCCGAGGTGCAGCAAGGCACCACCGCCATCTCCACCGCATCGGGAGAAATCGCGGCCGGCAACCTCGACCTCTCGAGCCGCACCGAGCAGCAGGCCAGCTCGCTTGAAGAGACGGCGGCCTCGATGGAAGAACTGACGGCGACCGTGCGCCAGAACGCCGACAATGCGGTGCAGGCCAATGGCCTTGCGCAGACGGCCTCCGAAGTGGCGGCGCGCGGCGGCGCCATCGTCGGCCAGGTGGTCGACACGATGGGCTCGATCGACGCCTCGGCGCGCAAGATCGTCGACATCATCGGCGTGATCGACGGCATCGCCTTCCAGACCAATATCCTGGCCCTGAATGCGGCGGTGGAAGCGGCGCGGGCCGGCGAACAGGGCCGCGGCTTCGCCGTGGTGGCGAGCGAGGTGCGCAACCTGGCGCAGCGCTCGGCCAGCGCGGCCAAGGAAATCAAGGGCCTGATCGGCGACTCGATGACCCAGGTGAACGCCGGCACGGCCCTGGTGCAGCAGGCCGGCACCACGATGAACGACGTCGTGACCAGCGTGGCGCGCGTGACCGACATGATGTCCGAGATCACCTCGGCCACCCAGGAACAGCGCACCGGCATCCATCAGGTGAACGAGGCGATCACGCAGATGGACCAGGTGACGCAGCAGAACGCGGCGCTGGTGGAACAGGCCGCCGCGGCCGCGGCCAGCATGCAGGAACAGGCGGCGCGCCTGGCCGAGGTGGCGGCAGGGTTCAGGCTGGGCAATGCGGAGACGGATGCGCGCCCGCGCCTGGCGCTGCGCAAGAGCCCGGCACTGGCGATGTGATAGCCAGCCCGTCATTCCTGCCACTGGCAGGAATGACTTCCCGCGCAGGCGGGAATCCAAGGCCGTAGCGTAGTTGCCAGCTCAAGCTTCATTGGCCGAGCATGAAACTTGGATTCCCGCCTGCGCGGGAATGACGTGAGTGGATTGGCCTAAGCCGCCAGGCGGCGCAGCATGGCGGCGATCGCGTCCAGCACCGCGCCGTCTTCCCAATAATTCTCGTGCGACAGCGGATTCCAGCTGCGCGCGAGCAGGCTGCCAATACTGCCGCTGGCATTGATCGCGCGGTCCTCGACCAAGGCCCGGTAACCGCCCGACAGCGGCTGCAGCGGCCAGCCCAGCACGTCGTCCGGGTCGTAGAAATTGACCCACTTGAACAGCGAGGTGGGCGGCGCGATCGGGATGATGTCCATCTCCTTGTGCGCGGCGACGAAGATCGGGATATTGCAGCCGGTGGTGACCAGGCCGGCGCAAGTACCTCCGCCCAGGAACACCCGTTCGCTCGCGGTCAGAGGACGACCCAGCGCGCCAGAGGCCCAGGCGTCGACGTTGCGCCAGATGCCGGCGCCGACCGGCCGCCCGGCAGCCGCCTTCTGGGCGTCGTACAGATAGCTCGACAGCACTTGTCCACCCAGCGACTGGGCGACAAACACCACCGGCATGTCGGGGCGGGCCGCATGGCACGAGAGCAGCGCACTCGCGATCTCGCCCTGGGCCAGCTCATAGACCGAGCCGGGGATCTCCTTGCGGGTTTCCAGCCCGGCGGCGTCGCCCAGGCCGTACAGCACGAATTTGCGCAAGGCGTCGTAGCGCACCTTGCCGCCGGCGGCCGTGCGCTCCCAGACCTGGCGCTGGTTCTCGTGCAGGATGCCCTGATAATAGACCGAGCGCATCGTCACCTGCGCCGCCAGCCCGCCCAGGCGGCTGCGCAGCTGCGCCATCAACCCATCCGCATACGCGGGCAGTGTTTCCCCCATGCCATGCACGGTGATCAATGCGACTTGCGACATGACAACCTCCGCTCGATCTGGCGCAAAGTGCGTCGTTATCGCTAGCGTATCAGTTCATGCGCACTGACGCATCTCAATGCATTGAGCGGGACATAGCTATATAGGGCACAGCTCGTGTTGGCTCAGCGGGCGGCAACGTCGGCGTTCAGGAAATCGTCGATCAGCTTGACGGTGGCGTCCGGATTTTCTTCCATCATCCAGTGGCCCGCGCCCGGCACGACAGCTTGCCGCACGTCGAGCGCGGCATTGCGCATCACCGTGGCCATCATCGGGCCGAACGATTTTTCGCCGCCCACCGCCAGCACCGGCATCGTCAGCTTGACCTTCGATGCGCTGCGGTTGTCGGCCACGTCGTGGGTGGCGATGGTATTGAATTGCGCGAACGAGGCCCGCATGGCGCCGGGTTGCGCATACAGCCTGGTGTAGTAGGCCCGGGTGGCCTCGTCCACCTTGGCCGGGTCGGCGGCGAACTGGTTCCACAGGCGGTCCAGGAAGATGCGTTCGCGGCCCGCCACCAGGCGTTCGGCCTCCTTGCCGCCAAAATTGAAATGCCACAGGCGGGGATCGAGCACCAGTTCGTCCCACGGCGCCACGCCGGGCACGGGCGCATCCATCACGACCAGCCGGGTCACCTTGTCCGGATAGCGCACCGCATACGCATAAGCGACCATGGTGCCGATATCGTGGCCGACCACGTCGGCCCGGTCCTTGCCGAAGCGCTCGACCACGGCGCGGATATCGGCGGCCTGCGATTTCTTGTCGTAGCCGCCCGGCGCCTTCGACGACAGGCCCATCCCACGCAAGTCGGGCACGATGACGGTGTGGTGCCTGGCCAGGCGCGCGGCCAGCGGGCCCCACATATCGCCGGTGTCGCCGAAACCGTGGATCAGCACGACCGCCGGGCCCTTGCCGCCAGTGCGCAAGTGGATGGTGGCGCCGTCGGCAGTCTGGACGCTGGCAGTCTTGAAGCCCGCGGGCATCGACGGTTCGGCGGCCTGCGCCGCCAGCGCCAGGAAGCAGCCGGCGACGATGCAGCAGAATGAGCGGTACATTTTCATGATCGGCTCCTCGTACGCGATACCGCCAGCCTAGCGCATCTGGTCCGGTTTCACCCCTTCCCAAAGACTGGCACAATGCCCAGCTCGTCGCATTCGCACAACCTACCTCATGGAAATTCTTTTCGACCACCAACAGCGGGGTCAGACCACCAACACCGGGGTCAGGTCTGACATTTGGACACGGCCTCGACAATCGATGTTTCTGAAGGCTGAGCTCGTGTCCGAATGTCAGACCTGACCCTAGCTTTCTGGGCCGCAAGGACCTTTCTGCGCTATCGGGCAAGACCAACGGCGCGCAGCTCGATGCGGCGCGCCAGGCCTTGCAGGCGCAGATGGAGAGCTTGATCGACGATCAGCGGATCTCGAGCTCGAAGGTCTCGACGCCATCGACGCCGCCGCGCACGCGGTCGCCCGGCTTGAGCGCCGCCACGCCCGACGGCGTGCCCGAATAAATCAAGTCGCCCGGCGCCAGCGTCACGAAGCGCGACAGGTAGGCGATCACGTCGGCGATCGGCCAGATCAGTTCATTGAGGTTGCCTTCCTGGCGCAGGGCGCCGTTCACTTCCAGCCAGATGCGGCCTTCGGCCGGATGGCCCACTGCGCTCACCGGATGCAGGGCGCTGCACGGCGCCGAAGCGTCGAAGCCCTTGGCCATGTCCCATGGGCGGCCGGTGTCCTTGGCCACCGCCTGCAGGTCGCGCCGGGTCAGGTCCAGGCCCACGCCATAGCCCCACACCAGGTCGAGCGCCTTGGCCGGGTCGATGTTGGCGCCGCCCGCGCCCAGCGCCACCACCAGTTCGATCTCGTGGTGCAGGTCGTCGGTCGACGGCGGATATGGCACCGCGCCGCTGGCGGGCACCACGGCGTCGGCCGGCTTGGTGAAGAAGAACGGCGGTTCGCGGTTCGGGTCGCTGCCCATCTCGCGCGCGTGCGAGGCGTAATTGCGGCCGACGCAGAACACGCGGCGCACCGGAAAACGGGCTTCAGAACCGGCCACGGCCACCGATGGCGTTGCGGGAGCGGTGATGACAAATTCGGACATGCTCATCCTTTCATTGACGGAAGCACAATCATACTCCCGCCACGGACGGCCGTGGTCCGACGGTCGATTCAGGCCGGCGCCATCGCCTCTTCGGATTCGGACGCCGACGCCGGCTTGGGCGTCACGCAAGCCGCTGCCGCTTCTGCAGTCGCCGCAAGCGCCGCGCTGGACTCGAGGATGCGCGCCAGCGCCGTCATGTCGACCGGCTTGACCAGGTGGTGGGCGAAGCCCGCCTGCAGCGCCCGTTCGCGGTCCTTGGCCTGGCCATAGCCGGTCACCGCGACCGGCACCGTGGCCGCCGTCTCGGGCAGCGAGCGCAGCTCCTGGGCCAGCTGGTAGCCGTCGACGTCGGGCAGGCCGATATCGATCAGCATCACGTCGGGCCGCTCGGCGCGCGCGCGGCGCAGCGCCGACTGGGCGTCGTACTCGACCGAGGTGGCATGGCCCTGCACCTGCAGCAGGGTGGACAGGCTGTCGGCGGCGTCGCTGTTGTCGTCCACGATCAGCACCCGCAGCTTGCGCTGCAGGACGGCGCGCGCGGCTTCCGGATCGCCCGGCTGCGCGTCAGTGCCACCGCAGGCGCCCGCCACGCAGGGCAAGGTCAGCGTGAAGGTGCTGCCGAAGCCCACGCCTTCGCTGTGCGCCGCCACCTCGCCTTCGTGCAGGTCGACCAGGCGCTTGACCAGGGTCAGGCCCAGCCCCAGCCCGCCCTGCGAGCGCGCCAGCGTGCGCGCGCCCTGGGTGAACAGGTCGAACACGCTGGGCACCAGGTCGGGCGGCATGCCGGACCCGTTGTCGCGCACGCGCAAGACCATGCGGCCATCGACCGCCTCGAGCGCGAGCGCGATCTGGCCGCCTTTCGGCGTGTACTTGGCGGCGTTGTTGACGATATTGGCCACGCTCTGCACCAGCCGCGTCTGGTCGCCGCGCACCCAGACCGGCGCCTCGGGCAGCTCCACCCGCACCTGGTGCGATTTTTCCAGCACCAGCGGGCGGGTCTGGTCGAGCGCCCCGGTCACCACCTCGCGGAAGTCGACCGTCGCCAGCTTGAGCTTGACCAGGCCGCGCGTCACGCGCGAGACGTCCAGCAAGTCGTCGATCAGGCGGCTCATGTGCTTGACCTGGCGGCTGATGATGGAACTGGTCTGGCAGATGCGCGGCTCGGTGGCGAACTGCATGCTCAGCAGGCTGGCCGAGCTGCTGATCGGCGCCAGGGGATTGCGCAGCTCGTGCGCCAGCATGGCCAGGAATTCGTCCTTGGCGTGGCTCAGGCGCTCGGCCTGCACCCGCGCCAGGCGCTCGCTCTGCAGCAGCGCGTCGCGCTCGAGCGCCGCATCGCGCAGGGTTTCCTCCAGGCGCGAGCGGCGCACCACCTCGCGCGTGTGGCGCGCCACGTCCTCGGCCATCGCGGTTTCCTGCTCGGTCCAGTGGCGCGCAAATGGCTCGTGCAGGTAGAACACGGCCGACAGGCGCGCTTCTTCGATGATCGGCACGATCACCACCGCGCGCGCGCCGATGCCGGCATAGGCCGCGGCGCATGGCGCCGAGCGCGCGTCGGCCGCGACGTCGTCGATGCGCACGGTGCGGCCCTGGCGCAGCATGTCGGCAATGCCGGGCCCAAAATCGTCCAGCGCATGCGACATGCCGGCCAGGCTGGCCATGCGGCCCTCGGTCCAGTCGCGGTCGATGCTGACGGTGCGGCCGGCGGGATCGATCTCGCCGTAGCCGACGCGCGCCACGCCCAGGGTCTGCCCGGTCATGGCGCTGGTAGCCTTCATGATGTTAACCGCGTCGTCCAGGCCGTCGAGGGTCTCGCCCAGCTTCTGGTGGAAAGCGTGGCGGTGCTCGGACAGCACGTCCGAGGTGGTTTCGGTGAGCACGCAATAGACGCCGGCCACCTCTCCCGCATGGCGCACCGGCGACAGCGAGACGGAAAAGAAACGCCGCTCGCGCTTGCCGTTGCGCTCGAATTCCATCAGGGCGTGCTGGAGCTGGGTCGCTTCGCCGGCCAGCACGAGTTCGAAATAGGGACGCATGCGCTCCCACAGCTCGGGACGCACGCTCGCGTACGGCGCGCCGCGCGCTGCCGGGTGCTTGTCGCCGAGCAGGTCGGAATAGGCGTCGTTGTAGAACAGGCGCAGGTCGGCGCCGATGGCCAGGAACATCGGGAAGCGCGAGGCCAGGATCAGGTCGCCGATGGCGCGCAAGCCCTCGGGCCACGTGTTCGGCTCTCCCAGCGCCAAGCCGCCGACGGTCGCCGGCGGGAAACTGCTCAGATTGCTCATCAGGATTACCCAGTGTGGTTCTCGCGAAGCTGGCTGGGCTTAATACACTGGAACGTATCCCCTCGCGTTCTTATTGCCCCGCCGCCAACATTTTCTTATTGTTGGGGATTATATCGAGCAAATTGATTGGGCTGCGCCCGTTACACATCTGTGACTTTTGGTGGTTGCATCGACGACACAATTCAATAGATTTCGGCGGCGGCGGCCCGTACCGCCTTCAGCAGCAGGTCGGCACCCGGCGACAGCAAGTGGTCTTGCTGGCGGATGATGCCGAAGGCATCCATCTTGCATGGCAGCTCGATCGGCAGGATGCGCATCACGTTCAGCGCGGCGTAATACTGCGCCACCTCTTGCGGCATCACGTGCAGGGAGTCGGTCTGCTGCAGCAGCGCCGTCACCAGCAGGATCGCCGTGGTGTCGACCACGTTGACTGGTGGCGGCAGGCCGGCGCGCCGGAACATCATGTCGAAGCGGTGGCGCAGGATGCTGCCCGGCGACGGCAGGATCCACGGGCTGGCGGCGATGTCCTCGAGGGTCAGGCCGCACCGTTCCAGCAGCGGATGGCCGGGGCGCACGACAGCGCAGGCCGGCTCCTCGCTCAGCTCCTCGTAGATCAGGCCCGTCGAATCCTCCTTGTCCAGGATGCGGCCGATCATGAAGTCGAGGGCGCCGTGCTTGAGCTTGTCGAGCAAGACATTACTGGATTCGAGCTGCACGCCGATGCGCAGCAGCGGCGCCTGCTCCTTGATGCGCGCGATCGCGCGCGGCAGCAGCGCCATCGCCGGCGCCATGATCACACCCACCTCGACCTGCCCCGCCAGACCGGCCTTGAGCGCGACGATGTCGTCGTGCGCCAGCGCCAGGCTGGTAAGCGCCATGCGCGCGTGGCGGATCATGGTTTCGCCGTAGATGGTCGGCTCCATCCCGCGCGGCAGGCGCTCGAACAGGCGCACGTCGAGCATCTCTTCCAGGTCCTTGATCTGCTTGGACGCCGCCGGCTGCGTCATGTGCAGCTCTTCGGCTGCGCGGTGGATGTTGCGGTAATCGTCCAGCGCGATCAGCAGCAGCAACTGGCGCGTCTTGAGGCGCGCCTTCAGGAACCAGTTCGGGTTTGTCGTATCCATCAGGAAATCATATCAGCCCGGCGTCTCATGGTGATTTGAACGCCATCACACGCTGCACCACGCAGAACACGAACAGCAGGCCGCCGATCACGATCTTGGTCCACCACGAACTGAGCGTGCCGTCGAAGGCGATCAGGGTCTGGATCGTGCCCAGCACCAGCACGCCGGACAGCGCACCCAGGATGTAGCCGTAGCCGCCGGTGAGCAAGGTGCCGCCGATGACGACGGCGGCGATCGCGTCGAGCTCCGTTCCCTGCGCATGCAGGCCGTAGCCGGACAGCATGTAGAACGCGAACAGCAGGCCCGCCAGCGAGGCGCAGAAGCCGCTGAAGGCATACACCAGGATCTTGGTACGGCCGACCGACAGCCCCATCATCGCCGCCGATTGCTCGTTGCCGCCGACCGCATACACGGCGCGCCCGAAGCCGCTGTAGTGGGCGAGCCAGACCGCGCAGGCCAGCATTCCAAGTGCGATCAGCGCGCCGGGAGAGAGGAAGCCGCCGAAGAACGGAATCTGCGTCTGCGACATCGCCACGAACAGCGGATCCTCGATCGTGATCGACTCGATGCTGATCAGGTAGCACAGGCCGCGCGCCAGGAACATGCCGGCCAGGGTGACGATGAAAGGCTGCAGGCGAAAATAATGGATGACGGCCCCCATACCGCCGCCGAACAGGAAACCCAGCGCCAGCACGGTGGCGATCACCGCCAGCGGCGGCCAATGCGCCACCTGCAGCAGCCAGGCCGCGATCATGGTCGACAGTGCCAGCACGGCGCCGACCGACAGGTCGATCCCGCCCGACAGGATCACGAAACCCATGCCGATCGCGATCACCAGGAGGAAGGCGTTGTCGATCAGGAGGTTGAGCATCACCTGCAGCGACAGGAAACCTTCGTACAGGGCGCCGCCGACCAGCAGCATCGCGGCCAGCAGGACGACCGTGACCAGCGAGGTGAAGGAAGGCGCGCCTGACAGCCTGCGCGCGTGACTGACGACCGCGTTCATGCCGCCCTCCGCTTCCACAGGCCCTTGAACTGGTCCGACTGCGACATACAAACAAGGAACACGACGACGGACTTGACGACCATATTGACCTCGGGCGGCACGCCCAGCGAATAGATGGTGTAGGTGAGCGTCTGGATGATCAGCGCACCGATGATGGAACCGGCCAGGCTGAACTTGCCGCCGGCGAGCGAGGTGCCGCCCAGGGTCACGGCCAGGATCGCGTCGAGCTCCAGCATCAGGCCGGCGTTGTTGGCGTCCGCGCTCTTGACGTTGGAGCTGATCATCAAGCCCGCCATGCCGGCGCAGCACGCCGCGAACACGTAGACGAACACGATCAGGGCCGCGGTGCGGATGCCGGCCAGGCGCGCGGCGACGGGATTGATGCCGACCGCCTGGATGAACAGCCCGAGCGCGGTATGGCGCAGCAGCAGCGCGGTGACGCCGAACACCGCCGCCACCACGAACAGCGCGAACGGCAAGCCGAACAGGTAGCCGCTGCCGAGGAAGAAGAACGGCTGATAGTAGACGGTGACGATCTGGCCGTCGGTGAGCAACTGGGCCAGGCCGCGCCCCGCCACCATCAGGATCAGGGTCGCGACGATGGGCTGCAGGCCCAGGCCTGCGACGAGCGCGCCGTTCCACAGGCCGCACAGCAGCGCGACGCCGAGGGCAGCGGCCATCGCCAGCAGCATCGGCGTCTCGGCCACGTAGACCGGCACGCCGTCCTGGATCACCATCGTCCCGCCTATCAGCATCGAGGCCACGGTGCCGGACAGCGCCACCACGGCGCCGACCGAGATGTCGATACCGCGCGTGGCGATCACCAGCGTCATGCCGATCGCCGCCAGCATCAGCGGCGCGGCGCGGTTGACGATGTCGACCAGGGAGCCGTACAGGTGGCCGTCCTTGATCTCCAGGCGGAAGAAACCCGGGATGAGGAGGAAGTCGATCAGCAGCAGCGTGGCCAGCGCGGCCAGGGGGCGGAACAGGTGGTGTGCCAGCGCCCGCGAGAGCAGCGAGGCGCGTACGGGAGCGATGGGTTTCGCAGCCGGGGTGGCTGCCGCCACGGGCGGTTGTTCCTTGACGATCATTGGCAGCCCTCCCCTGCGATCACGTGCAGCACCGAGCTGTCGTCCAGCTCACCGCGGCGGTACTCGCCGCAGGCCTTGCGGTCGCGCATGACGACGATGCGGTCGGAGACGCGCAGCACCTCGGGCAGCTCGGACGAGATGAACAGGATGGCCATGCCCTTGTGGCACAGCGTGGTGACGTAATCCATGATTTCCTGCTTTGCCCGCACATCGATGCCGCGCGTGGGTTCGTCGAGGATCATCAGCTTCGGCTCGGTGGCCAGCCAGCGCGCCAGCAGCACTTTCTGCTGGTTGCCGCCCGAGAGCGTGCCGATCGGCGTCTCGATACTCGCCGTCTTGATCCCCAGTTGTTTGACGTAATACTCCGCCAGCTCCTGCTGGCGCCGCAGCGGGATCGCGCGCAGTAACCCCTGGCGCGCCTGCAGGGCCAGGATCAGGTTTTCGCGGACCGACAGGTCCAGGATCGCGCCCTCGTGCTTGCGGTCTTCGGAGCAGAAGCCGATGCCTTCGCGGATCGCATCGCGCGGTGCGGCGAAAGTGCGCGAACGTCCATCGATGTCGATGACGCCGCTGTCGGCCTTATCGGCGCCGAACAGCAGGCGCGCGGTCTCGGTGCGGCCGGAACCCAGCAGGCCGGCAAGGCCCAGCAACTCTCCCTGTTTGATGGTGAGGTCGAGCGGCGCCAGCACGCCGCGGCGCGCGAGTTCTCTTGTTTGCAGGAGGATCGGGCCGGCCTGGTGGCCCTCTTCGATACAGGTCTGCGGCTGTTGCCGGGTGTCGGCGGCCACGCCGATCATCTTGTTCACCAGGGCCAGGCGCGACAGCTCGCTGCACAAGTACTCGCCTTCGCGCTCGCCATTGCGCATCACCGTAATGCGGTCCGAGATCGCATAGGTCTGCTCGAGGAAGTGAGTCACGAACAGGATCGCCATGCCCTGCGCGCGCAGGTTCTTCAACACCGAGAACAGCAGTTGCACCTCGGCCTCGTCGAGGCTGGACGTGGGCTCGTCCAGGATCAGCACCTTGGCCGAGATGTTCAGCGCGCGGGCGATGGCCACCATCTGCTGGATCGCCAGCGGATAGCTGGCCAGCGGCCGGGTGACGTCGACGTTCACCTGCAGTCGCGCGAGCAGCTCGGCCGCGTCGCCGCGCATGCGGCGCCAGTCGATCATGCCGAAGCGTTTCGGATAGCGGCCGATGAAGATGTTCTCGGCGACCGACAGGTTCGGGCACAGGTTCACCTCCTGATACACCGTGCTGATGCCGAGTTCCTGGGCGTGCTGGGTCGAGCGCGGTTCGATGCGCTCGCCATCGAGCACGATGCTGCCGCGCTCCGGCTGGTAGACGCCCGTCAGCACCTTGATCAGGGTGGACTTGCCGGCCCCGTTCTGGCCCATCAGGGTGTGGACTTCGCCCGGATACAGGCGCAGGCCCGCATCCGACAGCGCTTTCACGCCCGGGAATTGCTTGTGGATGCCGGTGACGTCCAGCACCGGCAGCGCCGTGGTCGAGGCGAGCATGGCCGCCTCAATACTTACGGTTCGGGAATTCCTTGGCTGCGACTTCGGCCGGGAAGACGCCTTCTTGCACCACGATGCGCTTCGGCACCGGCTTGCCGGCCTTGACCGCCTTGGCCGCTTCCATCAGCTGCGGGCCGAGCAGCGGATTGCATTCGACGGTCACGTTCAGCTTGCCCTGCAACATGGCCTCGAAGGCGCCGCGCACGCCGTCGATCGATACGACCAGGATGTCCTTGCCCGGTTTCAGGCCGGCTTCCTCGATCGCCTGGATGGCGCCGATCGCCATATCGTCGTTGTGCGCGTACAGCACGGTGATGTTCTTGCCTTCGGACTTGAGGAAGGCCTCCATCACCTCCTTGCCCTTGGCCCGCGTGAAGTCGCCGGTCTGGGAGCGGATGATCTTGAGCCGCGGTTCGGTTTTCATCACTTCCGCGAAGCCGGCCTTGCGGTCGATGGCCGGGGCCGAACCCACGGTGCCCTGCAGCTCGACGATGTTATAGGCGCGGTTCGGGTTCTTCTTCGCGTGCTCGACCAGCCAGCGCGCGGCGCGGCGGCCCTCTTCCACGAAGTCGGAACCGAGGAAGGTAACGTACAGCGACTGGTCGCTGACCTTGACGCCGCGGTCGGTCAGGATGACGGGGATATTGGCGCGCTTGGCTTCGCGCAGCACGGTATCCCAGCCCGATTCCACGACCGGGGAGAAGGCGATGACGTCGACGCGCTGGGCGATGAAGGAGCGGATCGCCTTGACCTGGTTTTCCTGGCGCTGCTGGGCGTCGGCGAACTTGAGGTTGATGCCGGCCTTTTTGGCGGAGTCCTTGATCGAGGCGGTGTTGGCGGTGCGCCATTCGCTTTCGGCGCCGACTTGCGAGAAGCCGATGGTGAGGGGTTTGGCGGCGAAGGCGGTGGCCGGCGCGATTGCGGCGGCCACCGTCGAGGCGACGGCAGCGCCCAGGACGTTCCTGCGGGTCAGTCTCATCACTTTGTCTCCGGTATTGTTGTTCTGCAATCCTAGGACAAAGCGAGATACTGATCCAATCAATTTTTTGAGAGTTGCGATATGTTTTTGAATATCGATCGCGACCTGCCCCCGGGACCGGCGGGCAGGTCCTCCGGTCACTACTCAGGAATATGCAGAGCTCATATTCAACACCCCATTCGCCCCGCGCGGGAAGAACCCGCCCATGGTGACCGACTCCCTGGTCAGATAAACGATATTGAGCACATCGCCAGGCGTGCGGCTGAAGGCAATGCCGTCCTTGTCCAGCGGTACGATGTTCGACACGGTCGCATCCGACGCGTGGACGATGCCCTGGTCCACATCGCTCGTCCCATCGAGGCTGTCGCGCGCGTCCGAGATCGCGCCGGCCGCGGTGCGCAGCGACGGCGTGCTCAATCCCTTCGAGTACAGCACCGTGCGCACCAGCCCCGCGTGATAGGCCTCGGCCGCCAGGATGCCGGCCGCCGCCTCGAGGAAGGTCTTGTTCTGGATGAGGGGCGAAGCGCCCTTGTAGGCGGTCACGCCGACGTCTTCGAAGATGAAGGCGCCGAGCAGGAAGTTCTCGTCGCTGGCATACGGGTCGAAAGCGACGCCCGGGCCGACCAGGCCGGCGGCGCGCGCCGCGGTCGAGAACGCGCCGTTCGGATCGGTGCCGCCGATGTCCAGCGCCGGCTGGGCCACCGCCGCCGCGCCGAGCGCGCCGCGCAGGAAAGCGACGTGGGCGATCTCGTCCTGCGCGATTTCTTTCGCATACTGGGCCACCAGCGGATCCTTGAACTGCACCTGGCGGCCGCCGGTCACCGCGCCCTGCGTGCCGGCGCCGGTCAGCAGATTGGCCGGAAGGCCGATGCCCAGCGCCGCATACGAATAGAACTGTGCTTCCAGGTACTCGAGATTGAGCGCGAAATTGAGGATGTCGACGTCGGTCGGCGTCGCAGCCTGGGCGATGGCGTCCTTGACCGAGCCGCCGCAGGCGCTCAGGAAGGTGCCGCCCACCATGCCGACGCTGATGCCGCCGACATTCTTGAAGAAGGAACGCCGTTTTTCGAGCTTCTGCTTGCGTGATTCGAGTAGTGCCAAGGTCACATTCGTGTCTGTCATGGTAGTTCTCCCATTGGTATAGCAATCAAGAAACTTCGCCAGCGCATGCTTAAGAATTTCAATCAGGAAATCTGCTCGAAACCGGCGACACGGCGCATGCAGCTTGTACTCGCGCCGGCTGCGTTCGGTTTCAACTATTTGACGACAGGCGCGGCCGCTCGCGTGCGCGTGCTCGGCGATAGCGCGTGATATTGTCGAAACAAGCAGTCTTCTTTCCAACGCGCTAACCTCAAGGTGCCCGGTGCCAGACTCCCACCCGATCGATCCCGAACAACTGAGGGGCTGGCTGCAAGCAGCGGCGCGGCTCGACGCGCCCGCGTTTCGCCTGCTCTACGACGCAACATCGCCAAAACTGTTTGGCTTCGCGCTGCGTATACTGGGTAAGCGGGAATTGGCGGAGGAAGCCCTGCAGGATGGTTTCGTCGCGATCTGGCATGGCGCCGCCAGTTATCAGGCACACCTGGCCGCGCCCATGACGTGGATGACGACCATCGTGCGCAACAAGGCGCTCGACCTGCTGCGCAGGCAAGCGCACGATGTCGGTATCGACGGCCCGGTGTTCGACGAGGGCGTCATGGCCGCCCTGCACGATCCGCGCGCGACGCCGATCGATGCGCTGCTCATCAGCCGCGACGCCAAGGCGCTGGCCTACTGCATGTCGATGCTCGAGGGTGAGCACCGGCAAGTCGTGGGGCTGGCATTCTTCCATGACCTGTCGCACAGCGAGGTAGCGATACAGATGGCCATCCCCATCGGCACCGTCAAGACCTGGATCCGGCGCAGCCTGGAGCGTCTCAAGGCCTGCCTGGCGAAAGGCGAGCGGACATGAAGCTGCGCGACCATCCCGCCCTGTGCGACAAACTGGCCGCCGAATACGTCCTGGGCACGCTCAAGGGCGGCGCGCGGCGCCGCTTCGAGACCCATCTGCGCGACGACGCGGCCTTGCGCCGCCTCGTGCACGAATGGGAAGAGCGCCTGGCGCCGATGGCTGAATTCTCGTCCCCGCAGCCCGCGCCCGAGCGGGTCTGGCTGGCCATCGAACGGCGGCTCGGATTGCAGCGCCGCCACGCCGCATGGCAGTTCTGGCGCAGCGAATCGCTGGTCTTATGGCGCACGCTGGGGCTGGCCTCTATCGCCTGCGCGCTGCTTCTGGTGGGCGTACTCAGCTCGTCGCTGCTGGACCGTCCACGGGTCGACTACCTCGCCACACTCCAGGACGACAAGGCCCGCACCGCACTGCTGCTGACCGGCGACAGTCGCCGCCAGATACTGACCGTGCGTCTGGTCGAGCCGGCCCCGGTCGCCGCCGACCGCAGCCTGCAGCTCTGGGCCGTGCCGAAGCAGGGCAATCCGCGTTCACTCGGCGTGTTGTCCGACCGCGGCGTGATCGAACTCGGATTGAGCCGGGCGGCGATCGGCGACGACGTGGCGTTGCTCGCCGTGTCACTGGAACCGCGCGGCGGCTCGCCGAACCCGGACGGGCCGACCGGGCCGATCCTCTACAAGGGCAACTGGGTGAGGATGCTGTAGCGACCGGCCCTCATCTTAGCAACCGCAAGCCATACAGCCGGCCGGTCACCGAACCCGGCCGGGCGACGAAGCGCACGCTCAGCCTGCCCTTGGCCGCCTGGCGCATCGCCGCGGGAATCTGATAATCCACGGTGTAGATCTGCTCCTGCGCATCCGCCGCCAGGGTGACGCTCGCCAACGGCTGGCCATTGAGCAGCACATCGAAGCGCCGCCCCGCATCCTCCCTGGAAAACGTTAGCCGCAATACCCTGGCCTCACCCTTCCGGTCGTTCAGCTCATAGCTGAACCACTTGCTCGCATGCCGCCAGTGCCGGCCGTTGTCGATCCCGGCCTCACTGCCTTCCCCCTTGAAGAAGTGATCCGACTCCGGCTGCTGCTCGCCCGGCGCCACCCCGTCGATGGTCCTGGCCTTGAGCGCAATCCGGTCCGCCTCGCGCGCTGCGTTCGCCGCCTGCTGCGCCTTCAGGCCGCCCGGCGTCGCATGCTGCCAGTACATTGTGTAGCGCGATTCGTGCAGGCGAAAGAAGGGAATGAACTCGGTAAGCGGCCCATCCGCGCCATGCACCAGCCCTGGCGCGCTGAAGGTCAGCGGCTTGCCGGCTACCGGCTTGAAGCGGGCGATGAAATCGGTCGAATCGCTGACGAACATCGGCGCCGCCTCCAACGGGCAGGTCGGCCCCGAGGCGATATGGCCCATGCGCGAGTCGTCGGCCAGGTAATTAAGCTTGTCGTCGCCGAACATGCGCGTGCGCGCCGCCAGCACCACCGGCCCATGCAGCACGGCGTAGTAATTCGACTTGCCCGGCATTTGTTCCAGGTGGGTAGTCATCGGCAGCCGCACATCGATCCGGTCGCCCTTGCGCCAAACGCGTTCGATCGTCGCATAGCTGCCCGGCCGGGCGTCGACCTTCACCGCCGTGCCATTGACCTTTACCTCCATGCGGCCAGGCGCTATCCATGCCGGGTAGCGGATCTTCATCGCAAAGCGGCCGTCGCCATCGACCGTCAGGCGCGTGGTGTCGGCATCCGGGAAAGTCGTGGCCTGGACGATCCTGACGCCCTTGGCCTTCCAGTCCAGGGTGGAGGCGACGAACAGGTTCACGAACAGCGTGTCCTTGTCGTGCGCGTAGATGAACTCACCGTACTTGGCGTGGCTTTCGATGCCCGAGCCGACGCAGCACCACATGCCCTTGTCCACCTGCGAATACACGCGGTAGTGGTTCGGCCGCATCGGCGTGAAGTAGACGAAGCCGCCTTCCGGCCGCTGCGACGACAGGATGTGGTTGTACAGCGCGCGCTCGTAGTAGTCCCCGTATGTGCCCTTCTGCTCCGACCGGAACAGCATCCCGGTCAGCTTCAGCATGTTGTAGGTGTTGCAGGTCTCCGGGCCTTCGACCTCGTGCACCATGGGCTCGAAGTCGTCGGTGCTGTGGAAGTGCTCCTTGACGCTGTTGCCGCCGATGGCCACCGTGCGCTTGTCGACCACGGTCTGCCAGAAGAAGCGGGCCGCTTCCCCCATGTCCTGCCGCCCCGTGATGTCGGCGATGCGCCTGAAGCCGATCACCTTCGGGATCTGGGTGTTCGCATGCAGGCCGGTCAGCTGGTCCTGCCTGCGCGCCAGCGGCTGCAGCACGGCCTGGTGCGAGAAGGCCAGCGCCAGGTCGAGGTATTTGCGATCGCCCGTCATCTCGGCCACATCGACGAAGATCTCGTTCATGCCGCCATGTTCGCTGCGCAGCATGGTCTGCATCTGCTGCGGCGACAGCTTCGAGCTCAAGGCCAGCGCCCAGTCGGACAGCTGCACCAGCATGGCTTTCGCATCCTCGTTACCGGCGTAACGGTAGGCGTCGCGCAGGCCTGCGTACACCTTGTGCAGGTTATACCAGGGCACCCACTTGCCGTTGACCGAGAAGTTGTCGGCTTCCAGCTTGCCGGCCGCGATGTCGCGCCAGGCCTGGCGTCCGCCGGGAATGCCGCCGATATAGCCGTCGCCATTGGCCTGCTGCGCGCGTTTGAGCTCGGCCACGAAGTAGTTCAGGCGGCGCAGGGCTTCCTGGTCGCCGGTCGAGGCGTGCATGAGCGCCAGCGCCGACAGGTAGTGGCCGCCCATATGGCCATCCAGGCCGGTCGACTCCCAGTTGCCGTAGCTGGGCTGGCGCGGCTGCAGGCCGGCTTCGCGCAGGAATGGCGCCAGCAGGCGGTCGGGTTCCATCGCCATCAGGTAGTTCAGGTTGGTGGTCTGGGCGTCGAGGAAAGGTCCGGGGCCCAGTCGCACGGCGGCGAGCGGAAACAACTCGGCGGCGTGCGCCGCACCGGTCAGCGCGACCGACGCCGCCATCGCCGCGGTCAGTGCGACCGCGGCTACGCGCGCGGCCTTCACATCACGCCTCGACGGCCAAGACCATCACGGCCTTGGCCGGCACCTTGATCGTCAGCTTGCCGTCGGCCGCCTTCGCGCTGAACGGCGCCGGCTTGACCACCTGCGGCTGCTCGAAGGTATTGTGCGCATCCATCTTCTCGGCCGTGAGTACCTGCCCCGAGACGCTGCCCACATTCAGGCCGGCCACGTTCAGCGCCACGTCGCTGGCGCGGGTCGGGTGCGTGTTGACCAGGGCGACGTAGACCTTGCCGTCCTTGCCGCGCGCCGCCGTGGCGCTGATGCCCGGCACCGCCTTGCCATTGCTCGAATACGCCACGTCGTTGTCGACCGCCACCGGCAGCTTGGTCGCGTCCTGGAACGGGATGTACATCTTGTAGGCGTGATAGGTCGGCGTGAGCAGCATCTTGTCCTTGTCGGTGATGATCATCGCCTGCAGCACATTGACCATCTGCGCGATATTCGTCATGCGCACCCGCTCGGCGTACTCGTGGAAGATATTGAAGTTGAGCGCCGCCACCACCGCATCGCGGATCGTATTTCGCTGGAACAGGAAGCCCGGATTGGTGCCCGGCTCCACGTCATACCAGGTGCCCCATTCGTCGACATAGAAGCCGATCTTCTTCTGCGGATCGTTCTTGTCCAGGATGGCGATGTTCTGCTTGATCTGCTGGTCGATGCGCAGGGTCTGCTGGATGGTCGAGAACCATTCCGATTCCGGGAAGCCGGTCGCGGCGCCCTTCTTGTCCCATACGCCGGTCGGCAAGGTGTAGTAGTGGTAGCTGATGCCGTCGGTGCCGCGCGCGGCTTCCTTGCTCAAGACCTCGGTCCACTTGGTGTCGTTGTCGTTGCCGCCGCTGGCGACGATTTTCGGCCGCGCGCCCGGCGGCGTCTTGAGGAAGGTGGCGTAGTGGTTGTACAGGTGGGCGTAGTATTCCGGCTTCATATTGCCGCCGCAGCCCCAGGCCTCGTTGCCGATGCCGAAATAGGCGACTTTATAGGGCTCCTTGCGGCCGTTCTTGCGCCGCAGTTCGGCCAGCGACGACTTGGTATCCGAGGTCATGTACTCGAGCCATTCGGCCATCTCTTGCGGGGTGCCGGAACCGAGATTGCCGTTGACGTAGGCTTCGGTGCCCAGCAGCTCGACCAGGTCGAAGAACTCATGGGTGCCCACCGCGTTGTCCTCGGCCACGCCGCCCCAGTGGGTATTGACCTTGACCGGACGCTTGTTGCGCGCGCCGATGCCGTCGCGCCAGTGGTACTCGTCGGCGAAGCAGCCGCCCGGCCAGCGCACCAGCGGCACCTTCAGTTCCTTCAGCGCGCCAACCACGTCGTTGCGCCAGCCCCGGGTATTCGGAATCCTGGAATCCGGCCCCACCCACATGCCCTCGTAGATGCCGGTGCCGAGGTGTTCGGCGAACTGGCCGTACACGTTCTTGTTGATGACCGGGCCTGGCTTGGTGGTGTCGACCGACACGCTTACCTGGGCGAAGGCCAGGGCCGGCAAGGCGGCGAGGCTGCATGCGAGGATGATGGGCTTGAGTGCTTTCACTGACGTCTCCTGGTTTTATAATGGGTCTTATTTGAATACCGCGACGAAGCCGCCGCGCGGTTTGATGCTGACGCTGGTCTTGCCGGCCCTGATCGGGGCCTGGCTGAATGCGCGTTCGCCATCGCCATCGGTGGTCAAGATTCCGCTACGCCCCTCGATGAACGAGAGGTCGAGGTCGACGCTGCGCGCTTCATTGTCGGCATTGAATCCGGCCACATACCAGCTGTCGCCGCTTTTTCGCGCGATGACCGCATGGCGGCCCGGGTAGCCGTCGATGAAGCGCACGTCGTCCCAGCTGCGCGGCAGGTCGCGCAGCAGGTTCCTTAGATAGTCGGGAACGCCCGCCATGCCTTCGGGCCGCTCGGCGAAGTGCTGGATCCCGGACAGGAACAGCACCGCCTCGGCCAGCTCGAAGCCATTGCGCGTGATGCGCTTGATCTTCGGGATATCGCCGAACACCAGTGGCGTGTAGTCCATCGGGTCGAACAGGTTGCGGCTGAACGGCAGCATGGCGGCGTGCGGCGGCATCGCATCCTGGTCTTTCTGGTCGAAGGTGGTGAACTCGAAGCCCTTTACCGCCTCCACCGTCATCAGGTTCGGGAAGGTGCGCGACCAGCCGCGCGGCAAGGTGGCGCCATGAAAGTTCACCAGCAGGCCGGCATCGGCCGCGTCCTGGAGCATGTCGACGTAATAGGCGACCATCGACTTGCCATCGCCGGCGAAGAAGTCGACCTTGACGCCCTTGACGCCCATCTCGCGCAGCCGTGCGAACTCACGCACGCGCGCTGCGCGGGTGAGCAGCGCGCCCTTCGGGCTGTACGGCGTCTTGTTCCAGGCGCCGGACGAGTTGTACCAGACCAGGATGCCGATCTTCTTCGCGGCCGCATAGTCCACCAGCTCACGTAAGCGCTCGAAGCCGATCTTGCGGTCCCAGTCGGCATCGACCAGCGTGTAGTCCCAACGCATGTCGGCGGCGTAGTCGACGAAGCGCTTCTGGGTGTCGATATAGGTGCCGTCGTCCTTGAGCAGCGCCCAGCTCCAGGATGCGTGGCCGGGCTGGATTTTGGCTTTGTCGAAGGCGATCGCGGGCGCCGCGAGATCGGTCCCGAGGGTCGATTCGACCAGCGTGCGCAGGCTGCCCAGGGCGACGACGCGCCACGGCGTGACCAGATCGCCCTTTGACTCGGCCAGCAGCGCGCCGTTGGTGAACACTTCCGGCGCGGCCGGGATGTCGAGGCGATAGACGCCGCCGCGCGAATCGGTGTGCAGGCGCGAGGCGTGGAAGCTGCCGTCCAGGTTCGCCTCCGTGAGCGCAACCCAGGTCTCGCCGGTGCGGAATAGCGCCGGGAACACCCAGCCGGCGCCGAGCGTGGACGGGGTGCCGGCCGGTATCTCGCGCTGGTAGTGTTCTTCGTACGATGGATTCGTGTTCGACCAGCCGGTCTGGGCGACTGCCATCGGCTGCAACCAGGCTTTCGTCGACTTGTCGAAGGCGAAGCCGGTGGTTTCGCGGACGAATCTCAGGTTCTTGCCGGCGACGCGGTAGCGGAAGGCCACGCCGTCGTTCGAGACGCGGAAGGTCACGTCCATCGCCTGGCCCTGGGCATTGCGCACGGTGTGGGTCTGTTCGTTGGCGCGGTAGGTGATGTGACGCTTCTTGGCGGTGGCCAGTTCGTAGCGGTCTTCGATCGGCTTGACCGGGGAGCTGGCCGCCAGCGTCAGGCCCTGGGTCAGGTCGGCGCCTTTTACTTCAATGCCCAGGCTGGAGGGCAGGATGACGGGTTTGCCGTCGCGGGTGACGGCATAGGTCAGCGCGCCCGTTGGGGACAGAGTGACGTCGACCGCGATGTGGCGATCGGGGCTGGTGAGCGGTGCGGCGTGCGCATGTGCGCAGAAGGTTCCAACGACGAGCAGAGCGGTGAAGCGGTATGCAGTCATGGCAAGCTCCAGTACGTCGTACCCGCGGAGGCGGGTACCCAAGGCTGCGCGATTGGCTGGCGAAATTGGATTCCCGACAAGGGGGCCGCCGAGGCCGGGAATGACGTTGTTTTGGGGTGGGTGGGTACTCCCAGCGTGCGAGTCCCGCGTTTCAACCAAGGACGATCAGGTCCAGCCAGCATCCACGACAAAATCCTGCGCCGTGCACATCTTGCTGTCATCGGCGCCGAGGAACAACACCATGCGTGCGACATCGTCGGGCATCAGCTTGCCCGGCAGGCACTGCGCCTTCTTGATCTCCACTTCCGCCGCCGCGTCGACCCATAGATCCACCTGGCGCTGGGTCATGACCCAGCCCGGCGTGACCGTGTTGACCCGCACGCCGAACGGCCCCAGGTCGCGCGCCAGGCTGCGCGTGAGACCGATCACGGCCGCCTTGGTGGTGGCGTAGACCGGATACCCGGCGCCCTTGGCATGCCACGACATCGAGCTGAAATTGATGATGGAACCGCCGCCCTTCTTCTTCATCCCCGGCAGGACCGCCTGGCAGGTGAAGAACATGGGACGCTGGTTGATGGCGATGCGTTCGTTCCAGTAGTCGAGCGAGACGTCCTGGATGTCGTGGCGCTGGTCGTTCGCCGCATTGTTGACCAGGACGTCGAAGTCGCCCAGCTGCGCGGCCAGTTCCGCCATCGTGCGCTGCAGCGCCGGGATGTCGGTGATGTCGCAGTAACGGTAAACCGGGGCATCCGCCAACCGCGCGCACAGCGCCTCGCTGGCCTGCTGCGCGATGTCGACGAAGGCGACGACCGCCCCCTGCTCCACGAAAGCCTGCACGATCGCCTCCCCGATGCCGGTGCCGCCTCCCGTTACGAACACCCGCTTGCCCCGCAGGCTGGGGTAGTTCCCCATCTGTTCCATGCTTGTCTCCATCTCTTGTTATCTTGCCGAGGCCTCTGCGGGCAGCTTACGGCATCAAAGGCGCTTGACCTTCACGTACGGGGCGTCATGCACGGCCAGGCGGTTGCGCAGCGCCGGCCCGAAGGCCGGCGATTCGATCTCGAAGGTCTCCCCCGTCTTGACCTGGACGCCATCGGCAAAGCTCAGGGTCGCGGTGCCGAAGAAGTGGACGTGCACGTCGCCGGCGCGCTTGAACAGCCCATATTTAAAGTGGTGATACTCGAGGTTTTCCAGCGTGTGCGACATATTCTGTTCACCGCTGACGAAGGCCTTTTCCCAGCGCACCTGGCCATCGAGGCCGATGACGCGCGACACGCCCTCCACGTGGGCCGGCAGCTCGCCGACCAGCAGCGCGGGGCCGACACCGCAGTTGCGCAGCTTGGAATGCGCCAGATAGAGGTAGTTCTGGCGTTCGGTGACGTGGTCCGAGAACTCGTTGCCGATCGCATAGCCCAGGCGCCAGGGCTGGCCGTCGTCGCCGATCAGGTACAGGCCGGCGATTTCCGGTTCCTCGCCGCCATCGAGCGAGAAGGCAGGCATGTCGAGATCCTTGCCGCTGGCACGCAGGATCGAACCGTCGCCCTTGTAGAACCATTCCGGCTGCACGCCGGGCGTGCCGGGCGCCGGCTTGCCGCCTTCGACGCCCAGGCGGAACATCTTCATGCTGTCGCTCAGGGCCTCCATGTCGCCGCCGATCTTCTTGTGCATGCTGTCGCGCGTGTCGGCGCTGCCCAGGTGGGTCAGGCCGGTGCCGGTGACGTAGCAGTGAGCGGGATCGGGATGGTCGACCGGGGGCAGGATACGGCCGGCGCGGGCGAGGTCGTCGTAGTTGGCGTGACCGGCGCCGGCTGCCGCGTCGGCGAGTGCGGCCAGGCCCTGGCCCTGCGCGATCGCGGCGCGCGCCAGTTCCAGCGTGGTGGCGTAGCCGTCGATGATGCGGATAGTGGCGTCGTTCAGGATGCCGACGCGGCGTTCATTCGATTCGGTCAGAAATTGGACGAGCAGCATGGTTCGGGTCTCCTATATTTTTTTTGATTGAACGCTTTCCATCGACTCAGTGCGAATGCTTCGGCACCGCCGACCCGCGGCATCCGACCAGGAAATCGAAGTCGCACCCGTCATCGGCCTGCATCACGTGATCCAGGTACAGCCGCCGGTAACCGCTGTGCTGCACGGGCACGGCTTTCTCGGCCCGATCCGCCAGCCGCGCGCGAATCTGTTCATCGCTCAGCTCCACATTGAGCAGGCCGGCATGGCAGTCGAGCTGGATCATGTCGCCATCCTGCACGATGCCCAGCGGACCGCCGTCCATCGCCTCCGGCGCCACGTGCAGCACCACGGTGCCGTAGGCGGTGCCGCTCATGCGCGCGTCCGAGATGCGCACCATATCGGTGATGCCCTTGGCCAGCAGCTTGGGCGGCAGGCCCATATTGCCCACTTCGGCCATGCCGGGATAGCCCTTCGGTCCGCAGTTCTTCATCAAGAGCACGCAGTTCTCGTCCACGTCCAGATCGGGATCGAGGATGCGCTCTTTATAGTGGTCGAAGTCCTCGAACACCACCGCGCGGCCGCGATGCTGCATCAGGTGCGGCGATGCCGCCGACGGTTTCAGCACCGCGCCGCGCGGCGCCAGGTTGCCGCGCAAGATGCAGATGCCGCCGTCCGCGATCAGCGGATTGTCCAGCTGGCGCACCACCTCGTCGTTGTAGATCGGGGCGTCGACGCAGTTCTCCCACAGCGACTTGCCGTTGACGGTCAATGCGTCCCGGTTCGGAATCAGGCCTCCCTCGCCCAGGCGCCGGATCACTGCCGGCAGGCCACCGGCGTAATAAAATTCTTCCATCAGGTAGCGGCCCGACGGCAGCAGGTCGACCACGGTCGGGGTACCCTTGCCGATGCGGGTCCAGTCCTCGAGTTCGAGCGGCACGCCGACGCGGCCGGCGATCGCCTTCAGGTGGATCACGGCATTGGTCGAACCGCCGATGGCCGCGTTGACGCGGATCGCATTTTCAAAATTCTCGCGCTTGAGGATCTTCGAGATGCGCAGGTCTTCGTGCACCATCTCGACGATGCGGATGCCCGACATATGGGCCAGCACGTAGCGCCGCGCATCGACGGCGGGGATCGCCGCATTGTGCGGCAGCGAGGTGCCCAGCGCCTCGGCCATGCAGGCCATCGTGGACGCCGTGCCCATGGTATTGCAGGTGCCCGCCGAACGCGAGTGCCCTGCTTCGGCCGACAGGAATTCGTGCATCGTGATGGCGCCGGCCTTGGCTTGCTCGTGCAGCTGCCAGACGGCGGTGCCGGAACCGATGTCCTTGCCGTTGAGTTTACCGTTGAGCATAGGGCCGCCGGTGACGACGATGGTCGGCAGGTCGACGCTGGCGGCGCCCATCAGCAGGGCCGGCGTGGTCTTGTCGCAGCCGACCAGCAGCACCACGGCATCCATCGGATTGCCGCGGATGGACTCCTCGACGTCCATCGAGGCCAGGTTACGGGTCAGCATGGCGGTCGGCCGCAGGTTCGATTCGCCGTTCGAGAACACGGGGAATTCGACCGGGAAGCCGCCGGCTTCCAGGATGCCGCGCTTGACGTGTTCGGCCAGCTTGCGGAAATGGGCGTTGCAGGGGGTGAGTTCGGACCAGGTATTGCAGATGCCGATGATTGGTTTACCCTGGAATTCGTGGTCGGGAATGCCCTGGTTCTTCATCCAGCTGCGGTACATGAAGCCGTTCTTGTCTTGCGTACCGAACCACGCCGCCGAGCGCAGCGGCGTTTTCTTCTTTTCCCCGGACATGCAGTTCTCCTGTCGATTCTTTACTGGGCGAGGCGTCGAGCCCCGGCCCAAGTCTCCTGATTACTGAGAGTAATGGTAAAGATCGGCCAGATAACTTTCCAATCACATTTTTGGCGACATCGATACTGTTTTTGGTATCGCTAGGCGCGTTGGATCGGCAGGAGATGGGGCGGCGCTGGCCGCCCGAAATGAAGGTCAGCGGTGGAGAAAGCGCGCCTCGGGCAGGCCGCGCACGTCCAGGGACTGGTGGAACACCGCGCCCGACAGCGGCGCCGCCTTCCGGTCGCCCGCCGTCATGCCCACATGGGCGCTGGTGACGAACAGGGTCGACAGATCTGGCCCGCCGAATACCGGGCAGCTCGGCTGCGGCGCGGCGAGCGACACCACCCGATCGAGCCTGCCATCCGGCGCAAAGCGCATCACCTGCCCCGCGCCCCAGCGCGTGCTCCACAGATAGCCCTCGGCATCGACCGTGGAGCCATCCGGTTCGCCCGGCGCGGCATCGGCCGCGACGAAGGTGTGCACCCGCCCGACTTCGGCGCTGCAGGGGTTGTAGTCAGCGTACAGGATCGCCTTCTCTTGCGAGTCGGCGAAATACATGCGCCGGCCGTCGGGGCTGAAGCAAATGCTGTTGGCGATCGCCGCATGCGGCAGCGGCAGCTGCTCGAGCGACAGGTCGAGGTTCAGGCGATAAAAGCCGCCCACCGCGCGCTTCGGGTTCTCGTCCTGGTTGAACATGCCGAACACGAAGCGTCCCTGGCGGTCGCAGCGTCCATCGTTCAGGCGCGTCGATGGATTATCCGCTTCGACGTCGACGATGCGCGTGACCTTGCCGCTCGAGAAAGTGAAGAAGGCCAGGCCGGAGGCAAGCCCCAGCAGCAGGCGATCGTCGCTGCCGGTGAGCGCGAAGCAGCACAGGCGCTCGGGCATCTTCCAACTGACGGTGCGCCCGCTGGACGGCGTATGCGACCACAGGGTCGCGGCCGGGATGTCGGTCCACAGTAGCCGGCCCGAACGCTCGCACCACAGCACGCATTCGCCGAGCTCGTGCCCGGCGTCGAGCAGCACGTCCATCATGCGCCCGGCTCCACCATAAAGCGAAAGCGCGATTCGGTCTGGTACACCTGTCCCGGACGCAGGATCGTGGTCGGGAAGTGCGGCTGGTTCGGCGAATCCGGGAAATGCTGCGGCTCCAGGCAGAAGCCGCTGCGGTACTGGTAGGTCCTGCCCTTGCCCGCGAGCGAACCGTCGAGGAAGTTCCCGCTGTAGAACTGCACGCCCGGCTCCTCGGTCCACAATTCCAGCACGCGGCCCGAACCCGGATCGTACGCACGCGCCGCACGGCTCAAGGATTTCTCCTGCGGCTTGTTAAGCACGAAATTGTGGTCGTAGCCGCCGCCATGGCGCAGTTGCTTGTCCGGCTGGCCGATCCGCTCGCCGATCGGGCGCGGCATGCGGAAGTCGAATGGCGTGCCCGTCACCGGCGTCAGTTCGCCGGTCGGGATCGAATCGGCGTCGATGGCCACGAAGGCATCGGCCTCAATGCCCAGGATGTGGCCGAGGATGTCGCCGTCGCCGGCCAGGTTGAAGTAGCTGTGCTGGGTCAGGTTGACCGGCGTCGCCTTGTCGGTGACGGCGTGGAAGGACACCACCAGCTCGTTATCGTCGTTGAGCGTGTAGGTGACGGTCGCATCGAGGTTGCCCGGATAGCCCATCTCGCCATCGACGCTGCGATATTGCAGGCGCAGGCTGTCGCCGTCGACCGTGGCCTCCCATTTGACACGATCGAAACCATCCGGGCCGCCATGCAGGTGGTTGCTGCCGTTATTGACCGGCAGTTCCACTTCATGTCCGTCGAGTGTGAAGCGCCCGTGCCGGATGCGGTTGCCGTAGCGGCCGATCAGCGCGCCAATATATGGGCTGTCGGTCCGATAGGGTTCGAGCGTGTCGAACCCCAGCACCACATCGGCGAAGTTGCCGTCGCGGTCGGGCGCATGCAGCTCGGTGATGACGCCGCCATAGTCGATGATCTTCGCCACCATGCCCTTGGCATTGGTCAGCGTGAACTGGGTGATGGCCCTGCCGTCGGGCAGCTGGCCGAATGGCGCTTGCGTGATACCGGTTTGCACGTTGTTCGAATCCTCAATCAACACATCGATAAGTGGAAGGACGGCCGAACACCGGCATGCGCTGTTCATCCCAGCGCAGCGGTTTCACGAAAGTGTGGCGGTCCGGATTCCAGAGCGAATCGCCGACGATCTCGGTATGGGTGCGCGCGTGGTAGACCAGCATGACAGTGTCGTCGTCTTCGGCATAGGTGAAGCTGTTGTGGCCCGGGCCATAGACGCCGTGATCGTAGCACGACCGCAAACCGGGCTGCGCCGACTTGGTCCACGATGCCGGGTCGAGCAGGTCGGCATCCTCGTCGGCCCACAACCAGCCCATCGCGTAATCGTGGTCGGTGGAGAGCGTCCCGGTCAAATTTTCTGGCGCGTCGATACCAGTTTATGTATCAAGGCTCCTGTCAAGTCCCAGGCGCGAAAACGCGCCGGCGTGCCTGGCGGCCATGCACCGCTGCGGTGCAAAAAATGCATATGCATAGTGCGATGCCAAATATGGGGACCGTCGATTTGTGTTCGGCAACAGCGAAGAGTGTGTCCAGGCGCGCATCGCCGGCTGCTGTCGCATTTGCTCTGGACACATGGGCTCGCACCGTTATTGCGCACTGCAACAGATGTCAAGAGCGAATATGTGGCGTTATTGCAACGCAATAAGTTAACGTTAGGCAATAATTCAGGCGTGTCGTTCGCGCCTTTACGCATCTCCCGGAAACCCCGCCAGGACAGGGTTCTCCTATGAGAACGCTGTCACACAGAGGCGATTTGCGCTTGTCAATTGGGAGTTTCGACCCCGTTTCGATTGGACGTCGACCGATGACAAATGTCCGTCTGGCATGTCATCATAAATAGGCTATTTCACAAACAAACACTGGAGAGACATCCATGAAGCACAAAATTCTTGCCATCGCCCTCGTGTCGGCACTCCCACTGGTCGCCCAAGCACAAACCAGCGTCACCATGTACGGCATGATCGACGCCTCGATCGGCGTCGAAAACACCGATGCGCCAGGCGAAAGCAGCCGCACCGTCGTGTCGTCGGGCACCCAGTCGGCAAGCCGTCTCGGCTTCCGCGGTACCGAAGACCTGGGCAATGGCCTGAAAGCACTGTTCAACATCGAAGCCGCTGTCGCCGCCGACACCGGCGCGACCAACTCGCGTCTGTTCGACCGCCGCGCCGTGGTCGGCCTGCAAGGCGCCTTCGGTACCGTGACCGTCGGCCGTGAATACGGCCCGATCGCTGCCATCGCCAGCGCTTCGGACACCCTGGGCCAGGGCTTCTACGGCTCGAACCTGGTTGCATTCAGCGCGACCCGCCTGACCCGCCGCCTGGACAACTCGGTCAACTACCAGAGCAACGCCCTGAACGGCTTCACCGTGCGCGCAGCCTACGGCGCGGGCGAGCGTAACGAGACCGCCGCGCAAGACACCGGCGACATCACCGGCGTGTCGCTGGAATACGCGAACGCAGGCTTCTACGCCGGCGCCGCCTACCAGAACAAGGAAGACCTGCCATCGGGCGACAGCAAGGAATACGGCGTCGGCCTGGGCTACAAGTTCGGCGACTTCGAAGTCCGCGGCGGCTACCTGGCTTCGGATCCGGAACTGGTTGGCGGCATCAACAACAAGTACGAGCAGATGAACGCCGGTGTGTCGTACGGCTTCGGCGCCAACCGCGTCTACCTGAACTACCAGCAGCAAGAGCAGGAACTGGGCGATGCAGAAGGCAAGGCAATCACCCTGGCCTACACCTACACCCTGTCGAAGCGCACCAACGTGTACGCTTCGTACGCCAAGCTGCGTAACAACAGCACCGGCGTGTTCTCGCTGGCCGGCTCGGGCAGCCCGATCGCCATGCCTGCAAACGCCTTCGGTTCGGACCCACAGGTCTACAACATCGGCGTGCGTCACTCGTTCTAAGCGACGTAGCCTCAAGCCGGGTGCTCGCCACCGGGCTTGAAGTGCAAAGAAAAACGGCAAGCCTTGCGGCTTGCCGTTTTTCTTTGGTCGTTCGATTCCTTTAGAACGCCGGCGCCGCCGCCGGGCCGGCGACCGCCGGACGCTTGCGCGTCGGCGCGTGGGTGACCGGCCTTGGCGCTTCGACTACCGGACCGGCAGCGATCCGGAATACCGCCACCGCCTGCGCCAGCCGCGCCGCCTGCTCCTGCATCGCATTCGATGCGGCAGCGGTTTCCTCGACCAGGGCCGCGTTCTGCTGCGTGCCTTCGTCCATCTGCGCCACCGCGCCGTTGATCTGTTCGATGCCGGCGGTCTGCTCCAGGCTGGCCGCGCTGATCTCGGCCATGATGTCCGTCACGCGGCGCACGCTGTCGACGATCTCCTCCATCGTGGCGCCGGCCTGGGCCACCAGCCGGCTGCCATTGGCCACCTTGTCGCTCGAGTCGCCGATCAGCACCTTGATTTCCTTGGCCGCCGCCGCCGAGCGCTGGGCCAGGTTGCGCACTTCGGTCGCCACCACCGCGAAGCCGCGTCCCTGCTCGCCGGCCCGCGCCGCTTCCACCGCCGCGTTCAGCGCCAGGATATTGGTCTGGAAAGCGATGCCGTCGATGACGCCGATGATGTCGCTGATCTTGCTGGACGACGCCTGGATCTCGTCCATCGTGTCGACCACCTGGTGGATGACGTCACCGCCGCGCGCGGCCACGCCGGACGCCGATTCGGCCAGCGTATTGGCCTGGCGCGCATTGTCGGCGTTCTGGCGCACGGTCGAGGTCAGCTCTTCCATCGACGACGCGGTTTCTTCCAGCGCGCCGGCCTGCTGCTCGGTGCGGCTTGATAAGTCCAGGCTGCCGGCGGCGACCTGCTCGGCCGCCACCGCGATGGTGTCGGTGCCGGCGCGCACGGCGCCGACAGTGCGCGCCAGGCTTTCGTTCATGGTCTTCAGGGCCTGCAGCAGCTGGCCCGTTTCGTCGCGGGTGGTGACCTCGATGCGGCTGGTGAGGTCGCCCGCGGCCACGGTATTGGCCACGTCCAGCGCACGCCCGAGCGGACGCGTGATCGAGCGCGTGATCCAGAAGGCGATGCCCGCGGCCAGCGCCAGCGCAAACAGGCCCAGGCCCCAGGTCTGGCGGATGGTGCTGCCGTAGGTCGCGGCCGCATCCTGCGCCGCCGCTGTGCTGAACTGCTTTTGCAATGCCAGTTCGGCGCCGGTGGCTTCCTGCAGGGCGGCCAGGCGTGGACGCAGCTCATTGACCAGGTAAGCCCTGGCCTGCTCGTCCTCGCCCGCCTGGATCAGCTTGATCAGCTGGTCGGCGCCGGCCAGGTAGCTGGCGCTGGCCGCTTCCATGCGGCGCAGGATGCCGATCGATTCGGCATGCGCCATCAGGGTCGGCTCGATCTCGGCCAGGGTCGTGGTCATCACCTTGCGCGCGTTGTCGATCGCCTGCATCTGCTGCCCGCGGTCGGCCGGATCGGCGTTGAGCATCATATTGCGGGCGGCGATGGCGATGATGTTGATCTGGGCGTCGATCCGGTTGCTCATCTCGATGGCCGGGATGCGGTGCTCGACGATCTCCCTGGTGCCGTTGTTCAGGCGCAGGATGGAGGCATTGCTCAGGGCGCTGATCAGCACCAGCATCAGGCTGACGGCGCCGAATCCCAGCGCCAGGCGCTTGCCGATACTCAGGTTTGCTAACTTCATGTGTGCTCCTCTTTCCAATCTAATAATAGATATTGCCAATCGGAAATTAGAGTAAGTTCTAGTTCGAACTATGACGATGTGTGCACGCTAACAAAATGGGAGTATTGGTCTGATTGTTACGTTTTCTGGACGATATGCACTATTTTGACAATAAATAATGTCAAATATGACAAAAAAACGGCAAGCCCAGGCTTGCCGTCATCTGCTCACTGCTCCAGAACTCAGAACTCTTCCCACTCGCCCGCTGCGACAGGCATCTTGTTCCTGGAAGCTGCCGGCTGCGCAGCCGTCCGTGCCGGCGCCACCCGCGGTGCAATCCTCGGCACGCGCTGCGGCGCCACCAGGACCCGCTGCGGGGCCGCCGCCCGCGCCTGCTCGCCGTCGATCCGGAACACGCCTACCGCCTGCGCCAATTTGGCCGCCTGCTCCTGCATCGAGGCCGACGCCGCGGCGGCTTCTTCCACCAGCGCGGCGTTCTGCTGCGTGCCTTCGTCCATCTGCGCCACCGCGCCGTTGATCTGTTCGATGCCGGCGGTCTGCTCCTGGCTGGCGGCGCTGATCTCGGCCATGATGTCGGTCACGCGGCGTACACTCTCGACGATCTCCTGCATCGTCGCGCCCGCCTCGGCCACCAGCCGGCTGCCGTCAGCCACCTTGCCGCTCGAATCGCCGATCAGCCCCTTGATCTCCCTGGCCGCCGCCGCCGAGCGCTGGGCAAGGTTGCGCACCTCGCTCGCCACCACCGCAAAGCCCCTGCCCTGCTCGCCGGCGCGGGCCGCTTCGACCGCCGCGTTCAGCGCCAGGATATTGGTCTGGAAGGCGATGCCGTCGATCACGCCGATGATGTCGGTGATCTTGGTCGACGAGGCGTTGATCTGGTCCATGGTATGCACCACCTGGTGGATCACTTCACCGCCACGCGCGGCGACGTTCGATGCCGATTCGGCCAGCTTGTTGGCCTGGCGCGCGTTGTCGGCGTTCTGCTTGACGGTCGAGGTCAGTTCTTCCATCGACGACGCCGTTTCTTCCAATGCCGACGCCTGCTGTTCGGTACGGCTGGACAGGTCCTGGCTGCCCGACGCCACCTGGGCCGCGGCGACTGCGATGGTATCGGTGCCCACGCGCACGGTGCCGACGGTGCGCGCCAGGTTTTCGTTCATGGTCTTGAGGGCCTGCAGCAGCTGGCCGGTCTCGTCGCGGCTGGTGACGTCGATGCGGCTGGTGAGGTCGCCCGCGGCGACGGTATTGGCCACCTCCAGCGCACGGACCAGGGGCCGCGTGATCGAGCGCGTGATCCACCACGCCACCACGGCGGCCAGCACCAGCGCCAGCGCGCCCACGATCGACATCAGCCAGGTCGTGCTGCGGTAGGTGTCTTCGGCCTCGATACCGGCGCGCACGCTGCGCTCCTTCTGCAGCGTGATCTGCTCGGCGGTGGCGCCCTTGAGCCGTGCCAGGACCGGGCGCAGTTCGCGCGCCAGATAGGTGCGGGCGCCTTCGTCGTCGCCGGCGGCGATCAGCTTGAGCAGCGCTTCCTGGCCGGCCAGGTAACTGCCGCTCGCGCTGGTCATCCGGCCCAGGATCTCGCGTCCCTGCGGCGTGGCGAGCGTCTTGTCGAGGCCGGCCAGCATCTCGTCCATCACGCGGCGCGACGCCCTGATCTGGTCGACCTGCTTCTGGCGGTCGGCGGCATCGGCGTTGAGCATCATATTGCGCAGGGCGATCGCGATATTGTTGTTCTCGGATTCGAGCCGCGCGGTCAGTTCGATGACGGGAATGCGGTTGGTGACGAGCAGGCGGGTGCCGTCGTTGACGCGGGCGAGCATGATGTTGCTCAGGCCGAGCATCACGACCAGCATCAGGCCGATGGCGCCGAAGCCAAGGCCGAGGCGCTTGCCGATGTTAAGGTTCTGCAGTTTCATGAATGTGATCCGACTTTATTAAAGATTAATACCTGTTTCCAATTTGAAACAGGTTAAAGTCAGATGCGCTTGCTGGCGATGCATAGACAGCAATAACGGCCGGCTATAGCTGCAAAGTCGGCATTTATAGACGGATAGCAAGTTTTCCGTGGATCGAAACCGACGGTCGAAAAGGCGCTGTCATCGTTACGTGTTGATGACCCCGAACGCGATGCGTAGCAATTGCTCGACAGACGTGACTCGCCCGCCATCGAGCGCCCAATGCCAGCCCAGGTAGTTGGGGAGCCAGCGTGACGCCACGCCATGGAAACGCGCCAGCCATTCCTTGAATCGCCGGTGATAGGCGTTGACGTTCTGGACATGGATGGCGCCCTCGACGCCGTTGCGGACTCGCTCGCCAGAGCTGCGATTGACAGCCTGGTGGGCGATGCCATGGGCACGGGCGAAGGCGGGATAGGCGGCGTTGGCGTCGGTGACCAGCAGCGCCTGGGGATCGAGTTTCGGCAGCAGATGCTTGACCAGTTGGGCCACCTTCAAGGCGCCGCGGCCGGTGATGGCATCGATGGTCTGCCCGCCTCGTCGATAAGGGCGACCACCCGCTCGAGCCCGGCTGCTGGATGCAGGGCTGCGAGCACCTGCTGACGCTGCGGCTGGTTCAGCAACGCTAGCTGCGCGAATAACTCCTCAAAATTCGGCGCTTTCATGGCGCGCTCCGAGCGATGGCGACCAGGATTGGACCGCGAGTCAGCTCAGCAGTTCAATGCTCATCCACAGCTAACGTGTACTGCGCCTTTTTTATGGCTGTCGTCGTTTCGCTCTCATCGGAGGTTGCGCTGATAGAAGATAGGTCACTTACACATAGTGACAAAAAATACGAAAAACTGAAAATTAATGTGATTAAGGCAATACACAATTTCGTAATTACGTAATATTTTGCTATTTTTATGTAGGAAAAACCCTACAAAAACGCTAAATGCATTAATTATTTCCTGTTCGCAATTACATTTGAATACATACTCATGGTGCGTGGCAACTCGGCCATGCGTTGACCATCTGATATCGATAATGAGCGAACTTTCTACCTACGAAACCACGGTTAATTCCTTCTATCTCGCCTTCTTTGGCCGTCCTGCCGATCCCGCCGGCCTGGCGTTCTGGTCTGGCCACCTGGCCGGCAACGGCGGCGACCATCGCTTCATGACCGAGGGCTTCGCCACGTCCGAGGAAGCCCGGGTCCGCTTCGGCGACGACACGCCGGCCGAGCGCATCGCCGAGATCTACCAGCAGCTGTTCAACCGCGCGCCCGACGCCGCCGGCCTGGCCTACTGGGCCAATGTGGTCGAGCAGGGCCATGCCTCGCTGGCCGATGTCGCCGTCGTGATCCTGGGCGGTGCACAAGGCGCCGACGCGCGCCTGGCCGACCTGCGCGAACAGGCGTCCGCCGACTTCACCGCCCTGGTCGAGCAGGGCGGCAGCGCCTACACCGGCTACGCCGCGGTCGAAGCGGCGCGCGTGCTGGTGCGCGCCGTGACCTCGGACGCGTCGCAGGAAGACATCGCCGCGCTGGTGCAAGCCGTCGCGGCCTTTACCGATATCGCATCGAACAACCCGGCCGTGATCGAGGCGATCGCCACCGGCAGCACCTTGCTGGCCCTGTTCGACACCCCGCGCGGCCTGCTTGACCCCGTGACGCTGGTGCAGGCCCTGGCCGACGTCGCGAAAGCCGCCGCCGGCAGCCCGGCCACGCTCGAGTCGCTGCTGCGCGGCGGTGGCATGGCAAAGGTGCTGGAAGTGATGCCGGCCCGCGCCACCCTGCAGGACGTGGTCGATGCGCTGGCTACGGGTGGCCTGGATGCCGCGATCGAGGTCGTCTACCCGCCACGTCCGGTGACGCCGTCGCCGTCCACGCCCGTATCGTTGCTCAAGTTCGACAGCGTGGAATCGGGGCTGGGCGACCGCGACCTGAAGGACCACGTCACCAAGGTCGAGAAGGCCGACGTCAAGTTCACCTACGACGGCGCTGTCAATGCCGGCCAGAGTTTCCAGTACACCATCGATGGCGGCAAGCACTGGATCAGCGCAGGCATCGATACCTCCACGCGCGGCGTCGTCGTGCTCAAGGACGTCGACCTGACCATCGGCGCGCAAGACCTGCCGCCGCCGCGCATGGGCATCATGGAAGTGGAGCCGGTCAAGGATGTCCTGACCACGGTGCAGCTGCGCCTGGTCGGCGCCGACAAGCAGGAAATCCTGTCGGCTACCGAGACGCTCGTGCTCGACCGCTTTGCCGAGATGCTGGACGTTGCGCTCGTGAATGCGACCGCCAGCCATTTCGGTGGATTTAGCACTGGTAACACCAACGTTGCCGGCTTCACGATCGATGGCCTGGAACAAGGCGCGATCGTCCAGTATCTGTACATGTCTCCTGGCGCCAACATGGCGACCTGGACGAACAGCCTGCCGGCGCTGCAAGACGGCATGCATACGGTCCAGGTCCGCCAGCTCGATGCTGCCGGCAACGCGAGCGAGGCGAAGGAAATGCGCTTCAATCTCAACCGCGAAACGCTGGATGCGCCGACGATCCGCCTGGCCAACGATACCGGCATCGACGATAAGGATGGCGTCACCAGCGATGGCACCGTGATCATCGAAGGACTGGGCGATGCATGGGTGACTGGCTGGGAATACTCGGTCGACGACGGCAAGAGCTGGACGTTCGGCGGCGTCAGCAAGGACGGCGTGGTGCCCCAACTCGAACTGGGCACGCTGGACATCGCCACCGGCGCACTCCTGGTACGTCAGATTAATTACGCCGGTAATGCCAGCGTAGCGTCGAACAAGCTGGAATTCACGTTCGACGACACCAAACCGACCGAAGTGCTGAGCTTCCAGCGCATCGAGGGCGAACTCGATGGCGTGCTCAAGACCGACCAGGACAAGGTCGACCTGACCTTTGGCGTCGCGCACAAGGACGATGGCATCGTCCAGTGGCGCGTCAAGGGCAGCGCGGACTGGGTCACCGTCAACGCCTATCACAGCAATGGCAGTTTCACGCTCGAGGGCATCGACCTGGCGGCGGCCGACCCGACCATCGAACTGCAGGTGATCGACGCGGCAGGCAACGTCGGCTTCGAACAGAGCTGGGACATCGACGGTCCGGCCGGCCTGAGCGTGGAAAAGACCGTCGCCGGTCTGAAGGTCACCAGTTCGTCGGCAGGCGCGATCGTCATGGGGAATGTCCAGATCGGGGCGATCGGCCAGGACGGCGGTACGGCGAACATCGGCCAGCAGCCGCTGGCCTTCGCCGGCACCCTGACGCTCGAACGCGCGCAAGGCGCACCGCTGACCGAGAGCGGCAGCCCTGCTTACTACCTGGGCTTCGATGGCGCCGACACCTTCAAGGGCTCCAATCTGTGGGGCTTCGATGGCGACGACACGCTGTATGGCATGGGCAACGACTTCATCAGCGGCGGCAATGGGAATGACACCATTTTCGCCTACGGTGGCAACGACTTCATCTCGGGCGGCGCCGGTGCCGACACGATCACGATGAACGTCGATGGCAAGACCAGCATCCTGGCCTATGACGGAAAAGACACCAGGCTCGGTTCGTTCGGCGACGGCACGGTCATCTCCGGCATGGACCGCATCACCGGCGCCGAAGCGGGCGATGTGATCAAGGTCGGCCAGATCTTCGCAAGCGGCCCTGGCACGGTCTCCGGCAGTTACCTGCTCAGCGACGATTCCGGCCAGGTCGCCGTGATCCAGGGTCGTTTGGCCGAATCCAACACGCGCTTCCAGGCCGACAGCACCGGCAAGGCCTATATGGTCCAGTGGACCGACACCATCGGCATCAACAGCATCGTCTTCACCAACTACAGCGGCGCCGCGCTGGGTCTCGAGGTGAATCGCGATGCGGGGACCATGACGCTGGTCGAGGCGCCCGTGGCATCGAGCTACAAGAGCATCGCCTACAGCTTCACTGCGACCGACAGCGCGTTCTACCTGGACGGCACGCCGGACGGCATCGTGCATTCGGGCGTCGGCAACGGCCTGCTCGCGGGCCAGAATTTCTGGCTGGAGAACGCCCTGACCAGCACCCAGGCCGACAGCGACTACACCAGCGGCCCGGGCTTTGGCATCGGCATCGATGGGAACATGCACTTCGGCCGCGCGCTCGAGGCAGGCGTCTACACTATGAGCTTCAACAAGGATACCTTCGCGACCGATAGCGGCTACCTCGCGGCGGACGATATCACGTTCGCAGGCGGCGTCGCCGGCAACATCGTCCAGGACGGATTCAGCGTCCCATCGTTCTTGCCTATCAATTACACCCTGAACGATGCCGGCAGCAATGTCAGCAAGATGTACGCCGGCTACGGCGCCAACCCCATCCAACTGACCACCGGCACGCAGCAGGACGTGATCCTTGCGAGTGGCGGTGTTCAGATGGACATTCGCTACGGACATATCGACAGTAGTGCGCAAGACATGCTGATCGGCTTCGGCGGCGATGACCAGCTACTGTTCCAGGGAGTGGCGGAAACCACCATCGACAAGAACCAGAACGGCATGATCGACTGGGCGTTGTCCGGCACGCTCGAGGCGCACCATGAAGGCATCGCCATCGATATCGAGGGCGTGATCGTCACCAGCGAGCTCGACAACGACGATTCGGCGACGCTGCAGACGCTGCGCGCGCTGGACGTGCAGGTGCTGGCCACGCGCGACCTCGTGATCCTGGCGCGCGACACGGCGGCCGAAAGCGCCATCCTGCTGCACTACAGCGATAGCGATGGCAACGGCATCATCAATGGCGGCGAAGTGCAGGTCATCGCGACCTTCTTCGACAATGTCCCGCTCACGGACGAGATCAATGTGATCGGCACCTACGCGGAGTAACCCCCCTGATGGCGCAGGCGGCGCCTGGCCGGCATCCCGGCCGGGCGCCGTACCCCGCTGCCCCGGCAGCGGGCGACAATCACCGCTCAACTCACTCATCATTCCATGACCACGCTCGCACCCCACGCATCGACTGTCAATTCCTTCTACCTCGCTTTCTTCGGCCGTCCAGCGGATCCCGCCGGCCTGAAGTTCTGGTCCGAGCACCTGACCAGCAACAACGGCGACTACCGTGTCATCACCGAAGCCTTCGCCAACTCCGAAGAAGCCAAGGTCCGCTTCGGCGACGACACCCCGGCCGAGCGCATCGCCGAGATCTACCAGCAACTGTTCAACCGCGCGCCGGACGCCACCGGCCTGTCGTACTGGGCCAATGTGGTCGAGCAGGGCAATGCCTCGCTGGCCGACGTCGCCATCGTTATCCTGAACGGCGCGCAAGGCTCCGACGCGCGCCTGGTCACGCTGCGCGAGCAGGCTGCCGCCGACTTCACCGCCCAGGTCGAAACGTCGGGCAGCGACTACACCGGCTACGCCGCGGTCGAGGCGGCGCGCGTGCTGGTGCGCGCTGTCACCCCGGGCGCCTCGCAGGAAGACGTGGCCAAGCTGGTGTCGGCCTCGGTCGCCTTTGCCGATATCGCCTCGACCAACCCGGCCGTGATCGATGCGATCGCCACCGGCACCAACTTGCTGGCGCTGTTCGACACCCCGCGCGGCCAGCTCGACCCGGTCACCCTGGCCCAGGCCCTGGCCGACGTCGCCAAGGCGGCCGCCGGCAGCCCGGCCACGCTCGAGTCGCTGCTGCGCGGCGGCGGCATGGCCAAGGTGCTTGAAGTCATGCCCGCCAAGGCTACGCTGCAGGATGTGGTCGCGGCGCTGGCCAAGGGCGGCTTGCCGGCCGCGATCGACGTCGTGTACCCACCGCGTCCGGTCACCCCGCCGGCAGCAGAAGGCGTGACGATCACGTTCGCCGGCGTCGACCATGACAAGAACGATCCTACGCCTGGCGACAACATCACCAGCCGCGAAGTCACCGACGTCCGTTTCAGCTTCACCGGCACCCCGGCCAGCGGCCAGAAATTCCAGTACAAGTTCGACGAGAAAGCGGGCTGGCTCGATATCGCGCCGGTGGGCAAGAACATCATCGTGCCGCACCTGGACCTGACCCTCGGTGCGGAAGTGGGCGGCAATCACCCGAACCTTGTCAACATCATGGAAGTGATCGGCAACAAGCTCACCACGGTGCAAGTGCGCCTGGTCAATGCCGACCTGACGGAAGTCGCCTCGCTCACCCAGCCGATCATTTTTGACCAGAACAATCCGACCGACTACCTGACGCTGGTGGGCATCGTCGGCGCGAACCCCGGCATCCTGATTACCGACAAAAACAGTGTCGACGTCGCCTTCAATCTCGAGTACCGCGACGACGGCATGGTCCAGTGGCGTGTGAAGGACGCCGACCAGTGGATCACCGCCACCATCGACGACAAGTCCGGGACCGCCACGCTCAAAGGCATCGACCTGTCGAAGCTCGACCCGACCATCGAAGTGCGCGTGATCGATGCGGCCGGTAATATCGGCCAACACTTCGAATTCGATATCGACGGCCCGGCCGGCATTACGGTGTTCGGCGGCCCGCGTGGCCTGGTGGTCCAGAGCCAGTCCGATGGCAGGATCGCGCTGTCTTCGCTGGCTGGCCCGGTGACGGTGACGTCGGAGCACGCCTCGGAGGGCGCGGTCGGCGGCAATAGCGTCGTCGTCGGTGAACAGCTCGCGAAGGTCGAGGGTTACCTGTCCGTGGAAACGCGCTCCGGCGATCTCCTGGTCGATGCCAGCGACCGTTTCTACTCCCTCGGCAGCCGCGACGGCGAGACGCTCACCGGATCGCACCTGTGGGGCTTTGGCGGCAACGATACGCTCATCGGCAACGATGGCAATAACAGCCTGTGGGGCGGCGACGGCCACGACAAGATCGAATCGCGCGGTGGCAGCGACGTCATCGGCGGCGGCGCCGGCGGTGACACCATCATCCTGGTCAAGGATGGCGTGCCCAGCACCCTGTCGTACGAAGCGGGCGACACGCTGACCGGCGTGTTCGTCAACGGCGGCACGGTCGCGGGAATGGACGTGGTCACCGGCGCCGAAGCGGGCGACGTGTTCTCGATCTTCCAATTCCTCGGCAACGACGTGCAGACCGTCGGCACCAGCTACCTCACCACGACCGCCGATAGCCAGGTGTCGCTGGTGCGCGTTGAACTCGATTCGCAGGGAAATGTCTTGACCGATGCCAAGGGCACCTCGCACCTGCTGCAGTGGACCCACCAGGGCACCATCAACAGCGTCCTGCTGCAAGACATCGGCTACGCCACGCCGAAGCTGACCATCACCGACGGCGCCATCACGCTGGCGCCGATGCCGGTGCTGTCGAGCATAACGAGCCTGAGCTTTATTTTCCGCCCGGGCTACGACAGCGGCATGATCCTGCACTCCACGCCGGCGCCGATCGTGGCGGACCAGGCCTCCACCACCGGCTTGTTGGAAAACGGCGAGTTGCGCCTGACGGATGAGCGTACCGGCCAACCGGCACCGAGCTACACCGGCGGCGGAGACTTCTATGTCCAGAACGGTGGCAGGGTTCAGTTCACCGGCACCATCGAAGCCGGCGTGTACCGGATCGAGTGGAACAACGAAACCTTCGCCACCACCACCGGTTTCGTGAAGGCCGGTCAATACGTGTTCGCAGGTGGGGGCGCCGGCGCCATCGTGGTGCCGGGCTTCGTCGTCGCGAATGAACTTCTGCTCGAAGGCGGCGCTGTCCACGATGAGAACACCTTGTCCAATTTCGTGTACACCGCCGGTGACGGTACCGTGACCGAGCTGATCACGGGCAAAAGCAACGACGTAATCATTGCCGATGACGGCGCCGTGAACGTCCAGTACCGCTCGCTTGAAGCCAATGGGGCCGACCTGATCCTCGGTTTCGGCGCCGATGACAGGATCACGATCTCGCACTCGATCGCATCGATCGTGGAGAAGCAGCCAAATGGCAAGCTCGATTGGGCCGCCCAAGGCGACGTCGCCGTGGTGACGCCGACGACCGAAGCCGTCCCGATCGCGATCCAGGGGCGTTTCGTGTACCAGGAACTGGGTATCAGCGGCTCGGATACCCTGAACATGCTCAACGCGCGCATCGACCTGACGCAACTGGCGTCGGGCGAGAGCCTGCTGATCCTGGCCAAGGATGAACCCCACGACTCGGCGGTGTTGCTCAGCTTTACGGACAACGATGGCAATCACGAGATCGATGCCGGCGAACTGACCGTGCTGGCGGCCTTCAACGACGGCGTCCCGACCACCGAGCAGATCTTCCTGGTCGGGACCGAGATCTGAGCTTGCGCTGAACGCTGACTGCCGGGTGTCCCCGGCGGGGCCCCGCTGCCGCGCGCAGCGGGGCTTTTTTTTCTTGCCACGCCATTGCGTCGCCCGCCAACCGGGGCGCGGGGCCGTGCTAGAGTCACCGGCACCGGCGGGCGACCGATTCGCCCACTACATTTTGACGAGAAACCCATGCAAGACTGGTCCGACGGCTACATGACCGAGGTGGCCTACACCTACGGCTACTATCCCGAGCTCAATCCCCTGCGCGCGCGCCTGGCCCTGCTGCAGGCCGGCATCGTGCCGCCCGAGGTCCACACCGCCTGCGAGCTCGGTTTTGGCCAGGGCATGAGCGTCAACATCCACGGCGCCGCTTCCGGCGTGGCGTGGCATGGCACCGATTTCAATCCGGCCCAGGTCGGCTTTGCGCGCGAGTTGGCCGACGGCACGCCGCTGGCCGCCAATCTATCGGACGAAGCATTCGGGGCCTTCTGCCGGCGCGACGACCTGCCGCAATTCGACTTCATCGCGCTGCACGGTATCTGGAGCTGGATCTCGGACGCCAACCGCAGCGTGATCGCCGATTTCATCGAGCGCAAGCTGAAAGTGGGCGGGGTGGTCTACGTCAGTTACAACACCCAGCCGGGCTGGGCCGCGGTGGGGCCGATCACCGAGCTCATGGCCGGCTTCGACGCGGCCTCGAACGCGCCCGGCATCGGCCCGGCGGCGCGCATCGACGCCGCGCTCGACTTCGCCGACCGGCTGATGGCGGCCGGCGCGGTGTATGGCAAGGCCAACCCGCAGGTGCTGGAACACCTCAAGCGCCTGCGCGGCCACGACCGGCGCTACCTGGCACACGAATACCTCAACCGCGACTGGATGCCGATCTCGTTCGCCCGCATGCGCGGCTGGATGGAAGGGGCGCGGCTGCAATTTGGCGCCTCGGCACACTATCTCGACCATGTGCCGATGCTCAACCTGAGCGCGGAACAGCAGGCGCTGCTGGCCGCCATCCCCGACGCCGGCCTGCGCGAAACCAGCCGCGACTTCATCGTCAACCGGCTGTTCCGGCGCGACTACTGGGTGCGCGGCGCGCGCCGCCTGGCGCCGGGCGAGCGCGCCGAGCGGCTGCGCGCGCAGCGCGTGATCCTGGCCCAGGACCCGGCCAAGGTCAAGCTCAAGGTGTCCGGCGTCCAGGGCGAGGCCAGCCTGCATGAAGACGTGTATCGCCCCATCCTCGATGCGCTCGCCGACCACGCGCCGCGCTCGCTGGGCGAGATCGAGGCGGCGGTGGCCGGGAAGGGCGTGCACCTGGCCCGCATCGTCGAGGCGGTGATGATCCTGGCCGGCACCGGCGTGCTGCATCCGGCCCAGCCCGAGCCGGCGATCGCCGCCGCCCGGGCCGGTACCGCGCGCCTGAATGCGCGGCTGTGCGGCCTGGCGCGCTACGCCGAGGATGTCAATTGCCTGGCTTCGCCGGTGACCGGCGGCGCGGTACAGGTGGGCCGCGTCGATCAATTGTTCTTGCTGGCGCGCAGCCTGGGCAAGGGCGGCAGCGCCGAATGGGTCGCCTTCGCCGACGACGCGCTCCAGGCCCAGGGACACCGCATCATGCGCGACGGACAGGCGCTCGAGCCGGAGCAGCAACGCCAGGCCTTGCAGGTGCAGGCGACGGCCTTCGAGGCGGTACGCCTGCCGTTGCTGCGGGCCTTTGGGGTGGCTGACTGACACAGCCGATCGACGCGGCGCCTGGCTGGGGCGCTTCGATGGTATTTTTTTAATAGATTGCCGCAGGGTAATTGCAAAGAATCAGTCGCAGGCTGCTCTATCCCGGCAGTCGATTGCAAAATGGTCTTTTATTCTCGACATTCAATTAAAAATTTCATATCTTTTGTAGGAATAAGACGACAAAAATCTCTTGATTTTGAACAATGTGTTTTCGGAAATGGCTGAGTATCACATACTGATACTACGCGGCAACTTCAAGCCCGGCCCTTCACGAGACCATACATGAGCACTTTCAGCACCTACGATTCCACGGTAAATTCCTTCTACCTGGCCTTCTATGGCCGTCCAGCTGATCCAGCGGGCCTGAAGTTCTGGTCGCAGCAACTGGCCGCCAATAATGGCGAGCTGGGCGCGATCACCCAGGCCTTCGCCACCTCGGAAGAAGCGCAAGTGCGCTTCGGTACCGATACCGTGGGCGAACGTGTCGCCGAGATCTACCAGCACCTGTTCAACCGCGCACCGGACGCTACCGGCCTGGCTTACTGGACCGACGTCGTCGCCAAGGGCAATGCCTCGCTGGCCGACGTCGCCGTCGCCATCCTCGGTGGCGCGCAAGGCAGCGATGCGCGCCTGTCCGAACTGCGCCAGCAGGCGGCCGACGCCTTCACCGCCGCGGTCGAATCCGGCGGCACCGAATACAGCGGCTACGCGTCGATCGAAGCGGCCCGCATCCTGGTGCGCGCGGTCACGCCTGGCGCGACCCAGGCCGACCTGGACCTGCTGGTGAAGGCCGCGGTTTCGTTCGCCGATACCGCCACCAAGACCCCGCAAGTGGTCGAGGCGATCGCCGTCAACACCACCCTGCTGGCCCTGTTCGACACCGCACGCGGCAAGGGTGAGCCGGTCAACCTGGCCCAGGCGCTGGCCGATACCGCCAAGGCGGCCGCCGGCGACCCGGTCACGCTCGAGTCGCTGCTGCGCGGCGGCGGCATGGACAAGGTGCTCAAGGTGATGCCTGCCAACGCCACCCTGAAGGACGTGGTCGAGGCGCTGGCCAAGGGCGGCTTGCCGGCCGCGGTCGATGTCGTTTATCCGCCAAGCAAACCAGTGCCCGCCACGCCCGTGTCGGAACTGAAGATCGACTTCCACTCGCTGGAGCAGCCCGAAGGCGACACCCAGGTCGACTTCACCACCCGCAAGCAAAAGCCGGTGGTCGAGTTCGAGTATTCGGGTCGCGAACTGGCGGCCGGTGAGCGTTTCGAGTTCAGCCTGGACAATGAGAATTGGAGCAGCAACGGTGTGGTGCCTTCGTCCTCGTCGAAGACCGTCGCCCTGCATGCCATCGACCTGAGCCTGGGTTCACCGCTCGATCCGATCATGATGCCGGACTTCACCACCCTGGACCTGGACGACGATGACGACAGCGGCATCGACCCGAACGCCGACCTGGCCACCACGGTCTATGTGCGTGTGGTCGACACCACCGGCGCCACCGTCAAGCTGGTCGCATCGGACAGCCAGCAAATCGTGTGGGACCACTACGCGGCCGCGCCGCAGGCTCGGGTGCTGCCGAATGACAATACTATGCACTTCGGCAATGCCGCCCATAACGTGACCAACAAGGCTGAGCTGTACCTCGAGAACGTGGAGCCCGGCGCCAAAGTCGAATACAGCCTGGACCCGACCAACTACGGACGGGGTCCATTGCTTCCCGAGCGTGTCTGGTCGGACAAGATGCCTGAATTGAAGGACGATGGCTACTACACCGTCCGCATGCGCCAGACCGACGTATCGGGTAACCAGAGCCAGGAATCTTCGATCACCTTCACGCTCGACCGCACCGCGCCGAAAGAGCCCACCATCGCGCTGAGCAAGGACAGCGGCGTGCCGGAAGACGGCATCACCAATGTCAACAAGATCGCGATCAGCGACCTGGATACTTCGGGCCTGAACGCCTGGGAATACCGCATCAACGGCGGCGAGTGGATCTTCGGCGCGCTCAACGGCAACAACGACACGGCGGTGCTGACGCTCGACGACGTGGAAGACGGCCCCGTCTCGGTGCAAGTGCGCCAGATCGACGCCGCCGGCAACAGCAGTGATCCGAGCGACGCGCTCGAGTTCGAGCTCGACACGACCGCGCCGGAAGGTAAATTCCTGTTCGACAGCCTCGAGGGCGCCAGTGTCGAAGAGGAATGGCTGACCACGCTGGAAAAGGCCGACGTCCGCTTCGAATTCGACGGCGCCTTGAATGCCAGCGACACCTTCCAGTTCAGCCTCGACGACGGCGAGTGGGAAGACCTCGACGCGAACGCCTTCGACGTCACGACCAGCATCCTGACTGTCAGCAACGTCGACTTCAGCACCAAGGACCGTACCGTCGCCGTGCGCGTGGTCGACCAAGCCGGCAATGCCACGAGCTCCAAGTCGACGTCCGTCGAAAGCAGCTTCAACGACGTGCCGCTGGCAGAGATCGCCAGCGTGACGCCGCAATTCGGCCCGACCGGTCCGAAGCTCCTTCTGGACGCCGGCCTGGATACGCTGGCATCGGTGAACCCGGCCGACCTGACCTTCAAGAGCTTCAATACCGGTGCGGGGGTGACGACGCCGGACTTCTTCGATGGCGCGAACTTCAAGCTGGCCAGTAACGTCCTGACCCTCGACGCCATGCCGGCGCTGGGCCTGTACCAGCTCGGCTGGGAAAAAGGCGCCTTCGTCACCGGCGCCGGCGTGGATGTGGAAGCCGGCAGCGAGCTGTTCGTCGGCGGCTCGATCGCCACGGTGGCGCTGCCCGGTTTTGCGATCGACAGCATGGAGTGGCTGAGCTCGACGGGAGTCAACGCGTCGAACGACGACAAGGTCAACATCGCCTACATCGGCCAGCAAGGTATCAATGCCGTCATCCACGCCGGCGGTGGCAACGACCTGATCGCCGACAATGGCAGCGCGCTGACCATCCAGTTCGACAAGCTGTCGCAGGGCGCGTATGACGTCGTGCTCGGCTTCGACACCGGCACCGGCCCCGATGGCGACAAGATCGAGATCACCAACGACACCGCGATCCTGTTCGACAAGGACCGCAATGGCAACTTGACCTGGAATACCGCAGCGGGCGACAAATACGTGCCGCCGGTTGGCACCGAAGCCGTCCAGATCAATCTGCCAGGTGCGGCGGCATTCGCTGCGCTGGCCGGTGGCAACACCCTTGGGGCGCTCAACGCGGCCCTGAATGTGTCGAACATCGCCCAGGGCAAGGGCTTGCTGATTCTTGCGACCTACGAAGACCAGAGCATCCTGCTGTCGTATATCGAGAAGACCACCAACCAGAAGATCGACCAGGGTGATATCGCCTTCCTCGGCGTGTTCGACCAGGGTATCGTCAACACCGGCGATATTCACCTGGTTGGCAGCTACCTGCCGCCAGAGGCGTAATGCCGGACGGCCTGTCCGCCGCTGGCGGGCAGGCCTGGCAGGATCGATTAAAATCTTGCAAAAAATAAAACCTGGGATAACTGAGCAGTCCAGCGTCATCAACGCCGCGACCTACGCCACCACCAATGCCGGCCTCGACGTGGGCGGCAAGACCCCTGGATCGGGCCTGCTGTTCCGGCGCAGTCGGGCACCACTGCCGCCTTGTTCCAGTACATGGACCTGGACCGGGGTACCGACATCGACCAGGGCGAACTGACCATGATCGCCATGTTCAGCGGCGCAATTCCGGATCAGGACGACATCATCCTGGTTGGTACCGGCATCCCGGGCTGATCGCAGGGGCAGCCCAACATCCATTCCTCGGCATGGCTGACGGGCTTTGCACGCGCAGGCGCTGCACAGAAAATTTGCCTGTAAATTAATTTCAAACCATTAAATTGCTTGTAAATATGTAATATATTGATAATATTTTGTAGGTAAAATCCTACAAAAACGGACGAAGTACCAATAATTTCCAGTTCGCAATTACATTCAGATACATACTCATGACGCATGACAACTTGACCATGCCCGACCACAGCCATCGAGCCATGAGTATGCTTACCCAACACGAATCCACGGTTAATTCCTTCTATCTCGCCTTCTTCGGTCGCCCGGCCGATCCAGCCGGCATGACGTTCTGGGCCCAGCACCTGGACAGCAACGGCGGCAACCTCGCCTTCATCACCGATGCCTTCGCCAACTCGGAAGAAGCCCGCGTGCGCTTCGGCACCGACAGCGCGGCCGAGCGCATCGCCGAGATCTACCAGCAACTGTTCAACCGCGCGCCGGACGCGATCGGCCTGGCCTACTGGACCGACGTGCTCGAGCAGGGCCACGCCTCGATGGCCGACGTCGCCGTCGCGATCATGAATGGCGCCCAGGGCAGCGACGCCCGCCTGTCGGCGCTGCGCCAGGGCGCCGCCGACGCATTTACCGCGAAGGTGGAGGAATCGGGCAGCCAGTACGCCGGCTACGCTTCGATCGAGGCCGCGCGCGTGCTGGTGCGCGCGGTGACGCCGCAAGCATCCGAAGCCGACCTGGCCAGGGCGGTCGATGCCGCGCTCGCCTTCGCCGACGTCGCCAGCAAGGCGCCCGCCGTGGTCGAGGCGATCGCCACCGGCAGCACGCTGCTGGCGCTGTTCGACACCCCGCGTGGCCTGCTCGACCCGGTCACTTTGGCGCAAGCCCTGGCCGACGTGGCCAAGGCGGCGGCCGGCAACCCGGCCACGCTGGAATCGCTGCTGCGCGGGGGCGGCATGGCCAAGGTACTCGAAGTGATGCCGGCCCGCGCCACCCTGCAGGACGTGGTCGATGCGCTGGCCGAAGGCGGCCTGGCGGCCGCGATCGACGTCGTGTATCCGCCGCGTCCGGCCCCGACCCCGACGCCTCCGGTGGGCGTGACCTTCACCTTCGAAGGTGTCGACCACGGTAACGATGACCGCGCGCCGAACGACCATGTCACCAACGAATCGACCGTCGACATCCGTTTCAGCGTCAGCGGCACCCTGCAGCCGGGCCAGAAGATCCAGTACCGCCACGAGGGCAGCACCGAGTGGACCGACATCGCACCGGTCAATGGCGTCATCGTGCTCGAGGACGTCGACCTGACGATGGGCGTACCGGTCGGCGAGTACCGCGCCGGCGCGCGCGAGCCGATGCCCGACCATCTGCTGACGGTGGAGCTGCGCGTGGCCGACGCCATTGGCGGCGCCGTCGGCACCCCTTACCAGCAGGAGATCCTGCTCGACGTCACCGACCCGCACGGCCAGCTGGGCTTCGTGCGCATCGGCCAGGGCGATGACGGCGTGCTCAAGACCGAAGACGAGATCGTCGACGTCACCTTCAGCATCGACGACACTAGCGACGGCGTCGTCCAGTGGCGCATCAAGGGCAGCGATACCTGGGTCGACGCCCCGCAGGCGAGCAGCAATGGCAGCTTCACGCTGCAGGGCATCGACCTGTCGGATGACGACCAGACCATCGAGCTGCGCGTGATCGACGCCGCCGGCAACGTCGGCGACCACCAGGAATGGGATATCGACGGCCCGGCCGGGATCGCGCTCACGCTCACGCCCACCGTCAACGGCCTGGAGATCGTCAGCCCGGTGACCGGCATGGTCGAGATCGGCGGCATCGTGGCGAACACCGCGCACGCCTCCCATGGCGTGGTGGCGGGCCAGAACATTCTGCTCGGCCAGCAGCTCACCGTACGCACGGGCCAGCTGCAGATCGCGCCGGAGCTCGGCGCCAACGTGAGCGATCCGAGCGGACGCACCTATGCGTTCGGTACCGGCAATTCCGACACCAATCTGTCGGGCAACTACCTGTGGGGCTATGGCGGCGACGACCTGTTGAACGGCACGTCCGGCGACGACTACCTGTTCGGTGGCGACGGCAACGACGTCATCTTCGCCAACGGCGGCGAGGACTCGATCGCGGGCAATGCCGGCGCCGACCGGATCCACCTGATGGTCGACGGGAAGGCCAGCCGCATCGGCTACCTGGCCGGCGACACCCGCATCGGCCAGTTCATCGACGGCGGCGACGTGGCGGAAATGGACGTGATCAGCGGCGCGGAGGCGGGCGATACCGTGTTCATTTCCAACGCCTTCGGCTTGCAGTCAGCGCAGGTCGTCGACCAGTATCTGACCAGCCCCGCCAGCGGACAGGTGGCCGTGGTGCGCGGTGACGCGGTCAATGGGAATTTCTATAGCAACCCGAGCGGCGCTTCCTATCTGGTGCAGTGGACCGATGGGAACGGCATCAACAGCCTCATGGTGGAGGACTACGCGGGCATCCTGGACCTGCAGATCGACCCCTCGATGCGTTCGCTGAAGATGATCGACAAGCCGGCCGTGATCTCGGATTTCGCCGGAATCAATTATCGTTTCAGCAAGGACGGCAGCGGATTCCGGCTGCGCGGCGAGCCGGATGACGTCATCCAGGCCAACACCGCCAGCGGGCTGCTCGATGCCGATGGCATCACCCTGTACGACTTCGGCTCGGGCGTGCCGACAGCCCTGTCAGTCGACTACACCGACGGCGTCGGCTTCGGCGTCGATGCGAGCGGCTACCTGAACTTCGACGCGCCGCTGGCGACGGGCGTGTACATGGCGAGCTGGAGCGATAGCACCTTCGCAACGGCAAGCGGCCGCTTCGACTCGGGCGCGATCGCATTCGCGGGCGGCGTCAACGGTAACGTGTTCCAGCAGGTATTCAATATCCAGTCGAACGGTTTGCAGCAGACGGTCAAGCTCGGTAATGGGACGACCGACAACGGCAGCGACGGCCGCAGCCTCATGTATGAGGTGAACGCCGGCGCCATGGCGACCGTCCGCACCGGCGCCGAGCGCGACGTGGTCGACGCCGGCGGCGGCGCGCTCACGATCCAGTACGCCAAGGGTAATAGCAACGCGCAGGACCTGATCTTCAATTTCGGCGCCAACGACCGGATCGAATTCCATTTCGATGGGAATGTCGAACCGGAGGCGTTGACGATCCAGGCCCTGGGGCCGCTGTCCACGGCTGAGTTGCCCTATGACAATTCAGTCACGATGTCGACGCTCAAGCTGGAACTCGATAATGTCGTGGTTGGCGCGGGCGGTGCGCTGGTACTGGTGCGCGATGGCGACAATGACGCCGCCATGCTCCTGTATTACGACGACAGGGACGGCAATGCGCTGGCCGATGCCGATGAAATCACGCTGCTCGCCACCTTCAGCGGTGGTGTGCCGGGCTTCTCGCAGATCGACCTGATCGGCATGGTATCTCCTTGATGCAAGCGCGCGCCAGCGCATCCGGCCTTGCGCCGGGATGCGCTGGCGCGGTCGTCGCGCGGCGCCCCCGACATGCCGCTCCCAGCCGGCTCGCGGTAAAATACCGGGATGACTTCCCCGACTTTCACCCACCTGCGCGTCCACTCCGAATACTCCATCGTCGACGGCCTGGTCCGCATCGACGACCTGGTCAAGGCGGCCGTCAAGGACAGCCAGCCGGCGCTGGCCGTGACCGACCTGGCCAACACCTTCTGCCTGGTGCGTTTCTATAAGGCGGCGCGCGGCAAGGGCATCAAGCCGATCGTCGGGGTCGACGCCTGGATCACCAACGACGACAACCGCGACAAGCCGCACCGCCTGCTGATCCTGGCCAAGAACCACACCGGCTACCTGCAGCTGTGCGACCTGCTGGCGCGCGCCTGGCTCACCAACCAGCACAAGGGCCGCGCCGAGCTGCGCACCGAGTGGCTTGAAGCGCTGGCCACGTCCGTCTCGACCTTGAACCCCGACGAGCCGCAAGACAATGCCCTGATCGTGCTGTCGGGCGCCCATTTCGGCGACGTCGGCCAGGCGATCGAGAACGGCGACCTGGCGAAGGCCGAGGCCAATGCCGAGCGCTGGGCGAAGATCTTCCCGGGCCACTTCTATATCGAGATCCAGCGCGCCGGGCAACCCAACCAGGAACAGCAGGTGCGCCATTCGGTGGCGCTGGCCGGCCGCCTGGGGCTGCCGGTGGTGGCGACGCATCCGGTGCAGTTCCTGGACAAGAGCGAATTCATCGCCCACGAAGCGCGCGTGTGTATCGCCGAAGGCGAGATGCTGGCCAACGCCAAGCGCGTGCGCCGCTTCAACGAGAACATGTGCTTCAAGTCGCAGGACGAGATGGCCGAGCTGTTCAAGGACTTGCCGGGCGCGCTCGCCAATTCCGTCGAAATCGCCAAGCGCTGCAACGTTACGCTCACCCTGGGCAAGCCGCAGTTGCCGAACTTCCCGACCCCGGGCATGACGATCGACGAATTCCTGGTCGCGGAAACGAAAAAAGGTCTCGAGGAACGCCTGGTCCAGCTGTATCCGAACGAGGCGCAGCGCGAGAAGGAGCGTCCGCGCTACGAGGCGCGCCTCGATTTCGAGAACAAGACGATCATCAACATGAAGTTCCCGGGCTACTTCCTGATCGTGGCGGAATTCATCCAGTGGGGCAAGAACAACGGCGTGCCGATCGGCCCTGGCCGCGGCTCGGGCGCGGGTTCCCTTGTTGCGTATGCGTTGAAGATCACCGACCTCGATCCGCTGAAGTACAACCTGCTGTTCGAGCGTTTCCTGAACCCCGAACGCGTCTCGATGCCCGACTTCGACATCGACTTCTGCCAGGAAAAGCGAGAGCTCGTCATCCAGCACGTGAAGGACCTGTACGGCCGCGATGCGGTGTCGCAGATCGCCACCTTCGGCACCATGGCAGCCAAGGGCGCGATCCGCGACGTCGGCCGCGTGCTCGACTTCGGCTACAACTTCTGCGACGGCATCTCCAAGCTGATCCCGTTCAAGCCGGGTAAACCGGTCTCGATCGCCGAGGCGATCGAAGAAGAGCCGATGCTCAAGGAACGCCTCGAGAACGAAGAAGAAGTAAAACAGCTGCTCGACCTGGCGCAGCAGGTCGAAGGCATCACGCGCGGCATCGGCATGCACGCCGGGGGCGTGCTGATCGCGCCCGGTAAACTCACCGACTTCTGCCCGCTGTACACCCAGGGCGGCGACGCCGGCGTGGTGTCGCAGTACGACAAGGATGACGTGGAGGCCGTGGGCCTGGTCAAGTTCGACTTCCTGGGTCTGACCACGCTGACCATCCTCGACCGCGCCGTCAACTACATCAAGGATCTCGACCCGGCCGAGAGCGAATTCGACCTGGCCAAGCTGCCGCTGGACGACCGCGCCTCGTACAAATTGCTCTCCGACGCCAAGACGGTCGCGATCTTCCAGCTGGAGTCGCGCGGCATGCAGGGCATGCTGAAGGACGCGCGTCCCGACCGCTTCGAGGACATCATCGCGCTGGTGGCGCTGTACCGTCCGGGCCCGATGGATCTGATTCCCGACTTCTGCAAGCGCAAGCACGGCGAGAAGTTCGACTATCCCGATCCGCGCACCGAGTCGATCCTGTCCGAGACCTACGGCATCATGGTCTACCAGGAACAGGTGATGCAGATGGCGCAGATCGTGGGCGGCTATTCGCTGGGCGGCGCCGACATGCTGCGCCGCGCGATGGGCAAGAAGAAAGCCGAAGAGATGGCCGAGCACCGCGAGATCTTCCGCGCCGGCGCCGCCAAGGATGGCCTCACTACCGCCAAGGCCGACGAGATCTTCGACTTGATGGAAAAATTCGCGGGCTACGGCTTCAACAAGTCGCACGCGGCCGCCTATGCGCTGCTGTCGTACCATACCGCCTACCTCAAGGTGCACCACACCGCCGCGTTCATGGCAGCCAATATGTCGCTGGCGATGGAAGACACCGAGAAGATCAAGATCCTGGTCGAAGACGCGAAAGAGGTCTGCAAGCTCGTGATCCTGCCGCCGGACGTCAACGAATCGCAGTTCCGCTTCACGCCGGAAGGCGAAGCGAAGTCGAAGACCGGCAAGCAGGTGACCAATATCCGCTACGGCCTGGGCGGCGTGAAGGGCGCGGGGCAGGGCGCGATCGAGGCCATCATCGCCGCGCGCAAGGAAGGCGGCAAGTTCAAGGACCTGTTCGATTTCTGCAAGCGGGTCGACCGCAAGCAGATCAACCGCCGCACCATCGAATCGCTGATTCGCGCGGGCGCGATGGACGCGTTCGGTGTCGACCGCGCCGTGTTGCTGGCCTCCGTCGCGTTCGCGATGGAAGCGGCCGGCCAGGCGGCGGCCGCCGCCAACCAGGTCAGCCTGTTCGGCGGCGACGATTCCGACCTCGTGGCGCCGCCCGAGTACGTCAAGGCCACGCCCTGGACCGACCGCCAGAAGCTGTCCGAAGAAAAGATCGCGCTCGGCTACTACCTGTCGGGCCATATGTTCGACTCGTATGCGCAAGAAGTGCGGCGCTTCGCCAAGACCAAATTGAAGGACCTGGAGCCGTCGCGCGACCCGCGCATGATGTGCGGCGTGATCACCGGCGTGCGCACCCAGATGACCCAGCGCGGCAAGATCCTGATCGTGGCGCTGGACGACAAGACCGCGGTGCACGAGGTGACGGTCTACAGCGAGGTGGCCGACGCCAACAAGCACGCGCTCAAGGAAGACGAGTTCCTGCTGGTGGTCGGCAAGGTGTCCGAAGACCGCTTCAACGGCGGCCTGCGCATCACGGCCGAGAAGGTGTTCGACATCGCGGCCTCGCGCATCCAGTATGGGCACAAGCTCGAGATGGACCTGGCTACCACGGTCGATCCGGCGAAGATCGCCGAGGTGCTGCAGCCTTACCGGGTGCAGGACGGGATGCCGGTCAGCCTGCGCCTGCAGACAAACGGGATTCCGTATGTGGTGCAGCTGGGCGACGACTGGCGGGTGGGGCCATCGGATACGCTCAAGCAGGCGCTGGAGCTGACGCTGGGGGCGAAGGACGTGGCGGTCGAATACTGACCTGTCGCTACCGCGCACGTCGTTCCCGCGGAGGCGGGAACCCAAGTTTGCTCGCGCAGCGGCTACGTTTGATGTAGTTGCGGTGCGAACGACTTGGGTTCCCGCCTGCGCGGGAACGACGGTGATGCGGCGGTTAGCGGTCTGGCTGCGTGTGCTCGCGCAAGCCGATCGTCGCCTGCGTGGTCCCATTCGCGGCCCGCTCCAGCACCACCTTGCGGTTGCTCGATTCCTGGTCGCGCTGCGCCTCGCGGTGCCACAGGTGCAGCACCTCGGTGGCCAGCGCGCCGTCCTTGCGCAGCACGCCGGCGTGGAATAGCCGCACCACGAGATCCGAATCCTCGTGGCCCCAGCCGGTGAAGCTCTCGTCGAAGCCGTTTACCTTTACCAGGTCCGACTTCCACACCGCCAGGTTGCAGCTCTTGATGCGGCGCCAGCTGAACTTGCGGCGCACGCGGCCGAGGTCGGGCCAGCGCAGCATCGTCTGGATCACCTTGTTCATGTCGCCGGACAGGCGATGGCGCAGGCGTTCGCCCACGCTCATGCCGGCGACGTCGATGTGTTCGCGCAAAACGCGCTCGGTGAGCCGCTGGCTCAGCAGGATGCGGCTGCCGGAAACCAGGAAACCGGGTTGCGCCAGCGCCCGGTGGCGGCGGATGAAGTCGCGCTGCGGGACGCAATCGCCGTCCAGGAAAATGATATAGTCGCCTGTTGCCGCCAGCGTGCCGCGGTTGCGCGCCATGGCGGCGCGAAAGCCGTCGTCCGGCTGCCACACGTGTTTCAGGGGCACCGGCGACCTGGCGGCCAAGCGGTCGATGCAGTCCCGCGTGTTGGCAGCCGAGCCGTCATCAGCGATAATGATTTCGAAATTCTTGTCGTCCTGTAAAAAGCAGGCTTCCACCACCGCCTCCAGGGCGTCGGGCCGGTTATACGTGGTGATCACGACCGAAATTGTCTGTGTTTGCTGCATTGCTGTCCGATTCAATAGCCGACTAGGTCGCAAGAATATCCCACAAGAACCTGAATGAACAATAAGCCGATGATGTCCCGGGAGCCAATGCAGGTTTGGATCGGCTTCCAGGTGTTCCTGTTTCCCTTCCTGAGCCTGACCACACCATCCGGCATCGGATTTTCCAGCCTCCTGTTCCTGCTGTCGGCCCTGTGCGTGCCGCGCAAGGCCTGGGCTGCGCTGACGCCGCACTGGAAGGAGATCCGCTGGGTGGTCGCGGCCTTCTGGTTCCAGTTCGCGCTCGCCATCGTCGCCTTCCTGATCCGGCCCGAGGCCGGCCTGGATTCGCTCGACAAGCCTTCGCGCATGCTGCTCTGCCTCTCCTGCCTGGCCCTGGTACTGCTCGCGCGGCCGTCCGCCTCCACCCTGTGGTGGGGCGTGGTGGCCGGTAGCGTGGCCGCGCTGCCCTTCGTCGCCTGGCAGCGCATCGTGCTGCAGATCGAGCGGCCGGGCGGCTTCCTGAATGCGATCACCTTCGGCGACCTGGCCCTGGTGCTGGGCCTGGTGGCGCTGACGGCGGCGATCGATTATCGCCACCATACCCGCAAGGCGCTGCTGGCCGGGATCGGGGCGCTGGCCGGGCTGGCCGCCTGCATGCTGACCGGCACCCGCGGCGCCTGGGTCGCGCTGGCGCTGGCCGCGCTGCTGTTCCTCTCCTATGCCCAGCTGCTGCGCAGCCGCAAGGTGCGCCTGCTGCTGGCCGGCAGCTTCGCCCTGGTCGGCGCCGCCTTCTTCGTGCCGGCCACCGGCATGCAGGAGCGCGCGCTGCAGGGCGTGGACGACGTCCAGACCTGGGTCGACGGCGGCAACGTCTTCACCAACGTCGGCACCCGGCTCGAATTGTGGAAAGGCGCGGCGATCCTGATCGAGGAGCGCCCGCTGTTCGGCCTGGACCGCAACACCGTGCGCGCCGAGATCCGCCGCCTCGTGGAGCAGGGCACCCTCGATCCGGCGATCCTGTCGCTCGAACACCTGCATAATGACGCCCTGCAGGCGCTCGCCACCGGCGGCGTGTTCGGGCTGGCGGCCTGGATCGGCATCCTGGCGGCGCCCTTCGTCTTCTTCGCGCGCCAGCTGGGCAGCGGCAACGCGGACCGCGCGCTGGGCGCCAGCCTGCCGCAATTCGCGCCGGCGCTGGCCGGCATGCTGGTGGTGCTGTGCTACTTCAGCTTCGGCCTGACCGAAGTCATTTTCTGGTCCCTCAAGGGCAGCATGTTCTATGCGCTGATGGTGTTCCTGCTCATGGGATTCTGCCTGGCCACGCGGCCGGCAAGGGAAGCAAAGGTTGAACAACGTGGAAACTAACCTCATCATCCGGCGCCTGCTCGCGCTGGTCAAACCGTATCAATCGCGCGCCTGGATGGCGCTGCTGTCGATGGCCATCACGGCCGCCACCCAGCCCCTGCTTGGCGAGGCGCTCAAAGTCCTGCTCGACGACGGCTTCAAGGAGAACATCGACTTCAGCCTGTGGTGGATCCCGGCCATCCTGGTGTCGATCTTCATCCTGCGCGGCATCGGCACCTTCGGCACCGCCTACTTCAACAACTGGGTGCTGTCCCGTGTGCTGAACGACATGCGCGCCATGGCCTTTGAAAAGGTGTTGCGCCTGCCGGTGGCGCGCTACCAGGACGAATCGACGGGCAAGATCATCAACACCGTGGTCAACGACGTGCGCCAGGTGGTGGACATGATCCAGTCGGTGTTCGTGGCCTGCGTGCGCGACGTGCTGGTGGTGATCGGCCTGCTCGGCACCCTGCTGTACCTGAACTGGAAGCTGACCCTGGTCGCCATCGTCGTGATCCCGCTCACCGCCGTCATCGTGCGCACCACCACCAAGCGCCTGCGCAACCTGAACCGCGAGAGCCAGCGCGTCACCGCCGAGATGACCGGCGTGGTCGAGGAGGCCGCGCGCGGCCACCAGGTGATCCGCGTGTTCGCGGGCGAGAGGTACGAGCGCCAGCGCTTCCATAAGCGCAGCGAAGCCCTGCGCGGCTTCTCGCAGCGCATGACGGTGGCCTTCGCCGCCACCACCCCGGTGACCCAGATCGCCACTTCCCTGGCGCTGTCGCTGGTGATCGTGCTGGCGATCCAGGCCGACATGACGGTGGGCGAATTCACCCAGTTCGTGACCATGATGCTGATGCTGCTCACGCCCCTGAAATCGCTGGCCGAGGTCAACGGCCCGATGCAGCGCGGGATGGCGGCGGCCGAGACGGTGTTCGGGATCATCGATTCGGAGCCCGAAGTCGACACCGGCAGCCGCGAACTGGGGCGCGCCCAAGGCCACCTGGTGCTGGACAACGTGGTGTTCCGGTATCCGAACGCGCTCAATCCGGCCATGAACGGCGTCTCGCTCGAAGTAAAACCGGGCCAGACGGTGGCGCTGGTGGGCGTGTCCGGCGGCGGCAAGTCTACTTTCGTGAACCTGGTCACGCGCTTCTACGATCCGGAAGCCGGCCGCCTGCTGCTGGACGGCGTGCCATATACCGACATCAAACTGGCCTCGCTGCGTGGCCAGCTGGCGATGGTGAGCCAGAACGTGGTGCTGTTCGACGATACGCTGGCGGCCAATATCGCCTACGGCGCCGAGCAGGTCGACTACGAGCGCCTGGCCGCCGCCGTCCGCGCCGCGCACCTGACGGACGTGGTCGCGCGCCTGCCCGACGGCATCGACACCCGCATCGGCGAGAACGGTTCGCGCCTGTCGGGCGGCCAGCGCCAGCGGGTGGCGATCGCGCGCGCGATCTACAAGGATGCGCCGCTGCTGATCCTGGACGAGGCGACGTCGGCGCTGGACAACGAGAGCGAACGCGCGGTGCAGGCGGCGCTCGACACCCTGATGGCCGGCCGCACCACGATCGTGATCGCGCACCGCCTGTCGACGATCGAACGCGCCGACCGCATCGTGGTGATGGAGGCCGGGCGCATCGTGGAGCAGGGCACGCATGACGAACTGCTGGCGCACAAGGGCATGTATGCCAATCTGTATCACCTGCAGTTCACGGCGGGCGAGGCGCAATAAGATCCTCGGCCCGTGGCCTGAATACGTCGTTCCCGCGCAGGCGGGAACCTAAGTCTTTCGCGCAGCCACTACGTTTTGTGTAAGTGGTGCAGCGTGATCCTTGGATTCCCGCCTGCGCGGGAATGACGTGCCAAAGGTAACAATGAAAGGTCAACGCGCGTAATGCGCCGCCTCCCCCGCATGCTCGTGGCCAAGGCTGACGCCATTCGCCCGTTCCTGCACCGCTTCCACATAGCGCTTGAGCGCGTCGTCCAGCGACGGCAAGAGCAGGCCGCGCTCGCTGCTCATGGCGCTGTAGCCCGGCCGGCGGGCGGCGTAGCCGCAGTCCTTGATCGAGACTTCCTGCAGGCTGTCGCTCGAGACCCCGGCCGCCGCGCAGGCGCGCCGTGCAAGCTCGGCCCAGCTCAGCGCTTCCCCGTTCGTCAGGTGCCAGATGCCGCGTTCGCGGTCGATCAGGAGGTCCAGCGACACGTTGACCAGGTCCGGCACATAGGTCGGCGACACGGTCACGTCGCCCGCCGCCTGGAACGGCAGGCCGAGGTCGAGCGCGTTCAGGGCCTGGGTGACGAAGTTGTGCTGGTCCCAGGGACCGAAGAAGGTGCTGGTGCGTATCACCAGCGCCTGCGGGTCGGCGTCCAGCACGCGCTGCTCGGCTTCGAGCTTGCTGCGGCCGTACACGCCGAGCGGGTTGGTGGCGTCGGATTCCACGTAGGGCTGCTGCCTGGCGCCGTCGAACACCAGGTCGCTCGAGAAGGTCATGAAGCGCAGCGCGTGGCGGATAGAGGCCAGCGCCAGGACGGTCGGGCCCAGCGTGTTCTCGCGCATGCAGCGGTCAAGATCGGCTTCGGCCTCGTCGACCCGCACATAGCCGCCAGCGTTGACGATCGCCCACGGCTTGAAGCGCACGATCGCCGCTTCCACCGAGGCCGGATCGGTGATGTCCATCTCCTGGCGCGTCAGCACGTGGCAGGCCAGGTTGCGCTTCTCGCAGATGCGCTTGAAGCTTGACCCCAGCGTGCCGCTCGCGCCCGAGATCAGGATCGGCTGCACGGGGTTCGACTTGAACTGGCTGCGCACGGCGATGTCGGCCACCGCCGTGCGGGTCGCGACCGGCTTGCACAGGAAGCGGCCCGGCCGGCGCCACCAGCCTTCGCCCTGCAGCACCGGATTGGACAGCGGCCGCTTGCTGGCCAGCTCGCGCATCAGGGTGGCGAGCGCGGTCGGCCGCGGCGCCGGGCCGCGCACGTCGAACGGCCCCGGCTCGTAGTAGCCGCGGCATTCGGTCACCAGGCAGTTCCAGTCGAAGGAGCCGAGCAGGGCCCACACCGTGACCGCGCGCACGTCGGCGCCTTGCTGGCGCGCCTTGAGCGCGGCATTCCAGATCTCGAGCAGCCAGCGCATCTGGTCTTCGCGGTTGGCGTCGATATGGGCCTCGGTGACCGCGATCGGCAGGCCATAGCGTTCCCAGGTTTCCATCAAGAGCGGCGCGATGCCCGGCGTCGGCGTGGCCAGCGCGCGCGGCGCCTCGATGTCGGCGTGCGGCACACCGCGAAACACGTGGCGGTGGGTTTCCGGATAGCGTTCGGGACGGTGGTCGAGCCAGCGCTCGCTGGTGATGTAGTAGTTCACGCCGATCACGTCGGGCGGGCAGGGATTCTCGCGGAACCAGCGCAGCTCTTGTTCGCCGGCGCCTGATTCGCGCAGGTAGGTCCACAGTTGATGGTTTTCGTCGACCATCCCGCACAGCAGGTCCCAGGCCAGCCAGCGGCGCTCGTTGAAGAAGCCGCTGATCTCTTCCATCTCGGGGGTGCCATAGGTCTTCGACAGGTCGTCGGTCTGAACCAGCTTGGCCTCGGGATTGACGGCGCGGATCGCGCGCATCGACAGCACGGTGGCGCGGCACTGGACCAGCAGGGCGCGGATGAAGGTGGCTTCGTCGCCGCCATGCGGATACCAGACCCCGGCCAGGCCCGAAAAGCGCGCCGTGGTGCAGATCTCGTTCACCGGCGTGTAGTACTCGACCCAGGGATAGCGCGCCGCCACCGCGCCGGCGTAGTCGGCCAGCAGCTCGGGGAAGGCGGGATCGACCAGGCTGGTGTGGCGCGGGCCGCTGCCGTGGTGGACCAGGCCCACGATCGGATTGATGCCCAGCTGGCGCAGCACCGGCAGGCGCTCGTCGGGCCAGGACCAGTCGGCCTTGTCGACGCCGTCGGGCGCGGTGCGTTCCCACAGCACCGGATAGCGGATCGCCTTGACGCCGAGGGAAGCGAAGCGTTCGATGTCTTGCAGGCGGCCGGCGTGGCCGTTGCGGTCCATCTGGCTGAAGTAATTGTCGCGTACGCGGTTGACCGTGCATTCGAGACCGCCCCACAGGGCAAGGTCCGGCGTGGAGGCGTCGGTTTGAATATTCATGAAGTCGGTACCTGCGTAATGAACACAGATCCCAGCCTAACGGCCCGATGCAACCGCTTATGTGAAGTGGCCCACATAACCGGCTTTTTTCGGACAAATCCTACTTTCTGTCGGCATTAAAATGGCGGCACGTTTCAGCGAGGAGAAAATCGATGTATATGGTGTACTGGACCGTCGTCGGCGACGCCACGAGCGAGCCCCATGCCCGGCCTTTCGACACCAGCGAGATGGTGCCGGCGATGCAGTTCATGGAAGAGCTGCGCCAGCGCCAGCGCGCCGGCGAGGGCGTGCGCTTCATCACCATGTGCTCGGAGCATCCGGACGTGGTGGGCCATCCCGGCGTCGACGTCACTGGCCCCGGTTACGACTGGAAGAAGCGGCGCCGGTAACGTCGTCCCTGCGGAGGCGGAAACCTAAGGTTGCTAGCGCTGACGCTACGTTCGGCAGTATCGGCGGCTTGGAGGACTTGGGTCCCCGCCTGCGCGGGGGCGACGTGCGGCGGCTTCACGCCAACGGCAGACGGCTCTTGAGGATCTTGCCGCTCGGCGCGGCCGGCAGCGCGTCCATGAACACGATGCGCGCCGGGCGCTTGTAGGGCGCCAGGCGCGGGAGCAGCCAGGCCTGCAGCGCCGCCTCGTCGACCCCATGCGCCTCGACGAAGGCCACCACTTCTTCCTCGGCCGCCGGCAGCGGCCGGCCTACCACGGCCGACTGCACCACCGCCGGATGCGCGTTCAGCGCCGTCTCGACCTCCAGCGGATAGACGTTGAAACCGGAGCGGATGATCAATTCGCGCGTGCGGCCCAGCAGGAACAGGGCGCCGTCCGGGTCCTGGCGCGCCAGGTCGCCGGTCGCCAGCCAGCCGCCTGGCTGCAGCGCGGCCGCGGTGGCGGCAGGATCGCGGTAGTAGCCGCGCATGCGTCCCGGGCTGCGTATCCATAGCTCGCCGGTTTCGCCCGGCGCCACGTCGAGACCATCGCGCGCCACGATGCGCACCTCGACACCGGGGATCGGCAGGCCGACCGAGGTGTCGGTGCGCGGGGCGTCGAGGCGGGTCTGGCTGACGGTCGGCCCGCCCTCGGTCAGGCCGTAACCGTTGTGCAGCGGCAGTCCGAACATGGCTTCGGCCGCGCGCTTGAGGGCCGGATCGAGCGGCGAGCCACCGGCGTAGCAGAAGCGCAGGCGCGACGCCAGCGGCCTGGCCGCTTCCTCGATCATCGCCAGCAGGCGCGCATACATCGCCGGCACACCCTGCACGATGGTCAGCTCGCCGGCGCGGATCGAGGCCAGCAGGGCCCCGGCATCGAAACGCGGCGCCAGGTGCAGGCAGGCGCCTGCATACAGGGTGCCGAGCAGCACCGAGGTCAATCCATAGACGTGCGAAATCGGCAGGCCGCCCCAGGCGCGGTCTTGCGGGGTCAAGCCGCGCAGCCGGCTCGAGGTCGCGGCCACGAACAACAGGCCGGCGTGGCTCAGCATCACGCCCTTGGGCTGGCCGGTGGTGCCGGTGGTGTACATCAGGGCCGCGACCTGGTCAGCGCCGGCCTCCATGGGCTCGGGCACGCAGGCTGTATTCAGTCCGCTCGCCAGCACGCCGTGCAGGTCGCCCGCGCAGGGCAGGGCGCCGGCGCGCGCCGCGTGACGGGCGGCGTCCGGCGAATTGTCCGTCACGTAGAGCACGCGCCGCGCGCCGCTGTGCGTGCGGATGGTTTCCAGCTCCCCCTCGCTCAGGCGCGCATTGACGATGACGCTCCAGGCGTCGATGGCGGCGGCGGCGAACAGCAGCGCCACCTGGGCCACGCCATTCTCGGCCACCAGCATTACGCGGTCGCCGGGACGCACGCCAAGGTCGCGCAGCAGCGCCGCATACGCATCGGCGACGGCGGCCAGCTGCGCATACGACCAGGTGCGGCCGTCGTCGACGAGGGCCGGGGCGTCCGGGCGCCGGGCGGCGCCGTGGCGCAGGATGTCGCTGATGCGGCGATAGTCAGTGGGCTGCATGAGGCGGGCTATGGATCGACAGGGGCAGACTTTATACCGCCTGGCGCGGTGCATCGCAAGCGAACTTGCATAAAAGTAAATGGTTTCAGCCGTGCGCCACTCTGGAGGTTTATACTGTTTTTGTAAAACCGCCAACAACCGACAGGAGACAGTGTCTTGGCCAGGAAGGACGCAAGCGGCGATAGTATGCACAGCGTGATGCGCCATGGGGAGCCATCCGGGCGGCCGGTGCTGTCCGAGGCGCGCGCCGTCCTGACCCACGAGGTGCTGGCCATGGACGAGCGCGGACGCCGTTCCACCATCGCCATTCCGGCCGAACGGCCGCTGACGATCTACGTCGACCGGCGCGAGCTGGTCACCCTGATGACGCTGGGCGGCGCGCCCGAGGCGCTGGTGCTGGGCTACCTGCGCAACCAGCGCCTGGTGCGCGCGCTGGAAGACATCGTGTCGATCCAGGTCGACTGGTCGGTGGACGCGGTGGCCGTGGTCACCCGCCACGGTATCCAGGACGTCGAGGCGCGCACCGCGAAGAAGGTGGTCACCACCGGCTGCGGCCAGGGCTCGGTGTTCGGCGGCCTGATGGACGAGGTGGACCAGATCGCCCTGCCTGCCGACGCGCGCCTGGCGCAATCGAGCGTCTACCGCATCGTCGACACCATCCGCACCCAGCAGTCGGTGTACAGGCAGGCCGGCTCGGTGCACGGCTGCGCGCTGTTCACGGGCGAGGGCGACTTGCTGTACTTCGTCGAGGACGTCGGCCGCCACAACGCGGTCGACGCCATCGCCGGCCTGATGTGGCTCGACGGCGTCGATGGCGCCGACAAGGTGTTCTATACCACCGGCCGGCTGACGTCCGAGATGGTGATCAAGGGCGCCCAGATGGGCATCCCCTTCCTGCTGTCGCGCTCGGGCACGACGCAGATGGGCCAGATGGTGGCCGAGCGGGTCGGCATGTCGCTGCTGGCGCGCTGCAGCGGACGCCATTTCCTGCTGCTGGCCGGGCATGAACGCCTGGTATTCGAGCCGCAGCTGCTGGACACGCCCTACGTTCGTCCCGACCTGCGCGACTAAATGGGGCTGCTGGACGCCACCACGCACGCCTTCGCGCTGCTGTTCAGCGGCGACCCGGCCCTGTGGCATATCGTCTGGGTCTCGATCAAGACCAGCCTGCTCGGCCTGATGCTGGCCACGCCGCCCGCGGTGCTGCTCGGCTACCTGATCGCCATGCACCGCTTTCCGGGACGCCGCATCGCGGTCTGGCTGGCCCAGGCCGCGCTGTCGCTGCCCACCGTGTTGATCGGCCTGCTGCTCTACCTGATGCTGTCGCGGCGCGGGCCGCTGGGCGGACTCGAATGGCTGTTCTCGCAGCCGGGCATCGTGCTGGGCCAGTTCATCATCGGCATGCCGGTGCTGCTGGCCTTCACGCTGGCGGCGGTGCAGGCGCTCGACCCGCGCTACGCCGAGACCGCGATCGCCCACGGCGCGTCGCGCCTGCGCGTGATGTTCACCGTGCTGCACGAGGCGCGCTACGGCGTGATGGCGGCCGTGATCAGCGGCTTCGGGCGCGTAATCTCCGAAGTCGGCTGCGCGCTGATGGTGGGCGGCAATATCGAGGGCGAGACCCGTACCATCACCACCGCGATCGCCCTCGAGACCAGCAAGGGCGAGTTCGCCCAGGGCATCGCGCTGGGCATCGTGCTGGTGACCCTGGCGCTGTTGATGAACGGCGTGCTGGTGCTGCTGCAGGGCGAGGCGCACAATCCGGGAGCGCGGTCATGACCGCACTACTCACGGTGCACGGCCTGCGCAAGGCCTATGGCGAGCGCCTGCTGTTCGACGTCGCCCGGCTCGAGATCGAGAAGGGTAGCGCCTACGTGCTGACCGGCGCCAACGGCACCGGAAAGAGCACGCTGCTGCGCATGCTCGGCGGCCTGGAACGCTGCGGCGCCTGCACGGTCGAATTCGAAGGCGGCCGCCTGCCGCTGTACCCGTATCCGCAGGCGCTGCGGCGCGCTATCGTCTACGTGCACCAGCATCCGATCATGTTCTCGACCAGCGTCGGCCACAACATCGCCTACGGCCTGCTGGCGCGCGGCGTGGACCGGGGCCGGGTGCGCGGCCTGGTCGACGGGGCGATGGCCTGGGCCGGCGTGCTGCACCTGCGCGACAACGATCCGGCGCGCCTGTCGGGCGGCGAGAAGCAGCGCGTGGCGCTGGCGCGCGCACGCGCGTTGCAGCCGCGCTTGCTGCTGCTGGACGAACCCACGGCCAACCTCGACGGCGCGGCGCGCGAGCAGGTGATCGGGCTGATCCCGACCCTGGTCGGGCAGGGCAGCAGCGTGGTGATGGCCTGCCATGACCGCGACCTGATCAACCTGCCCGGCGTGCGGCGGCTCAAGCTGCGCGAAGGACAACTCGAAGTACGATAACTCAAGGAGATCATCATGCAACGCCGTTCACTGCTCGCCGTGCTGTTGTGCGCCACCTTCGCCTCGCCATTGGCACTGGCGCAGGAAGTGATCAAGCTGTCGACCACCACCAGCACCGAGAACTCGGGCCTGCTCAAGCACCTGCTGCCGGTGTTCGAAGCGAAGACCAATACCAGGGTCCACGTGATCTCGGTCGGCACCGGCAAGGCGCTCGAACTGGCGAAAAACGGCGACGTCGACGTGACCCTGGTCCATGCGCGCGAGATGGAAGACAAGTTTGTCGGAGAAGGCTGGGGCGTGGACCGGCGCGACGTGATGTACAACGACTTCATCGTGGTCGGCCCGGAATCCGATCCGGCCCGCATCAAGGGCTCGAAGGACGTGGTCGACGCCTTCAAGCGCATCGCCGCGACCAACGTCAAGTTCATCTCGCGCGGCGATAACTCGGGCACCGATGTGATGGAAAAGGGTTACTGGCAGCGCGCCGCCGCCCTGCCGCAGGGCGCCAACTACGTGTCGGCCGGCCTGGGCATGGGAGAGGTGCTGAACATGGCCGCAGAGATGCGCGCCTACACGCTGACCGACCGCGCCACCTATGGCGCCTATAAAGCGAAGACGGGACTGGCGATCGTGGTCGAAGGCGACAAGCGCATGTATAACCCCTACGGGATCATCGCGGTCAATCCCGCCAAGCACGCGGGCGTGAACTACAAGGGCGCGAAACAGCTGATCGAGTGGATCACCTCGCCCGAAGGACAGGCGCGCATCGCCTCGTTCAAGCCGGCCGGCGAGCAGCTGTTCTTCGCGCCATTGCGCTGATCCCGCTTAGCGCGACGGATCGTTCATGCCGGTCAGGCTGACCACCTGGCCATCCTCGACCACGACGCCATCCTCGAGCACGATCGTCGAGGCGCCGTTGACGTCCGGTAGTTCGAGCTCGATGGCATCGCCGCGCTGCACGAAGCTGCCGCGCGCCGCGCAGGTGCCGAACATCGGCGTGGGCTTGACGCCGGACGCATCGGCGAGCAGGAAGAAGAACATGGTCTCGCAGCTGGCGCCGCGGCCGCCGCTGCTGGCCATCAGGATCGCCTCCTTGCCGCCCGACAGCGTGAAGCTGCGCAGCGGGAACTGCCAGCCGGCGTCCTCGCCGCTGAACAAGACCTTGCCGCCGAGGGTGACGGCGCGGCTGCCGTCGGCATTCGTGCGGCGGTCGAGCAGGCCAGCGACGGTCGACAGCGAGGCCGGCAGGTTGTCGGCATTGCTGTCGATGAGGCCGCGCGCGGTGACGGCGGCGTCGTTCGCGCGCACCAAAGCTTCGCTGCGCTGCACGGTGACGGTGCGGTCCGCATCCAGATCCAGATCCACGGCGTCGGGCGCGAACATGGCCGCCAGCACGGCCAGGACGATGGCGGCGATCGTGATGCCGATCCCCCACTGCGACCATTTTCTCTGGACCCGGTTGAAATGCTCCAGGCTGTCCCATTGCTTGTTCTTCCAGGCCATCTCGCGCCCCTTGAAGCCGAGCCAGAACACCACGATCCAGCCGACGTAGGGAACGAGCGCCAGCAGCCCGATCCAGCTGCGGTTACCGATCGCCCAGATCCAGTTGAGCAGGAAGGCGCCCCAGCTCCAGCCTTTGACACCATCGGGAATGCCGCCATCCGTGTGTGGCGCAGGCGCGGAAGGTTTGTCCAGGTTGACCGGGCCGGCGCCGGCGGCCTTGCCGCAGACGGAACAATAAGCGGCGTCGGGCGCCATCTGTGCGCCGCAATGGGAACAGAACATCGGTAGTCTTTCCTGCTGGTTGACAAAATAAAGCGGCGCCGCGAACTTCGCGGCGCCGCAGGAAGATTATAGCGACCGTCGCCGGCGCGAATCTAACTTATTCCCACCGTCAGTGGCGATCAGACCGATGGCGGATCGGTCTCGCGCGCGAACACGCGATGGCCGGCCAGCGCGGTCTTGAAGGCGGCGAGCGCCAGGTCCGCGTTGGCCGGGTCACCCAGGACCAGGCCCGGATCGGCCGAGCCGTCCGGCAGCTTCTGCGGGATCATGGCTTTGGCCAGCAGGCTTGACCCGGTACCGTAGGCCAGGATCGGCTTGCCGTGGCGGTACTGCTCGCGCAGGAATTCCAGCACTTGGGCATTCTTCGCCAGCGCCTCGGCCGCCGGCGCGCCGTCCGGCACGATCACGGCGTCGTACATCACCGACGGCCCGGCCTCGACCGAGATCTCGACGTCGATCGGATCGCCGTCGGCCGCCTTCACCTTGCCCAGCATATTGCCGACCATGCGCGGCACCGCGCCGTCCTTGAGCAGGCTGGCGTACTGCTTCTTGACCGCCTTGTCGTCCACGCCGCTGGCGATCAGGACCGCGACGCGGCGGCCCTTGATGCCGGTCTGGCCCGGACGGCTCAGCAGTGACAGCGACGGCGACGGCGGATAGGTCGGGATCGGCGCATCGGTCGCCAGCGGCAGCGGTTGCGGCACTTCCAGGCCCAGGCCCTCGGCCACGCGCGCCACCAGGGTGTCGTCGACATTGGCCAGCAGGGCCAGCGTGCGGATGCGCACCGCCGGCGTCTGCACCCGGGTCAGTTCGAAGCGGAAGGCATTGACGATGTGGTTCTGCTCGGCCGGGGTCTGGCTTTGCCAGAACAGGCGCGCCTGCGAGTAGTGGTCGGCGAACAGCTCGGGCTTGCCGCGCACCTTGTCCTCGCTGATGGGCTCGGGGAAGCTGGTGAAGCCCATCTTGCCGGCCTGGAAAGGACAGCCGCCGCCCAGCGAATTGGGTTCGTAGTTCACGCGGCCGCGGTTGATCGCCTGGCGGTGGAACCCGTCGCGCTGGTTGTTCTGGATCTGGACGATCGGCGAGTTGATCGGGATCTCGTGGAAGTTCGGGCCGCCCAGGCGGGTGAGCTGGGTGTCCTGGTAGGAGAAGTTACGGCCTTGCAGCAGCGGGTCGTTACTGAAGTCGATGCCCGGCACCACGTGCGAAGTGCAGAACGCCACCTGCTCGGTCTCGGCGAAGAAGTTGTCGGGGTTGCGGTCCAGGACCATCTTGCCCACCGGCGTGAGCGGCACCAGTTCTTCCGGCACGATCTTGGTCGGGTCCAGCACGTCGAAGGGGAAGCCCGCGGCCTGCTCTTCGGTGAAGACCTGCAGGCCCAGTTCCCACTCAGGGAAGTTGCCGGCTTCGATGGCCTCCCACAGGTCGCGCCGGTGGAAGTCGGGATCGGCGCCCGAGATGCGCACCGCCTCGTCCCAGACCAGCGAATGGGTGCCCTGCATCGGGGTCCAATGGAATTTGACGAAGCGCGCTTCGCCCTGGGCGTTGATCAGGCGGAAGGTGTGCACGCCGAAGCCTTGCATGGTGCGGTAGCTGCGCGGGATGGCGCGGTCCGACATCGTCCACATCAGCATGTGCGCGATCTCGGGCGACAGCGAGGCGAAGTCCCAGAAGGTGTCGTGGGCGGTGGCCGCCTGCGGCATCGCGTGATGCGGTTCGGGCTTGGCCGCGTGCACCAGGTCGGGGAACTTCATCGCGTCCTGGATGAAGAACACGGGCATATTGTTGCCCACCAGGTCCCAGTTGCCTTCTTCGGTATAGAACTTGACCGCGAAGCCGCGCACGTCGCGCGCGGTGTCGGTCGAGCCGCGTTCGCCGGCCACGGTCGAGAAGCGCAGGAACACCGGGGTGCGCTTGCCTTTCTTCGAGAACGGCACCGCGCGGGTCAGGCCACTGAAGTCGTCATAGGCCTCGAAGTAGCCATGGGCGGCCGAGCCGCGCGCATGCACCACGCGCTCGGGGATGCGCTCGTGGTCGAAGTGGCTGATCTTCTCGCGCAGGATGAAGTCTTCCAGCAGGGTCGGGCCGCGCAGGCCGGCCTTGAGCGAATGCTGGTTGTCAGCCACCGGCACGCCCTGGTTTGTGGTCAGGTGGCGCTTGGCCGGATCGACGCGCACGCGGTCGAGCGGGTCCGTGGTCGGGTTCTCGCCTTCTGGCGGGTTGCCCGAGCCGACCTTGTCATTGGCGATGATCTCGCTGGCGGTGCTGCCGGTGGCGGCGTGGGTGGATGGCTTGAAGGTCTCGCCCTCGGTCGGCGTGCGCGCGGCATCGCCGTATTCGCTGGCCTTGGTGGCGTTGTAGGGGCGGTCGGCCGCCAGCTCTTGCTCGGAAGGGATCTTGTCGAGCAGGCGGTCGGCGACCGGGTTGCTGACACCCAGGCTCTGCGGTGGATTGGCGTCCGAGGGACCGGCAACAGTGCTCAGGATCGAGCCGGCGCCATCGACAGGGCTGGAGTGGTTGGAAGTCGTCATGCTTTTCCTCTCAACTTGTAGGGTTAATTAATAACCTTAACAACATAGCCCAGCAGGAAAGGCGAGCACTGTGGGATGACACACACAGTGCAGTAATGGCATCAAATTATTTCTATCGAAATCATAGGTCAGGGCTATGGCTCATCTATTCGACGACCTGGCGTACCTCGATCGCGCGTAGCCATTTGACGTGGCGCGGTCCGGTGCGCAGGTCGTCGGCGGCCAGCAGGGCCAGCGGCCCCTCGGTATGCGGCAGCGGCTTGCCATCATGCTAGAACAGCACCAGCACGTTCTCGCCGGCACTGGCGTTGAACAACTCGTGAAGGCCGGGCAGGCGAGGGCAAGGGAGGCAGTCAGCAGGACGGGATGAAGCAGGCGGGCATGGATTTCCTCCTCGGTTGGTTGTCGAGTAGTGAACTACGCGGACCTCGCCCAACTGGATGCCCTGCCGGCCTGTGCTACATCAAAATCACGTCGTACTGCTCCTGGTGATACCCCTTCTCCACCTGCAGCGAAATGCGCTTGCCGATAAAGTCGCCCAGCATGGCGAGATGTTGCGATTCTTCTTCCAGGAACAGGTCGATCACCTCTTGCCCGGCAACGATGCGGAATTCGCGCGGGTTGAACTGCTTGGCTTCGCGCAGCAGTTCGCGCAGGATCTCGTAGCAGATCGTGCGGCTGGTTTTCACCTGGCCCTTGCCCGAGCAGGCCGGGCAGGGTTCGCACAGGATGTGGGCCAGCGATTCGCGGGTGCGCTTCCTCGTCATCTCGACCAGGCCCAGGGCCGAGAAGCCGCTCACCGAAACCTTGGTGCGGTCGCGCGCCAGGGTTTTCTTGAGCTCGGCCAGCACCGCGTTGCGGTGCTCGTTGTTCTCCATGTCGATGAAGTCGAGGATGATGATGCCGCCCAGGTTGCGCAGGCGCAGCTGGCGCGCGATGGCGTGCGCCGCCTCCAGATTGGTTTTAAAAATCGTGTCGGCGAAATTGCGTCCGCCGACGTAGCCGCCGGTATTGACGTCGATGGTCGTCATCGCCTCGGTCTGGTCGACGATCAGGTAGCCGCCGGACTTGAGGTCCACGCGCCGGCCCAGGGCGCGCAGGATTTCCTCTTCCACGCCGTACAGGTCGAACAGCGGGCGCTCGCCGGTGTAGTGCGCCATGCGCGACAGCACGCTCGGGGTGTAGATCTGGGCGAATTCGGCCAGTTTCAGGAAGTTCTCGCGCGAGTCGACCTGGATGCTGGCCGTTTCGTCGTGCACGAAGTCGCGCAGCACGCGCTGGGCCAGGCTCAGGTCCTGGTACAGCAGGGTGGTGGGCGGCAGGGTGCGTGCGCCCTGCACGATGGCGCCCCAGGTCTTGCGCAGGTAGTCGACGTCGGCGGCGATGTCGTCGCTCGACGCTTCCTCGGCCATCGTGCGCACGATGTAGCCGCCTTTTTCCTCGGCCGGCAGCAGGCTTTGCAGGTGCGTGCGCAGGCGTTCGCGCTCGGCTTCCTTTTCGATCTTCTGCGAGATGCCGATGTGGTGGTCTTGCGGCAGATACACCAGCATGCGGCCGGCGATCGAGATCTGGGTGGACAGGCGCGCGCCCTTGGTGCCGATCGGGTCCTTGATGACCTGCACGGTCAGCACCTGGCCGTCGAACAGCAGTTTTTCGATCGGGGTGGGTGGGGCGTTGCCGCCGTCGTGGCTGCGCGCTTCCCAGATGTCGGCCACGTGCAGGAAGGCGGCGCGCTCCAGGCCGATGTCGATGAAGGCCGACTGCATCCCCGGCAGCACGCGCACCACCTTGCCCAGATAGACGTTCCCCGCCAACCCGCGCGTGAGCGTGCGCTCGATGTGCAGCTCCTGTACCGCGCCCTGCAGGACCAGCGCGACGCGCGTTTCCTGCGGTGTGATGTTGATGAGGATGTCTTCGTTCATGGACCCTGCCGTGCGTATTGTTCAGGGTGACATGATACACGCCCGCTCAGGGTAGGGTGGGCGGCTTCGCCGCCCACGCGTCCAACGCTAAATGGCCAGCCCCGCCTTGCGCAGCAGGTTGGCGGTCTCGAACAGCGGCAAGCCCATGATGCCCGAATGGCTGCCCTCGATGTGCTCGATGAACAGCGCCGCCGGGCCCTGGATGCCGTAGCCGCCGGCCTTGTCATACGGTTCCAGCGTGGCGCAATAAGCCCTGATCTGGGCTGCGGCGAGCGTGGCGAAGCGCACGTTCGACACTTGCGTGACCTGCTCGGCCACGTGCTGGGAATGCACCGCCACCGAGGTCAGCACCTGGTGGGTGCGGCCCGACAGGCGCTCCAGCATGGCGACCGCCTCTCGGTTATCCGCCGGTTTGCCGAGGATCTCGCCGTCGATGGTGACGGTGGTGTCGGCTGTGAGCACCGGGCGCAGCGGCTGGCGCCGCTGCAGCAGCAGGTTGAAGGCGAAGGCGCCCTTGGCCCGGGCCACGCGCGCCACGTAAGCGTGGACGTCTTCGCCCGGCAGCACATCCTCGCTGACGTCGACCGCGCGGCCCGGGTCGCTGCGCAGCAGCATCAGTTCGAAGTCGACCCCGATCTGGCGTAGCAGTTCGCGCCGGCGCGGGCTCTTGGAAGCGAGGTAGATTTTATTGTGCTGTTTTTTCATCGCTGTTCTTGTTCGCTTCGGGTTTCTTCAGACCCGGTGGTAAGGATGATTCTGGGTGATCGACCAGGCGCGATAGAGCTGTTCCGCCAGCATGACCCGGACGATTCCGTGCGGCAGGGTCATGCTGGAGATGCGGATCAGTCCTTCGGCGCGCGCCTTCAGCTCGGGATCGAGGCCGTCGGCCCCGCCGATCAGGAAGGCGGTGTCGCGGCCGTCGCGCTGCCAGGTTTCCAGTTGCTGCGAGAGGCCGACGCTGGTCAGGTCCTTGCCGCGTTCGTCCAGGGCGATGATGCGCACGCCCTTCGGCAGGGCGGCCTCGATGCGCTCGCGCTCGAGCGCCATCGCGGTGGCGGCGGTCTTGCTGCCGGAGCGTTCGACCGGCTTGATCTCCTTGAGCACGATGCGCAGCTCGGGCGGCATGCGCTTCGTGTACTCGGTGAAGCCGGACTCGATCCAGGCCGGCATCTTGTGGCCGACCGCGGCAATGATCAACTGCATGAGGACCCTTACTCAGCGTCCTTCTTGATGCGGCGAATCACCTTCTTGACCGGCGCATCGGCGACCGGGGCGGCCTTCGGTGCGGCAGCCTTGGTCACGCGCTTCGGCGGCTTGGCCTTGGTCGCTTCGACGGCGGCGACTTCGGTCTTGCTCGGTGCAACCTTCACGGTCTTGCCGGTCGGGACTGCCTTGGCGGCGGCTTTCTTGGCGGCCGGTTTCTTGGCAGCAGGCTTGGCGGCGGTCTCGGCGGCGGCCTTGGTCGCGCGCTTGGCGGCCGGCTTGCGTTCGTTGACCGGCTTGGCTTCTTCCTGGGCCTGGTTGGCGGCCAGGTGCTTCGACTTCGGCTTGGCGGCGTCGGCTTCGATGCCCTCGACGGTCGACTTGCGCTTGGCGGCGCCCAGCTTGACCGGCTTCTCGCCCCAGATTTCTTCGAGGCGATAGTATTGGCGGATGGCCGGCTGCATGATGTGGACGATCATGTCGCCCAGGTCGACCAGCACCCATTCGCCGGTGTCTTCGCCTTCCAGGCCGATCACGTCGCCGCCCGCAGCCTTGACCTTGTCGCGCACCGAGGCGGCCAGCGCCTTGGTCTGGCGGTTCGACGTACCGGAGGCCACGGCGATGCGGTCGAACAGGCTGGTCAGGTGGGTCGTGTCGAACAGGACGATGTCCTGGGCCTTCACGTCTTCCAGGGCGTCGACGACGAGGGTTTGCAGTTTCTTGATATCCATTAGTTTTTGTACAGGTTATGTTGTTGAATATAGTCTAGCACTTGCGCCATCCCGAGCGCGCTTGCATCCGCGCCGGATTGCAAGGCCGCACGGAGCTGGCTGGACGAGAGGTCCACATCCAGCGTCGGCGCGAGGCAGACTTTTCCGTGCGCCAGCAGGCGTACGGTGTCGGGCGTTGCAAGCCGCGTCGACAGTTCTTGGGCCACCACCGGTGGCAATGCTTCTTGCGCCAGGTCGTAGCCGGGACGCGTCGCCACGCCCAGGTTGGCAAGGGCGAACAGTTCGCGCCACTCGTTCCAGCTGTCGAGCTTGCGCAACTGGTCGGCGCCCATCAGGAACACGATCGAGGTGCGCGCGCCCAGCTCCTTGCGCAGCGCGCGCAGCGTCTCGACCGTATACGTTGGCGTGTTACGTTCGATTTCCTGCAGGTCGATCGTGACCGGCAGGCTCGGGCTCTTCAAGGCCCCGAAAGCCAGTTCCAGCATCGCGACCCGGTCGCGGTCGCTGGCCTGGAGGCCATTCTTTTGCCACGGCTGGCCGGCCGGCAGGATGCGCAAGGCGTCCGGCCGCAACAGGCCGGCGAACAGGCGCGCCAGCGCGACGTGGCCCTGGTGCACCGGATCGAAGCTGCCGCCGAGGACGGCGATGCAGCGGTTGCGGCCCGGCGCGCCGGCAGTCCCCGTCACGGCGCCAGCCAGTCCCGGTGCACCAGGAAGTCGGAATACAGCCGTGCTTCGGGGCTGCCGGGTTCGGGATGCCAGTCGTAGCGCCATTTGACGATCGGCGGCATCGACATCAGGATCGCTTCGGTCCGTCCGCCCGACTGCAGGCCGAACAGGGTGCCGCGGTCCCACACCAGGTTGAACTCGACATAGCGGCCGCGCCGGTAGGCCTGGAAGTCGCGCTCGCGTTCGCCATACGGCTGGTCCTTGCGGCGCTGCAGGATCGGCAGGTAGGCGTCCAGGAAGCGCTCGCCCACGGTCCTCACCATGGCATACGATTGCTCGTAGCCGAGCTCGTTGAAATCGTCGAAGAAGATGCCACCGACGCCGCGCGGTTCCTTGCGGTGCTTCAGGTAGAAGTAGTCGTCGCACCAGGTCTTGAAGCGCGGATGCAGCTCTGCTCCGAACGGCGCCAGCGCGTCGTGGCAGGCCTGGTGGAAGTGGCGCGCGTCCTCGACTTCGCCGTAATACGGGGTCAGGTCCATGCCGCCGCCAAACCACCAGACCGGCTCCTTGCCGGGCGCCGTCGCCTCGAAGAAGCGCACGTTCATGTGCACCGTCGGGGCGTAGGGATTACGCGGATGCAGCACCAGCGACACGCCCATCGCTTCCCAGGCGCGGCCCGCGAGCTCCGGACGCACGGCGGTGGCCGACGCCGGCAGCGTGGCGCCGCGCACGTGCGAGAAGTTCACGCCGCCCCGTTCGAGCACATTGCCTTCCTCGACCAGGCGCGAGATGCCGCCGCCGCCCTCGGGCCGCTGCCATTCCTCGCGCAGGAACGGCTTGCCGTCGACCTGTTCAAGACCGTGGACGATGCGCGCCTGGAGCTCGAGCAGCCAGGCCTTGATGGCGGCGGGATTGGGGGAAGACATGATGAGCGGCTGGAAATGAAAAGTGGGCCGATTGTACACCGGCCCACCGAATGTCTACATCTGGCGTTGGTTGGGAGAGGCTTGGAGCCTGCTATTGCAGGGGTTTACTTTACGCCGCGCCAGCCGATGTCGCGCCGGTACTGCGCGCCATTGAAATGGATCTTCTCGACGCTTTCATACGCCTGCTTCTGCGCCATCTTGACGCTGTCGCCCAGGCCCACCACGCACAGCACGCGGCCGCCGCTGGTCTGCAGCTTGCCATCCACCAGTTTTGTGCCGGCGTGGAAGGTGACGCATTCCGGCACTTCCGCAGGGATGCCGTCGATGACGTCGCCCTTGCGCGGGCTGTCCGGATAGCCGGCGGCCGCCATCACGACGCCCACGGCGGTGCGGCGGTCCCATTCCAGCTCGACCGTGTCGAGGGTGCCGTTGCAGGCGTGTTCCAGCACGGTGGCGAAGTCGCTCTTCAGGCGCGCCATGATCGGCTGGGTTTCCGGGTCGCCCATGCGGCAGTTGAATTCGAGCGTGCGCGGATTGCCGTCGGCGTCGATCATCAGGCCGGCGTACAGGAAGCCGGTGAACGGGATGCCGTCGCGCGCCATGCCCTGGATGGTCGGGTTGATGATCTCGCGCATCACGCGCGCATGCATCGACGGCGTAACGATCGGCGCCGGCGAATAGGCGCCCATGCCGCCCGTGTTCGGGCCCTGGTCGGCGTCCTTCAGGCGCTTGTGGTCCTGGCTGGTGGCCAGCGCCAGCACGTTCCTGCCGTCGCACATGACGATGAAGCTGGCTTCCTCGCCGGCCAGGAATTGTTCGATCACGATGCGGGCCCCGGCGTCGCCGAAGGCGTTATCGGACAGCATGTGGTCGACCGCAGCGTGGGCTTCTTCCAGCGACATCGCAACCACCACGCCCTTGCCGGCCGCCAGGCCGTCGGCCTTGATGACGATCGGCGCGCCATTGGCGTCGATGTAGGCATGGGCCGCGGCGGCGCTTGAAAAGGTCTCGTACTTCGCGGTCGGGATGCCGTGGCGGTGCATGAAGGCCTTGGCGAAATCCTTCGAGCTCTCGAGCTGGGCCGCCTCGCGGGTGGGGCCGAAGATCTTGAGGCCGCGCGAGCGGAACAGGTTGACGATGCCGGCCGCCAGCGGCGCTTCCGGGCCGACCAGGGTCAGGGCCACGTTCTCAAGCACCACGAAGTCGGCCAGCGCTTCAGGATCGGTCACGTCGACCGTCACCAGGCGCGCATCGAGCGCGGTGCCGCCGTTGCCGGGCGCGACGAAGACCGTCTGGATGCGTTCCGATTGGGCCAGTTTCCACGCCAGCGCGTGTTCGCGGCCGCCCGAGCCGACTACGAGGATTTTCATATTCGCTACCAATTATTCTTCGATCACGGCGTTGGTGAAGACTTCCTGGACGTCGTCCAGGTTTTCCAGCGCATCGAGGAGTTTCTGCATCTTGACCGCTTCCTCGCCCGTGAACACGGTCTCGGTGGCGGGCTTCATGATGACTTCGGCCACTTCGGCCTTGAAGCCGGCGGCTTCCAGTGCTTCCTTCACGGAGGAGAAGGCGTGCGGATCGCACAGCACTTCGAAGCCGCCTTCTTCGTCGGCCATGACGTCGTCGGCGCCGGCTTCGAGCGCGGCTTCCATCAGTTTGTCTTCGTCGACGCCCGGCGCGAACAGGAACTGGCCGGTGTGCGTGAACATGAAGGCGACCGAGCCTTCGGTGCCCATATTGCCGCCGAATTTGCTGAAGGCATGGCGCACTTCGGCCACGGTGCGGACACGGTTGTCGGTCAGGCAGTCGACGATGATCGCCGCGCCGCCGATGCCATAGCCTTCGTAGCGCACTTCCTCGTAGTTGACGCCTTCGAGCTCGCCCGAGCCTCGCTGGATCGCGCGGGTGACGTTATCTTTCGGCATATTCGCGTCGGCGGCCTTCTCGACCGCCAGGCGCAGGCGCGGGTTGGACGGGATGTCGCTGCCGCCCATGCGCGCGGCCACGGTGATCTCCTTGATCAGGCGCGTCCAGATCTTGCCGCGCTTGGCGTCGGTAGCGGCTTTTTTATGCTTGATATTGGCCCATTTGCTGTGTCCAGCCATGTCGAGGATTCCTTAGACGGTATGCAAGAGTGGCCGATATTCTAGCATAGGCCCCTCTTGCAAATTCGTCGTCCGGCTCAGGTTTGACTGTCATGGAAACAACAGTCTGGTCCCCAGGGCGAGCAGCGCCAGCCCCCCTGCGCAGGCGATCCAGTGGCCGCCGGCGAGGCGGATCTCGGCCAGCACGAACAGGCCGACGACGGCGATTGCGGCCGGGTTGTCGGGGCCGGCGGCCAGCAGCAGGAGCATCAGCAGCCAGCAACAGCCCAGGCACTGGCGGGCGTGGGCGGCGCCGCGCCAGAACGCGCCGGGCAGGCCGTCGCGCCAGCCGGCCAGGATGCCGGGCAGGGGCGCCCGGCAGTGCTCCAGGCAGGCATGCTTGGCGGGTGTCCACTGGTAGACGCCGGCCGCCACCATGGCCAGGCCGAGCAGGAGGGGGTGACGCACGGCGCCGCCGTGGTCGGATTCGTGCAGCGTCCATTGGGCGATCGCGGCCAGCAACGCGAAACCGGTCCAGGCGCCCAGGTAGCCGAGCACGAACAGCCATGTGCGCAGGCGGGCCCGCTGGGCCGCGTGCTCCCCGGCGATGCGCGCGAACAGCACCGTGGCGCGGCTGGCCAGGGGCAGCATCATGGCCGTGCACAGGCCGGCCCAGGTGAGAAAGACCAGCGCCAGCTGGCCGGCCTGGTAAGCCAGGGTGGGCGCGGCGATGGCCGGTGCGGCCGCACCGGCCGCACCGGCGGTGCTCACGCCGCCGGCTGCCGCGCCCGTGGCAAGGGGCGCGCTGCCGAGCACCAGGCCGCCCAGCACGAGGCCGGCCCAGCACAGGCTGGCCAGCAGCGATACGACGATCAGGGCCAGCAGCAAGAAGCGGTCGCGGCCAAGGCGTGCTTCGACGTCACGCAGGTTCATTGCGGCGCTCCCGGTGGCCCCGTGCGCTCTGTCTTGCTGGTCATGAGAGATTCTCCTGTTGGTTTGAGATGCATGGTTTCGACCACGCGCGCATCGACCCCGTTCGGCGGGCGCGGCGGGATGCTCCTTGATGCCGAGGCCGTCGCCGCCGGATGAACCCCGGCGAAGACGCCAGCGGTGCAACTCTCCTGCCACACGCGCGATGCCGCAGCGCCGCGATCGACCCCGTCGCGACGCCGAACTTCGGCGCTGCCGCCACAGCCATGCACAGATATTGATCGCTTTCAGAACGTTATTGCGCAGTTGGTGGTTTATATGACCGCTTGGTCGAATGCGGTATTCTTATGAGCGTCCCGACCACACCAACCGCCGCCCACGACATGACCATCACGACCGCCGCCCCACGCATCGCCCTGATTGCCCACGACAAGAAGAAGGACGACATGATCTCGCTCGCCGCCGAGTACCGCGATTTCCTGCAGGGCTGCGCCCTGTCGGCCACCGGCACCACCGGCGGGCGCCTGATCAACGAGCTGGGCCTGAACGTCGTGCGCAAGCATTCGGGGCCGGTCGGCGGCGACCTGCAGATCGGTTCCCTGCTGGTCGACGGCCTGATCGATTGCGTGATCTTCCTGCGCGACCCGATGACGCCGCAGCCGCATGAACCCGACATCAACGCCCTGGTGCGCGCCTGCGACGTGCACAATATTCCGTGCGCGACCAATGTCTCGACCGCGCGCCTGGTGCTGTCGCAACTGATAAGCGTGCACAGCGCCGCCTGACCAACCCCACAGGAGAAACCATGCTCGCCAAAGCGATCCGGATTGCCGCCACCGGCGGCCCAGAAGTGATGGAATACGTCGACGTCGAGGCACCGGCCCCCGGGCCGGGCGAGGCGCGCATCGTCCAGCACGCGATCGGCCTGAACTTCATCGACGTGTATTTCCGCACCGGCCTGTATCCGCAGCCGCTGCCCGGCTTTCTCGGCAAGGAAGGCGCGGGGGTGGTCGAGGCGGTGGGCGAGGGCGTGACCCACGTGCGGCCGGGCGACCGCGTGGCCTATGCCGGCGGACCGCTGGGCGCCTATGCCAGCGTGCGCACCATGCCGGCCCATTTCCTGGTCAGGCTGCCCGATGCGATCGGCTTCGAGACCGCGGCCGCCATGATGCTGCAGGGCCTGACGGTGCAATACCTGCTGCGCCAGACGTATCCGGTCAAGGCCGGCGACACGATCCTGTTCCACGCCGCGGCCGGCGGCGTCGGCCTGATCGCCTGCCAGTGGGCGCGCGCGCTCGGCGTGCGCCTGATCGGCACCGTGGGCTCGAAGGAAAAAGGCGAGCTGGCGCTGCGCCACGGCGCGGCCCACGTCATCAACTACAACGATGAAGACATCGCGGCGCGCGTGCGCGAGCTCACCGGCGGCGAGGGCGTTCCGGTGGTGTACGACTCGGTGGGCAAGGACACCTTCACCGCGTCGCTCGACTGCCTGCGCCGGCGCGGCCTGATGGTCAGTTTCGGCAACGCCTCGGGCGCGGTCGAGCCGTTTGCCCCGGCCGAGCTGTCCAGGCGCGGCTCGCTGTTCCTGACCCGGCCGACCCTGTTCGACTACATGAGTAACCAGGAAGAGCAGGAGGCGATGACGGCCGAGCTGTTCGAGATGGTCGGCAGCGGCAAGGTGAAGGTCGAGGTGCGCCAGACCTTCGCCCTGGCCGAGGCGGGCGAGGCGCACCGCGCGCTGGAAGCGCGCCGCACGACCGGTTCGACGGTGCTCCTGCCATGAGAGACACACGCGGTGAAGACCCGCTGCCGCAGTTGCCGCCGTCCGCGCAGCCATCCGGCGACGGCGCGCCGAAGTTCGGGCGCCTGCTGATCGTGCTGGTGCTGGCCATGCTGGTGGTGGTGGCGCTCACCTTCGGCTCCGAAGCGTATTTCACCTGAGCCCATGCAGGACTTCAATCGCGCATACGGGCAAGTCTTCGTTCCCGGCCGCCTGACGGTCGGGCTGATGACGCCCATGGCGGGCGGCCCCGGCGCCCTGGTCGACCTCGCGCTGGCGCAAGAACATGCGCGCCTGGCCGACGCGCTGGGTTTTGCAGCGCTGTGGACCCGCGACGTCCCGCTGATGATCCCGCAGGGCAGCGCCAACGAGACCGCTGCGCTGGACGACCCTTTCCTGTGGCTGGCCGCGCTGGCGGCCGTGACCGAGCGGATCGTGCTCGCCACCGGCGCCATCGTGCTGCCGCTGCGCCATCCGCTGCACGTGGCCAAGGCGGCGCTCACCCTGGACCGGATCAGCCGCGGCCGCCTGCTGCTGGGCCTGGGTTCGGGCGACCGTCCCGAGGAGTTTTCCCGTTTCGGGGCCGACCTGGAAACGCGCGACGTGGTCTTTCGCGAGCACTGGAGTGCCCTGCATACCGCGCTTGCGCCGGCGCCGGTCGTGGACCCGGAACAGTACCGCGTCCTGCCCCCGCCGCAGGCACGCATTCCGATGCTCGCAGTGGGCAGCGCACGGCAGTCGCTGCAGTGGATCGCCGAGCATGCCGATGCGTGGGCCAGTTACCACCGTGAGGAAGACCGGCAAAAAGGCCGCATCGCCCTCTGGCATATGGCGCAGGACCAGCGCTCGCCCGGCATGCGCAAGCCCTTCATCCAGTCGGTGCAACTGGACTTGCTGGACGATCCGGCGGCGCCGGCCGAAGCGATCGAACTCGGCCTGCGCACCGGCCGCCATGCGCTGGCCGCCTATCTGGAGCGCATGCGCGAACTCGGGGTCGCGCACATCCTGTTCAACCTGCACCGGGGCGCGCGGCCCGTCGCGGACGTCTTGCGCGAATTGGGCGCCGAGATCCTGCCCCGGCTCTAGGCCTGTCTTCACAAAGGTGTCGCCGCCAAGCATTTTGTTGACACAACAAAACGGCCCCGCTACGATAGTCCAGCACTAGATACCGGTAACAAAAAACCAACCGGACGGCGCCAGCCGGAGAGCGGGAGACAACCATGAAGCATCTTGGCAATGCATTGCGGGCCGCGCTGTGCGCGCTGGTCCTGTCCTGGCATGTGAACGCAATGGCGCAAGCACCGGCGCCCGCAGCGGAGGCGCAAGCATCCGCGCCGCTGCAGAATATCTACGGCCGCCAGCACCTGAGCCTGAACGGCCGCTGGAACTACATCGTCGATCCCTACGAGACGGGCTATTACAACTACCGGCGCGAGCCGTTCGATGCGACGCCCTCGGGCAAGGGCGGCTTCTATGACGACCTGGGCCCGCCGCAAAAGGGCGAACTGGTCGAGTACAACTTCGACCTGTCCCCCACGCTCAAGATTCCCGGCGACTGGAATTCGCAGGACGAGAAGCTGCTGTTCTATGAAGGCACGGTGTGGATGCGCCAGGTGTTCAACGCCGAGCCGCAGGAGGACAAACGCTATTTCCTCTACTTCGGCGCCGTCAACTACCAGGCCCACGTTTACCTGAACGGCAAGAAGCTGGGCACGCACAAGGGCGGCTTCACGCCGTTCCAGTTCGACGTGAGCGGCAAGCTGAACAAGGGCCGCAATTTCGTGGTGGTCAAGGTCGACAATATGCGCCACCAGGACGAGATCCCGACCGTGAACACCGACTGGTGGAACTATGGCGGCATCACGCGCGACGTGCTGCTGGCCGAAGTCCCCGCCACCTATATCGCCGACTACAAGGTGCAGCTGGCCAAGGGCGACCTGAAGCGCATCCAGGGCTACGTCCAGCTGGCCGGCGCCCAGCCGCGGCAAAGCGTCAGCGTGACGATTCCCGCGGCCGGCATCCGGACCACGGTCCAGGCCGATGCCGGCGGCCGCGCCGCCATCGACATCCCCGCCGGCAAGCTGGGCTACTGGTCGCCCGAAGCGCCGACCCTGTACGACGTCGAGATCGCGGCCGGTCCGGACACGGTGAAGGACAGGGTGGGTTTCCGCACCATCGAGACCCGCGGCCAGGACATCCTGCTTAACGGAAAGTCGATCTTCTTGCGCGGGATCTCGCTGCACGACGAAAACCCGCTGGCCCAGGGCCGCCTGCGCGGCGAAGGCGATATGCGCATGATGCTGCAGTGGGCGCGTGAGCTCAACGCCAACTTCGTGCGCCTGGCCCACTATCCGCACAGCGAGCACATGTCGCGCCTGGCCGACGAGATGGGCCTGCTGCTGTGGGCCGAGGTGCCGGTGTACTGGACCATCTCGTGGAGCAATCCCGACACCTACCGCAACGCCGACCGCCAGCTGACCGATATGGTGGTGCGCGACAAGAACCGCGCCAGCGTCATCGTCTGGTCGATCGGGAACGAGACCCCGGTGGGCGAGCCGCGCAACGTCTTCATGGGCCGGCTGGCCGACACCGTGCGCGGCCTGGACGACACGCGCCTGGTGGCGGCGGCGCTCGAAGTGCACCGCGAGGGCCAGCGGGTCGTGGTCGAGGACCCGCTGGCCGGCAAGCTGGACCTGGCCAGCTTCAACGAATACGCCGGCTGGTACTGGAGCGATCCCGAGGACATGCTCAACTACCGCTTCGACATCAAGGTGAACAAACCGGTGGTGGTCAGCGAATTCGGCGCCGATGCGCTGGGCGGCTACCACGCCGACGCCGCCACCCGCTGGAGCGAGGAATACCAGGAACGTCTGTACCAGAACCAGTTCAAGCTGCTGACCGCGATCCCCGGCCTGCGCGGCATGACGCCGTGGATCCTGGCCGACTTCCGCTCGCCGCGCCGCCCGCATCCGCAGTACCAGGATTTCTGGAACCGCAAGGGCCTGATCTCGGACACCGGCCAGAAAAAGAAAGCCTTCCATACTTTGAAGCGCTTCTATGACGGCATGCAGCAGAAATACCGCTAGAGGGCGCGGCATACCTCGGTGCTAGAATCGCGGCCATGGAAACCCCCGCCCCGAAGGACGCACCAGCTACCGCCCGCAAGAGCCGCAAGGGCGCCACGCCCACGGTGCGCGACGTCGCCCGCCTGGCCGGCGTGGCCCCGATGAGCGTCTCGCGCGCGCTGAACAATCCCGATTCGGTCTCGCCCGAGATCCTGCAGCGCGTGCGCGAGGTGGTGGACCGGGTGGGCTACGTGCCGAACCTGCTGGCCGGCGGCCTGGCCTCCAAGAAGAGCCGCATGGTGGCGGCCGTGGTGCCGACCATCAGCGGCTCGGTCTTCCTCGAGATGGTGCAGGCGCTCACCGACGGCCTGGCCGCGCGCGGCTACCAGCTGATGCTGGGCCAGGCCGGCTACGAGAACTCGCGCGAGGACGCGCTGCTCGAGGCCATCATCGGGCGCCGTCCGGACGGCGTGGTGCTGACCGGGATCATGCGCTCGGAGCAGGGCCGGCGCCGCCTGCTGGCCAGCGGCATCCCGGTGGTCGAGACCTGGGACCTGACCGACAGCCCGATCGACATGCTGGTGGGCTTTTCGCACGAACAGATCGGCAAGGCGGTGGCCGAATACCTGCATGGGCGCGGCCGCCGCAGGATCGCCGCCATCAGCGCCGACGACGAACGCGCGGTGCGCCGCAACCGCCAGTTCGCCGACACCGTGCTGGCGCTGCAGCCGGGGCTGGGCACGGACCGCGCGGCGGTGCCGACCTGCATCGTGCCGGCGCCGACCTCGCTCGGCAGCGGCCGCGCGAGCCTGCGCGAGCTGCTGGCGCGCGACCCCGGCATCGACGCCGTGTTCTGCAGCTCCGACATGATGGCCCAGGGCGTGCTGCTCGAAGCGCTGGCGCTGGGCGTCAAGGTGCCCGAACAGCTGGCCGTGGTCGGCCTGGGCGACCTGGCATTCTCGCGCGACCTGCATCCTCCCTTGACCACGGTGCGCATCGACGGCACCGCCATCGGCTCCACCGCCGCCCAGCTGATCATCGCCCGCGCCGAAGGCCGGCCGGTGGAAGAACCGGTGCGCGACGTCGGCTTCGTCATCGTCGAACGCGGCAGCAGCTAAAAAAACCCTTTCAGCGCGTTGACTTCATCGACGTGATACCGGTATCATCGTCTCATCTTGATACCGGTAACATAGCTTAGGGAAGAACGATGACCATGGAATCTTCGACGCCGGGCGGCACGCCAACGATCACCGCGATGCGCGTGGTGCCGGTCGCGGGCCGCGACGGCATGCTGCTCAATCTCAGCGGCGCCCACGCGCCGTGGTTCACCCGCAACCTGGTGATCCTCACCGACAGCAGCGGCCAGCAGGGCGTCGGTGAAGTGCCGGGCGGGGAGAGCATCCGCCAGACGCTCGAGGATGCGCGCGCGCTGGTCGTCGGCCAGCCGATCGGCGCCTGGAACGGCGTGCTGCGTTCGATCCGCACGACCTTCGCCGGACGCGATGCGGCGGGGCGCGGACAGCAGACCTTCGACCTGCGCGTGACGATCCACGCGGTGGCCGGCGTCGAATGCGCCTTGCTCGACCTGCTGGGCAAGTTCATGGGCGTGCCGGTGGCCGACCTGCTGGGCGACGGCCGCCAGCGCGACCAGGTCGAGATGCTGGGCTATCTGTTCTACGTGGGCGACCGCAAGGCGACCGACCTTCCGTATGCAAGCGAGCCGGATGCGATTGATGAGTGGCTGCGCCTGCGCCACGAGCCGGCCATGGACACCGACGCCATCGTGGCCCAGGCCCGCGCCGCCCAGAAGCGCTACGGCTTCAAGAGCTTCAAGCTCAAGGGCGGCGTGCTGCGCGGCGAACAGGAAATCGAGGCGGCGCGCGCGCTCAAGGAAGCCTTCCCGCAGGCCGGCATCACGCTCGACCCCAACGGCTGCTGGCTGCTGCAGGATGCGATCCGGCTGTGCCGCGACATGAAGGGCGTGCTGGCCTATGCCGAGGATCCTTGCGGACCCGAAGGCGGCTATTCGGGCCGCGAGACGATGGCCGAGTTCCGCCGCGCCACTGGCCTGCGCACCGCCACCAATATGATCGCCACCGACTGGCGCCAGCTGGCGCACGCGGTGCAACTGGGGGCGGTGGACATCCCGCTGGCCGACCCGCATTTCTGGACCATGCAGGACACCGTGCGCGTGGCCAAGATGTGCGAAGCCTGGGGCCTGACCTGGGGCTCGCATTCGAACAACCACTTCGACGTCTCGCTGGCGATGTTCACCCATTGCGCGGCGGCGGCGCCGGGAGACATCACGGCGATCGACACCCACTGGATCTGGCAGGACGGCCAGCACCTGACCCGCAATCCGCTGCGCATCGTGGACGGCATGGTCACCGTGCCGACGACGCCGGGGCTGGGCGTGGAACTCGATATGGAGGCGGTGGAGGCCGCGCATCAGCGCTACCTGGCGATGGGGCTGGGTGGACGCGACGATGCGGTGGGGATGCAGTACCTCGTTCCGAACTGGAAGTTCGATAGCAAGAAACCTTGCATGGTGCGCTAAGACGCGCCGGCATTACCGTTGTCTCTCGTTGTCTCTCGTTGGCCCGTCGCGCCTTGCGTGACGGGCCTTTTTTTACAGTTGATGGACTGCGATCAGCCCTTCGGCTCCTGCTTCACCTCGACCCGCCGCGCCACGCCCGACGGTCCCGGGAAGCCTTCGAAGGCGCTGTGCACCAGCGCCGGCATGATTTCCGGCGTCGACATATTGCGGCTGGTGTTGTGCACCGTGACGTCGAACAGGCGCTTGCCGTCGCGCGCCGCCTTGATCGAGACCTGCAGCTCGCGCCGGTAGTGGTGCTCGACCGAGGTCTGGTAGGCCGGATACGGACCCCAGAACGGATCGTAGAACGGGCTGTACCAGCCGCCCCAGTAGCGGCGATTGAATCCGCGGTAGCCGTAGCCATAGCCGAAGCGTGCGCTCGGGTAGAAATACGGCGTCATGATCGGCTCCAGCACGCGCACCGGCAGGTCGGTGGTGGTGAAGCGCATTGCCACCGTCAGCGCCGGCGTGGCGCCTTCAGCGTCGCGGAAGCCCTGGCGCGCCAGCTGGGCGCGCACCAGTTCCTGGTAGCTGCGCCATTCCAGCGTGTCGTCCTGCGGCGACGGCACCTCGAACACATAACTCTTGTCTTGTATCTGGGCCGGCCATTGGTGGAAGGTCGTGACGTCGCTGCGGATGGTGGTCGCGCAACCGCCCAGGAGCAGTGCAAGCGCCGAGCCGGCGGCGACCATGATGAGGCGTTTCATACTATCTCCAGATTATTTGAGCGGAATTTCGCCGATGATCAAGCTTACCGCTTGTTCAAGATCAATGAACCGGGTTTTACACCCCGTTACCGTGCATACACTGCGATACATGGAAACGAACGAAGCACCGGAAAAGCTTGTTGGTAAAATAAGCACTTCTCCACTGTGTTCTTGGACTCTTCCTATGCGCACCGATACGCCCCAGACCATTTACCGCAAAGACTATAACCCGCCGACTTACCTTGTGGATACTGTCGAGCTCGGCTTCGACCTGGATCCCGCGCGTACGGTCGTGGCCAACCGCCTGACCTTGCGCCGCAACCCGGCGGCCGGCGGGCGGGCCATCGAGCTGCATGGCGAGGAGATCGAGCTGGTGGCGCTGCGCCTCAATGGCAAGACCCTCGCCGGGGCCGATTACACGCTGGCCGACAATCGCCTGGTCATCCACGAGGCGCCGGACGACGTTGTCCTCGAGATCGAATCGGTCTGCGTGCCCGAGCAGAACACGACGCTCAGCGGCTTGTATGTATCGAATGGCAACTTCTTCACCCAGTGCGAGGCCGAAGGCTTCCGCCGCATCACCTATTTCCCGGATCGCCCGGACGTGATGGCCAAGTACACGGTGATGCTGCGCGCGGACAAGGCGCGCTACCCGGTGCTGCTGTCGAACGGCAACCTGATCCAGGAAGGCGATCTCGACGACGGACGCCACTATGCGCTGTGGGAAGACCCGTTCAAGAAGCCGTCCTACCTGTTCGCGCTGGTGGCCGCCAAGCTGGTGTGCCAGGAAGAGACCTTCCGCCTGGCAGACGGCCGCGACGCCCTGCTGCAGGTGTGGGTCGAAGACGGCAACCTGGACAAGACCGACTATGCGATGCAGTCGCTCAAGCACAGCATCCGCTGGGATGAGGAAAAATACGGGCTCGAACTCGACCTGGACCGCTTCATGATCGTCGCCACCAGCGACTTCAACATGGGCGCGATGGAGAACAAAGGCCTGAACATCTTCAACACCAAGTTCGTGCTGGCCAACCCGCGGGTGGCGACCGACGTCGACTTCCAGGGCATCGAGGCGGTGGTGGCGCACGAATACTTCCACAACTGGACCGGCAACCGCGTAACCTGCCGCGACTGGTTCCAGCTGTCGCTGAAAGAAGGCCTGACGGTGTTCCGCGACCAGGAATTCACGGCCGACATGATCGGCACCGACACCGGCCGCGCCGTGACCCGCATCGACCAGGTGCGCACGCTGCGCCAGCATCAGTTCCCCGAAGATGCCGGCCCGATGGCGCACCCGGTGCGTCCCGACTCCTTCGTGGAGATCAATAATTTTTATACGGTGACGGTGTACGAGAAGGGCGCCGAAGTGGTGCGCATGTACCAGACGCTGTTTGGCGTCGATGGCTTCCGCAAGGGCATGGACCTGTACTTCGAACGCCATGACGAGCAGGCGGTCGAGTGCGACGATTTCCGGCGCGCGATGGCCGACGCCAACGGCCGCGACCTGACCCAGTTCGAACGCTGGTACAGCCAGGCCGGCACCCCGGTGCTGCGCTTCGAGGGCCGCTGGGACGAAACCGCCCACACCTACACGCTCAAGCTGATCCAGTCCTGTCCGCCGACGCCGGGCCAGCCGCAGAAGCTGCCGTTCCACATCCCGGTCGCGGTCGGCCTGCTCGACGCCGCCGGCAACGACATGCGCCTGGTGGTCGATAGCGTCGACCGCGGCGCGACGGCGGTGCTCGAACTGACCCAGGCCGAGCAGACCTTCGTCTTCACCGACGTCAAGGAGCAGCCGGTGGCGTCGGTGCTGCGCGGCTTCTCGGCGCCGGTAGTCCTGCAGGGCAGCTATACCGACGCCGACCTGCTGCACCTGTTCAGCCATGACAGCGATCCGGTCAACCGCTGGGAAGCGGGCCAGCGCCTGGCCATGAGCCGCCTGCTCAAGCTGGCCGGCGAGGCCGCGGCCAAGGGTAACAGCGGCGCCAGCCTGAACCTGGACGAGACCTTCATCGAAGCGATGCGCAAGGTGCTGGTCGACGAGACCCTCGACCCGGCCTTCCGCGAACAGGCGCTGCTGCTGCCGTCCGAGGGCATGGTGGCCGAGCAGATCGACGGCGTCGACCCGCTTGCCGTGCACATCGCGCGCCAGTTCATCCGCGCCGACATCGGCGCGCGCCTGCGTGGCGAGCTGCTGGCGCAGTACGAGGCCAACCTGACGCCGGGGGCCTACAGCCCGGATGCCGCATCGGCCGGCAAGCGCGCGCTCAAGAATATCGCGCTGTCCTACCTGAACGCGGCGCCCGACGACGAGAGCGTGGCGCTGGCCCAGCGCCAGTTCGACGAGGCCGACAATATGACCGACCGCGCCGCCGCACTGGGCGCGCTGATCGCATCGCGCGTGCCCGAAGCCGCCGACGCGCTCGACGTGTTCTACCAGGAGTTCCAGGGCGAGGCCCTGGTGGTGGACAAATGGTTCATGATGCAGGCCGCGGCCCCGACCACCGACGTCGCGGCCGTGCGCGCGCTGATGCGCCATCCGGCCTTCACCCTGCGCAACCCGAACCGCGCGCGCAGCCTGGTCGCCGCCTTCTGCATGAACAATCCGGTGCAGTTCCACGCGCCGGACGGCAGCGGCTACGCCTTCTGGGCCGAGCAGGTGATCGCGCTCGACGCGCTCAACCCGCAGGTCGCAAGCCGCCTGGCGCGCGCCATGGACCGCTGGCGCCGTTATGCGCCGGCGCTGCAAGAGCAGATGAAGGCCGCGCTGCAGCGGGTGGCGGGGCAGGGCAAGCTGTCGAACGACGTGCGCGAAGTGGTCACCAAGGCGCTCGCGAATTGATAACAATATTTAAACCAAACCTGAGGAAGTCATGAAACGCGTAAGTCTGACGCAATACCTGGTCGAAGAGCAGCGCCTGCACCAGAACATCAACGCCGAGCTGCGCCTGCTGATCGAGGTCGTGGCCCGCGCCTGCAAGCGCATCAGCTATTCGGTGAGCAAGGGCGCGCTGGGCGAAGTGCTGGGCAGCGCCGAGACCGAGAACATCCAGGGCGAAGTCCAGAAAAAGCTGGACGTGATCTCCAACGAAATCCTGCTGGAGGCGAACGAGTGGGGCGGCCACCTGGCGGCGATGGCGTCCGAAGAGATGGAAACCATCCGCCAGATCCCGAGCCGCTATCCGATGGGCGAGTTCCTGCTGCTGTTCGATCCGCTGGACGGCTCGTCGAACATCGACGTCAACGTCTCGATCGGCACCATCTTCTCGGTGCTGAAGGCGCCGGAAGGCATGAGCCAGCCGACCGAGCAGGACTTCCTGCAGCCCGGCACCGCCCAGGTGGCGGCCGGCTATGCGGTCTACGGCCCGCAGACCATGCTGGTGCTCACCACCGGCAACGGCGTGCACTGCTTCACGCTGGACCGCGAGATGGGTTCGTGGGTGCTGACCCAGAGCGATATGCAGATCCCGGCGTCGACGAAAGAATTCGCCATCAATATGTCCAACAAGCGCCACTGGCATCCGCCGGTGCAGCGCTACGTGGACGAGCTGCTGGCAGGCGAGACCGGCCCGCGCGGCAAGGATTTCAATATGCGCTGGATCGCCTCGATGGTGGCCGACGTGCACCGCATCCTGAACCGCGGCGGTGTCTTCATGTATCCGGCCGACCTGCGCGACCCGCAATCGCCGGGCAAGCTGCGCCTGATGTACGAAGCCAACCCGATGGCGATGATCGTCGAGCAGGCCGGCGGCGCCGCCACCGACGGCAAGGGCCGCATCCTGGACATCCCGCCGACCAAGCTGCACCAGCGTGTGCCGGTGTTCCTGGGCTCTAAGGAAGAAGTCGAGGTCGTCACGGGCTACCACGGGGCCTGAATTTCCTGTTTTCAGCCGATAATGCGGCACGCTAGCGATACACACTAGCAAGTTTGCCGCATTGTTTGCTAGAATATGGTTCTTTCGTCACGGCGGCTACGTTGTCGTGCGCCGAAAGGCAAGGCGAAGCACAGGTTTCGCCGCTGTAGCTCAGTCGGTAGAGCAGCGCATTCGTAATGCGAAGGTCACCAGTTCGATTCCGGTCAGCGGCACCAAAATTCGGTAAGTCCAAAAGGTTACATGCGCAAGCAGGTAACCTTTTTTGTTTTTCGGATGCGGAAAAGCCCGTGCAATGCGGCCGGCATGGAATCGCGCCATGCCGACGTGTTTCGAATCGTGCGCCGCCTGGGGTGGCTATACTTCCGGTATCCGATACCGAGGAACGATCATGGCAACCGCATTCACTTCGCAGGCCAGCGCCGCCGAATCCACCTGGCCGATCGAGCCGCGCTTTTCCTATCCCAACGGGGACGTGGTGCAGGTGGCTGAAAATACCCGCGACGTCACCGTCGACGTCATCTCCCAGGGCCCGTCCGGCCCGATCTACAACGACTACGTGATCACCGGCGGCGCCGATGCCGCGCTGTTCACGGTCGACCAGGCTACCGGCCTGCTGCGCTTCATCGCGGCGCCCGACTACGAGGCGCCGCGCGACCGCGGCGCCGGGGCGGGCAACAATACCTACCAGGTCGAGGTCACGCGCACCGATAGCGCCGGCACCGCCGCGCAGCTGTTGACGATCTGGGTTACCGACGTCGACGAGCGTCCCGGCACGGCGCCGCAGGTCAGCGTCATCGATAACCGCGAGGTGCGGGTGCACACGGTCACCGAGACCGACGGCACCCAGCGCCAGGTGCTGACGGCCGGCACCACCCGTGTGGCCGGCCCGGACACCAATGGCGACGGACTCACGAGCGCGGTGCCGATCGCCGTCGATGCCAGCGGCCGGGTCCTGCTGCGCGCCGACCTGTGGCTGGACATGGGCATGACCGCGAGCGGCAGCGTCGCGCCGGAGCCGGCCGGCGCCGCGCTGGCCGACCTGTTGCGCGAGGTGCGCCAGCACAGCGAGGCCGGCTCCGCCTCGCAGGCCAGCCTGGTCGCCGGCGCCACCCGCTACATCGCCGAGGCGGCGAACACGCCGCTGCTGCTGCAGACAATCGCACCGACGGCCGCTTTCGGGACGGCGCCGCAACCATACAGTCCCTTGGCACTGGTCGGCGTCGAGGCCGGGGCCGGCAAGCCGCTGGTTGCCGTGGTCATCGATACGCGCGGCCTGTGGAACAGCAACGTCACCCTGGACCACATCGGCTTCGCCGCGCTGGCCGGCGAAGTCACGGTCAGGGGCGGCGCCGGCGAACAGTACGTGGTGGCGGACGCCGACGCCCAGACCCTCAACCTGGGCGAGGGCGACGACGTGGTCTATGCCGGCGGTGGCGACGACATCATCGACGGCGGGGCGGGCGACGACCGCCTGCATGGCGAAGACGGCGACGACTACATCTCTGGCGGTGCGGGCGACGACTGGATCGACGGCGGCGCAGGCACCGACACCGTGCGCCTGGCGGGGAGCCGGGCCGATTACACGATCCGGGTCGAACAGGGGCATGTGGTGGTCACGGCCCGCGACGGCGTCGAAGGCAGCGACTCGCTTGCGAATGTCGAGATCCTGACTTCGGCGGCGACGGCGCCGAGCGCTCGGTACGCGGGACCGTCACGCGCATGATCGAGTCGCTCGAAGACCGCGTGGCGACCCGCGTCGAGCTCGATGCCTGGGAAGCGCAGCATGGCGCCGGGATGTCGCTGCTCGAGATCTCGGCCAGCCTGCTCGCGGCGAGCGGCGCCGACGACGCCATGAGCGACGACGATTTCGTCATGTCGCTGTACGAGAACGGCATGGAGCGCGGCGGCAACCTGAGGGAGCTGTACGGCTGGCTGGTCGGGCTGGACGCGGGTGCACGCACGCGGGAAGACGTCCTGCTGGAGTTCGCCGACCACTTCGCCATGCTGCAGTATATGGACTGGTACGGGTCCAGCGCCTGGATCGCGGACACCGATGTCGGCATGCTGGTGCGCATGTATGACACCTTGTTCGACCGCGCGCCGGACCAGGGTGGCCTGAATTACTGGATCGCGGCCAGCGAGAACGGCATCAGCATGGCGGCCATTGCCGACACCTTCGTCAACGCGGCGGAAGGGCAGTTCGGCGGCATGAGCAATGCGCAGTATGTCGCCCACCTGTACCGGGCGGGCCTGGAGCGCACGGCCAGCCAGGCCGAGGTCGCGGGCTGGGCCACCTTGATCGACGACGGCACGCTCAATCGCGGCGACGTCCTGCTGGGCATCGCCAATTCGGCCGAGATGGCGGCACTGGTCGGCGTGATGAGCACCTCGATCGACCTGCTCTGAAACCGCCGTTTCAGGCCGGGGGCGCCGCCAGCGGCTGGAACTGGTGCAGCGCCACCTTGCCCGCGCCCGGCGGCATCGTCGCGCGCAGCCGGTCCATGTCGGCCTGCAGTCGTGCGCGCATCGCGGCCAGCATCTGGCGCACGAAGGGCGACAGCGGCCGGCCGGCGGGCCACATCGTCAGCGCCGTGAACTCGAGCCGCTCCGAGAACGGACGGAATACCAGGCCCGCATCGAGGTAGTCGACCGCCGTGACCGGATTGACCAGGGCAACCCCGATGCGGTTGCGCACCAGTTCGCACAGGCTGAAGGTGTACGAGGTTTCGACCGCCGTCTGCAGCTGCACGCCGTGGCCTCGGCAGATCGCATCCAGGCGCAGGCTCACCGCATCGTCCGGCTGCAGCGCCACGAAGGGATGGCGCGCCAGCTGTTTCGGCGTGATCACGCTATTGCGGGCCAGCGCGTGGCCGGCGGGCAGGGCGACGACGCCGAAGTAGTGCGCGAACAGCGCGTGCTCGACGCCGGTGGTGGAGATGTCCTGGGCCGCGATGCCCAGCTCCACCTCGTCGCGCAGCACCTGGCTGCGTACGTCCTGCGACCCCATCACCTGCAGCGACACCATGCTGCGCGTGCCGGCGGCCGCGAGGTCGGCCAGCACGCGCGGCACGAAACCCGTCCCCAGGCCGGGAAAGGCGGCGATGCGCACGCGGCCGGCGTCGAACTGCTTCAGGCTGCGGATGCGCTGCTCGATCACGTCCATGCCGACGAAGTGGCGCTGGACCTCGGCCAGCAGGGCCTGTGCCTGCTGGGTGGGCTGCAGCTTGCCGCCGGGACGCTGGAACAGTTCGAGGCCGGCGCGTTTTTCCAGCCGGCGCAGCGCCATGCTGACGGCCGGCTGCGACAGCCCCAGCACCTTCGCGGCGCGGGTGGCGGAGCCCGAGGTCATCACGGTGCGGAAGATCTCGATGTCGCGGCTGAGCATGGCGATTGTCAGGTGGTGGAAGGTGGTCCCGATTCTAACCCGGCTGCGTTTGTGTCGAGCGGGGGTATCAATGGCGCTTATGGGGTGATCATTCGCCAGGCGAGCGCACCGCGCTGGCCTGCCTATACTTTCCTGCACATCCATTTTCGCGGGAGCCTGCATGAAACCAATCGCTTATCGCCGCCGCAAGCTGCTGCGCACCGCCGCAGGCTTGAGTCTCGGAAGTGCGGCGCTGCCCTGGCCGGCGGCCGCCGGCTCGGCCGACGATGCCGGCCTGGGGACCAACTACGACGTGGCCGGCGACATCGTCAACCTGGAAAACGCCTATTACGGCATCATGGCGCGCCCGGTGCTGGACGATTACAAGCGCAATCTCGACTACCTGAACCGCCACAACACGCACTACCTGCGCACGCGCTTTGACCGCACAGACATGACGGCGATCCGCGCGCAGCTGGCGGCGTATGCCGGCGTTGCGCCTGGCGAGATCGCGATCACGCGCAGCGCGGTGGAGTCGCTGCAGAACCTGATCCTGAACTACCGGCTACTGAAGGAGGGCGAAGCGGTCATGATCTGCAACCTGGACTACGGCACGGTGATGGATGCCATGCGCGAGCTGGCCAAACGCCGCGGCGCCGGGCTGGTCTCGGTGACGATCCCCGAGCCGGCCACGCGCCAGAACGTCATCGACGCCTATGCCGAGGCGCTGCGGCGCCATCCGCGCACGCGGCTGCTGCTGCTCACCCACATCAATCATCGTACCGGCCTGGTGCTGCCGGTGGCCGAGATCGCGCGCATCGCCCGTGACCGCGGCGTGGACGTAGTGGTGGACATCGCGCAATCGTTTGGCCAGCTCGATTTCCGCATCCCCGACCTGGGCGCGGACTTCGTCGGCGCCAACCTGCACAAGTGGATCGGGGCGCCGCTCGGGCTGGGGTTTCTCTATATACGCGAGGGACGGCTGCAGGACATCGACATCGATTGCGGCAATACCGAACATCCGCCGACCGACATCCGCGCGCGTGTGAACGCCGGCACCCTGAACGTGGCGGCGGTGATGACGATTCCAAGCGCGCTGGCCTTCCATGCGCGCATCCCGCTCGCGGCGCGCGCGGCGCACCTGCGCGCGCTGCGTGACTACTGGGTGACCCGGGTGCGCGGGCTGCCGAACGTGCAGGTGCTGACGCCCGACGACGCGGGGATGACGGGTGCGGTGACGTCGTTCCGCCTGAAGGGAAAAACGTCGTTCGAGGACAACGTGGCGCTGGCGCGCACGCTGGCCGAGCGTCATGGCATCTTCACGGTGGCGCGCGAAGGCCCGGTTGGCGGTAGCTGCATCCGCGTCACGCCTTCGTACTTCACGACCACGGCGCAGCTGGACCGCCTGGTGGCGGCGATCCGCGCGCTGGCGGCTTAGCTTAGCTGGGTTGGTCCTCGGTAGCGGCTTCCTGCAGGCCGCGCACCAGGCTCGAGACGCTCGGGTTGTCGACAAAGACGCAGCGCTTGCCGTGGCGCTTGCAGTGGTCTTTCACGCGCCAGTAGGCGCTGTGGCTGATGCAACCGGTCTGGCAGATCACGAGGTCGGCCGCGGCCAGGCTGGCGTCGAGCTGGCTGCTGCTGTCTTCGAGGCCGCCGTCGTGGTGGGCGAACTGGGCGCCGACGCGCTCGATCATATTGCGGTAGATCGGCACGCTGCTGCTGCGGCCTCCGACGCACAGCACGCTGCGGTTTTCCAGGCGCACCGGCATCGCGACCGGCGCCACCTGGATCGGCGCGGGCGCCGCCACGTCGGCTTCCGGCGCCGGCGCAGGCGCACGCGCCGCCTTCAGCTCGGCCAGCTGCACACGCAGCGCCTGTTCACGCGCTTCCATCTGTGTCACCCGCTCTGCCAGGCGTTCGCGCGACTCGAGGTCGGGAACGCTGGCCTGCAGCCGCGCCAGTTCTGCGCGCAAGGCCTGGACGTCGCCATCGCGCGCGATGGTCGCCGCCCGCGCAGCCCGCAGCTGGTTCTCGAGGCGTTCGCCTTCTTGCGCCTTTTCCAGCCCCAGCGCATTGCAGCGCTCCTGCAGGCGCGCCACTTCGCGTTCGAGGCGCGCGTTGTCGGCGACGACCGCATTGAACTTGTTGATGTCGGCACGCGCGCAGGCCCCGGCCTGGTGCTGCACCATATGGATATCGCGGCACATCTTTTCTTCAAGCGCGGTGGTACAGCGCGGATGGGACAGCCCCGCCCAGAACGCCCCGGCGACGTCGCCGGCGGCCACCGCGGCATCCCACATGGCCTCGACCTGCTCGGTGGTCTTGGCGGCGCGGAAGCGCTGGACATGCTGTGCATAGCGCCGCTCGAGTTCCTTCTGCACCGCATCGGCCACCGGCGTGCGCAGCGCGCATTCGCTGACGGTGCCGACGTGGATGTCGTAATCGTCATGCAGCACCTTCCCGCCCGTCACCTTCTCCACCAGCTTGCGCAAGCCGCCCAGCGGCAACCCGACCCCGACCAGCGGGCAATGGCAGGCATGGGACAGCTCCCACACGCGCCGCCGGCGCGATCCCTGCGCTCCGTCAGCAGGGCAGGGTACGTTCGCAGCGTGTTTGTCGCACATATCGTTCCTCTCGACGCAAGATAGTGGCATCAGATGATAATGATTCTCATTCATCATTCTATCTCACCCACCACGCCACGCAAGCGAAATCTTCACCCGTGCACCCGCCAGCCCCACCCAACATGAGGGTCAGAGTAGATTTATCGAGCAATTCTCCAGAATTGCTTTTAATTCGACTCTGACCCTAATTGTTCAGTTGAGAGGAAATTGCCAATCAAGCTGACTCTGTCCCCAATTAATCAAATTTGGAGAGAAATTGCTCAATAATTTGACTCTGACCCTAATTATTTACGGGTTTACAAATTGCACAAGAATATCGAATTAAGTAAGCGCTATTGCGGCTCAAGAAATGATTTCTCCTATGGGAAGGCCATGTTCTAGAGGCAGCAATTCAACGACCAAACTAATTAGGGTCAGAGTAGAATTGTTTTGCAATTTCTTTTAAACCGGGCAGCGTGAAAATGGCCCGACTAACAGTTGATTGCAAGTTCTTGGTCATTAATTCTACTCTGACCCTCATTATCGGGATTGCGGAGAAATTGCTGAATAATTCTACTCTGACCCTAATTGGAGGGTTAGGTGGGGAGGGCGATGGTGGCGGTGAGGCCGGGGGTGTTGTTGGTCAGGGTGAGGGTGCCGCCGTGGGCTTCGACGCAGGAGCGGGCGATGGAGAGGCCGAGGCCGACGCCGCTGCCGCCGGCGCTGCCGTGGCCGTTGTCGCCGGCGGTGTCGCGGCAGCGGGCGCTGTCGAGGCGGGCGAAGGGTTCGAAGACTCGCTCCAATTCACCTGCAGGGATGCCGGGGCCGTTGTCGATTATGGCCAGGATCACGTCGCTGTCGCTGTTCTCTCGCGGCGCGCTGGCGCAGAGCGTGATCTCGGTGCCGTGGCGGATCGCGTTTTCGGCGAGGTTGCCCACGGCGCGGCGCAAGGCGAGCGGGCGGCAGCGGTAGGGCAGCCGGTCCGGGCCGGCGTAGCGGATGCGCTTGCCGGGACGCGCCAGCTCCGCCGCCAGCTCGCGCATCAGTGCCGCCAGGTCGACGTCCTGCGACGGTTCGCCAACGCAGTCGTCGGCCGCGAAGCGCAAGGTCTGCTCGACCATCAGGCCCATCGTCTCGAGCGTGCGGATCATCGCCGCGCGCAGCTCGGGATCGTCGATCAGCTCCACCCGCACGCGCAAGGAAGTGATCGGCGTGCGCAGGTCGTGGCTGATCGCGGCCAGCATGCGTGTGCGGTCTTCGACGAAGCGCCGCTGGCGCTCGGCCATCGTGTTGAAGGCGGCGGTCAGCTCGCGCGCTTCGCGCGGGCCGGTTACCGGCAGCGGGCCGTCATGCTCGCCGCGGCTGAAGCGCTCGGCGGCGCGCTCCAGCGCGCGGATCGGACGCAGGATGCGGCCGATGAAGGGCAAGGCCACCAGCAGCACCGGCAGGGTGCTCACCGGGATCGAGAAGTGCAGCGGACGCCACCAGGGACTGCCGCCGGGCGACTGCTGGTAGCCTACCAGCCAGCGTCCGTCCGGCAGCTCGACCGAGGCCAGCATGCCGGCCTGCTTGACACCATCGTTGCCCGGCGCATGGTCGGTCAGTTGCACCCAGCTGCGCGGCGCCGGCGCCGATGCCGACATGGCAGGCAGGCGTTCGGCCAGGGCCTGCGCCTGCCTGCGTTCGGCCTCGTTCATCGCCGGGCTGGCGGCGTTGGCGTCGCTGGCCAGCCAGTAGCGCGCGGTCGGCGAGCCGATCGCGGCCAGCATCTCCTCTCCCTTGTCCGGCGACAGGCGCAGCGACTGGTAGATGCCAGCCATGCGGTCGAGCATATAGCGCGCGGCCAGCGGATGCATGGCGTCCGGCGCCAGCTGGCGCGCCACGATGGCGGCGGCGTGCGCCAGCAGCACGGCCACCAGCAGCGTCGCGACCAGCTGGCCGCCCATGGTCTTCGGGATCAGGCGCATGCTAGCCGGCCGTTGGCAGTGCCTTGACGTCGGCCGTGAACACATAGCCGTCGCCCCACGAGGTCTTGAGCAGGCGTGGCCGGCGCGGATCGTGTTCCAGTTTCTTGCGCAGCCGGCTCACCTGGCTGTCGATGCTGCGGTCGAAGTTCTGCACCTCGCCGTCGCGCGTCAGGTCGAGCAGCTCGTCGCGGCTCAGCACCTTGCCGGCGCGCTCGACCAGCACGCCCAGCAGGCGAAATTCCGACGTGCTCAATGCCACCGGTTCGCCGCCGGCATCGCGCAGCTCGCGCCTGGCCATGTCCAGCGTCCAGTCGCCGAAGGCGTAGCGGCGGCCGTGCCAGCCGGCCGTGGCGCGGCTCAGGCGCCGCAGCATGCCCTTGATGCGGGCCACCAGTTCGCGCGGATCGAAGGGCTTGGTGACGTAATCGTCGGCGCCGATCTCGAGCCCGGCCACGCGGTCGTCCTGGCTCGCCATCGCGGTCAGCAGGATCACCGGCGTGTTGCTGGTCTCGGCCAGGTGGCGGCACAGCGACAGGCCGTCCTCGCCCGGCAGCATGATGTCGAGCACCACCAGGTCGATCTGGTGCTGGCGCAGCAGCGTGCGCGCGGCCGCGGCGTCGGCGGCGGTCAGCACCTCCAGGTCGTGGCGGCGCAGGAAGGCGGCGAGCGGGTCGCGGATGTCGGCGTGGTCATCGACCACGAGAATGCGGGAGGGAGTGGAAACAGGATTCATTGCTGAGGTATCAAGGCTTGCCACAAGTTGACAAACTTTCTGGCGGTTAATTGCATATGATAATCATTATCATTCACAGCGAACTGGCCTGGCAATAGGTGTTCGCCGCATAAAAGTAGTTGAACGACAGAGAGAGAGAACGAAGCGTATGCAGCACACGACAACGGTGTGGTTCAAGCGGACGACCATCGCCGCCGCACTCCACGCCGCCCTGGCCATGAGCGCCCACGCCGCACCCGAGGCACCCGAATTCAACCCGCAAGCCGCCGGCGCATCCGGCACCGTGCCGACCGTCGTCGTGACCGCCGCCGGATTCGAGCAGTCGGCCACCGACGCTCCCGCCAGCATCACCGTGATCACCCGCGAAGACCTGGAAAAGCGTCCGTTCCGCGACCTGACCGATGCGCTGCGCGACGTGCAGGGCGTGACCGTGACCGGCGTCGCCAATGAACAGGATATCCTGATTCGCGGCCTGCCTGGTCAATACACGCTGATCCTGGTGGACGGCAAGCGCCAGTCGACGCGCGACGCGCGCACCAACGGCAACGCCGGCTACGAGCAGAGCTTCATCCCGCCGCTGGAGGCGATCGAGCGCATCGAAGTCGTGCGCGGCCCGATGTCCTCGCTGTACGGCTCCGACGCCATGGGCGGCGTGATCAACATCATCACGCGCAAGGTCGCCAAGGCCTGGGGCGGCTCGCTCGGCGTCGACGGCACCCTGCAGGAACACAGCGACTCGGGCAACTCGACCCAGGGCCAGTTCTTCCTCAACGGTCCGATCGCCAGCAAGGTCCTCGGCCTGCAACTGTGGGGCAAGCAGAACAAGCGCACCGAAGATGAGATCCTGAACGGCTTCAACGGCGCCAAGGACCGCGATCTGACCGCGCGCCTGGCCTGGACCCCGAACGCCGCCCACGACGTGCTGCTGGAAGCCGGCAAGAGTGAACTGAAACGCAACAGCTCCGCCGGCCGCGTGCTGGCGCCAAGCGCTGCCAATACGCGCCAGGAGCACAGCCGCGACCACTGGTCGCTGTCGCACAACGGCCGCTGGGGCTGGGCCACCTCGCAAGTCGCCCTGACCCAGGAAAAAGGCCAGCGCGAGACCTACACGCAAGACCGCGCGGGCGACTACATCCGCAACGAGCGCGCGCCGGAAATCAAGAACACGGTGCTGGACGCGAAGCTCAACACCCGCCTGGGCGACCACTTCCTGGTGATCGGCGGCCAGTACAACCGCGGGGAACTCACCGACCAGAACCCGGGCCGCCGCACGGGTGTGGACGAGCACTTCAGCATCATCCAGAAGGCGCTGTTCGTCGAAGACGAATGGAGCCTGACCGACACCCTGGCCCTGACCGCCGGCCTGCGCGCCGACGACCATGAAATCTACGGCAACCACTGGTCGCCGCGCCTGTACGCCGTGTGGCATGCCAGCGACGCGGTCACCATCAAGGGCGGCGTGTCGCGCGGCTTCCGTGCGCCGGAAATCCGCAACATCGCGCCGGGCTATGCCTACACCACCGGTGGTGGCGGCTGTACCTACGGCCCGAACGGCACCTGCGGCGTCATCATCGGCGATCCGGACCTGAAGGCCGAGACCAGCACCAGCTACGAGCTCTCCGCCCACTACAACAACAAGGCCGGCATCCAGGCGAATGCGACGCTGTTCTACACCGACTTCAAGGACAAGGTGGCGAACGCGCTGATCTACAACGACGATGGCTCGATCGCACGCTGGTCGGAAGACCCGAACTACCGCCTCTGGTACAGCTACAACATCGACGACGCCACGATCCAGGGCCTTGAACTGGGACTGACCTGGCAGCCGGTGCGCGCGCTGTCGTTCAAGTCGAACTACACCTTCACCGACTCCGAGCAGAAAGGCGGCGCCTACGAGGGCTATGCGCTGACCCGCACGCCGAAGCACCGCGGCACCGTCCGCGCCGACTGGAACGTCACCGACGCGCTCGACCTGTGGGCCTCGGTCACCTACAGCGGCAAGGAAATCAATGCCGCCGCGCGTTCGGGCAGCAATGGCGTGACCCTGCCCAACGGCGCCAAGGAATACGGCGACTACACGATCGGCGACATCGGCATGACCTATGACTGGAGCCGCAGCGTCGCCATCAAGGCCGCGCTGTTCAACGTCAGCGACAAGCGCCTCGACGAGCTGACCTACAACACGGTCGGCGACGGCCGCCGCCTGTGGCTCGGGGTTACCACCCGCTTCTGAATAACCACTTTGTTGAACGAGACAGGAATACCGATATGACCGTCAAGAACATCTTTGCGCGCCGCCGCGCCGTCGTCGCCCTCGGCGCAGCCTTCAGCCTGGCGTTCGCGCTCCCCGCGCAAGCCCAGAACACCGTGCAAATCAAGCATGCCAGCGGCACCACCGCGGTCCCGGCCAGCCCGAAGAAGGTCATCGTGCTCGATGCCACCACCCTCGACAACCTGTCGGCGCTGGACGTGAACGTGGCCGGCGTGCCGACCATGAGCACCACCGCGCGTCCGCTGCCACGCCACCTGGCGCGCTACAACAGCGCCCCCAAGATGGGCACCCTGTTCGAGCCGGACTATGAAAAAATCCACGGCGCCAAGCCCGACCTGATCATCGTCGGCGGCCGCTCGCAGGCCAAATACGCGCAACTGGCCAAGATCGCCCCGACCATCGATATGACGCCGGACCGCACCAACCTGGTCGCCAGCGCCAAGAACAACGTCAACACCCTGGCTGGCATCTTCGGCAAGCAGGCGCGCGCCAAGGAACTGACCGACAAGCTGGATGGCTCGATCGCCGCCCTGAAAAAGCGGGCTGAAACGGCCGGCACCGGCCTGATCGTCCTGACCACCGGCGGCAAGATGAGCGCCTACGGTCCCGGCTCGCGCTTCGGCGTCCTGCACGACACCTTCGGCATCAAGCCGGCGGTGGCCAAGCTCGACACCTCGAACCACGGCCAGGCGATCTCCTTCGAATTCATCCAGAAGACCAATCCCGACTGGCTGTTCGTGATCGACCGCGATGCCGCCATCGGCCGCGAAGGCACGGCCGCCGCCAAATTCCTGGACAATGAACTGGTGCGCCAGTCGAACGCCTGGAAGAACAAGCGCGTGGTCTACCTCGATGGCCTCAACTGGTACACCCTGGGCGGCGCCGGCATTACCGCACTGCAGGAAAACGTCGACCAGCTGTCTCGCGCATTGAACACCGCGGAACGCTGAACCCGATGGCAGCAAGCGTGCGCGCTGCGCGACACATCTCGCACGCCTGGCTGGCGCTGCCGTTACTATTGACGGCGGCGCTGGTCGCATTGAGCGTGGCCATCGGCGCCGGCGATTTCAGCTTCGCCGGCCTGTTGGCGGGCACGCAGTCGACCGACTGGCAGTTGCTGGTCGTCAGCCGCCTGCCGCGTACCCTGGCCCTGCTGCTGGCCGGGATGTCCCTCGCCGTGGCGGGCCTCATCATGCAGATGCTGGTGCGTAACCGCTTCGTCGAACCGTCCACCGCCGGCACCATCGAGGCGGCCACGCTGGGCGTCCTGGCGCTGGCGCTGCTGGCGCCCGATACCCCGGTGTTCGGCAAGATGCTGGTGGCGGCCGCCTTCGCCATGGCCGGCACCTTCCTGTTCCTGGGCCTGCTGCGCCGCATTCCGCTGCGCTCTCCCTACCTGGTGCCGCTGGTCGGCCTGATCCTGGGCGGCGTGATCCAGGCGGTGACGACCTTCTTCGCCTTCCGCCACGACATGCTGCAGACCCTGCACGCCTGGACCGTGGGCGATTTTTCCGGCGTGCTGCGCGGCCGCTACGAGCTGCTGTGGCTCGGCGCGCTGCTGGCCTTCGCCGCCTGGGTCGCGGCCGACCGTTTCACCGTGGCCGGGATGGGCCAGCAGTTCACCACCAACCTGGGGCTGAACTACAAGCGCCTGACCTTCTATGGCCTGCTGATCGTGTCGGCCATTTCGGCGGTGGTGGTGGTCACGGCCGGCAGCATTCCCTTCCTGGGCCTGATCGTGCCGAACGTGGTCAGCATCCTGTTTGGCGACAATATGCGCCGCTCGGTGCCATGGGTCGCGCTGCTCGGCGGCCTGTTCGTGCTGGCCTGCGACATCATCGGCCGCCTGGTCGTGTATCCCTACGAGATCCCGATCGGCACCGTGGTCGGCATCATCGGCGGCGCGCTGTTCCTGTTCCTGTTGCTGCGAGGTCGTTCACGTGACGCTTGAGATATCCCCCAAAGCGCGCCTGGCCCTGCTCGCAACGCTGGCGCTGTCGGTCGTTGCCGCCTTCATGCTGATCGGCGCCGGCGGAAACTGGGACTTCGTGCTGCCGTTCCGCGGCGCGAAGCTGGCCGCCATGCTGCTGGTGGCGTATGCGATCGCGGTATCGTCCGTGCTGTTCCAGACGATTACCCACAACCGCATCCTGACGCCGTCGATCATGGGGTTCGACGCCCTGTATTTGCTGATCCAGGCCGTGATCGTGTTCAGCCTCGGCATCGATCCGCTCACCGAGACCGGCAACCCGAACCTGCGCTTCGCGGTCGAGGTGGTGCTGATGACGGGCTTCGCATGCCTGCTGTTCCGGGCGCTGTTCAACGGCGCGGCGCACAGCCTGCACCTGATGCTGCTGGCCGGTATCGTGTTCGGGCTCCTGTTCCGCAGCCTGTCGAGCTTCGTGATGCGCCTGATCGATCCCAACGAGTTCATGGTGCTGCAAGACCGCATGTTCGCATCGTTCAACTCCATACAGACCGGCCTGTTGTGGGTGGCGGCGATCGCCATCGGCCTGGCCTCGCTGGCGGCCTGGCGCCTGCGCCACCAGTACGACGCCCTGATGCTGGGCCGTGAGATCGCGGTCAACCTCGGCATCGATTACCGGCGCACGGTGATGTTCACGCTGGCCCTGATCGCGGTGATGGTGTCGGTGTCGACCGCCCTGGTCGGCCCGGTCACCTTCTTCGGCCTGTTGGTGAGCAACCTGGCCTATGTGACTGCCGGCTCCGGCAAGCATCACTACCTGCTGCCGATGGCCGTGCTGTGGGGCGTGGTGTTCCTGGTCGGCGGCCAGGTGCTGCTCGAGCGCGTGCTCGAACTGAACGCCACCGTCAGCGTCGTCATCGAGTTCGTCGGCGGCCTGCTGTTCCTGTTCCTGATCACCCGTAGAAAGTCCTAGATGATCGAGATTTCCCATATCAGCAAGCGTTATGCCGACACCGTGGTCGTCGACGACGTGACGCTCACCCTGCCGGCCGGCGGCGTCACCGCCATCATCGGCCCCAACGGCGCCGGCAAGTCGACCGTGCTGTCGATGATCAGCCGCCTGCTGCCGATGAGCGCGGGCCGGGTGCTGGTGGACGGCATCGACGTGGTCAACGGCGACAGCAAGGAGTTGGCAAGGCGCCTGGCCATCCTGCGCCAGGACAACCACCTGCCGATGCGCCTGACGGTGCGCGACCTGGTCGCCTTCGGCCGTTATCCGCACACGCAGGGCAGGCCGACGATCGACGATGCGGCCCACGTCGAACGCGCGCTCGGCTACCTGGGCCTCTCGGACCTGGCCGGCCGCTATCTCGACCAGCTCTCGGGCGGCCAGCGCCAGCGCGCCTTCGTGGCCATGGTGCTGTGCCAGGACACCGACTACGTGCTGCTCGACGAGCCGCTCAACAACCTCGACATGCGCCACGCGGTCGACATGATGGGGCTGCTGCGCCGCACCTCGCGCGAGCTGGGCAAGACCGTGATCCTGGTCCTGCACGACATCAATTTTGCCTCGTGCTACGCCGACCGCATCGTCGCCATGCGCGGCGGGAAAGTGGCCTACCACGGCACGCCGCTCGAGCTGATCCAGCCCGAGGTGCTGCGCGACCTGTACCAGCTCGACATCCGGGTGCACGAGGTCGATGGCCAGCGCATCTGCGTCTACTACTAACAGGAGCGCGCATGGAACGCTGGGTGGTGTATGCCTTCCTGTCGATGCTGTTCGCCGGTGTGACGGCCGTCATCGCCAAGCCCGGCCTCACCGGTATCTCGGGCGACCTCGGGATGGCGGTGCGCACCTGCTTCGTGTTCGTGTTCGTGCTGCTGTTCGCGGCGGCCGTGGTGCCGGCGCGCGAGCTGCAGGCGCTCACCCCGGCCAATATCGCCTGGCTGGCCGGGTCGGCGGTGGCCACCGCGCTGTCGTGGATCTTCTATTACAAGGCGATCAAGGAAGGGCAGGTGTCCACTGTCGCCCTGATCGACAAGGGCAGCGTGGTGATCGCGATGCTGCTGGGCTGGCTGTTCCTGCAAGAGGCGCTCACCCCGGCCAAGCTGGCCGGCTGCGGGCTGATCGTCGTCGGCCTGCTCGTGATCGCGCGCGGATGAGCGAACGCCATCTGCTACACTCGGCCGATCGTATCCCTTGAAGACCGTGCCGCGTTGATCCAGACTGTTCCTTCCGCCGACCTCCCGCCCGTGCTGGCCGGCCCCATCCTGCGCCGTATCGAGCCGGGCCGCCTGTTGCTGTGGCTCGTCGGCAGCGATGCGCTCGACCTGAACCTGGAGCTTTCGCCGCAGGGCGGCCAGCCGCGTCGCCTGCGGCTCGATGGCGCGGCCTGCCGCGTGATCCGTGTCGGCCGCCATGCGTACGTACACCTGATCGACGTCGCCCTGGATGAGCCGCTGCCGCAGGACACCTTGATCGAGTACGACCTGGTCCTGGACGGCGGCGCAGGCATCGCGCACTGGGCGCCGCACCTGCTGCACGCAGGCGCGAGCCGGCCCAGCTTCGTGCTGCGCAGCCGTATGGACGACATCCTTTACGGCTCCTGCCGCAAGCCGCACCACCGCTCGCGCGACGGCCTGGCCTGCGCCGACGCGCTGCTGGCCGATCGCATCGGGGAGGCCGGCGCGCGGCCCGCCATGCTCATGCTGTGCGGCGACCAGGTGTATGCCGACGACGTGGCCGGCCCGATGCTGGCGGCCATTCACGCGCTCATCGAACGCCTGGGCCTGTACGGGGAATGCCTGGAAGGCGCGGTGGTGGACGACAGCGAAGAGCTGTATGCCCACCCGGCCGGCTATTACCGGCGCGAAGACCTGCTGCCCGCATTCAAGTCGAACGACGACTTGCGTGACCGCTTCTTCGGCGGCTCGGAAAAGCCGATCTTCACCACCGCCAACGCCCACAACCACCTGGTGACACTGGCCGAGGTGATGGCGATGTATTTATTGGTATGGTCGCCAACGCCGTGGCAGATCGTGGGCGAACCCGCGATGCCGCCCCTGAAGCCGAAGCACGTCGAACGCTGGCAGCGCGAAGGCGCGGCGCTGCAGGGTTTCTGCGCCGAGCTGCCGCAAGCCGCGCGCCTGCTGGCGCACGTGCAGACGCTGATGATCTTCGACGACCACGACATCACCGACGACTGGAACCTGTCGGCCAAGTGGGAGACCACCGCCTACGAGCACCCGTTCTCGCGCCGCATCATCGGCAATGCGCTGATGGCCTATATGCTGTGCCAGGGCTGGGGCAACCGGCCCGACGTGTTCGTCGATGCGCTCGATGCCATGGTCGACTTGAGCGCCGCGCCGGACGCCAGGGGACGGTTGGAGCCAGGCGCGCAGGATGCGCTGATCCAGCGCCTGCTGGCGTTCCGCCAGTGGGACTATATGCTGCGCACCCAGCCCGCCATCATCGTGCTCGATACGCGCACCCGGCGCTGGCGCAACCGGCGCACGCCTGGCCATCCGTCGGGCCTGATGGACTGGGAATCGCTGACCGAACTGCAGCACGAACTGCTCGACGAGACGGCGGCGGTGATCGTTTCGGCGGCGCCGATGTTCGGCGTGAAGCTGATCGAGGTGGTGCAGCGGATCGCCACCTTCGCCGGCCTGGCGCTGACGGTCGACGCCGAGAACTGGATGGCGCACCGCGGCGCGGCCAGCAGCATGCTCAATATCTTCCGCCATTCGCGCACCCCGGGCAATTACGTGATCCTGTCGGGCGACGTGCACTATTCCTTCGTCTACGACGTCGAGGTGCGCGAATCGGATCGTCCGCAGCACGTGTGGCAGATCACCAGCAGCGGCATCAAGAACGAATTCCCGCGCCGGCTGCTCGACTGGCTCGACCGCCTGAACCGCTGGCTGTATTCGCCGCGCTCGCCGCTGAACTGGTTCACCAAGCGCCGCGACCTGGCCTTGCGTCCGCGCCTGCCCGACCAGCGCACGAGCGGCGAACGGCTGTGGAACGGCGCCGGCATCGGCCAGGTATGGCTCGACGCCCAGGGCCGCCCGAGCCGCATCGTGCAGCACAATGCCGACGGCCGGCCATCGACCGAGTTCGTGGTGCTGGATGAGGCCGAAGCCGCCACGCCGGCGACCGAGGAATCGCAGCGGGCCGCGTAGGCCGCGTCGCCTAGCCCTTCGAAAGCGCCAGCGGCTGGCCGCGCGCCCAGCGATTGGACGACAGCGAAAAGCTCAGGGCCCGCACCTGGTGATACCAGCCGGCCGGCACGTACAGCATGTCGCCGGGCTCCACGACGATCTCGACCAGCGCCGCCTGGCGCGCCAGCGGGAAGGCCTCGTAGTCGGGCGCTTCCGGGTCGAACGGGGAGCCGAACAGCAGCGGATTGGCTTCGCGTGTATACAGAAGCGCGTCATGGTGCGGCGGCGCCAGGAAGATCCGTTTGGTCCCCCACAACTGGGCGAAGATATTGTCGTCGTAGTCGCAGTGCAGCGGCGTCACCGTGCGCGCCGGGCCGATCCAGAAGCGGGGCGGGCCCATCTTCTCGAACCAGGCCGGCCAGTGGCACAGCCGGTTCAGTTCGCGCAGGGACAGGTTGCCCACATAGGGCGGCAGACCGGAGGCGGGGTCGGGAGGCGTCAGGTCGAGGTAGTCGCGCAGCAGCATGTCCTGCATCGCGCGATCCGGCGCGAAGGCCGTATTGACGTAGTCGCCGATGCGGGCGCGCACCGGGAGGTGGCCGAACTGTTTGCGCAAGTCGTGCGCGGTGAGGTCGGCCAGCGGCCAGCGCTTGACGATGCCGCTGACCAGGAAGGGCATCCCGGCCGCCGCCCGCGTACGAAAGCCGGCCGCATCCAGCCGGGCCAGGCGCGGCACGGCGGTAAATGGAGGGAGTTGGTGCGCGGCCTGGCGGATGGCGTCGCGCATGGCGGCGATCGAGTCCACGCCGCGTATCTGCGCCGCTTTCTCGGCCTCGGCCTGTTTTTTTGCTGCCGCCTCGTCAGCTGCCGGCAAGGCCTGGCGCGGCGGCAGGCGGCTGCCTGTAATTTTTTCTACTGCCATGTGATGTCGTACTGGACGCCCAAGTCGGGCGAAACCACGTATGGTACTCGCAACACGTCTTCCACCCCGTCGCCAATTGATAAAAAGCAGCTTTTACGGCGGATGGAACGGCTCTGTTAGTCAGCGCACGGTCTCTTAATACTGGTCCATTGTATTTTTGGTATCGCGACGCAGTTGGTTCGATACTGCGCTCGTGACGAAGCCCTGGAAGGGCGCTCGCCCCGAGATCGGGACGATGAGCCTGGGGCATCGATGGAAGCTTTGCGGTGGTTTGAGGTCAGTGAATCAATAAACTGATCTTGGGCATGAAGCCGCGCCGCCATTGATGTACCGCAGGCAGCTTTCGTTCCCGCGTTTAGTATCGGACTGATTCAAGGAAGAATGTGGTGATAGTCGAATATCGGTCTACTCCGCGTTGGTCATACATTTTATGAGGGATACATCATGGATAATCAAAAGTCTAACGAAGGTAAAGGCATCGACGCCAACAAGTCCGGTTCGAACATCGGCAAGAGCCAGGATTCCAGCCTGAACAAGGGCACTACCGCCTCGTCGGGCAGCCAGCAGAGCGCATCGTCGAACCTGAGCAGCACGGGCTCGTCGCCGTCGTCGTCGAGCCTGCAAAGCGCTTCGTCGAGCGGCAACCTGGGCAGCACCGGCTCGTCCTCGTCGTCGAGCATCGGTTCGGCGGCAGGCAGCACCGGCTCGCTGGGCAATAGCGGCCTGGGCGCATCGTCGTCAAGCCAGTCGTCGATCCCATCGTCCACCCCATCGTCGACCTCGTCGTCCGATGCGAACGGCGATCAATCGACGGTCGGCGGCATCAAGGCAGCGATCTCGTCGATTTCGCCAGACAAAGTGCACGCAGGCATCGACAAGGCAGCGCAAGCCGCCCAGCCAGTCGTTGACAACCTGGCTTCGCGCGCCCACGCCGGCGTCGACAAGGTCACCGGTCTGCTGAGCTCGGCTCAAGAGAAATTCGGTGGTGGTTCGGCCCAGCTGAGCGAAAAATGTTCGGACCTGTCGGCTCAGGGCAAGGAATACGTCAAGAACAACCCGGGCAGCGCGCTGCTGGCCGCGGTGGGCGTGGGCTTCATCCTGGCCAAGCTGCTGGGTGGCTCGAGCGACCGTCACGAGTATCGTAACTACCGCGACTGATCTTGTTGCAAGGAAGCGCGCCGTCTGGTGCGCTTCCCGAATTGCCCGGGCAGCTTTCGCTGGCCGGGCTTTTTTTCGTCCCTGGTTTCTCTCGCCGCCTGATTTAACGCTTTCTTAACGCCTGACTAACATCTCGATGACGGCATGCGACCTAGCATGCATAGCATGACCATCGAGAAACTTCATCTGCCTAAGGGCATCAATGGTGCTCCGGCAATGGGGCGGCATCGCGCTGCCGGACTCGCGCGCATCAGCGCTTGGGCCGGTCCTTTCGCTCCCCTGGTCCAGCTGCTGTGTATCGGGCTGCTCCTCCTGTCGGCTTTTCGAATCGCCCTGATCGCATGGCAATGGCCACGTGTGGCGGCGACCGGCATCGTGCCCGAGATCCTGCTGCAGGGCGTACGCGCCGACCTGATCTTGCTCGGCTATCTTCTGGCGGTTCCGCTGCTGCTGGCGCCGCTGTTGGCACATGCCCGCAGCGCCCGCCTGTGGCGCACGGCCAGCGTGGCCTGGACCGGCTTCGCGCTGATCTTTATCGTGTTCATGGAAGTGGCTTCGCCACAATTCATCATGCAATACGATGCGCGTCCGAACCGCCTGTTCATCGAGTACCTGGGCTATCCGCAAGAAGTGTTCGCCACCCTGTGGCATGGCTTTCGCACCGCGCTGCTGCTGGGCTGCGCGCTGACCGTCATTCTCGGCATCGCGCTGGTGCGCCTGTTGCGACGGACGGCGGCCGGCATGACGATGTGGCCGAGCCGCAAGCTGCTGCTGGTCTGGCCCCTCCTGTGCCTGCTGGTCTTCGTGCAGATCCGTTCCACTACGGGCCACCGCCCGGCCAATCCGGCCATGTTCGCTTTGAGCAGCGATGCGATGGTCAATTCGCTTGTCATCAATTCGGCCTGGTCGGTGCTCGATGCGATCCGTTCGATGGGCAACGAGGCGAAGTCCTCGGAAATCTATGGCGATTTTCCGCGCGAGCAGGTGTTCGCCGAAGTCAAGGCGGCGCCGTGGTTGCGCGACTACCGCTTCCCGAATCCGGAACTGCCGACCATGCACTACCAGCAGGCGGCGATCGCGCGCAGCAAACCACTCAATCTCGTGATCGTGCTGCAGGAAAGCCTGGGCGCCACCTTCGTCAAGTCGCTGGGGGGACTGCCGGTGACGCCAGAGCTGGAAAAGCTCAAGGACGAGGGCTGGTGGTTCGAGCAGCTGTATGCCACCGGCACCCGTTCGGTGCGCGGCATCGAGGCGGTGGTGGCCGGCTATGCGCCGACGCCGGCGCGCAGCACGGTCAAGCTGTCTCTGTCGCAGAACAATTTCTATACGCTGGCCGACGGGCTGGGTCGCCAGGGCTATCACACCGAATTTGTCTACGGCGGCGAGGCCCACTTCGACAATATGCGCAGCTTCTTCACCGGCAACGGCTTCCAGAGCATCGTCGACATCGGCGACATGAAGCCGCAGTTCGTCGGCAGCTGGGGCGCCTCGGACGAAGACCTGTTCGACAAGTCGCTCGAACGCTTGAAGAAACTGCATGCACAGGATAAACCCTTCTTCAGCCTGATCTTCACCTCGTCGAATCATGAACCGTTCGAATTCCCGGACGGGAAGATCGACCTGCACGACCCGGACAAGCAGACCGTGAACAATGCGGTCAAGTATGCCGATCATGCAATGGGCAAGTTCATCCGCGAAGCGAAGCAGCAAGCCTACTGGAAGGACACCGTGTTCCTGATCGTGGCCGACCACGACAACCGTGTCTACGGCGATAGCCTGGTGCCGATCAAGAAATTCCACATTCCCGGCCTGATCCTGGGCGCCGACATCGAACCGAAGCGCATCGCCACCATCGCGAGCCAGGTCGACCTGGGGCCCACCTTGCTGTCGCTGCTGGGCGTGTCCAGCAACCACCCGATGATCGGGCGTGATTTCGTCAAGGACGCCACCACGCCGGGCCGCGCCCTGATCCAGTTCAACGATTATTTCGCCTACCTGGAAGGCGCCAACGCCACCGTGCTGCGTCCCGGCCAGCCGCCGCTGGCGGCGCGCTATGACGCGGCCAGCGGGCAATTCGATCCGGGCGAGGGCGCGCCAGCGCGGGCCCAGGCCGACAAGGCGATGGCGCACGTCATCCTGCCGTCGCTGCTGTATCGCGAACAACGCTACCGGCCGCGCTGACGCCGTCTTACAATAAGCGCATGCGCATCCTCATCGTCGAAGACAATCCCGACATCCTCGCCAACCTCTATGGATTCCTGGAGCCGAAGGGCTACACGCTCGATTCGGCCCGCAACGGCTATGGCGGCCTGGCGCTGGCATCCGAGAACACCTATGACGTGATCATCCTCGACGTCATGCTGCCCGGCCTGAACGGCCTGGAACTGTGCCAGAAGCTGCGTTCCGAGCTGATGTCCACCACGCCGGTGCTGATGCTGACCGCGCGCGACGCCCTGCACGACAAGGTGGCCGGCTTCGACAGCGGCGCCGACGACTACCTGGTCAAGCCGTTCTCGCTGGTCGAACTCGACGTGCGCCTGAAGGCCCTGGCGCGGCGCGCCGGCGGCCAGCACGCGATCAGCCGCGAACTGCGCTTCGGCCCGCTGGTGTTCGATCCCGACCAGCAGGAGGCCGCCCGCGACGGCGTCAGGGTCGCCCTGACCAAGACCGGCTACGTGCTGCTGCGCTGCCTGATGGCGGCGGCCCCGCGCATCGTGCCACGCGAAGCGCTCGAGCAGGCCGTGTGGGGCGAGGACCGTCCCGAAAGCGATGCCTTGCGCACGCATATCCATGCGCTGCGCCAGGCGATCGACAAGCCGTTCGCCTTCCCCATGGTGCACACCATCGCCGGCGTGGGTTACAAGCTCGCACTGCCAGATGCGCGCGGCTAGTTCGCTGAGCCGGCCGATCACCAGGGCCTTCATCCTGTTCGGCGTCGTGCTGTCGCTGTTCTTCGCGGTGCTGGCGGCGCTGGTGGTCGAGGGCATCGAGGTGCACCTGGTCGACGAACGCCTGGCCGAAGTCGAGAAGTGGGCGCGTCCGCGCGCCGCCGCCGGGCTGCCCGCCGACCTGCCGGCCGGCCTGCGCTTCCACCGCGGCGACGACATCCCGCTGTCGCTGCGCGGCTTGCCGGCCGGTGTGTCCGAGGCCGAGATCGACGGCATCGGCCTGCACGTGCTGGCGGGCACCGACGAAGCGGGACCCTACGTCGTGGTCGACCACGAAAGCGATTACGAACAGATCGAGGTGCTGGTGTATTCGATGTTCGCCGCCTTCTTCGCCGGCTTCGTCATCCTGGCGCTGTTCCTGGGCCGCTTCGTGGGCATGCGGATCGTCACGCCGATCCGCGAACTGGCGGACGCGGTCGGCCGGGGCGCACTGGCGCTGCCGCACACGGCGCGCGAGGACGAGCTGGGCATCCTGGCGCGCGCCCTGGACGCGCATACCAGCGAGCTGCGCGCCTTCCTGGATCGCGAGCGCTTCTTCACGGGCGACGTCAGCCACGAACTGCGCACGCCGCTGACGGTCATCATGGGCGCGGCCGAGATCCTGGTCGAGAACAACGACAACTCAGCGGTGCGGGCGCCCGCCCGGCGCATCTACCGCGCCGCGCAGGAAGCCACCGAGTGCGTCACTGTGTTGCTGCTGCTGGCGCGTAAGCCCGAACTCGGCCTGTTCCCGCCGGTCTCGGTGGGCGATATCGCGCGCACCGAGACCGATCGCTACCAGCACATGGTGGCCGATAAACCGGTGGTCCTGCGCTGTACCGGCTCGGCGTCCATCGGCGTGCGCGCGCCGGCCGAGCTGTGCGTGTCGGCGATCGCCAACCTGATCCGCAACGCCTGCCAGTACACCGAGCGGGGGCAGGTGACGGTGGTGCTGGAACCTGGCCGCGTCAGCGTGGAAGACACCGGCCCGGGCTTGCCGGACGCGGTGCGCCAGACGCTGGAGCGGGACGCGGCCGCGATTCCATCGAGCGGCTCGGCCGGGACCGGCCTGGGCCTGTCGCTGGTCAAGCGCATCTGCGAATACCTCGGCGCCACGCTGATCCATGAACAGCGCCCGGGCGGCGGCAGCCGCTTCACGATCGTGTTTCCAGGCGACTTCACGCAATCCTGACGCCGGCTTGACGCCGGCCTGAAGCGTCCCTCCATATCCTTCAAGCAATGCAGTCCGCGTCGGACTGCGCTGCTCGAGGGGGAAGCGTGGAGAGATTGTTCGGCAGGCGCATCCAGGCGCCGGTGCTGGTGCTGGTCGTGGCCTTGTTGCTGGCCAGCGTGGGCAACGTCAAGTTCTGGTCGGTCCTGTGCAGCGCCGCGGGCGGCGTCTCGCCCGCCAGCCTGCCGCTGCTGGCGGGCGCGTTCCTGATCGTGGTCCTGTTCTTCAACGCCTGCCTGACACTCGCGAGCTTTCGCCCGGTCGCCAAGCCGATGCTGATCGCGCTGGTGCTGGCCGCATCGGCCGCCAGCTATTTCATCGCGACCTATGGCATCGTCATCGACAAGGCCATGATCCAGAACGTGTTCGAGACTGACACGCGCGAGGCCGCGGAGTTGATCAGCTGGCAGATGGCGGCCAGGATCGGCCTTTTGGGTGTGCTGCCCGCGTGGGCGATCTGGCGCGCCAGGATCGCGTTCCCGCGCGGCGCGCGCGGGCTGCTCGAACGCGCCGGCATTGCCGGCGGCTCGCTGTTGCTGGCGCTCCTGCTGTTGGTGTTGCTGTACAAGAGCCTGGCGCCGGCGTTGCGCGAACATCGCGAACTGCGCTTCCTGCTCACACCGACCAACTTCATCCAGGCGACGCACGGCTACCTGCGCGCGCGCTGGGCCGCCCCGGTCGTGGTCGCGCCGCTCGGGCGCGACGCCGTCAAGGGCGCAGCGTGGAAGGGCGCGCAGCGCCGCACGCTGACCGTGATCGTGGTTGGCGAAACGGCGCGCGCGGCGAATTTCTCGCTCAACGGCTACCCCCGCGACACCAATCCGCTGCTGGCGCGGCAGGGCGGCTTGATCAACTTTTCGCGCGTGCATTCCTGCGGCACCGCGACCGCGGTGTCGGTGCCCTGCGTGTTCTCGGCCTTCGGCCGCGAGGACTACAGCCAGTCGAAGGCCGAGCGCCAGGAAGGCTTGCTCGACGTGCTCGCGCATGCCGGCTTCGACGTCGTATGGCGCGATAATAATTCGGGCTGCAAAGGCGTGTGCGACCGCGTGCGCTACGAAGACCTGTCGCGGCCGAGGCCGGGCAGGCCGTGCGAGGGCGGCGAGTGCCACGACGAAGTCCTGCTCGACGGCTTGCCCGAACTGCTGCGCCGCGGTGGCAAGGACATGGTGGTGGTGCTGCACCAGAAGGGCAGTCATGGTCCCGCCTATGCCAGCCGCTATCCACAGGCCTTCGGCCGCTTCGGTCCGGTATGCACCAGCAACCAGTTCGAGACCTGTACGCGCGAGTCAATCCGCGCCGCCTACGACAACACCATCCTGTACACCGACTACTTCCTGAGCACGACCATCGACCGCCTGCGCGCGCTGGCCCAGGGCGAGGACGTCGATACCGCGATGCTGTATTTGTCGGATCACGGCGAATCGCTGGGCGAGAACAACGTCTACCTGCACGGCACGCCGTATATGTTCGCGCCGCGCGAGCAGACCGAGGTGCCGATGATGCTGTGGATGTCGGACGGCTTCAGCGAGCGCTTTCGCATCGACCGCCGTTGCCTGGGCCAGCGCCGCAACGAGCCGCTCTCGCACGACAATGTGTTCCACTCCGTGCTCGGCATGCTCGACGTGAATACGGCGGTTCTCAATCCGCGGCTCGATATCTTCCATGCCTGCGTGCGGGGCGCGTGAGATGGGCGCTGCCACGTCTACCGCGCTGCTGCCGGCGCGGGCGATCCGGCGCATGGCGGCGGCGCTGGCCGCCGCCGCGCTGGTGATCTTCTGGATCGGCCGCTGCACCGACGTCGACCTGGCGCTTGCCGATGCGGTGTTCGACGCCGGCGGCGGCGTCTTCCCCTGGCGCCATGCCTGGCTGGCCGAGACCTTCAGCCACGTGATCCTCAAGTGGCTGCTGATGCTGCTCGCGCTGGGCTTCATCGGCCGCGCCCTGGCCGACCTGATCTCGCCGCGCGCCGGCATGGACGCTCGCGCGCGCCTGCGGCTGCGCATCGTCGCGCTGTCGGCGCTGCTGGTGCCCCTGGCGATCAGCATGCTGAAGCAGTTCAGCACCTCGCATTGTCCATGGGACTTGCTGCGCTATGGCGGCGATCAACCCTATGTGCGCCTGTTCGAGGCCTTGCCGGCCGGCGCGGTCGCCGGACAGTGCCTGCCGGCCGGGCATGCGTCGAGCGCCTTGTGGCTGCTGTCGCTGGCGGTGTACTGGTTGCCGGCGCGGCCGCGCATGGCGAGCGCGGTGGCTGCCCTCGCGCTCGCGTTCGGCGCAGCGATCGGCTATCTGCAGCAGCTGCGCGGCGCCCATTTCATGACCCACACCCTGTGGTCGATCTGGATCGCCTGCGCGATCGTCCTGTTCCTGGTCGCCGTCCTGCGGGCGCGGCCATCCCGCCGCAAGGCGCCATCCAACCCCTTATCGGAACCCGTCAATGTCGCAACCGCAGATCAGTGAATTCAAGAGCAAACAGGGCCTCGGACGGATCCTGTCCGCGTCCCGCTATTCGGCTGCCGGCCTGAAGTTCGCCTGGCAATCGGAACACGCGTTTCGCCAGGAGCTGCTGGTGGCCTTGCCCGCCATGCTGGCAGCCGCGCTGCTGCCACTGCCGGCCGTCGAGCGGCTGGCGCTGGTCGCGGTGCTGGTCCTGGTGCTGGTGGTCGAGTTGCTCAATTCCGCCATCGAAGCGGTGGTGGACCGCATCTCGCTGGAGCGCCACCCTTTGTCCAAGAGCGCCAAGGACCTGGGCAGCGCGGCCGTCGCGCTGGCCGTCATGCTCGCTGCCCTGACCTGGGGTGTACTCGTCCTGCCGCTGCTGTTCATTTAGCAGGACTGTGCTCCTCGGCCTTCGTGGGCGCCGGCGCCGGCTTGCGCTGCAGCTTGCGCCCATGGCGCTTGAGCCAGTGCTCCAGGTCGTCGATATAGGTGTAGACGGCCGGCACCACCAGCAGGCTCAATAAGGTCGAGGTGATCAGGCCGCCGATCACGGCCACCGCCATCGGCGAGCGGAAACTCGGGTCGCCCGAGAAGCCCAGCGCGAGGGGCAGCATGCCGGCGCCCATGGCGATGGTGGTCATCACGATCGGGCGGCTGCGCTTGTGGCAGGCGTCGACCAGGGCGTCGAACCGGTTCATGCCGGCTTCGCGCGCCAGGATCGCGTAGTCGACCAGCAGGATCGAGTTCTTGGTCACGATCCCCATCAGCATGATCAGGCCGATCATGGTCGGCATCGACAGCGCATTGCTGGTCAAGAGCAGGGCGACAAACGCGCCGCCGATCGACAGCGGCAGCGCCGCCAGGATCGTCACCGGCTGCATGAAGTCCGAGAACAGCAGCACCAGCACGCCATAGATGCACAGCACGCCGATCAGCATCGCCACGCCGAAGCTGTTGAACAGCGCCTGCATCTCTTGGGCGTCGCCCAGCTCCGCGATGGTCACCGAGGACGGCAGCGAGCGGAACACCGGCAGCGCGCGCGCCTCGGCATTGACTTCGCCGAGCGCGCGGCCGGACAGCTCGACGTCGAGCGTCACGTTGCGGCTGCGGTTCAGGCGGTCGATCTGGGCCGGGCCGCTTTCCATCGTGATGTCGGCCACTGTCGACAGCAGCACCGGGCCGTTGGCGCCCGGCACCGTCAGGCGCCCGATGGCGTCCAGGTCGGCGCGCACCGCATCCGGCAACTTGACCCGGATCGGCACCTGGCGCTCGTCCAGGTTCATCTTGGCCAGCGACTGCTCGTAGTCGCCGGCGGTGGCCACGCGCACCGTTTCGCCGATCGATGCCGCCGTCACGCCCAGGTCGGCCGCGCGCGCAAAGTCCGGGCGCACGATGATCTCGGGCCGCACCAGCGAGGCGCTGGAACTGACGTTGCCGATGCCGCCCAGGGTGCGCAGCTCGCGCTCGGCCTGGCGCGCGGCGGCGGTGAGCGCTTGCGCGTCCTCGCTGCGCAGCACCAGCTGCATCTTGGTGCCGGCGTCCGGTATGCCGACCGTGAAGCGGGCGCCAGGGATGTTCACCAGCGCCTGCCGGATGCGGTTCTCGATCACGCCCAGCTTGACGTCGCGGTCGCTGCGGTGGACGGTGGCGATGGTCAGCACGGCGCGCCGCGCCTCGGCCGCCGCGCCGGGCGAGAAGGCGTCACCGCTGGAGCCGCCGCCGATCGAGCTGAACACGCTCTTGACGCCGTCCACCTTCATGACTTGCTGGCGCACCTGCTCGGCCACCGCATGGGTCTGGGCCAGGGTGGCGCCCGGCGGCAGCTCGACGCTGACCTGGCTCTGCGAGCGGTCGGCCGGCGGCATGAAGCCGGTCGGCAGCAGCGGCACCAGGGCCAGCGAGCCGACGAAGAACAGGGCCGCGCCGAGCATGGTCAGGCCGCGCCGGCGCAGGCACCACTGCATCACGGCGAGATAGCGGCGCATCAGCGGGCCGTCCGGCGGCGCCTGCGGGTTACCCTGGGCGTCGACGTGGATATGCTTGGGCGCCTTCATCAGGTAGGCGCACATCATTGGCGTGAGCAGCCGCGCCACCAGCAGCGACGCCAGGATGGCCAGCACCGCGGTCCAGCCGAACTGTTTGAAGAATTTGCCGGGAATGCCGCCCATGAAGGCGGTCGGCAGGAACACGGCCACCAGGGCGAAGGTGGTGGCGATCACCGCCATCCCGATCTCGTCGGCCGCTTCCAGCGCGGCCTGCATCGGCGTCTTGCCCATGTGGAGGTGGCGCGAGATGTTCTCGATCTCCACGATCGCATCGTCGACCAGCACGCCGACCACCAGGGCCAGCGACAGCAGGGTGACCATGTTCAGCGTGTAGCCGAACAGGTACTGGCCGAGGAAGGCCGGGATCACCGACAGCGGCAGGGCGGCTGCCGCGATCAGGGTCGCGCGCCAGTCGCGCAGGAACCACCACACCACCAGCACCGCCAGCAGCGCGCCTTCGTACAGCATGTGCATCGAGGCGTCGAAGTTTTCTTCGACCGAATAGGAGTTGTCGATCACTTCCTTGATCACGAGCTTGGGATTTTCTCTGCCCAGCTGTTCCATGGCGGCGCGCGCCCCGGTGGCGACGTCGATCTCGCCGGCGCCGCGGGTGCGGAACACCTCGAAGGCGACCACCTTGCGTCCATCCTGCTCGGCCAGCGCACGCTGCTCCTCGACCGTGTCACGCACTGTCGCCACCTGATCCAGGCGCACGTGACGGCCGTCCGGCAGCGGGATGTCCATCGCCGCCAGTTGCTGCGCGGTCTGCACGGTGGCCAGGGTGCGCACCGATTGCTCGACGCCGGCCACGTCGCCGCGTCCGCCCGGCGCCTCGCGCTGCACATTGCGCAACTGGCGCGAGACGTCCAGCGCCGACACGCGCAGCGCGGCCATCCGTTGATCGTCCAGTTCGACCCGCACTTCGCGCGTCACGCCGCCCACGCGCTTGACGGCGCCCAGGCCGGGCACGCTCAGCAGGCGCTTGGAGACGTCGTTGTCGACGAACCAGCTCAGGTCCTGGTCGTCCAGGCCGGAGCCCTCGCCTGCCGCCACGGTGAAGGTCGAGACCACGCGGCCGGCGGTGGCGGTCTTGGTCACCGTGGGGTCGCGCATCTCGGCCGGCATGTCGGCGCGCACGCGCGAGACCGCGTCGCGCACGTCGTTGACGGCATCGGCCGGGTCGCGCTCGAGGATGAACTCCACCGTGATGGTGGCCACGCCGTCCAGCACGCGAGTGTAGATGTTCTTGATGCCTTGCAGGGTGGCGATCGAGTCTTCCATCTTGCGCGCGACCTCGGTCTCGAGCTGGGCCGGAGCGGCGCCGTCGAGGGTCGCGGTGACGGTCACGATCGGCAGCTCGATGTCCGGGAAGTCCTGCACCTTGCTGGCATTGAAGGCCAGCAGCCCCGCCACGGTGAGCAGGGCGAACAGCATGATCGCCGGGATCGGGTTGCGGATCGAGAGGGCGGAGAAATTCATCGTGTCGTCCTCAGCGCGCGGCGCTCGTGCGAGCGGCCGCCGGCGCCGGAGTGGCGACGATATTGCGCACCAGATCGCCGTCGTTGAGGAAGCCCGCGCCCTGGACCACGATCGCCATGTCGGCATTCACGCCGCTCACCACCTCGACCCGCTCGCCCAGGCGGCGTCCCAGGGTCACCTTCACCTGGCTCACGCGGCTGTCGGCATTCAATCGGAACACATAGCTGAAGCCGTCGCGCACGGCGACCGCCTGCTGCGGCACGGTCAGCGCGTTCGACGCGCCCAACTCGAAGCGGCCGCTGGCGAACATGCCGGCCTTGAGCGGCGTGTCGTTGGACAGCGCCGGCGGCAGGTCGACATAGACCAGGGCGATGCGAGTCTGGGGATCGACCGACGGCGCCACGGTGCGCACCTTGCCGGCAATCTCCGCCCCGCTGGCGGCGCGCACGGTCGCCCTGGCGCCGGGCTTGATGCGGCCCAGGTCTTGCGCCACGACTTCGGCACGCCATTCGAGGCGGCCCTGGCGGATCATGCGGAACAGTTCGGTGCCGACGCCGACCACGGCGCCAACGGTGGCGCTGCGCGCCGAGATCACGCCGCTGTCGGGCGCGACCACCTGCGTGTACTTCAGGCGCAGCTGCTGCTGGGTGAGGGTGGCCTGGGCCGATTTGACGCGCGCCGCGGCGGTCATTTCGCCGGTGACGTACTGGGTGACCTGCTGCGCGCTCAACGCGCCCGAGCTTTCCAGCGCGCGGGCGCGGTCGGCGTTAGCCTTCGCTTCCTGCTGGTTGGCCTGGGCTTCGAGCAGCGCGGCGCGCGCGCCCTCGATCTCGGCGCGCACCGTTTCGTCGGCAAAGACCGCCAGCACCTGCCCCTTCTTGACCACGTCGCCGACATTCACCCGCACCTCGGCCAGGCGCAGTCCGTTCGATTCGCTGCCGATCACGGCGTCCTGCCAGGCGGCGATGCTGCCGTTGGCGGTGAGGTTGATCGGCAGGCTGGTGGTGGCGGGGCGGGCGGTGCTGACGCTCAGGGCGGGGCGCGGCGGCGCTTTTTCATCCTTGGCGGTGGCGCGGTTGGCGGTGGCCAGTGCGACGGTGGCGCACAGGGCGGCGGCGCCCAGGGCAATGACGAGCGTACGCGGAGCGCGAAGTTTGATCATGGTCTCTATGTCTTTTGGCTATAGCAAAGAAGTGTAGCAAAAGCGATACGGCCAACCGGTGCGCACGCGCCTCAGCATGGCCGGCGTGGCTGGCACGATAGTGGGGTTTGTCGGGCTAAAAGAGGGCCGAAACAGAGGGAATGTGGAAGAAAGGGAAATGGCGCACTGCCGCAAACGCCCAGGCCGCCGGCCTGATTTAGAGGGCTTCCTCTATTGAAACAACTACAGTACTTCTACCGTATTGCACTGCACAATAAAAAAGACTATATTGGAACTGTCTCCTCCAGTTTTCTCCGAAAATTGGATTCCCGCCCGCCAACCTTCAGGTTCGCGGGCGTTTTTTTTGCTTGTGGAAGAGTTCAGGCGTCTTCGCCCTGGAAGGCATTGGCGCGCCAGGTCAGTACCAGCGTGTCGCGGTAGCCATGGTCGCCCAGCGGCTGGATCGGCGTCGATTCGTGGATCACGGCGGCGTCGTCCAGCAGCAGCAGGGTCCAGGGTTCGAGCATGGTGAAGCGCTGGCCGGCCGGGCCGTCAGCGTCGAACACGCGCGTCTCGCCGCCCTTGATGTCCTTGCGATTGATGAGGATAACGGCCACGAAGTTGACGCCGTCGCGGTGTGCGCCTTCGGGCGTCGGGCGGCCGATGCCATCGGCGGTGTCGATGCGGAACTGGTGTGCTTCGACGAACCAGCGCTGCTGGCCCGCGACCTGTGAACAGACCCCGCCCAGCGCACCCAGCAGCCGGTCCCAGGCCGGGTTGGCGACGGTGGCCGCTTCCATCGGCGCGAACAGGCGGTGCATGCCGCCGTGCAGCGCGTTGTACTCGACCGGCTGCCAGTGCGCGCGGTGCGGCGTCTGCGTCAGCTGGCCGGCGTCGTCAATGAAGCAGGAATGGCGGCGGCGGCGGTAGCGGCCGCCGTCCTTCAGGTATTCGTCCAGCTCGAGCCGGTCCCAGCTCGGCACGAGCGAGTCCAGCTCGCCGATGCCGCAGCCGGCCAGGGCGGCCACGTCGGCAGGACGCAGCACGGCGTAACCGGTGCTGCGCAGGGCATCCGTCAGCTGCGACGGCTCGAGATAGGGGAGTTGCGGTGTAGTCATCCCGTTAGCGTAGCACTTTTCGTCTTTACCGGTGAGGGCCCCCGCCGAAGGAAAGATGCGCTGGATCAGGCGAACAGCGGCGCCAGGCGGCGGCCGATGTGCGGCAGCCAGTAGGCATGGGCGAACAGCCAGGTCGCTGCCAGCAGCACCAGCACCAGCGCCACGATCCCGGCCTGGCCGAGCACGCGGCGCGGCATCGAGAATGCGGGCGTAGACTGGCGCCGGATGAAGTATTCGGCGACCAGCAGGTTCGGCACGTAGAAGAAGAAACTCATCGTCATGTCGAACGGCCCGTCGAAGGTGCCGGTATGGCCGGCGCCGCCCAGCCCCTTGAGCCAGATGCCGTAGTACATGCGGTACAGCCAGGAGCCGATGCCGAGGGCGAACAGCCGGATCGCCCAGGCGCGGTGCAGGTCGAGGCGGCGCGCGGCCGCATGACGCCAGGCCTGCAGCGCGGCCAGCACCGTCAACACGCCGTACAGGCCGAAGCCGATCTCCATCACGATGCCGCCCACCGCGCCTTTCAGGGCCAGGTAGGCCAGGCCTCCGATCCCCGCCAGCAGGGCCGAGACGAGGTAGACGCGGCCGGTCCAGCGGTGCAGGCGCGGATGCCGCGCGCGCAGCGCGGGGATGAATTGCAGGGGGCCGAGCAGCAGCACGCTGGAGCCGGCGATGAAGTGCATGCCGATCATCGTCGCGGCCGCGATCGCGCCGGGTTCGTAGAGGCGCGGCAGCACCTCGTTCCAGTCCTTCTCGAGGGTGCCGGCCAGGATCGCGCCGCCGTAGAAGGTGGCGATATAGATGCTGAAGATGCCGGTGCTGATCCAGACGATGGCGAGCAGGGAACGCAACGGCATGGTGGTCACCCGGGCAAGAGATGGAGATATCTCATTACAGGCCGGGCGCCACCAAAAGTCAATGCTACCACTGCTTGACCAGGGTCAGGCGTAGCGAGCGCGGCTCGATCGGGTGGAAGTGCACGTCGGCCACCGGCGCGGCTTCGCCCTGCAACTGCGACTCGTAGAAGTAATCGATGGCCGAGGCGCGCCGGTTGGTGAGATTGAAGCCTTCCAGCTCCAGGCGCAGGTCGTTCGCCAGCCGGTAGCCGATGCGGCCATTGAGCGTCAGGCTGGAATGCGAACGCACGCTGTCGTCTTCGATCAGCGGACGCGGGCCGAACCAGCGCAGGCGCAGGGAACCCGACCACGGGCCGCTTGGATCGACGGTCACGCCCAGCTGGGCGACGCCTTCGATGGCGCCGGGGATGCGACGGCCGGCGTCCCGGTTTCCTTCGAGGTTTTCGCCGCGCGAGCGGGCGCGCGCCCAGGCCGCGTCGAGGTCGATCGACAGCCATTTGAGTGGGCGGTAATAGTTCGAGAACTCGATGCCGTAGCGCCGGCTCGGATCGCCCGCCTCGGTATTGCCGGCGTCGCCGATATAGGTCAGTTCGGAATCGAAGTCGAGCCGGTACACGGCCAGCGACGTCTGCATCTTCGGGATCGCCTCGGTGCGCACGCCGAATTCAACACCGCGCGAACGCACCAGGCCGGGCGTCGGATCGACCGCATCCAGGGTCTTCGGATCGACGGTCGCCACCGTGCCGCGCGCATCGTTGCTGTGGAAGCCGTGGCCGTAGTTGGCATACAGCTCGGTCGCCGCCCACGGGCCATAGACAATGTTCAGCGTCGGCGTGACCAGCGTGTCATGCGCCTTGCCGGCGTTCTCCGGCCGGTCGCCATCCACGCGGAAGCGGTAGTTGCTGGCCCGGATACCCGCCACCGTGCGCAGCGCATCGCTCCAGCGGGTCGCGCTTTCGATGAAGACGGCGCCGCTGGTCTCGACGATATGGTCTTCGCGCGTGGTCGCGATGCGCTGGCGCTGGCGCGTGTCGTACAAGCCGTTGAAGATATTGTCGTTCTGGACTTGAAAGCCCACCGTCAGGTCGGACGACAGCGTTACTGTGCGGTGCATATGCCAGGTGTGGGTGGCGTCCAGGCCCGTGGTGACGCGGCGGTCGGGCTGGGCGAACTGGTCGCCATTGACCGGGTCGTTCAGAAAATAGGTGAAGTTCGAGAACAGCGCGAGCTGGTTGCGGATCGCGTAGGCGCTGACCTTGCTGGCCGAGTCGGCATCGGTCCGGCGCCAGATGCCCGACAGGCTGAATCGCCGCGCCTGGCCGCCATCGCTGTCGTCGACCAGGTCGTAACGCCCCAGGCGGCCATCCCGCACCGCGCGCAGCGGGATCTGGTCGGTGGAATCCCAGTCGCCGCGATAGCCCATTGCGGTGACGCTCCAGCCATTGTTGGCGTAGCCCTGGCTGAACCGCAGCACGGCATTGAGCTTGCGGTAGTCGTCCGGCCGCGTCCACGGACCGTCGTTGTGCATCGCTTCCAGCGCGTACAGCAGGCTGCCGCCCGTTACCTCGGACGAGCCGGCGACCAGCGCGCGCCGGTAGCCGTCCTGGCCGACGGTGGCCGAGGCGAGGTTTTTCACCAGCCGGTTGGCATAGGTGAGCGAGGCCACGCCGGCCGACGAGAAGTCGCCTTCGCGCGCCGAATAGGGGCCCTTGCGGTAGTCGAGGCGGCCGACCAGTTCGGGGATCAGGAAGTTCAGGTCGGTCCAGCCCTGGCCGTGGGCGTGGCTGCGCTGGTTGACCGGCATGCCGTCGACCCAGGTGGCGAGGTCGGTGCCGTGGTCGAGGTTGAAGCCGCGCAGGTAGAACTGGTTGGCCTTGCCCTCGCCGCTGTGCTGGCTGGCGATCAGGCCGGGCGTGACTTCGAGCAGTTCGCCGGGACGGTAGGCGATGCGGCCCGCCAGGTCTTTCGCGCCCGCGCTGCCGGCGCCGGCCGAATCGGCGATGCCCAGCTGGGAGGCGCGGGCGCCCTCGACCAGCACGCGCTGGAGCTGGAAGTCGTCGGCGTGGACGGCGGACGTGGCGAACAGCGCGGCCAGCGCGCAGGCGATAGGACGGAGATGCATGGAATTTCTTAAGAAAGGTATTTGTTACTGCGCCGGCTGCTCGAGCGCCTGGCGGGTGAAGGTGAGGGAACGGACCGTGCCGCCCGCGCCCAGGTTGACGGTATTGACCTGCTCGGGCAGGAAGTCGATCAGCACGCCCTGGCGGATCGTGGCCGCGCGGGCGAGCGGCGTGTTCTCGATTTCCTGGTAGATGACGACGCTGTTGGCATCGACCGTCATGCCGATCCATTTGGGCGGCAGGCGCTTGCCGTCCGGGGCGGCGAGCCAGAACTGGCGCTCGACATACTGGCGCAGCACGTCCTGGTCTTCCGGGTCGGAGAGGTCGAACTGGCGCTGGTAGAGGTTCAGCAGCAGGGCGTCGATGTCGTGCGCCGTGTAGGTGTGGACGATCTCGGTGCTGCCGGTGCGCTCGTTGTACGAGATGTCGGTCATGCCGAAGTGGAAGCGGTGAGCACTTGCCGCTGTGCTCACGCACAGCAGCAGGGCGACGCACAGCCTCTTGAAGCCTTGCAGCGTCATTGCGCTGCCTTCGGCGCTGCGGCGTGCTTCAGCGGCGTCTGCATGTCGCGCATCAGGTTGCCCGGGTCACGCTCGGTCTTGAACAGCTCCAGTCGCGACGGCGCGGTCTTGCGCGGCCAGCTATTGTTGCTGGTGTCGATGTCGGCGGTTTCCCAGAACGGATCCTGGGTCAGGCCCACGATCGGCTCATCAAGCACGAACAGCTTCGTGATCTGCTTCGGCGAATAGCGCCACACCTCGGCCGGAATGCGCTCGACGATCTTCTTGCCGCTTTTCAGTTCGATCTCGACGATCAGCGGCATCACCAGCCCACCCTTGTTGGAGAAGTCGACCAGGGTCAGGTGCTTGCCTTCCTTGAGCAGCGCCTTTTCCCAGTCCTCCAGGCCGGCCATGGTTTCCTGGTACTTGTTGCGGTCCTTGTTGGTGACCGTGAACTCGTCGTTCTCGTTGTAGAAGTCCTTCAGCTCGGGATGGGCGTCGATGCGGCGCGCCATGCCCTTGTTGCGCTGGTCCATGACCGACACCGGTTCGCCATTGGCGCGTTCGCGGCGCAGGGCCTTCTCGACTTCCGGGTCCTGGCTGCTGACGGTGTACTCGGTGATGCCGTCGACGCTGATGTCGACCGCGTCGGTGGTGTAGAACCAGCCGCGCCAGAACCAGTCGAGGTCCGTGCCGGACGCGTCTTCCATGGTGCGGAAGAAATCGGCCGGGGTGGGACGCTTGAATTTCCAGCGTTCGGCGTATTCCTTGAAGGCGAAGTCGAACAGCTCGCGGCCGAGGATGGTCTCGCGCAGGATGTTGAAGGCAGTGGCCGGCTTGGCGTAGGCGTTGTTGCCGCGCTGGAGCGTCGATTCGGCATTCGTCATGATCGGCGCCTGGTTCGTGCTGCGCATGTACGAGACGATGTCGCGCGGCTCGCCGCGGCGCGACGGATAGCCTTCTTCCCAGGCCTGCTCGGCCAAAAATTGCACGAAGCTGTTCATGCCCTCGTCCATCCAGGTCCACTGGCGCTCGTCCGAATTGACGATCATCGGGAAGTAGTTGTGGCCCACCTCGTGGATGATCACGCTGATCAGCCCATACTTGGCGGCCTTCGAATACGTCATCTCGCCGGTCTTGGCGTCCTTCACGGGCCTGCGCCCATTGAACGACAGCATCGGGTATTCCATGCCGCCCACCGGGCCGTTGACCGAGATCGCCACCGGATACGGGTAGTCGAAGGAATACTTGTTGTACTGCTCGATGGTGTGGATCACGGCCGGGGTGGAATACTTTTCCCACAGCGGATTGGCCTCGGCCGGGTAGTAGGACATCGCCATCACGTCCTGCTTGCCGCTCTTGATGCCCTGCGCATCCCAGATGAATTTGCGGCTGGTGGCGAAGGCGAAGTCGCGCACGTTCTGCGCCTTGAAGCGCCAGGTCCGGGTGCCGGTGGCGCGGCCCTTTTCATTCGCCTGCGCCTCGGCCTGGGTGATGATCATGACCGGCTTGTTCGCCGTGCGCGCCTGCTTCAGGCGGTCGCGCTGTGCCGGGCTCAATACGTCGCCCGGGTTCTGCAGTTCGCCGGTGGACGCCACCACGTGGTCGGCGGGGGCCGTGATCTGGACGTCGTAGTCGCCGAATTCGAGGGTGAACTCGCCGTCGCCCAGGTATTGCGCGTTCTGCCAGCCGGCCGCGTCGTAGTAGGCGGCCATGCGCGGGAACCACTGGGCGATCTCGTAGATATCGTTGCCGTCGTCGAAGCGCTCGAAGCCCATGCGGCGGCCCAATACGTTCATCTCGGGGATGTTGAAGCTCCAGGCCACGTCGAACGAGGTGCGTGCACCCGGCTTGAGCGGCTGCGGCAGGTCGATCCGCATCATGGTCTTGTTGATCGTGTGGCGCAGGGGCTTGCCGTCGCTGCCGGTGACGCTGGCGATGTGGATGCCGCCGTCGAACTTGCGCGCCTCGAGCGTGAAGCGCAGGGCATCGAACTTGACGCCATCATTCCCGCGCGGTTGCCAGGCATCGCGCGACGGCAGGGTGGCAATATTGCGGTTGTCCGAATCGTTGCGGAACATGTTCTGGTCCAGCTGCACCCACAGGTAGGTCAGCGTGTCCGGCGAATTGTTATGGTAAGTCACGGTGCCGGCGCCCGACAGCGAACGCTTGTTCTCGTCGAGCGTCACGCGCAGCCGGTAGTCGGCGCGCTGCTGCCAGTACTTGTGGCCGGGCGCGCCGGCCGCGTTGCGGGTCTCGCCCGGCGTCGGCAGCAATTCCTCCAGCTGGCGGAACTTGTCGTCGAAGACGGGGCCGGCGGCGCTGGCGGAGGCGGAAAGAACGAGGGCGGCGATGGTCGCCTGCAGGTGCTTGAGATTCATGTAGTGACAACAGAAGGTAAAACACCAGCATGGGCCGGCGTAGGGTGGACGGGGACGCCGAGTCGGCTCTGCCGTCCACGCGTTCAAGAAAAGGAGAGGAAGCCGATCATTCCACCGGAGCCGCGTCGCCGCTCTCCTTGGCCTTCAGCTTGGTATTAAAGTCGCGCATCAGATTGTTCGGATCCCGCTCGGTCTTGAATAACTCCAGCCGTGACGGCGTCGCCTTCCTCGGCCAGCTGTTATTGCTGACGTCGACGTCGGCCGTCTCCCAGTACGGGTCCTGGGTCAGCCCCACCATCGGCTCGTCGGTGACGAACAGCTTGGTGATCTTCGCCGGCGAATAACGCCACACCTCGGCCGGAATCCGCTCGATGGTCTTCTTGCCGCTCTTGAGTTCGATCTCGACCACCAGCGGCGTCACCAGTCCGCCCACGTTCGTGAAGTCCACCAGGTACAGGTGCTTGCCTTCCTTGAGCAGCGCCTTTTCCCAATCCTCCAGGCCGGCCATCTTTTCCTGGTAGCGGTTGCGGTCCTTGTTGGTGACGGTGAAGTCGTCGTTCTCGTTGTAGAAATCCTTCAGCTCGGGGTGCGCATCGACGCGGCGCGCCATCCCCGCGTTGCGCTGCTTCGTGACCGATACCGGTTCCTCCGCGCGGCGTGCGCGCAGCAATGCTTTCTCGACTTCCGGATCCTGGCTCGACACCGTGTATTCGGTGATCCCGTCCACGCTCACGTCGACCGCGTCGGTGGTGTAGAACCAGCCGCGCCAGAACCAGTCGAGGTCCGTGCCGGACGCGTCTTCCATGGTGCGGAAGAAGTCGGCCGGGGTGGGGCGCTTGAATTTCCAGCGCTGGGCGTATTCCTTGAAGGCGAAGTCGAACAGTTCGCGGCCCAGCACCGTCTCGCGCAGCACGTTCAGCGCGGCGGCCGGCTTGGCATAGGCGTTGTTCCCGAACTGCAGCAGCGACTCCGAGTTGGTCATGATCGGCACCTGGTTGCGGCTCTTCATGTAGTCGGTGATGCGGCGCGGCTCGCCGCGGCTGTCCGGCCAGTTTTCTTCCCAGGCCTGCTGCGCCAGGTATTGCACGAAGGTGTTCAGGCCCTCGTCCATCCAGGTCCACTGGCGCTCGTCCGAGTTGACGATCATCGGGAAGTAGTTGTGGCCCACCTCGTGGATGATCACGCCGATCAGGCCATACTTGGTGCGCTGCGAATAGGTGATCTCGCCGGTTTTCTTGTCCTTGCTTGGGCGCGGACCGTTGAACGAGATCATCGGGTATTCCATGCCGCCCACCGGGCCGTTGACCGAGATCGCGGTCGGGTACGGGTAGTCGAAGGAGTACTTGTTGTACTGCTCGATGGTGTGGATGATCGCCTGGGTCGAGTATTTCTCCCACAGCGGATTACCCTCTTTCGGGTAGTAGGACATCGCCAGCACGTCGACGTCGCCGCTCTTGACGCCCTGCGCGTCCCAGATGAACTTGCGGCTCGAGGCGAAGGCGAAATCGCGCACGTTCTTCGCCTTGAAGTGCCAGGTCCTGGTGGCGCCGCTGCTCACTGCGCTGCGCGCCTTCTCGGCCGCTTCGGCCTCCGCCTGGGTCACGATGATGACCGGCTTTTTCGCGGTGCGCGCCTGCTTGAGGCGCTCGCGCTGGGCGGCAGTGAGCACGTCGCCCGGGTTCTGCAGCTCGCCGGTCGACGCGACCACGTGGTCGCTTGGCACCGTGATGCGCACGTCGTAGTCGCCGAATTCCAGGGTGAATTCGCCCGCGCCCAGGAACTGCTTGTGCTGCCAGCCATAGACGTCGTAGTAGGCGGCCATGCGCGGGAACCACTGGGCGATCTCGAACAGGTCGTTATTGTCGTCGAACTTCTCGTAGCCGGCGCGCCCGCCCAGCACCTTCTGCTCGTTGATGTTGTAGCGCCAGTCGATGCTGAAGGTCACGCGCGCACCCGGCTTGAGCGGCTGCGGCAGGTCGATCCGCATCATGGTCTTGTTGATGGTGTGCGGCAGCGCGCGGCCGTTCGCATCCTTCACCGCCAGGATGTCGAAACCGCCGGGGAAGGTGCGCTGCTCGAGCAGGGTGCGCAGGCCGTCGAATTTCAGCCCGGTCTGCGCGGTCGCGCCGGTCCAGGCGCCGCGCGAGGGGAGGGTGGCGCCCTGGCGCGCGTCCGAACCCGGCTTGTAGATGTTCTGGTCCAGCTGCAGCCACAGGTACTTCAGGGTATCCGGAGAATTGTTATGGTAGGTCACCGTGCCGGCGCCGGAGAGCGCGCGCTTGTTCTCGTCGAGCGTGGCGCGGATCGTGTAGTCGGCGCGCTGCTGCCAGTAGGCGTGGCCCGGGGCGCCGGACGCGGTGCGCACCGATCCCGGCGTCGGCAGCAGCTCGTCGAGCTGACGGAACTTGTCGTCGAAGGGCGCGGCCGCGAACGCTGACGTGGCAAGGCATAGCGCTGCCACGCCGATAGGCAAACGGAACATGATTTCCCTGGATTTGTTGTTGATATAAGAAAAGAATTCTAATCCTGATATTAATCAACTGCTCAGGGGATTTGTAAAAATCCTGAAATATGCGTGTTTACTACCGGCTGCCTACACGTTTATACGGTCGCGACGACGTGCCCAGCACCGACACCCCGCTATCCGCATCGGTGCGATGCAGCTCGATCGGCCGCGACATGATGAAGAGCAGCTTGTCGGATTCGGCATACAGCGGCTCCCATGGCGCGCCGCGGTTGGTGACCATCAGCCGGCCTTCGCGTTCGGCGATCTCGAAGCGGCCCAGCCCTTCGATCTCGTATTTTCCGACCAGGGCCTTCTTCTGCTCAGGCGCCAGTTCGACCGTCGGGCGCAGGCGGGTCTGGTTGAAGGACCATTTGTACTCGTGGGCGATGGCGCGCACCAGGCTGTCCGCAAGCGGTCCGCCATTGTCGCCGTTGGTCAGGATTACCGCGCCATCGCCCCCTTCGGTCGACGCGACCATCAAGGCCTTGAAGCCCATATTGCTGCCGTTATGGCCGAAACCCTTGCCATCGTCCTGGATATGCAGGCCCAATGCGTAGTCGTTCATGATTGGGGTGAGCATGGTGCGCGTCATGCTTGGGGAAATCACGCCGTTGTCGCCTCCCGCCGCGCCGTTCTGGATCGCGATCGCGAACCTGGCCAGGTCTTGCGGCGTGGTCCACAGTCCGGCCGCTGCCAGCTCGGGGTAGGTGTGGGCGCCACCACGGTAGGGTTTGCCGTCTTCGTCGTGGGCGCGGGCGGCCTGTGCCTGCAAGGTCGCCGGCAGTGGCTGCGAGAAGCTGCTGTCGCCCATGCCCAGCGGCGCCAGGACCGATTCCCGCAGCAGCACGTCGAAGGGTTTGCCGCTGCGATCGATCATGGCCTGCTGCAGCACCGTATAGCCGCCGCCTGAATAGCGAAATGCCGATCCGGGCGCCGCATCCACCTTGATCGCCTTGGTATTGGCGGCCCAGGCGCCATCGAGCACCTGCACCAGCGTCGGCACCGATTTTCCCGCGGCGTAGCCGGGGAATCCCGACACGCTCATGCCGCCCGTATGCGACAGCAACTGGCGCACACTGGGTTTGCCTTTGCCGTCCGGCAGGCGCCAGGAGGTGAGGGCGGTGTCGATGCCGGCGTCAAGATCGAGCTTGCCCTGTTCGACCATGCGCAGGGCGGCCATGGCGGCCACCGGTTTGCTGACCGAGGCGGCCTGGAACAGGGTCTGCGGCGTGACCGCCGGTCCGCCGGCCCAGGCCACGCCATAGCCGCGGCTCCAGGCCACCTTGCCGTCCTTGATCACGGCCACGCTCACGCCCGGCACCTTCAGGCGCGTCATCGCGTCCTGCAGGCTTTCGGTCTTGACCGGGGCGTTCGCCAGCGCGACGGCCGGGCGCAGGCCGGCTTCGATGCGGGCGATGGCGGCGTCGTCGGCATGGGCGAAAGGCATCGCCAGGGCGGCGACCAGGAGGAAACGTAAGCGCGGTGCTACAGGCAGTTCGACGGACATGTGCTCTCCATACGATGTGGACAAATGGCCAACAGTATGGAGATGCCGGACAAGGCGAACAAGCGCCGGATGGATTTTATGCGACCGGCATGCTGAACGTGAAGGTCGTGCCGTTCGCGGCGGAGCGCACGCCGATCGTCCCGCCATGGCCTTGCGCGATCTGGTCGACGATGTACAGGCCCAGTCCCAGGCCGTCGTCCCTGCTGCGCGAGCGGGCGCGCCAGTAGGGTTTGAACAGTTGCGCGATAACGTCGGGGCTCAGGTCCGGCCCCTCGTTGCGCACTTCCAGCACAAAACGGCTGTCGTCGATGTCGACGCGAACCTCGATCGGACACCCTTCGGCGCCGTGCACCAGCGCGTTCTTGAGCAGGTTCGACAGCAGTTGCGCCAGGCGCTGGGGATCGCAGCGCAAGATCAGGCCGCGCCCGATGCTGCTGGCGATGGCGCGACCGGGATACACGCTGCGCAGTTCATCGATCACCTGTTCCAGCACCCGGTCGACGTCGGCATGGCGGGCCAGGTCAAGCACCAGTCCCGAACCCATGCGCCCGCGCGTGAAATCGACCACGTTATCCACCAGCCCGGACATGCGCAGCGCGCTGCTGCGCATCCGCTCCACCAGCTGGCGCGTCATCGGGTCATCGTGGCGCCGCGCCAGCAGTTCGGCGCCGGTGAGGATCGCCGAGAGCGGCGTGCGCAGGTCGTGGCCCAGCACCGCGATGAACTGTTCGCGCAGCTCGGCGGTGTCGCGTTCGGACAACAGCGCGGTGCGGGCCACGTTCAGCGAGCGCTCCGTTTCGAGCTGGCGCGACACCAGTTCGGCGAACAGGGTCAGGGCCGCGATGGTGGGGCCCTCGCTCAGCCGGGCCGGTTCCGGATCGAGACCGCACAAAGTGCCGAAATAAAAGCCGTCGGGGCGAAAGATGGGAATCGAAAAATAACTCTGGAACCCGTAGATGCGCGGGGTGTGGTGATCGCGGTAGCACTCGCTGTCGCGCACGCAGTCGATGACGACTGCCTGCCGGGACTCGCGCACTTCCTCGCACAGCGTGGTGGTGACGTCCAGCGTCGCGCCAGGGACAAGGCCGAATCCGAGGCCGTCATGGACCGCGCAGGCGGTCCAGCTGTCGGCGGTGACGTGGGCGATACACACGAAGCGCAGGCCAGTAAGCCCGGCAACGGTTTCCAGCATCCGCGGAACGGCCGCGATGGCTTGAATTTCCCTCACATGACTCGATAGCGAGTCCGGCATGATGGGCTCCCGTTTTACAATCGGCCATCATACCACGCGATACTGCCGCGCCAGGCCGGCGTCAGGCCAGCCAGCGACCGTCCGCATACACCCGTTCCTCGCCCAGGTACACCGCGTCGGTCACCGCGAACACGTCGATGTGGTAGCGCGCATCCTTGCGCTTGAAGCCCGGCTTCGGATACACGCCATGCTTGGCGCCGAGCGACAGGTGGATGCCGCACATGCGCTCGTAGGTGCCGATGTCGTCCACCCGCAGCTCGCGCGTGAAGGCGCGGTTCAGGCCGAAGCCCAGCTCGCGCACCCAGACTTCGCCTTCGTCGGCGCGAATATTGTCCAGCACCTGCTGGAAGGCCGGCGTCGCGTTCTCGGTGGCGACTACGCGGCCGGCCTCGATCACCAGGGTCACCGGCACGTCAGGGTGGTTTGAGCGGTAGCTGGTGTCGCCGAACACGTGGATCTGCACCCGGCCGTGCACCGCTTCGAGGTCGAGCGCTTCGGTGAACACTTCGCCGATCGGGAACTGGCCGCCGACGTTCTTCATGTCGCTGTAGTCGCCGATGTTCAATTTGGCCGGCTCGAACGGCGAGGCGAAGGTGAGCGTCTCGCCGCCGCCGACCACGCGGCCGTGCGGCGCGCGGTCGATGCGCTCCTTGAGCGCGCGCCCGGTGCCGCGGAAGTAGGCGGGGTCGTAGGCCAGGGCCTCGATGTAGTGCTCGCCCTGGATGCCCGGCATGCGCGACAGGTGCACGTGCTCGATCACTTTCAGGTCGCGCTTGAACAGCTCGACCCGCATGCGAAAACCGTCGAGGCGGAAGTTCGACGATTGCAGCAGCACCACCAGCTCGCCCGCCACCATCGTGCCGAAGGCCGCCAGCACCGCTTCTGGCGTCACGCCGTCGAAGTCGACGAAGGTCGCATCCGGCAGGTTGCGCCGGTAGCCTTCGAGCAGCGCGCGCGAAAGGCCGGTGCGGGTGTCGTACACCACCAGCGCGCGCTGCGCGGGGCCGTGTTCGAGCGCGATCGTCAGTACGTCGGCTAGATTCCTGGTGGCGGCATCGATGGCGTGCGAGGGGAGGTCGGCGTGGGAATCGGCAGCGGTCATGGCGGAATCGGGAGGGCGGAAGGGGTGGAAGGGCAGGCGGCCATTATACGTATGTCTGCCGAAAGTTCCCTGCGGGGCAGGCGATGAGTTCGATTATTGATGCGTCCGGGATCGCGCGACGCTACCTCGTGAACAGCGCGCCGCGCGCCGGTTCGCGGAGCTATCATTTGAGCAACAGCAATGACGCGGCCCGCGGGTCGTGTTTCGACAAATTATTTGGCAGAGCGAAAGGCAGCAATGGCGTACAGATGGGAAACGCCTGCCAGCATCTGGCAGGAAGACGAGGCAAGCGGCGAGTTCGCCCTGCTCGCCAGCGAGGGGCTGGGCCCGGTCGACTGGCAGGGCCGGGCGCGCCAGCGCCTGCCCGACGTCGCCCACGTGCTCGGCGCCTCGCTGCCCCTCGATTGCCGCTGTTCCCCGATCTATCCCGAAGGTTTCGCCTATTGCCCGCGCTGCGGGCGCCCGCTGCTGCGCCTTGGCGGCGCGCCGACGCGAGCGCGCGGATGGTGGGGGCCGGGCGGGGATGACGTGCTGCCGCGCCACGTGCCGCACGGCCTGCCGGTCACCTCGACGCCGCTCGGCGACAGCCTCGAAGAACGGCCGGCGGCGCCGACGCCGGGTCGCTGCGACCTGACGATGCCGGCGCCGCCCAATGCCTGTTCGGTGTTCGCCGCCGCCGGCTTCGGCTTTCCCGGCGAACGCCTGCTGGCGCTGGCCCACACCCGCGGGGTGCTGCAATACTGGGATCCGCTGGGCGGCAGCTGGCATGTGCTCACGCCCGAAGCGGGCGCCGCCAGCCTGGTGTTCACCGCCTCCAGCCACGCCTGGATCCCGGCGCAGGACCCGCGCCGCGGCGAGGCTGGCGTGGTCCCCGGCCTGGACGGCCTGCAGCGGCTCTGGATCGACCCGGTCAGCGAAACCTACCGCACCGAGAGCCTGCTGGCCGCGCCCATCGTGGCCGCGCCCGGCCTCATGCGGCGCCACCTGGCCTGCCTCGCGGGCGGCGTTGATGCCGTGCGCCTGTGGAGCATGCGCCTCGACCTCGATGAAGTGCAGGAATATGCCTGCCCCGATGCGCCGGCCGCCGGCTGGAGCCATCCGCTCGGCTACGACGGCCGCCTGTTCTGGCTGCACGCGCAGGGCCAGCTCACCTGGCGACCCGGCGAGGCGCCGCAATTTTCGCCTTGGCCGCTGCACTGGCAACCGCGCCTGGAGTTCGGCGGGCCGACCCAGGGCCGCGACGGCCGCCTGTGGCAGATCGGGCACGATGGCCAGGGGTATTCCTACCTCGAACTTGGCGCCGGCCCCGACCACCTGCCGGCGCGCATGGCGATCGACGGCGCGCGCCTGGGGTTCGCCAACTTCCTGTTCCGGCGCGGGCATCCGGTACTGGACGAGCCGTGGTCGAACGAGCACGTCGAAGACCCGCACCACGACGACACGCTGGTGCTGCCGCTGCTGCGCAGCTTTAACAATAACCGCAGCCAGCCGAGCGGCCTGGTGCTGCGCTTCCACAAGGCGAACTTCCGCGCCGAAGAAGCGTTGGGGGCGGGAGAGAATGCGCGCATCATTCCGCGCACGACCGTCGAATGGATCGGGCGCCGCAACGTGATCCTGGACGAGATCGCGCGCCTTTCCCGTCCGCTCGAATGCGTGCCGGTGGTGGCGGGCGGCTGCCTGTGGCTGCACCACCCGGACTGGAACCAGATGCGCGGCTGGCGCCTGGACGAGCCGTTGTGATCACGACGATGATGAAGACGATCGCACGTCCATTGGCGGCGGCCCTGCTGGCCGGCGTGTCGCTGTGCGCGCAGGCTGTACCTCAGGTTTTCCTGGTGCAGAACTCGGGCTGGATGGAGCCGTTCTATAGCGATCCCAAGTCGCCCTTCAAACCGCTGGTGGCGGCCCTGGCGGGCAGCGTGGTCCAGCCGGGAGACGCGCTGGTGCTGGCGAGCTTCAACCAGGCCCGGGAGGGGGCGCCGTCGCCGCGCGCGCTGCTGTCGTTCAAGGCGGGCGAGGAACCGGTGCGCGCGCGCGTGGCGCAGGCCATCTCCAGCCTGGACACGGCGCGCAAGCCAGGAGGCGCGGCGCTGGCCGACACCGACCTGGGCGAAGCGGTGCGCGCCGCAACCGGCCAGGTCCTCCAGGGCCAGCCGGGCATCGTCTGGCTGGTGACCAACAACCGCAACAGCCCCAATAACGACCAGGCCACGGCCACCCGCAACCGCGAATTCTATGCGCTGATCCACGGCGGCGATGCGATCACGAAGGCGCTGGCCTTCCCGCTGCGCATGCCGGTCCAGGGCAAGCATTACAGCGCGAACGGTCTGATGGTGTACGCCTTCGCCGTCGGGTCGCAAGGCGCGGCGGCGCTCGATGCGCTGCTGGCTTCCGGACGCATCGCCCGGGTGATCACCGAGCCGCCGGCGCGCCTCAAGCCGCTCGACCGCGACACGGTGCGGCTGGCGCCGCGCCGCGTCGTCAATGCGCCCGGCGTGTCGTTCACCTCGGATGCGCGCGGCGTGCTGCGCGCCGATGTCGCGCCCGATGCGCGCACGCCGCAGGCGCGCATCGAATGGAACCTGGAAAACACGATGTATCCGTACACGATCAGCTCCGCCACCCTGAGCGCGCGCTCGACGCTGGCTGGCGAGAGCCGCCCGATCGCGCTCGACACGCAGCGCGTGCGCGCGCTGGCGCCCGGCCAGCCGGCGCCGCTGGGTTCCAGCATGGCGCTGCCGGTGGCGCAGATTCCTGACAAATGGTCGCTGGCAGCGCTCAAGTCCGCCGGCTCGGCCTACGCGCTGCCGGGCCGGATCGAGCTGCACCTGGCCGACCAGCAGTTGGCGCTGTCGCAGGCCTTCCGCCAGCGCATGGCGGCGCTGTTCCCGGGCGATCCGTTGCCGGACATCTTCATGCCGCCAGCGCGGGTGCAGGCGTCGACGGCGGTGCTGCCGGTGGAGGTGCGCGTCCATTACGGCATGGGGCCGCTGCTGGCGCTGGTCGGCGCCTTGCTCGCGCTACTGGCGCTGCTCGCGGCGGCCGCCTGGGCCTGGGCGCGGCCACGCAAGGTGCAGGTGACGGTGGACGAGGAGATGCGCACCATGCGCGGCCGCGCCGGCACCACACAGGCGATCCATGACCGCCATGGCGAACAGGTCGCGCAACTGAAAACAACGCTGTTCGGCCATCGGCTGCTCGATGTGCGCGAAGGCGCGCAGGTGCGGCTCGGCCGCTGAATATTAGAAAGGAAGACGCCATGCAGGCAACCCAGCCACCAACCAATGCCCCGTCGCCCGCCGATCCCGGCTTCAAGCTGCCGGAGGAATCGGCCTCGCCGCAGGACTCGCTGCCGCAGACTTTGCCGGACACCGCCACCCGCCCGGTCGAGGTGATGCCGGTCGATCCGCACACGCTGCCTGTGGCCGACACTTCCGACCGCGACCTGGCGATCGGCGGCATCGTGTTCCTGATCCTGATCAGCGTCTACTTCTTCGCGCGCGGCGCCTATGTGCACCACCTGGTGAGGAAGCGCGTGGCGCCTTCCTCGGCTGGCAATGCGGGCTGGCTGCTGTTCGTCGGCCTCGGCTTCCTGTCGGCGGCGGCGGTGCTGGCCATCATCAATGCCAGCCGCTTCCTGACCTTCGCGGTCACCGGCCCACTGGTGGCGGTGGGCCTGGTGGCGCTGGTCGCCTCGCTGTTCATCGGCCGTCGCTAACAAAGGGAGTCCCCACACCATGGCAGAATTCCCACATCCTTCCGGCGTCAACGCCCGTCCGGCCGAATTGAAGGTCGACCTGCGGCCGACGCTGTTCATCGGTGCCGGCGGCACCGGCATGGAAGTCATGATGCGCATCCGGCGCCGCATCCTGTCGGCGGTCTGGAACCGGCGCCATCCGACCCGGGTCGAATCGATCGCCGACTTCCCGGTGGCGCGCTTCCTGCACTTCGACCTCGATAACAATGCCGTCATCGACGAGGGCAAGTCGCAGCGCACCGATCCCTGGTACGAGCTGGTGCGCCTCTCCGACGAGGAACGGCTGGTCGAGCCGCTCGACCTGCCGCAATACCACGAGTCCGACGACAGCCTGGCCCGCTTTCCGCTGATCGAGAGCTGGATGCCGTTGCGGCCCAAGAAGCTGCGTTCGCTCGGCATCGATCCGTCGAAAGGCGCGGGCCAGATCCGCGCGTTGGCGCGGCTCTACCTGTTCGACAAGTATCCGAAGCTGCGCGGCCGCATCAAGGGCGCGCTGAACTACCTGAGCAGCAATGCCGGCATCGAGCGCAAGGAGAATTACCAGCGCCTCGGGCTGCAGGTCGACACCTCCAAGTTCCGCATCGTGGTCATCGCCTCCGCCGCCGGCGGCACCGGCGCCGGCAGCGTGCTCGATCTGGGCTGGCTGTCGAAGGCGATCGCACGCCAGGAAGTGTCCGACAGCCAGGTCGACCTGGTGCTGCTGATGCCGTCCGGTTTCGCCAAGGCCAACAAGGAGCGCACCGAGGCCAATGCCTACGCCACCCTGATGGAACTCGAGACGGCGATGCGCGACATGAACGCCAGCGTGGCGTGGGCGGAGCCGGACAGCATCGCGGGCCGCGGCGCGCCCTACGACGATGTGTACTTCGTCGATACCGCCAACCTGGCCAACAAGGCCACGCTCGACGTCAAGGACGTCTACCAGATGGTGGCCGATACCCTGTTCGAAGACTTCGCATCGGCCGATTTCGCCAACCGCAAGCGTTCGGTGGCGGTCAACCAGCAGCAGCACAAGCTGGGACCGTACAACCCGCGCGTGCCCGAGGCGCGTTTCGGTGACATGCGGCTGTCGTACTCGAAGGTGTATTCGAGCTTCGGCCAGTCGGTGCTCGACACCCAGCAAAGCCTGCATGAAGACATCCGCGCCTATGAACTGGCGGCGCTGATGGTGAAGGCGTTTTTCGGTCTTGCCGGCGCCGATGGCGTAAGTGGGAACAATGCGGGGAACAATGCGGGGAACAATGCGGCGCGGCGCGCCGGCGACGCCGAGCGCGACGCCTTCATGCGCGAGCAGATGGAGATGGCCGAGCGGCCGTTCGACGAGTTCCCCGATCTGCGCAAGGGTTCCGTGGACGTGACGCCGTTCACCGAGTACGCGCTGACGACCGCGCTGCTGCAGGACCGCGACGGCCGCTCGCTGCTCGAGCGCGTGGAAAGCCGGGTCCAGCTCGAGATGGACCGCATCATGGCGTCCTACGATATCACGCTGTGGCGCGAAAAAGTGTCCGAGCTGCTGCCGCAGCTCGAACGCGATGCGATCCGCGAGGCCGGCGCCACCGCCGAGACGAGCGAGGACCGCATCAAGCGCCATACCGGCGAGCTGTCGAACCGCCTGAAGGGCAGGGTGCGCGAGCGCCTGTATGCCCTGCTCGACGATCGCCGCCAGGGCGGACTGGAATTCGTGCTGTCGCTGCTGGAGCAGGTCAAGGCGCGGCTGTCGCAGCGCGACCTGTCCCATGCCGAGCGCAATGGCCGGCGCTATCGCGACATCCGCGATGCGCTGCGCACGCGCCAGGTCGAGGAATCGCTGAACAACCTGGGCCAGGCCGCCGGCCGCCTGTTCGGCAAGGAGCCGCAGGCGCGCGAAGTGATGGGTCACCTCAAGCGCGACCTGGCTGACTACCTGCGCTTCCACCTGCTCGCGGTGGCGGCCGGCCAGTCGATCGAGGTGATGCGCTCCCTGTCCGGCTGGCTGGGCGATCCGCAATCGACCGATGAGCAGGGCCATGCGCAGTGGAGCGGCATCGCCGGCGAGTTCCAGGAAGGGCGGCGTGCCGTCCAGGCGATGCTCGGCGCGGTGGACCAGCGCATCATGCAGCTGCGCGCCGACGCGCGTCAGGAACATGCGACCACGATCAAGCTCGGCGTCGATACGACGCCGGCGCCGGTTCGTCTCACTGGCGACACCAGCATCTGGAGCGAGGAAGTGCTGCTCGAATTCGGCGGATCGGCGCGCCTGTTCCCGCAACTGGGCGACGAACGCCTGCGCGCCGAGCTGCTGCTCAAGCTGTTCCGCCGCGCGCAGTTGCAGCTGTCCAGCCAGGATCTGGAACAGCAGGAACCCGCCGATCCGCTGCTCGAACGATTATCGAGCTTGTCGCCGCAGGAGCGCCAGCGCATTTTCGCCGAGTGGATCCGCAGCGCGATGCCGTGGGTGAATGCGCGCTTCTCGGCCGAGTTCACGCCGAACGCCGACCAGTTCAAGTGCTTCATCGGTGTGGGCGATCCGATCGCGTGGCGGCGCATGGAGGCCGAGATCCGCGCCGCAGTGCCGACCGGGTACTTCCATGGCGAGCTGGTCTCGATCGTCAACACCGGCGTGAGCGGCAGGGCGGTGTGCTATATCGAGCTGTCCGGCTATCCGATGACGGTGCTGCGCGGCCTGCCGACCTGGCGCGCCTCGTACCAGATCGAGAACCCGAAGATCCCGACCCACCTGCATTTCGACGCCACGCGTTTTCGCCATCCGATCTCGCCGTCGATGGACGAGCTGGGACGGCTGGCCGACGATTACGAGTGGTATTTGCAGGCGATCGCGCTGGGCGTCATCCGGCGCAAACCGGAGCTGGGCGACCGCGAGGCGGCTTTCCAGCCGCGCGGCCAGTACTTGTTCGAGGTCGAAGCGGGGTCTGGCGAATGGCTCCAGGTCGGCAATGAGTTCGCGATCCGCTCCAACGGCCTGCCGCCCTATTATCGCGAGGGGATCGTCGCGGCCGTCCAGGCCCGCCTGGCGCATCTCGGCCCGCAGCGGCTGATGCTGCTGGCGGCGCTGATGCGCTACTACCAGCTGCGCGTGTATGAGCCGCGGCTCGAAGTCGACGAGACCGGCGCCCAGCTGCCATCGCCCTCGCTGCCGAACATCACCGCGCGCCGCCTGTACGACAGCTGGATCCGGCGCGCCCAGGCGGCCGATCCGGCCTTGGGGCCGGCACGCATCGAAGCCTTGCTGGGCCATGTCGAACGCTGGACCGAGGCCGTTCCCGGCTCGAGCCAGGACGCCTACAGCTGGGAAGTCGAGCGCGCGGTCGACAAGCGCGTGATCCTGCCCGCGCTGCTGGCGGACGAGGAAGCGGCGGCGCAGGCGCTGGCACAGCGTCCCGTCGCGCCGCCACCGCTGCCGACCACCACGCCACGCTTCAAGCTGTTCGTCGGCGGCGCCCAGCGCGGGCCGTTCACGGTCGACGAGATCGCGGAGCAGGCCGCGCGCGGCGAGATCGATCACGCCACCCGCGCCTGGGACATGCGCTGGCATCCGAAGATCGGCAAGTGGAGTACGGTGGGAGAGCTGCCGGAATTGGCAATCGCGCTTGGCCGGACAGGGGATGAGGGAATACCCGATCCCGACGACGGCGTGCCGGACCCGGACTAGGATTGAATATGGAGCAAGCCCAGTCCCTCCACCGCTGCGTGAACGTCGGCTGCGGACGCGCCTTTCCGCGTCGGGTCGATTTCTGTCCGTGGTGCGGAACGGCGCAGCGACCCGTCGTTGCGCCGATCGTGCCCCCGGCGCCAACCTTGGCGAAACGGCCGGAGCCGGTCGCGGTCCCGCCGCCGGCGCCTGCCCCGGCTCCTGCGGCGCCAATTCCGCCACCGCCACCGCCACCCAAGCCGCCGCAACCGCCACCGCCGCCACCGATTCGCCCGAGTGCCGCGCCCCGGCCGACCGCGCCGGCGCGCAAGCCGATCCGCCTGCGTTGGTGGCTGATCGCGCTAGGCCTGCTATGGCTGGCCTGGATGCTGACCAAGCCGACCCAGGCGCGCATCGAGCGCCGCATGGACGCGGCGATCACGTTGGCGAAGGAATGCAAGCCGAAACAGGCGCAGGACGAATTGATCGCGCTGCGCAAGACGCGCGCCAGCGAACAGCAACTGCGCAAGGTCCAGGATGCGCTCAATGCCGCAGCCGCCGCCTGCACGCGCGAGGAGCGGCGCCGGCGCAGCCATCCGCTGGCCGATCCGAAGCGCGGGGGATGATCCTGTAAGGACATCCACGCCCGATGGCCGCGTGTATCATGGACGGCGTTGAGAAAACCGCAAGGAGTAGAGAATGAAGGCAACCATGATCAAGGCGCTGCTGGTGCCGGTGATGCTCATGGCGCTGGCAGCGTGCAGCCGCGATGAGGACGGCGCCGGGCCGGCGGAACGCATCGGCAAGGCGATGGATGAGGCCAGCGCCAAGGTGACCGATTCGATGAAGGACGAACTGGCCCGGGTCGACGACGCGGTCGACGAGGCGCGCGACAAGGTCAAGGACGCGACCGAGGAAGCCAGCCGCGGCCTGGATCGCGCCACCGAGGAAGTCGGCAAGTCGGTGGAACGCGCCGGCGAGAAGATCCAGGAAAAAGCCGATGAGATCAAGGAAGACGATTAAATAAACGTCATTTCCGCGAGCGTGCCGTGCGCGGGGTTGGACGAGATCGTCAAGGTCCAGCCGAAGCGCTCGCACACCCGGCGCGTCAGGAACAGTCCCAGACCCTGGCCGCCACCCTGCTTGGCCGACTTGCGCAGCGCCTGCGTGTAGCGCCGCGCGGCGGCGACCGTGTCGAAACCTGCGCCGCTGTCCTGGATGCTCAGGCGCCCGCCAACCAGGCGGACGTGAATGGCGCCCTGGTAGCTGTTCTCGGCCGAGTTACGCAGCAGATTGCCCACCACGATGCGCACGATCGCTTCCGGGCAGTTCACCGTCAGGGGCTCCAGCACGCCGACGACGAAGTGCGCGTCCTTGCCCTCCAGTAGATGCCGGTGGTCGTCGATCAGTGTCAGCACCAGCGCATCGAGCCGCGTGGTTTCCAGTGGCGCCTTGCCGTCCTCGCGCGACAGGAACAGCAGCGCCGCCATGATCTCGGTGAGGTTCTCGGCGGTCGATTCGATGCGCGCCAGCGGGGCCTCGGCGGCCGGCGGCAGCTCGTGCAGCTTGAGCACGTCGACGGCGCCGGCAATGACGGCGATCGGGGTGCGGAATTCGTGGCTGGCCTGGTCGAGCAGGCTGCGTTCGCGCTCGATGAAGCGCTCGACCCGTTCCAGGTGGCCGTTGACGATGACGGCGATGTCGTGCAGTTCGCTCAGGGCGAAGTCGGTCGCCAGGCGTTGCGACGGCTGCTCGGGATCGAGTTCTTCCATTCGCTCTGCCAGCACCCCCATCGGCCGCCGCAGGCTGCGGTAGACCCAGGCGATCGAGCCGGCGATCATCGCGCCGCTCAGCACCGCGATCAGCACGCTGACCAGGGCCATATTGTTCTGGTAATTCTCCAGGTCGGTGATGTCGACCGCCATCACGATGCGTTCGCCGTCGCCGACCGGCGTCACCAGCACCGCATGGCTGAGATCCGACTCGTAGCTGTCCATCCGCTCTTCGTCGTAGTAGCCGGGCTGCAGCCCGGCGAAGTAGGGCGGCATATCGGCCGGAACCGGCCCGGCGCCCAGGCGCCAGCCGCGGATCAGGCCCGTCTGCGGCGGCTTCGCATCGGGCGCTGGCCTGCCGTCCGCGAGCATCCGGGCGGTGCTCGATTCCAGCAGTTCCTCCCACAGGGGATGCACGATCAGGTGCTGGCTCAGGTTGCCCTGGACGGTCAGGCCCAGCGCCATGACCAGGAAGAACAGGACGAAGACGGCGCTGATCTTGCGCTGCAGGCTGGACATGCCGCGGTTGCGCTTATTCATCCGATAACCCCAGCCGATAGCCGCTGCCCGCGATCGTCTTGAGCAGCTTGCGCGGCGCGTCGCCGTCGACCGCCTTGCGCAGCATGTGCATGTGCGAGCGCAGGACGTCGTTGTCGGGGACGTCGTCCTTCCAGATCAGTGCTTCGAGCTCCTCGCGCCGCACCAGCGCGGGCGAGCGGCGCATCAGGAGTTCGAGCAGCTGGCGCCGCACCGGCGTCATCGCCAGCACCTTGCCGGCGCGGCTCACTTCGAGCGTGCCGAGGTCGAAGCGCAGGTCGGCCACTTCGAGCACCTGCGATTCGGCCACGGCGCCGCGCGTGCGCTGCACCAGCACGCGCAATCGGATTTCCAGCTCCGCCAGCGCTACCGGCTTGACCACGTAGTCGTCGGCCCCGGTCAGGAAACCGTGCAGCTTGTGCTCGAGCTGGTCCTTCGCAGTGAGGACGATCACCGGAATGCGCGACTTCATGTCCTGGCGCAGCCGCCCCAGCATCGTCATGCCGTCCATGCGCGGCATCATCCAGTCGAGGACGATGGCGTCGTAGCGGTTGATGGCCAGCAGCCCCAGGCCCGATTCGCCATCCGGCGCCGCGTCGGGATGGTGTCCGCACGCTTCCAGGTAGTCGTAGATGTTCGCCGCCAGGCCGGCGTTGTCTTCGATGATGAGTATGCTCAGGGGCTGCTTGATCATGGGGCGCAACGAGGTCGGTTGAAAGGGCCGGAGCAGTATCGCACCAAAATCTCAGAAACCGCGGCTGAAGCCGATGAAGGCCGACACCGAGCCGTCCTTGTCCTTCTCCACCAGCGGGCTGTCGGAGAGCTTCGTCGGCAGCTTGCGGTAGCCGACGTTGCCGATGAAGACCCAGTTGCCGGCGAACGGGCGCATCACGTCGACGCCGATGCGGGCTACCGCCGCGCTGCCCGGCTGGTAACTGGCCACGCCGCGCGCGACTTCCTCGGGCAAGGTGCCGTAGTAGTAATTGGCCAGCTTCTTCGACAGGTGCGAGACGCCGATGTTCGGCGTGATCCGCGTGGCGCCCCACTGGACCGGATACCCATAGGTCAGGCTGGCCTCGTAACCCTTGCTGGTGCTGGTGATGTCGCCCTTGACGCCGAGGTCGAGCTGGCCCATGGCGCCGCGCCAGCTGGCGGCCAGGCCCAGGTCGAAGGCATCGTCGCGGTCTTCCAGCAGATTGCGGTCGATGCCGCGCTCGGCCAGCTCGGCCACGCCGAAATCGTCCTTGTCGATGCCGTCGAAGCGGGCCGACAAGGTCGCGTCGAGCGCGAAGCCGCCGCGCTTGACGAGGTGGGCGCCGCCACCGATGCCACGCCAGTAGAAGCGCTCGCCCTGGTAGGTCACGAGCGGGAAGGGCGTGACGCGCGTGCCTTCGCCGGCGTACACCGAGTCCGAGACGGCGGCGCCGACGCCCAGGCCCCAGCGGGACGGTTGCTGCGCGTTGGCGAGGCTGGAGACGGCGAGAAGGGTAGCAAAGAGAAAGAAGGGCTTCATGGATGGTCCTGTCGGTGGTCGCTGATTGAATGCCTGCACTATGCGGCAGGCGTGTCGATGAAATGTCGTTGGCACGGTGGCTTACTTTGCCGGCGCGCCGGCCGCGACGACGGTCGCGTCGATCCAGCCGAGGTAGTTGCTGGAATGGCGCACCCGGTTGCCCGGCTGCAGATAGATGCGTTTGGCGGCCTCGCCGGCCAGGTAGCGTTCGATCTGCGCCAGTTGCGCGGCGCGGTCCTTCGCGTCCATGACGGCCTTGATCACGGCCGGCTCGGGTTCCTGGAATACCACGCCGTCGCCGGTGCCGGTCAGCACCGCGCTCTCGGTGCCGATCGCCTTTCGTGCGACCATCGGGATGCGGCTGCCCGCATACGACCAGGTGCGCGTGCCGGCCTCGCCCAATGTCTCGTCCACGATTGCGCGCAGGTCCTTGATCATGTCGCCCGCCTTCGCCTGCTGGCGCGGGCGGCCGTCGATGTGGGTCGCGATGGTGACGCCTTGCAGGAAGGCCTTCCAGTCGCGCGGCACCACCAGCAGGGCGCCGGCGGGGAAGCGGTCCGGCCCGCTCTTGGCGTCGGCGAAGCCGTCGCCGGAGGCGGGATTGCGCAGGTCGATATTGCGCACCAGTGTGGCGCGGTCCGAGAAGTCGCCGCACAGGAAGAAGCCCTTGCGGGCGGCGTCGAAATCGGCCCCCGAGCGCAGCTCGCGGTCGAAGCGCGCGCAGACTTCCACCTCGTAGTCCAGCAGCGCGCCGGGGGCGGCGGCGACGGTGGCGCGCGGGCCGCCGGCCGCGGACAGCTTGGGAAACAGGAAGGCCTCGTGCATGCCGACTTCTTCGCCGTGGGCCGGGTAGTTGGTGCCGGCGGCGATGTGGGCCAGGCCGCGCGGCCCCACGCCGAGCAGGCGCTCGAGCGGATGACTGACGGTGCCTTGCGCCTGGCGCGCCAGGCCGTCGAGGGCGGCAGCGTCGAAGCGGCTGACGACGTCGAAGGCGTCCGGGCTATACAGGTCGCTGGCCGCGCTCAGGTCGATGGCGGTGAGCTTGCCGGCGCCCAGCGTCAATGCCAGCAGGGTATGGACCCGCTCGCCCTGGCGCACCTGGGCGAAGGTATGGGCTTGCGCGAGAGGCGCCAGCATCGGGGCGGCGCCGGCCGGCGGCGCCGCCCCGACGCTGGCGGCGGCGAGCGCCAGGCTGGCGCAGGAAAGAAGGGTACGAAGGCGGAACATGGTGGACTCCAGGTGGTGAACGAGCCGGCATCGTAGCGAGGCGATGTCGCGAGTTTGTCGTGCATTACTTGTCATGCATATCCACGCATGAGGTATATTTCCGGTATTAAATTCTGCTACCACAAGTAGAGGGTATCCAGCAGCCATGTCCCGCCTATCCTTGCCGTTACTCCTGTCGAAGAGCTTCGTGGCCCTGTGGCTGGTGTCATCCTGCCCGCCGGCCCCGGCGCTGGATCGTGAGGTCGGCCTGGCCAATATCCATCACAGCCGCTGGACCGCGCTCGATGGCGCGCCGGCACAGGTCACGTCGATGGCGCAGACGCCCGACGGTTGGCTATGGCTCGGCACCTACGATGGCTTGTACCGCTTCGACGGCTTGCGTTTCACGCGCGTGGAGCTGCCTCAGCGCGGCATGCTGCCCCGCGACCGCATCTATGCGCTGGGAGCGGAGCGCGATGGCAGGCTGACGATCACCTACGCCGGCTTTGGCATGTCGATGCTGCATCCGGACGGCCGCCTGGAAGACCTGCCCGACATGGGGCAGCCGCTCGGCCAGATCCTGTCCACGGCGATCGATGTCGATGGCAGCATCTGGGCCGGCGCGGAAAACGGCGTGCACCGCTTCGACGGCCGGAGCTGGCAGCCGGTCCCGTTCGACGGCGTGCCGGAGGTGGGCGGAGTACACAATATGCTGCTCGACCAGTATGGGCAGATGTGGGTGTCGGACCGTGAAGGCGCCTGGCGCCTTGACCGCCAGCGTGGCCGTTTCGTGCGCATCGCCATGCATGGCGGATTCTTCGCGATGTCGCCCGACGGCCGCCTCTGGCTGGCGAACGGGGGGCGGATGTCGCTGCTGCCGGGAGCGCCGGATGGCCGCGTGTTGCCGCCGCCGGAAGGGTTCAATCGCACCGAGGTACGGCCCGCGGCGCTGTTCGACCGGGACGGCACGTTGTGGTCGCTCGGCGCCGGCCGTGAACTGCGCCTGCGCTACGGCGCCGGCTCGCTGCCGGATGCCGCTTTCGACGCCGCGCGGGGCGAGGGCGAGGTCGTCGCTTCCCCGCCTTTGTCGGGCGACGATCCCGAGTACATGCTCGAAGACCTCGAGGGCAACGTCTGGATCGCGACCCAGCATGGCCTGGACCGCTTCCGCGAGCAGCGGGTGCATCGTTCGCCCCTGTCGGGGGCGGGCTACTATTTCACCCTGGCGCGCGACACCGGTGGCGTAGTCTGGGCCGCCGACCGCAGCAACGGCGCCCTGTGGCGCATCGCGCCAGGCCGTGCGCCGCAGGTCGAGCGCGGACAGCATGCGACGATGGTCGCCAACGATCATCGGGGCGCGCTGATGCTGGCCGGGACGCATGGCATCGAGGTGCGCTATCGCGGCGCGATCGAACGGATACCGTTTCCGCCGGGACCGGACGGCAAGCCGGCCGCGTTGCGCCTTGGCGGCATGGGGCACGACGGCAAGGTGTTGTGGATATTCTCCGCCACGACCGGCCTGATGGGGCTGGTCGATGGCAAGTGGCTGCCGCGCAGCGCCTTCCCGCTGCCACCCAAGATCAACGCGTCGACGGCGGGCGCCAAACCGGGCCAGCAGTGGCTAGGCCTGGGCGACGGCGAGCTGATTTTCTACGATGAAGGCGTCAGGCAGGTGTACGATGCGTCCGCGGTCGGCATGGCGTCACGCATCTTCGCCGAAGGCGACGTCACAATCAGCGGCACGCGTGGCATGGGCGTGCTCAAGGACGGCCGGGTGCAGCTCTTGCGTGCCCAGGATCCGGACGTGCTGCGCAACGTCACCGGCATGCACGTCACGCCCGAGGGCGACCGCTGGCTCAATGGCGCGGGTGGCGCGGTGCACGTGCGCGCCCAGGATTGGCGGCGCAGCATGGCCGACCCCGGCCTGCCGCTGCGCTACCGGCAGTTCGGCGTGCAGGACGGCTACACCGGCAAGGCGATGACCGAGATCCGCATGCCCACCGCGGTAGCCGATGGAGGAGGGCGTATCTGGCTGGTGACATCGGGCGGCGTGGTCAGCATCGACGATACGCCGGCGTCGCGCAACCGGCACGCGGCGCGGGTCGCGATCCTCGGCGCCGAGGCCGGGGGCGTGGCCCTTGCCGCTGCCGGAGCGCTGGCGCTACCGGCGGGATCGAACGACTTCGGCATCGCGTTCACCGCCCTCGGCCTGCGCCGGCCGGACGGCCTGCGTTTCGAATACCGCCTGGACGGCGTCGACCGCGACTGGCAGGACGCCGGCAACCGGCGCGCCGCCTGGTACACCAATGTGGCGCCGGGAGCTTACCGCTTCCAGGTGCGGGCGCGCAACGAGGACGGCGTGGCCAGCGCCAATGCCGCGTCGCTCGAGCTGGAGATCGCGCCGACCCTGTTCGAAAGTCGTCCGTTCCAGCTCGCGTGCGCGCTGGCGGCGCTGGCGCTGGGCTATCTGCTGTACCGCTACCGCGTGCGCCATCTGACGCGGCGGGTGGCCGAGCGGCTGCGGATGCGCACCGCCGAGCGCGAACGCATCGCCCGCACCCTGCACGACTCCTTCCTGCAGACGGTCGAGGCGCTGGCCCTGCGCCTGGACACGGTGGTACGCGCCATGCCCGATGGCGACCGGGCCCGCACCAGGCTCGAACAGGTGCTGGACGAAGCCGACCAGGCCATCGCCGAGGGCCGCGACCGCTTGCAGGAACTGCGCATGAGCGACAACGTCACCCTGGACTGCGTCATCGACGACGCGCTGCGCCGGCTGCAGGAAGACCATCCCGGCGTCATGGCCGGCTTCGAGGTCGATGGCAGCGTCGTGCGGCTGGCGCCCGCACTGGCCGAGGAAGTCGCCGAGATCGCGCGCGAGGCGATGCGCAATGCCTTCCGCCACGCCGACGCGACGCGCATCGACGTGCGCCTGACGTATGGCAGGCGCCGGCTGGCGCTGGAGGTGGCCGACGATGGCCGCGGCATCGCGGAGGCGGTGCTGCAGGCCGGCAGGCGCGATGGCCACTGGGGCCTGGTCGGGATGCGCGAGCGCGCGGCGCAGATCGGCGGGCAGCTGACGGTCGATAGCGGCGCCGGCAGAGGCACCAGGGTGCGGCTGGCCGTGCCGCTCGCCTAGGCCAGGTCGCGGATCACCAGCCTGGCTTCCAGCCCGCCTTCGGGATGGTTCGCCAGCGTCAGCGTGCCATCCAGCGTGGCCGCCAGTTGGCGCGCGATCGCCAGACCGAGCCCGGTGCCGCCGGTATCGCGGTTGCGCGACGCTTCCAGGCGGTAGAACGGTTCGAAGACCTTCTCCAGCTCTTCCTCGGGAATGCCAGGGCCGAAATCGCGCACCAGGATCGCGAGCTCGCCGGCCGCGGCCCGTCCGATGCTGACTTCTACCTCGCCCCCATACTTGAGGCCATTGTCGACCAGGTTGCCAAGGATGCGCTTGAGGGCGTGCGGACGGGTTGCCATGGACACGCCGGACTTGCCGCGCAGGGTCACGGCGCGGCCCGCGTCCTGGTAGTCGCCGACCAGGCTGCACAGCATCGCATCGGCATCGATGCGGCACGGCGCCTCCAGCGTACCGTGCAGGGTGCGCGCATAGGCCACGCCGTCCTTGACCAGCGCCTCCATCTCGCGCAGGTCGCGGTTCATCTTGTCGCGCTGGACCGCGTCTTCCAGCATGTCGGCGCGCATGCGCATGCGCGTGATCGGCGTCTGCAGATCGTGCGAGATCGCGGCCAATATCTGGGTGCGCTCGCTCATGTAGCCGGCGATGCGCGCCTGCATCGCATTGAAGGCGCGCGCCGCGCGCGAGACTTCCTGGGGGCCGGATTCGGGCAGCGGCGCGGACTTGAGATCGGGCCCGAGACTGTCGGCGGCATCGGCCAGCCGGGCCAGCGGACGGGTCGCCAGCCGCACGCCGGCCCAGGTGAAGGCCGCCAGCAGGATCAACTGGCCGAGCAGCACGGCGGGCAGCCAGTTCGACACCGGCAGGCCGGCGGGTCGCATGTCGATCGTCAGCAGCGTGCCGTCGCCCAGGATCACGGTCGCCTGCACCCGGTTCGGATGGCCCGGGACCGCCCGCGCGGTGACCTGGTACTGCTTGCCGATGGCATCCATGAAGGCCTCGGCGATGCGGCGCGCATGCGCGGTGTCGGGCAGGTGGCCAAGGTCGCCGGGGCCAAGCGAAAAGCTGTAGGTGCGGCGCTCCAGGCGCGGCAGCCAGGCGGCGCGTTCGGCCGCCGGCAGGCGGTCGAGCAGGGCCACCGAACTGGCGACGTCCTGCTCCAGGTAGCCGAGCATCAGGCCCACCGTGGCTTCGCGCCGCTCGCTCATGATCAGGACATAGGACAGCGCATGCGCCAGCGCCAGGCCGAGCGACAGGATCAGCACCAGGCGCACGAACAGGGTGCGCGGCCAGCGCAGAAAGTTAGCGTTCATGCCGGACCGTCCGCCACCTCGATCGCGCACGAAAACACATAGCCTTCGCTGCGCAGGGTCTTGAGGTAGCGCGGCTCGCGCGCATCGTCCCGCAGGCGCTGGCGCAGCCGGCTGACCAGCAGGTCGATCGAGCGGTCGAACAGGTCGGCGTCGCGGCCCTGGGTCAGGTTCAGCAACTGGTCGCGGGACAGCACACGCTGCGGATGATCCAGGAACACCCGCAGCAGGCGGTATTCGGCGCCGCTCAGGGCCACCATCGTGCCCTCGGCATCGAGCAGGTGGCGGCCGACGGTGTCGAGCCGCCAGTCGCCGAACGCCAGGAACTGGCCCGGCTCCTTGACCTCGAAGTTCGGCGGCAGCATGCGCGCGCGGCGCAGCACCGAGCGGATGCGGGCGAACAGCTCGCGCACGGCGAACGGCTTGGTCAGGTAATCGTCGGCGCCCATCTCGAGGCCCACCACGCGGTCGGTCTCTTCGTCGCGCGCGGTCAGCATCAGGATCGGCAAGGCGCGCCATTTGCCGGCGCGCAGGTCGCGGCACAGGGTCAGTCCGTCCTCGCCCGGCAGCATCAGGTCCAGGATCACCAGGTCGAACTGGTGCTGTTCCATCAGCGCGCGCATCTGGCGGCCGTTGGCGGCAGTGGACGCGCGCATGCCCTGTTTTTCCAGGTAGCTGGCGAGCAGTTCGCGGATCTCGAGGTCGTCGTCGACGATCAGGATATGGTCGGTATGTTCCATGGTCGGCACCTGGTAGGAGGTCGGTTCAAAGAGTAGCAGTGCTGTCTTTATATCTCAACTTCGGCGCAGTTTTGTATGCCAGTGTATCTGGCTCATGGCCGGGTACAGTACATTGCAAGAACCCCCATTCCCGACACATCCCGGATACGCCACGGCGGTCCAATACGGTCATCCCAACAGGAGGACCGTACCATGCCAACTCTCATCGACGCACCACTTGCCCTGCTCGGCGGCGTGCTGACCATCGCCTCGCCCTGCGTGCTCCCCATCCTGCCCATCGTCCTGGGCGGCACCCTGCAAGACCGGGTGGAGGGACAACGTAATACACGCCCGCTGTTCATCGTGGCCGGTTTCGTCATTGCCTTCGCCGCGCTCGGCATGCTGCTGGCCAGCGCCTCGCAGCACGTCGTGCTGGCCCACGAGACGCTGCGCTACGCGGGCCTGGCCATCCTGGCCGTGCTGGGCGTGGCGATGCTGTGGAAGGCGCCGTACGCTTGGCTCATGAACCACCTGAGCGCCCTGGTGAGCCGTGCGATGCCAGCCGGCGGCGAGGCACGCGCCGGCAATCTCGGTGGCCTGTTGCTCGGCATGTCGCTGGGCGCCGTCTGGACGCCCTGCGCCGGCCCGGTACTGGCCTCGATCCTGGTGCTGGTGGCCCAGGCCCAGGATATCGGCCGCTCGGCCGGCCTGCTGCTGCTGTACGCCATCGGCGCCGGCGTCCCGATGCTCGTCATTGCCTACGGCGGCCAATTCGTCCGCACCCGGATCCGCGCCGTGGCGCGCCACGCCGACCGCCTGCAACAGCTGTTCGGCGCGCTGATCCTGGCCACCGCCGCCGCCATCTATTTCCAGTACGACGTCCTGCTGTACGCCCATCTCGCCAACTTCATCTCGCTCTGAAAGGAATCATCATGAAACGCCTGTTCACGCTGCTGCTCGCCGGCGCCACCTTCTTCAACGCCGCCTCGTCCCATGGCGCGCCGGTCGCCAAGGTCCAGACCGCACCTGAATTCACGGGCATCGACAAGTGGCTCAATTCGCAGCCCCTCAGCATGCAGGGCCTGCGCGGCAAGGTCGTGCTGGTCGATTTCTGGACCTACACCTGCATTAATTGCATCCGCACGCTGCCCCATGTGAAGCGCTGGCACGAGAAGTACCGAACCCAAGGCCTGGTCGTGGTCGGGGTGCATACCCCCGAGTATCCGTTCGAGCGCTCGACCTCGAACGTGCAGTCCGCGATCAAGCGCTTCGGCATCCCGTATGCGGTGGCCCAGGACAACCGCTACGCCACCTGGGAAGCCTATTCGAACCAGTATTGGCCGGCCGTCTACCTGATCGACAAGCGCGGACGCATCGTCTACACGCACTTCGGCGAAGGCGCCTACCAGGAGACCGAAGCCAAAATTCAGGCCCTGCTGGCCGAAGCGGCGTAAGCCATCAATTTTTCAACCCACGAAGGAGAACCACCATGAACACCAGCACCGCACAACACAAAATCGCACTCGTCTTCGGCGGCTCGCGCGGCATCGGCGCCGGCATCGCCCTGCGCCTGGCGCAGGAAGGCGCCAATGTCGCGCTGACCTATGCCGCGGCCACGGCCAAGGCCAATGAAGTGGTCGCCGCCATCGAGCAGGAGGGCCGCGAAGCCCTGGCGATCCAGGCCGACAGCGGCAATGCCGCCGACCTGCAGTCGGCCGTGCGCCAGGCCGTGGCGCGCTTCGGGGGCATCGACATCGTCGTCGTCGCCGCCGGCATCCTGCACGTCGCCGACGTGGCCAAGTTCAGCATCGACAACCTCGACCGCATGCTCGACGTGAACGTACGTGGCGTCTACCTGGCGATCAAGGCGGCCTTGCCGCACATGGGAGAGGGCGGGCGCATCGTCACCATCGGCAGCAATGTGGCCGAACGCAGCAGCCATCCTGGTTCCAGCGTGTACGCCATGACCAAGGGCGCGGTGGCGGTGATGGTCAAGGGCCTGGCGGTCGACCTGGCGCCGCGCGGCATCACCATCAACAACATCCAGCCCGGCCCGATCGCGACCGACATGACGGCCGACATGCTCGAGATGATCACGCCCCTGATCCCGGTGAAGCGCGTCGGCCAGCCGGCCGAGATCGGCGGCCTGGTGGCTTACCTGACCGGCCCCGATTCGGGCTATATGACGGGCGCCAGCCTGACCATCGACGGCGGCATGTCGCTGTAATCCGGGAGAACATCATGACCGACACCACCAACCTGAAACGCAGGGGATTCCTGAATACTGCTGCGCTGGGCCTCGTCGCCGTCCAGGCCAGCCTGATGGGCGCCGCGCAGGCGGCGCCTGCCGGCGCCAGGCCAAGCGCCGGCAGTGGGATTTCCCCGGCCAGCAACACCTTCACCGATATCCGCCAGATCCGCGCCGGCGTGCTCGACGTCGGGTATGTCGATGCCGGGCCGCGCACCGGCACGCCGATCGTGCTGTTCCACGGCTGGCCCTACGACATCCACGCCTTCATCGACGTGGTGCCGATCCTGACCGCGGCCGGCTACCGCGTGATCGTGCCGCACCTGCGCGGCTATGGCAGTACGCGCTTCCTGTCGCCGAACCTGCTCCGCAACGGCCAGCAGGCCAGCTTCACGGCCGACGCCGTGGCCTTCCTCGACGCACTCAAGATCGAGCGCGCCATCGTCGCCGGTTTCGACTGGGGCGCCCGCATCGCCACCACCCTGGCCGCGCTGTGGCCGCAGCGTTTCAATGCGCTGGTCTCGGTCAGCGGCTACCTGATCGGCAGCCAGGAAGGCAATATCAAGCCGCTGGCGCCGAAGGCCGAGCTGCAATGGTGGTACCAGTACTACTTCGCCACCCCGCGCGGCGAGCTCGGTTATCGCGAAAACACGCACGCCTTCGCGCGCCTGATCTGGGAGCTGGCGTCGCCCGAGTGGAAGTTCGACGACGCGACCTTCGCCCGCTCCGCCAAATCGCTCGACAACCCGGACCACGTCGCCATCTCGATCAGCAACTACCGCTGGCGCCTGGGCCTGGCGCCAAGCGAGCCGCAGTACGAAGACCTCGAGCAGCGCCTGGCGGCATTCCCCGACGTCGCGGTGCCGACCATCACGATGGAGGGCGAAGCCAATGGGGCGCCGCATCCGGACCCGAAGAACTACGCCAAAAAATTCCTGAAGAAGTACGAACACCGCCACCTCGCCAGGGGTGTCGGCCACAACCTGCCGCAGGAAGCGCCCCGGGACTTCGCCCAGGCCATCCTCGACGTCGCCAAATGGATTTGAGGAGATCGACCATGAACACCAACGCAAACGTGCTTTACACCGGCAAGACCCACACCACCTCGGGCGGACGCGATGGCGCGGCCCGCAGCACGGATGGCCGCCTGGACATCCAGCTGTCCTCGCCCGGTTCGACAGGCGAGGGCACCAATCCCGAACAGCTGTTCGCGGCCGGCTGGTCGGCCTGCTTCATCGGCGCGATCGGGCTCGCGGCGGGCACGCTGGGCGTGAAGCTGCCGGCCGGGCTGGCGGTCGACGCCGAAGTGGACCTGTGCAATGCCCGCGGCGCCTACTTCCTGCAGGCGCGCCTGAACGTGCACCTGCCCGGCCTGGACCAGGACACGGCGCGCGCGCTGGTCGACAGCGCGCACCAGACCTGCCCGTATTCGAAGGCGACGCGCGGCAATATCGACGTCCAGATCAACCTCGTCTGAGAGAGAACATCATGCGACTGCTTTCTACCCTGATCCTCGGCCTCGCGGCCACCCTGTCCCTGCCGGTCTTCGCCCAGGGCGATGTCGGCGGCGCCCGCCCGATCGCCGTGGTGGCGATTGAGAACGAGGCGGCGCCCACGTTAATCGTCGACCAGCCGCTGCCAGGACCGTTGGCGAAAGGCCAGGTCTTCATCGGCTACCGCACCGAGAACATCCGCATCGTGCCGGTATATAACAAGGGCGCGCTCGACGTGTCGCCGCGCATCGGCCACCTGCACGTGACGGTGGATGGCACGCCATGGCACTGGGCCGACGCCAGCAACGAGCCGATCATCCTGGTGGGCCTGCCCCCAGGCCCGCACAAGGTGCTGATCGAACTGGCCGATCCCACGCACATGGTCATCTCCAGCAAGGAGGTGGAATTCGTCGTGCCGGCGGTGGCGGGAGGCCAGCACGGGCATTGATCGCAAGGTCGCGACCAAGTTGTATCCAGAGGTAACACCGTACATATATCGCATCGGGCCTGATCGTGCGGCGAATGGCATGCATCGTGCCTGTTAGTCGCCCTCGGCGGCTGGCAGGCCGACGGCCGGGGATCCCGCGGTTACAAGCGCTTACGTATCAACGGTTCAGCTCGGCTTGCTATTGGTGCTACCTTTCCAATACGCAATTCAATGAGGAATTGCGAACCAGACCAGACAGAGGACATCATGAAAAAACTGTTCATTACGCTCGCAGCCGCCGTGGCCGCCATCGGTTCCGCACAAGCCCAAACCGTCGTTTCCGAGGGCGGCACGGGGCGCCCCTATATCGGCGCCGCCGTATCCGGCGCCAAGAACCAGACGACGGATGACTGGCAGGCCGGCGGCAAGATCTTCGGCGGCTACAACATCGACCAGAACTGGGCGGTGGAAGCAGGTCACTCTCGCTTCGGCAAGGAAGACTTCAGGGCGACCGCAGCGCCTCAATTCCCGGATGCCCAGGTAAAGAGCTCGCGCACCTATATCGCGGGCAAATACACGATGCCGGTGAGTGCCGACCTGTCGGCCTACGCAAAGCTGGGCGCGTCGTATAACGAAACCAAGACCAGCTTCATGAGCGTCAACCGGACCAATCGCGACACCGGCGCCTACGCTGCGCTGGGCTTGCAGTATGCGCTGGCGCCGAACGTGGCGCTGGTTGGCGAATACGAGCGTTATGGCAAGAAGAAGGACGTAGGCGCCAAGGCTGACGTGGTATCGGTGGGCGTGCAGTACGGCTTCTGACGACTTACCAGCCGCTGATAGCGTTAAGTTAAGCTAGCTGAGCTAGCCGTCAAATACGTCGTTCCCGCGCAGGCGGGAACCTAATCCTGCAAGCGTTTCGACGACGTTTGCAGTACTTAGGTCGCCACCTGCGTGGGGACGACGTTTTTATGCTAACTCAAGAAGTTTACTGAACAGCTCATCTGCCAGCCGGCTCCTTCGCGGTCGGCCAGGCTTCACACGATCGACCCTGCACAAGGGGGCGGGATTCGTCCCTGCGGCTGGCGTTTTCTCATGACGACGGCCCGGCGTCCACGCTGCTCGTCAACAAGCTGGACGCCTGCAAAGCGTTACCGCGCGATCTCGCCTATGTCGTCGAGCTACTTTCCGATGACGCCGCGCTCGACCTGAAGACACTCCAGGGCAAGCTGCTGTCGGTGGAACTGCTTCAACCGTTCGCCGCCTTCAACGGCTCCCGCTCTCCCATCACGACCGACAAATCGACCTGCCCCGCACGCCACGCATGCTCCAGGTTCTGTTCGATCGCATCGATGCTGGCCAGCCTGTCGTCGGCGAAGCCGCGCACGCCATATGCCCGGTTGCGCCCGTGCGACTTGGCCAGGTACAGCGCCATGTCCACCAGATTCACCACCCGTTCCCACGCCAGGTTCTGCTTGCCGACCGACAGCGGGAAGGGCGCGTAGCCGATCGAGACGTTCACGGAGAGGGCCGTGCCGCCATGGTCGACGACGGTGGCGCCGATACCGGCCAGGATGCGCCCGGCCACCTCGTCCAGCCCTGATGTGCCGGCCGGCGCCGTCGGCAGGTAGGCCAGGAATTCCTCGCCACCCCAGCGCACGATCATGTCGGTCTCGCGCAGGATCTCGCACAGGCGCGCCGCGATCGTGGTCAGTACCACGTCGCCGGCCGCATGGCCATAGGTGTCGTTGATGTTCTTGAAGTGGTCGACGTCGAGCAGGAACAAGGCGCCGCCGCTTGTCTGCTCATCTGACTGCTCATTTGCCTCGACTCCTGTCGCCGGCAGTGCGCGCATGTACTCCAGAAAGTGGCGCCGGTTGTACAGCCCCGTCAGCGGATCGCGCACGCTCTGCTGCTTGAGTTCGCGGTTCTTTTCGTGCAGCTGGGCGTTGGCGTGGCGCACCTTGCGGTACAACAGGCCGACCACGGTCGCCGTCAGCGCGAACACCGCGACCAGCAGCCACCACACGCGCTGTTGCAGGCGGCGGTTATCGATTTCGGTCGACTTGATCAGGTTTTCGCTGCGCAGCAGCTCGATCTGGCGCTGCTTCTTGTCGCCCTCGTATTTTTCCTGCAGGTCGAGCATCGCCTGCTGGCGGCGCCGTTCGAACAGCTCGTTCGAGATCTTGCGCTCGCGGTGATAGGCTTGCAGCGCGCCGGGCAGGTCGCCGACGCGCTCCAGCGCGAGGCCGTATTCGACCAGGGCGTTCTGCAGTTCCGGCTTGTCGCCGATTTCCTCGTAGCCGGCCATGCCCAGCTCGATCTGGCGCTTGCCGTCGGCCAGGCGGCCGGTGCCCAGGTAGGCCTGGCCCAGGTTCAGGTGCGCGGTCGCATCGAGTTTGCGGTCGTTCAGCGGACGCGTCGCCGCCACCGCCTGTTCGGCGTAGCCCGCCGCTTGCCTGTAGGCGCCGGTCTTGAGATAGAAATCCGACAGGTTGATCAGCGACACTGCGATTCGCTTGGTGGCGCCGATCGAGCGTTCCAGCGCCAGTCCTTCCTGCAGCGCGCGCAGCGCACGTTCGCGCTGCCCGGTATCGATCGCCAGCCAGTACTCGGCGTTCCTGATGGTCGCCATGCGGCCCGGCGAATTCGCCTTGCGGGCGGCGGCGAACGCCTCGTCCAGCAGTCCGAAGCCTTTTTCGGGCTCGCGCATCTGGGAGTAGAGGCGTACCAGCGAATTGAGCGCCATGACCACGTGCACCGGGTCCCCCTGCCTGCGCGCCAGCGCGGCTGCCGACTGCAGGCGCTCGAGGGCGCTCGGCAGATTGCCTTCCTCGGCATGCGATTCGCCCGACGAGATCGCGGCGCGTACGCGCAGGTCGATGTCGTCGGTGGTGTTGGCCAGCTTTTCCGCTTCCCAGACCAGGCGGTGCGCTTCACTCGGACGATGTTGGGCAAAGGCCGAATACCCTTGCATCAGGAAGCCCTTGGCCAGCGCGCCGGCATGATCATACTCACGGCCCAGTGCGATCAGCTCGTTGGCGAGCGTGAAGGACTGCCCATGGTGGCCGAGGCCGTGGCGCGCCATGGCAAGCTGGTTCAGGAACTCGATGCGTTGCGCCAGTGGCGCGTTACGGGCTTCCGCTTCGAGCGCCTCCAGCTTCGGCAGTGCGCGCTCGGGCACAAAGCGATTGAGTTCGCGGATCTCTGCAATGCGCTGCTCCAGCGGCAGGACTCCGCTGGCGAACGCCACGGGCGCCGCCACGCACAATGCCAGGGCCAGCGCGTGGAAGCGGGAGCGCGCGAATGCGCAATGCAGGACAGCGAACATGCCGTTTCTCGTCGCGCCGGGGTGGTCCGGCGGAAGTTGTTTGGGCCATTATATGGCTGTTGCAAAGTAGAAATTTCACTTTCTCTTTAATTGTCACAAAAATGACACAGCCAAATCGGGGGCGTCCCCGTGGCGCAAGGCGATTGCCCCGGGAAGCCTGTCAATCCAGGAAAAATTGCTGGAACCGCGTGTTTAGTGCGACAACAAAATATCGCCTGTTGGAAGTAACCGATAGCAAAAATCACGTACCACATTGTGGCGACAACGGTGCGATCCCGATCCGCGCCGGCTTCTATACTGGGGGCCACGATTGGCGACAAGGAGAACGCGATGTGGAAGTCACCCTGGGCCAGGTGGGGCGCGATGCTGGGCGTCGCGCTGGGCGGTTTTTTCGACGGCATCCTGCTGCACCAGATCCTGCAGTGGCACCACCTTCTGAGCCTGGTGCCCGGCATCGACGACCTGCGCCTGCAGGTGCTGTGGGATGGTTACTTCCACCTGCTGATGTACGTGATCGCCCTGGTCGGCCTGGTTGGGCTGTGGCGCGCGCAGCGGCGCGGCGCAGTGGATTGGGGCCGGCCGCTGGCGGGCGCGATGCTAGTGGGGTTTGGCGTCTGGCACTCGGTCGATGCGCTGCTGTCGCATTGGCTGCTCGGCATCCACCGCATCCGCATCGACAGCCCGAACCCGCTGGCCTGGGATGTGCTGTGGTTGGCCGTGTTCGGCATTGTGCCGTTGGTGCTGGGCTGGCGCTGGCTGCGCCGCCAGGGCGGCGGCGGCGGTGGGATGCAAAATGTGACCAAGGCGACCGCGGCGCTGGCCCTGCTGGCGGCCGGCACGGCCGGCGCCGGCGCCTGGGCGCTGATGCCGCCGCCGGGGCAAGACCTGACCACCGTCGTATTCCACCCCGGCGCCGGCCCGCGCGAAGTGTTCGCGGCGCTCGACGCGGTCGACGGTCGGCTCGTATGGAGCGACCGCGCCATGGGCGTGGTGGTGATGGCGGTGCCGGAATCACGCCGCTGGGACCTGTACCGGCACGGCGCGCTGCTGGTGAGCGGCAGCGGTGCGCCGGCCGGTTGTTTCAACTGGAGTCGAATCTAGACTGCGATCTGCTGCAACAGATACAGCCGCTGATACAAGCCGCCCTCGATCCGCATCAGCTCCTCGTGCGGCCCGGCTTCGGTGATCTTGCCGTGGTTGAGCACGATGATGCGGTCGGCTTCGCGGATTGTCGACAGGCGGTGCGCGATGGCGATGATGGTCACCTTGCCGCGCAACTCTTCCAGCGCTTCCTGCACGATTTGCTCGGTGGCGCTGTCGATGCGCGAGGTCGCTTCGTCCAGCAGCAGGATGCGCGGCTCGCCCGCCAGCGCACGCGCGATCGCGATCAGCTGCTTCTGGCCGGATGACAAACGCGAGCCGCCTTCACCCAGCTGGGTCTCGTAGCCGTCTTCCAGCGCTTCGATGAAGTCGTGGGCGTGGGCCGCGCGCGCGGCCGCCTGCAGGCGGGCGAAGGAAAGGCCGCGGCCCATGTCGATGTTCTCGCGCGCGGTGGCGGCCAGGATGAACGGGTCTTGCGGCACCAGGCCGACCTCGTTGCGAAAGCGCTCGTTGCCGATGCCGGCCAGCGGCAGGCCGCCGATCTCGATGCTTCCCTTGTCGGCCACGTAGTAGCGCAGCAGCAGCGACAGCAGGGTCGACTTGCCGCTGCCGGTGTGCCCCACGATGCCGAAGAAGGCGCCTTGCGGCACGTCGAGCGACAGGTCGTGCAGCACCGGCTGGCCCGCCACGTAGGCGAATTCCACATTACGCACCCGCACCGCCGGCGCAGTCGCCGAGAAGACGCTGTCGTCGTGGGCGCGCTTGGGATCGTGTTCCGGCGCGCCCGCTTCGTCGAGCAGCGTGTTCACGCGCGCCGCCGCCACCACCGCCTGTTGCAGGCCGCTGAACTGCATCGTGATCTGGATGAGGGGTTCCACCACGCGCGCGATATAGCTGACGAAGGCGTACAGCACGCCCACCTCGACCGCGCCGACCTCGCGCTGGCCGAAGGCGAAGATCACCAGCGCCAGAAGGGCGACGTTGAGCAGGTCGAGCGCGGGCCGCAGCAGGAAGGCGTTGGCGCGCAGCTCGGCCACGCGCGCCGTGTAGTGGTTGCGGTTGGTGCCCAGGAAGCGCTCGCCGAAACGCACTTCGGCATTGCTGGCTTGTAGCACGCTCATGCCGCCGATCGACTCGGCCATCTGGGCATTGATGTCGCTGCGCAGTGCACGCGCGCGCGTCACCGCCGGCGCCGACAGGCGCTGGTAGAGCCAGACGATGCCCACCACCGCCGGCACCAGCGTCAGCACGATCAGCATCAGGCGCCAGTCGAGCCAGGCCATCGCGATCATGGTGCCGATCAGGACGATCGAGTTGTCGAGCATGACGTACAGGACCTGGATGTACAGGGTCTTGACCGCCTCGGTGTCGTTGGTTACACGGCTGACCAGCTGGCCGGTGATGGCGCGGTCGAAGAAGGCCATTGGCAGGCGCAGCACGTGGCCATAGACCCATTCGCGCAGGCGCTGCACCGAGCGCATCGCCAGGCCCGACAGGCGGATCAGCTGCAGGTAGCGCACCCAGCTCGAGATCCAGCCGGTGACGACCAGGCCGCCCAGCAGCAGCGTCATCTGCGTCCAGTCGAGGTTGCGCGGCAGCAGGTGGTCGTCGATCAGGGCCTTGCCCAGCAGCGGGCCCAGGACTTCGAAGGCCGCGGCCAGGATCAGCCACAGGGTGGCGACGGCCAGGTGGCGCTTTTCGGGCGCGGCGGCGCGGCGCAGCAGGCGCGTGGCGAGCTTCGCCTGGTTGCGCAGTTCGCCGCGTTCCACGGATTTGTCGGGGCTTGCGTCAGATGGCATCGAGGCTGGCCTCCAGTTGTTGGTAGCGCCACTGGCTGGCATACCAGCCATCCAGTGCGAGCAGTTGATCGTGGGTGCCGGCTTCCGTCACGCGGCCGGCTTTCAGCACGACGATGTGGTCGGCCGCGACCACGCTTGATAACCGGTGGCTGGCGATGATGGCGGTGCGTCCAGGCTGCGCCTGGCGCAGCTCGGCCAGGTGCTCGAGGATGCGGGTCTCGGTGCCGGTGTCGACCGCCGACAGGGCATCGTCCAGCAGCAGCAGGCGGCTGTCGGCCAGCAGCGAGCGCGCAATCGCGACCCGCTGGCGCTGGCCACCCGACAGCGTGATGCCTTTTTCGCCGACCGGGGTGTCGTAGCCATGGGGGAAACGCAGGATGTCGTCGTGGATGTCGGCCATCTGCGCCGCCGCGATCACCTCGGCGCGCGAGGCGCCGGGACGGGCCAGCGCGATGTTCTCGGCGATCGTAGCCGAGAACAAGAAGGACTCTTGCGGCACCCAGCTGGTCGCGCTGCGCAACGCCGACAGGCGATAGGCGTCGAGCGGTTGGCCGGCCCATTCGGCGCGGCCGGACTGCGGCGTGGCCTGGCGCAGCAGCACCCGCAGCAGGGTCGACTTGCCGGAACCGGTCGGGCCGACCAGGCCGAGGGTCCGGCCCGGCTCGAGCCGCAGCGACACGCCGTCGAGTGCCGGCTGCTGCAGATTGCCCTGGCCGCCATAGGCGAAGGTGACCTTGTCCAGCACCAGCGCGCCCTGGCCGACCTGTTCGACCGTGCCGGTGTCTTCGACCGAGAGCGGAGCGTCGAGCAGCGGTTGCAGGCGCGCCAGGCCGGCGCGGCCGCGTTCGATCAGGGTCAGCACCCAGCCGGCCGCGAACATCGGCCAGATCAGCTGGCCCAGGTACATCGTGAAGCTGGTCAGGGCGCCCACCGTCAATTCGTTTTGCCACACCAGGTAGCCGCCCAGGCCGAGCGTGAGGCCGGTGGCGGCGGTGAGCGTGAGGCCGACCGCCGGCTCGTAGGCGGCTTCCCATTTTTGCGCCGTCAGGCTGGCTTGCGCGGCATTGCCGGCCAGCTCGCCGAACTGGTTCGCGCTGCGCCCTTCAAGGCCCAGGGCGCGCAGGGTGCGCACGCCGGACAGCGACTCTTGCACGTGGTCGTTGAGGGCCGAGAAGCGCTTGAGCGCATCGCCTTCGGCGGTGTGGATATGGGTCGAGATGTACCAGAACGCGAGGCCCATCAGCGGGAACGGCAGCAGCGCGACCAGGGCCAGGCGCCAGTCCACGCCCAGCATCATGATCCCCAGCACCATCACCAGGGTCAGCGTGCCGTCGAAGGCGGCCAGCAAGGCTTCGCCCGCCGCCATCTCGATGGCGTCGATATCGTTGGTGGCCAGCGCCATCAGGTCACCGGTGCGCTGGCGCTGGTAGAAGGCCGGGCCCTGCGCCGCCAGGCGCGCATACAGGCGGGTGCGCAGCTCGACGCCCAGGTTGTAGGCGGCCGAGTACAGCCGGATGCGCCAGCAGACCCGCAGCACGTAGATCGCCACGCCCAGCGCGACCAGTTCGGCGATCCCGAGCAGCAGGTCGTGCTGGCCGAGGCGGTTGGCGGCAAGGGCGTCGACCATGGCGCCGACCTTGCGCGGGATGAGGACGGTGCAGATCGCGACGCCGACCAGCATGGCGGCCGACGAGGCATAGGATTGCCAATGCCGGCGCACGAAGCCGCCGATCAGCCTGGACAAACTCATTCGAAATCCTTGGAAATGCGCCCGAAAAAAAAGCGGGCCAGAGCCCGCTAGTGTAGTCGTTTTGCCTATCCGGCGCATTTCGCCGCGCTATTTCGCCATCCTATTTGCGGCGCTTCGACGACGTGCCGATGCGGGTGACGGTGGCCGAATCCTTGTCCTCGACCGGGGCCGCAAGCGGTTGCGGCACCGCGGCCGCTTTCGAGGCGCCCTTGCCGACGGCCTTGGCGATCGGCTTCTGCTCGGACACGGGAACAGGCTCTTCGAGGATCGTCGCCTGCACCTCGGCCGCCGTTGCAACCGGCTCGACCTGCTCGACCACGAACGGCTCTGGCGCGGCTGCCGGTTCGGGAATCTGCTCCGCAGCCTGCTTGATCTGCTCCGTGGCTTTCTCCGTGACCTTCTCGGCAACCTGCACGGCTTCCTTCGGCGCTTCCTGCACGGCCTCGGCAATCAGCGCTGTCCGAACGATCGGCGCGACGACGGCCGGGGATGCGGCCTGAGGCGCGATCGTGCGCAAACCGTATGGCTGCGCATTGGCGGTGATGTTGGCCAGTTCGCGGCCGTAGTTGAACAGGCTGCGTACCTGTTCTTCGGCATGGGTGCGCAGCACCAGCAGGTCTTGCGGCTGGGTTGCCCCGATCAGCTGGCGCAGGGTGTGCGACGAGCGCTCGACCGAATCGCGCGAGGCCGACAGGTTGAGCGACATGAGACGGCTGGCGTTGTCCAGCGCCTGCGTGGCGAAAGTATTGAAGAAGCGGAACTGCGCATCCAGTTGGGCGCTCAGTTGCCTGGTAGATGCTGCGGACAATTGCTCGGGAAGTGAAGTCATTGGATTTCCTATCGGTCAGTATGGCGCGCTGCAATATCGACCAGTGTAACCACGATTTGCGGGTGTTGCAACGCACAAAGGTGGCTTATTTATTAAGGGTAATATTGCATCGCAGCATTGTTTGATTTAGCTCAAAGACCGTGTTCCCGAATTGCTACAATGACCAATCAAGGATGGAGTTGACATGGACCTCGTGATTCGCAATGCGACGCTGCCCGACGGCCGGCAAGACATCGATATCGGCATCGCCGACGGCCGCATCGCGGCCCTCGAGCCGCGCTTGGCGGCCAGGGGCGCGCGCGAAATCGACGCCGCCGGTGATCTGGTCAGCCCGCCCTTCGTCGACGCCCACTTCCATATGGATGCGGTGCTGAGCTATGGCTTGCCGCGCGTGAACCGCAGCGGCACCTTATTGGAAGGGATCGCGCTGTGGGGCGAGCTCAAGCCCACGCTGACCCAGGACGCGCTGGTCGAGCGCGCGCTGCGCTATTGCGACTGGGCGGTGGCCCGTGGCCTGCTGGCGATCCGCAGCCATGTCGACATTTGCGACGACCGCCTGCTGGCGGTGGAAGCCCTGCTGGAAGTCAAGCGCCGGGTGGCGCCGTATCTCGACCTGCAACTGGTCGCTTTTCCGCAGGATGGCCTGCTGCGCAGCCCGACCGCCTTCGACAACCTGAAGCGCGCGATCGGCATGGGCGTGGACGTGGTCGGCGGCATCCCCCATTTCGAGCGCACCATGGCGCAGGGCGCCGAGTCGGTGTGCCTGCTGTGCGAGTTCGCGGCCGAACGCGGTTTGCGGGTCGACATGCACTGCGACGAGAGCGACGACCCGCTGTCGCGCCATATCGAGACGCTGGCGTACGAGACCCAGCGCCTCGGCCTGCAGGGCAGGGTGGCCGGCTCGCACCTGACCTCGATGCACTCGATGGACAATTATTATGTGAGCAAACTGCTGCCGCTGATCGCGGAAAGCGGCGTGGCGGCGATCGCCAACCCGCTGATCAACATCACCCTGCAGGGCCGCCACGACACCTATCCCAAGCGGCGCGGCATGACCCGCGTGCCCGAACTGATGGCGGCCGGCGTCGACGTCGCCTTCGGCCACGACTGCGTGCTCGACCCCTGGTATGGCATGGGCTCGGGCGACATGCTCGAAGTGGCGCACATGGGCCTGCACGTGGCGCAGATGACGGGGCTGGAGGCGATGCAGTCCTGCTTCGACGCGATCACCGCGACGCCAGCGCGCATCCTTGGTCTCGAAGGATACGGCCTGGCTCCTGGCTGCCATGCCGACCTGGTGATCCTGGACGCCGGTTCTCCGGTGGAGGCGATCCGCCTGCGCGCGGCGCGCCGGCTCGTGCTGCGGCGCGGCCGGGTGGTGGCCGAGGCGCCGGCCGCCGCCAGCCACCTGTATCTCGACGGAAGGCCCGATGGCGTCGACTTCCGGATGCCCCAAAGCAACAAGCCGGAAAACCAGGATGCTCCGTGATTATTTGTGAGTTTTCAGGCAAAATAACTGACCGCCGGGTTCTGGCATTTGCAAACTGACTGTTGTGAGAGATATTGAAATCCGTCCCGCCGTCGAAGCCGACTTCGAGGCGATCTGGACCATTTTTTGCGCCCACGTGGTGGCCGGTGAAAGCTATGTCTTCACCACCGCCACCTCGCGCGAGGCAGGCCATCATTACTGGCTGGGCCAGGGCGTGCACAGCTTCGTCGCCGTGAGCGCGGCGGGGCGGGTGCTGGGCATGTACAAGCTGGTGCCGAACCAGGTCGGACGCGGCCACCACGTGGCCAATGCGTCCTATATGGTCAGTCCGTCGGCGCAGGGGGCGGGCATCGGCCGCCAGCTGGGTGAACACAGCCTGAACGAGGCGCGCAGCCTGGGCTTCCTGGCGATGCAGTTCAACCACGTGGTCAGCACCAATGCCGCCGCCATCGGGCTGTGGAAGAAACTGGGTTTTTCCATCGTCGGCACCCTGCCCAAGGCCTTTCGCCACAAGCGCCTGGGCTATGTCGATGCCTATGTGATGTACCAGCTGCTGCAAGACCCCGACCACTGGCCGACCGCGGACGAGTAGTCGCGAGCACATAAGCACGATATGATCTCGGCCATGACCGAGATCCTCACCACCGACCGCCTGCGCCTGCGCCGCGTCACCGAGGACGACGCCCCGTTCTACCTGGCGCTGGCCAACGACCCCGCCTTCATCGAGCATATCGGCGACCGCAAGCTGCGCACCGTCGACGCCGCGCGCCGCGGCTTGTGCGAGGGCCCGATCGCGATGCAGGAGAAATACGGCCATTCGCTATACCTGGTCGAGCGGCTGACGGATGGCGCGCCGATCGGCCTGTCCGGCCTGGTCAAGCGCGACACCCTGGAGCACGTCGATATCGGCTATGCCTTCCTGCCCGAGTACCGCGGATGCGGCTACGCCTTCGAGGCAGGGCAGGCGGTGGTGCGTCTTGCGGCGCGGCTGGGCATCCGGCGCCTGGCGGCGATCGTCTCTCCCGGCAATGCGGCCTCGATCGCGCTCCTGCAACGGCTGGGACTGCGCCTGGAACGCCGCGCCACCCTGGCCCCCGGCCAGCCCGAGGTCGACGTCTACCTGGCCGATCTGGATGGTTGAGTAGCGCACCTTGTGCGGGTATTGACGGTGGTACGATGGCGCATCTCCAATGCCTGCTGACCGAAACGACACCGATGCCATCCAACGAGTTGCCGCAAGACGCCCATTTCTACATTGTCTTGAATGCCGGTTCCGGGCATTCCGAGACCGAGGAGCGCATCTCGACGATCCGCGAGGTCATGGACCAGTCGGGCCGGGTCTGCCACCTGGAAGTGGTCGAAGATCCAGAGAGACTGGAACACATCGCGCGCGAAATGGCCGCCAAGGCCCTTGCTGACGGCGGCGTGCTGGTCGCGGCCGGCGGCGACGGCACCATCAACACGGTGGCGCACCAGGCGGTGCTGGCCGGTTGCCTGTTCGGCGTGCTGCCGCAGGGGACATTTAATTACTTTGGCCGCACCCACGGCATTCCGGAAGACCTGGCCGAGGCGGTGTACGCGATGCTGCGCGCCGAGGTGAGGCCGGTGCAGATCGGCATGCTCAACAACAAGATCTTCCTGGTCAATGCCAGTGTGGGCTTGTATCCGGCGCTGCTCGAGGCGCGCGAGCACGACAAGCGCGAATATGGCCGCAGCCGCCTCGTCGCCTTCCTGTCGGCGATCAAGATGGCGTTGCGGCCCCACCGCCACCTGCGCATCACGCTCGAACTCGACGGCAAGGAAAAACATCTGCGCACCACGACCCTGTTCGTGGGTAATAACCGGCTGCAGATGGAGCAGGTCGGGATGGAAGACCTGACCGAGGCGGTGGAGGAGGGGCAATTGGTGGCGCTGGCGCCCAAGCCGATGGGCAAGCTCGGGCTGCTGGGCCTCCTGATCCGCGGCGCTTTCGGCAAGCTCGGCGCAGGCGACGACGTCATCGCCTTCGCATTCAAGAGCATGACGGTGCGCACGCCGTCGTTCTATGGCCGCAAGCGCCTGAAGGTGGCGGCGGACGGCGAGGTGAGCAAGATGGCGACGCCGTTCGAATTCAGGGTGCTTGAGGGGCGGCTCAAGTTGTTGGTGTCTTCGAGCGGGCGCGGTGAGCCGAGGCCTGTCGAAGGCACGTTCGAGACTGCGTGAAGCCTGAGCGTAAAGCTAACGATTACCTTCTTTGCTGACGCCAGCACGTCGTTCCCGCGAAGGCGGGAACGACGTGGTAGCTGACTATCTGGCCAGGCTTTACTTCACCCGCAGCAGCCGCACGCCGTAGATATCGAAGCGGTTCGACGGCTCGGCGCCGCCGGCGCCGGTGAAGCTGCGGTTACTGTCGAGATAACTCATATTGTAGAAGTCCGTCATCTCGAGACGGTAGCTGCCCGCCTCGTTGCCAGCCTCAATGCGCGCCGCCAGCGGCGTCGAATACACGCTCGGCGTGTCCTTCTGCAGCAGCGGCGCATGCGGCAGCTGGATCACGCCCTGGGCCACGACCTTGCCACTGCCGTCCTTCAGCGCCAGCCATTTCACGCCGCCGCTGATGCCCAGGTTCACCTGGTTGGCGCCGTTGTGGTAACGCACCTGGATGCGGTAATCGCCCGCGCGTTCGATGCGGATGCCGTCGACGGCGAAGCGGTCGTCCGGCTTGCCCCAGTCCTTGAGGTGAGCCTGGGTGAAGCGCGCATCGGGCGCGGTCGTCTTCAGGTTCGAAATCACGCGTGCATCGGTCACGGGAATCTCGGTGCCCGCATCGACGCAGCGCGGCTGGCTGTGGTGGCTGACGTTGCCGCTGTCGGTGTACAAGGCTTCGACCGCATAGCAGGAGGTGGCGCCAGCCTTGCGATCGACCCAGGTCCCGGCCGGCAGCTTGTCGGCCACCAGCTTGCCGTCGCGGTAGACCCGATAGCTCACGTTGGCGGCATTGCCGTTGGCGCCGATCTGCAAGGTGACCGCACCGGACGAGGCGCGCGCCAGGCTGTCGATGGTCGGCTCGCGCGGGCCGAAGACGGCGCTTGCTTCTTCATAGGGATTGGCGTTGACGCGGCGGATGTCCTGCTGGCCGGTCACCAGTTTGCCCAGCACGATCTCGATGCGGTTGCTGTCGGCCAGCGCGTCCAGGCGGATGGCGCCGGTGACCGGCTTGCCATTCAGGACGATGCGCTCGACCGCGTAATAGCCATCTTTCTCGCTCACGGCAGGCAGTTGCATGCGCACGTCGATGCGCTTGCCATGCAGGCGCAGGTCGTGCAGCGCGATCTCGTTCGTGCCGCCGAAGGTCTCGCGGCGCAGTTTCGCGGTCACGAACGGTTTCAATGCGATGCCGTCGTCCAGCGTCTCCACGCCGAACACATTCCCGATCACCATGCCGAGATAGCCGCCCACCGACCACAGTTGGCGGCGCGAGTTGATCACCGGACCGCTCAGCCCCGGGTTGTTTTCGTCGAGCAGCAGCGGCTGGCCGGACAGCCACTCGAGGTTTTCCATATTCGACAGATTGACCGCCGCCCCGCGCATCAACGAAGCGTAGGCCACGTCGGCCACCGCCGCGTTCTTGCCGTGGGCCGCCGCCCGCAGGCCATAGGCGGTCACGAACGGCCAGCTCGAGCGGTTGTGATAGACCGGCGCTTTGACCTGCTGCGGCCAGATCATCGGGGCGCCCAGCGGGCCATGCGGATAGCGCGCCAGGATCGAGCGCGCCTGGCGCTCGTCGGCCACGCCGCTGACGATGGCCAGCGCCTGGCCCAGCCAGTCGAACTTGTGCAGCGGCGCGTCGTCCAGGTGGCCGGCGGTGAGGCTGCTGTACATGCCAGCGTCTTTCAACCACAGGCGCTCGTTGATCGCCCGCTTCAGTTCTTGCGCCCAGCGCGTGTAGCGCTGCGCCTTGTCGTTGTCCTTGTGCTCGCGCGCCAGCTTCGCGGCCAGGTTCAGCGCCTGGTAATACACGACGTTGGTCGACAGCGCCTTGGAACTGGCCATCGAGGCCAGGTCGCCCGGGATCCAGGCGGCATAGGTCTGGTCGCGCCAGTCGAGGAAGGATTCCTCGCCCGTGTACAGTCCAGTCACCGGATCGAAGGCGGCCACGCGGTCGATCTCGATCGTGTTCGACAGCGCCTTCAGGGCGCGCGCGGCGAACGCGGCGCGTTCGGAAGCGGGCAGGGTGCGCAGCGTCTCCTCGGCTGCCAGGGCCCAGGTCAGCCGGTCGGTGCTGACCGGCCAGCTGCCGCCGCTGCCGGTATCCTGCACGATCTGCAGGCCGTCCGGCGTGCCCGGGACCTGCGCCGCGGCCGTGACTTCGGGACGCCAGCCCGAGAGCTTGAAATCCAGTGAATTGCGCACCCGCTGCGGATCGAGCAGGGCCAGGCCCAGGTCGGCCGCGTACGACAGGTCGCGGGTCCAGACATAGGCCCATTTCTCGCCCGTGGCGAAGCACGCGCAGTCGATCGCGTTGCCGCCGTTGTAGTTGCCGTCATTGATCTGGCTGACCGAATTCTGGCGCATCTCGCGGCCGGCCATCGCGAACAGGGCGTCGAAGGCCAGGTTGCCGCTGCGTACGCGCGGCAGGCCGTCTTCTTCGGCATACTCGACGTGCTGCGGACCGGGATCGCGCAGCAGCATGGTGCTCGACTGGACGTAGCGGCGCAGCGGCGCGTCCGCATCCGGCGTCGAATAGCGCACGGTTTCCACCTTGCCGTCCCAGGTCGGCCATTGCTGGCTTGCCTGGGCCGTGTGGCCGGCATGCGGATCGGGGCCGGCGCCACGCTGGGTGTCGGCGATGCGCGCCACCTTCAGCACAGGCTTGGCGCGATCGCGCGCATCGATCGTAAAGCGGTAGGTGCCGGGCTGGCGCACGAACAGGAAGGTCTCGGGACCGGACTGCCGCTCCAGGCGGTAGTCGGTATCGGGCCTGACGCTGGTGCTTTTATCGGGATCGATCACCCACTCGGCGCTCCAGTCGCCAGTGCCCAGCTTGAAGGCGTGGTTGCCGGGCATGACCTCGACGTCGGCCTGGTAGATGCCATCGCCCTTGGCCGCGAGCGGACTGGCGGTGCCCCAGCCATTGAAGGCGCCGCGCACGTACAGGCCGTCGACGTTCTGGGCGAGGACGCTGCCACAGGAGAGCAGGGCCGCCAGGGCGATGGCACGGCGCTTCATTGCGGCGCCGCCAGTTCGAGGACGATGGCCGCGCGCGGCGCCAGCACCAGCTTCTCGCGCAAGTCATAGGTCTTGCCGGTCAGCGCGTCGGTGCCGCTGGCTACGCCGGAGAGCATCTCGCGGAAGCGGTCGACATCGAGCGACATCTCCTTGCTGTTGTTGTTGAACGCAACCAGCACCTTCTTGTCATCGTTGTAGCGGAAGTAGACCCAGGTGTTGTCCTGCGGGCCGTAATGCATCATCTTGCCGTTGTGGATGACCGGCTGGCCCTTGCGCCAGTTGGCCAGCTTGCGCACGAAGTCCTGCGCATTGCGCTGCTTCTTGCTGAGACCAATGCCCTTGAACGCATCGACCTTGTCGCCGGCCCAGCCGCCCGGGAACGGGGTGCGGTAGGTGGCGTCGTTGCGCTCGCCGACGGCGCTGGTCATCAGGATCTCGTCGCCCGTGTAGAACTGCGGGATGCGCGGCGCCGTCATCATGAAGATCATGGCCATGCGGTACTTGTCGAAGTCTTCGCCCACTTCGCTGTAGATGCGCGACATATCGTGGTTGTCGGCGAACAGCACCAGGTTGCCCGGCTCCGGATACAGGTAGTCGAGCGACAGCGTCTCGTAGACGTCGGTGAAGACGTTGCCGCCTTTTTTGTCTGCCAGTGCCTTGCGCATCGCCTCGGCCACCGGGAAGTCCATCAGGCTAGGGGTGTAGGCCTGGTAGCCGTCGAAGTTCTGCTTGCCGCGCTGCCAGTAGGCCACCACCGGCACCTTGGTTGACCACTCTTCGCCGACCAGGTTCAGGTTCGGGTATTCCGCCATCAGGCGCTTCGTGTACTCGCCCAGGAAGGCCTTGTCCGAGTAGCCGAAGGTGTCGATGCGCAGCCCGGAAAGACCCGCGTACTCGATCCACCAGATATTGTTCTGGATGAGGTAGTTCGACACCAGCTGATTGGACTGGTTCATGTCGGGCATGCTCTTGACGAACCAGCCGCGCGTGAAGTTGTCGGCGTCTTCCTTCGAGCCGTATGGGTCCTGCACCGCCGTGTGGTAGTGGTGGGTCGGCACGAACTTGTCGTTGTAGTTGATCCACTCCGGCGCCGGCAAGTCCTTCATCCACCAGTGGTGGCTGCCGATGTGCGACAGCACCACGTCCTGGATGATGCCGATGCCGTGCTTTTTCGCTTCCTGCGACAGGCGCTTGAAGTCCTCGTTGCTGCCGTAGCGCGGGTCGATCTTGTACAGGTCGGTGGCCGCATAGCCGTGGTAGGAGTAGCCCGGCATATTGTTTTCGATCAGCGGCGTCGGCCACAGCTGGGTGAAGCCGAGGCCGGCGACGTAGTCGAGGCGGTCGATGATGCCCTTGATGTCGCCGCCGTGGCGGCCCAGGCCACCCTTGCGGTCGAGCTTGTCGGGCATGCCCTCGACGCTGTCGTTGGACGCATCGCCATTGGCGAAGCGGTCCGGCATGATCTGGTAGATCGCGTCCTTGCTGGAAAAGCCCTGGCGTTCGGCGGAACCGGCTTCGCGCTCCAGCAGGCGATAGGTATAGCTGGCCGTGCGGTTGGCACCCTTGAAGGCGATGTCGAAGCTGCCTGGCTTGACCTTCGGGTCGAGCACCAGGTCGATGAACAGGTAGTTACGGTTCGGGGTGCGGGTCACCGAGGCGATGCGCACGCCCGGATACGCCAGCGACGGGTCCAGGTCGGCGATCTTGTCGCCATACACCATCAACTGCACTTGCTCGTGCTGCATGCCGGCCCACCAGAAGGGCGGCTCCATGCGGGCGATGTCGGGGGTCTGGGCGTGGACGGCAAGCGAAGCGCCGCCGAGCACGATGCTGGCGAGGAGTTGTCTCATGATTATCGAGCGCCATTATCGCTATCAGCTGCTCAGGTAGTAAGACTACAAACCTATGCAGAGTGAGTACGAATTGGCGCGAAGTGTTGTTGTGTTGGCGAAAGAGTACTATAGAAAATGGCCGCTAACAATCAATACACCGCCTGCCGTCTCTAGTGGAACTACACGGACGCGCCTCCACTGAATCTTCAGATTTCCTTTAGAAACAGCGCGAAATCTCCTCCCGCTAAGCCGAACATGGCTATTTCTGTAGCCCAGCTACAACGCGCGCGATACTGTTTTTTTCGAAACCTGCCATTATTGTCGATACACACAGTTTTCGACTGCAACATCTAGTTTTAGTACAGACGTTGAGTCGGGGCTGATAAAAATTGTCGAGGCAATGACCCCGGCAGCGGCAACGCCGCGCCGCGGGAAACCGCCTTTCACCGAGGAGACACATGAAAGCTACCGCCACCAGGCGCGCCGGCAAGTCGGCGCGTACCGCATTCCCGTTGAACCCGTTCGCCGCGGGCTGCGCCGTCCTGCTGTCGGCGCTGGCTGGCCAGGCCTTCGCCCAGGCATCCGGCAGCGAAGCGCAGACCGCCGTCGCACCGAACACCCCGACCGCGGCCGCCACCAGCGAAGTCATCGCCACCCCGGCGCCGGCGCCAAGCGTCTCCACCGTCACCGTGACCGGCATCCGCCAGGGCATCGAGGCGGCGATCTCGGTCAAGCGTAATTCCAATTCCATCGTCGAAGCGATTTCGGCCGAAGACATCGGCAAGCTGCCCGATTCCTCGGTGGCCGAATCGATTGCGCGCCTGCCGGGCGTGACCGCCCAGCGCAGCCGCGGTTCGGGACGCGCGTCCGAGATTTCGGTGCGCGGCCTGTCGCCGAGCTTCAACGGCACCCTGCTCAACGGCCGCGAAATGGCCTCGACCGGCAACGCCCGCAATCCTGAATTCGACCTGTTCCCGTCCGAGCTGATGGGCGGCGTGGTGATCTACAAAACCCCGGACGCGAGCGTGATCGGCCAGGGCCTGGCCGCGACCATCGACCTCAAGACCGTGCAGCCGCTCGACTTCGGCAAGCGCGTCATCGCCGTCAACTACAAGAAGAGCCGCCTGGGCGTGCGCACCGCCGAAGAAGGCGATGGCGACCGCTTCTCGCTGTCGTACATCGACCAGTTCGCCAACCGCACGATCGGCGTGGCGGTCGGCCTGACCTCGTACGACGAGACCGGCGGCGAACAGCGCAAGTACGATGCCTGGGGCGGCAACGTGGCCGAACTGCCGTACAACGGCCAGAACGTGCGCGTGCCGCTGGGCTTCACCGCCGATACCGAAACCGGCTACCACAACCGCGACGGCGCCTTCGCCTCGCTGCAATGGCGCCCGAACCGCAACTTCCGTTCGACAGTCGACCTGTTCTATTCGGCCGGCGAAACCGGCTACAAGCGCAGCGGCCTGGAAGGCGCTGTCGGCGCCAACACCTCGGGCCTGTACGATCCGGCCGGCGTGCTGGAAAACGTGACGGTGCAGAACGGCATCGCCACCAGCGGCACCCTGACCAACTACAAGGCCGTGATCCGCAACCACATCGAATCGGCGGACGACGACCTCAAGACGGTCGGCTGGAAGAACGAGCTGAAACTGGGCGAGTGGAACACCAGCGCCGACCTCACCTGGTCCAAGGCGACCAAGCTGAGCTCGCGCTATGAAACCAGCGCCGGCCTGCCGGGCAATGCGGCCAACCTGGACACGATCTCGTGGACCGGCTTTAACGGCGGCAACTTCACCGATATCGCCTGGCGCACCGGCCTGAATTACGCTGACCCCAACGTCGCCCGCCTGACCGACGTCAACGGCTGGTCGGGCACGGCCGACAATCCGCTGGCCCAGGCCGGTTACCTGGCCCAGCCGTATATCGAAGACACGCTCAAGGCGATCCGCCTGAACGCCAAGCGCAACGTCGAATGGGGTCCGGTGTCGGCGATCCAGTTCGGCTACAACTTCACCGACCGCGAAAAAGCCCGTACCGGCGAAGAAGGCCGCCTGATGATCATCGGCGGCGACCGCTTCGGCGCCGTCGCGATGCCGGGCAGCACCCCGAACACGGCCGGCACCACCGGTATCCCGATCGCCACCTGGAATCCACTGGGCTCGCTCGGATCGGTCTATGAACTGGCGCCGAAGGTCAATGCCGACATCCTCACCAAGATGTGGGACGTGAAGGAAACCGTGCAGACCGCCTACGTCATGGGCGACCTGAACGGCGAACTGTTCGGCCTGGAATACCGCGGCAACGTCGGCACCCAGTTCGTGCACACCAAGCAGATGGGCGGCGGCTTCAACAGCGGCAACTGCACCGGCGAGACCGCCGACACCTGCCCGGTGGTGCGTACTACCGGCGAGCACGACTACTGGGATGTGCTGCCGAGCCTGAACCTGTCGTTCGACCTCAAGAACGACCAGGTGCTGCGCATGGGCATGGCGCAAGTGCTGTCGCGTCCGACCCTGGACGACCTGCGCGGCGGCATCGGCTTTGGCGTCAACACCGGCGTGACCAACCCGTTCCTGAGCGGCGGCGGCGGCAACCCGATGCTGGAACCGTTCAAGGCCAAGTCGTTCGACCTGTCGTACGAGAAGTATTTCGGCAAGAAGGGCTATATCAGCGTGGCCGGCTTCTACAAGAAGCTCGACACCTTCATCCTGCGTACGCCATCGGAATACGACTTCGCGCCGTGGGTCACCGAGACCACGCCGCTGCCGACGTCCGGCTCGTTCGCCGGTTCAACCATCGGCGTGCTGAACCGTCCTGAAAACGGCGACGGCGGTACCATCCGCGGTTACGAGCTGGCGATCAACGTGCCGCTCGAGATGGTGCATCCATGGCTGGACGGCTTCGGCATCCTGGCCAACCACTCGAACACCACGTCGAAGATCGACCTGCCGGCTTTGGGCTTCGGCAACGTGCAGACCGCGGCGACCACCATCCCACTGCCGGGCCTGTCGCGCAAGGTCAGCAACCTGCGCCTGTACTACGAGAAGAACGGCTTCCAGATCGCCGCCGCGGCGCGCAAGCGTTCGGACTTCCTGGGCCAGTCGCCCGACTTCTCGGACACGCTGCAGTACACCTTCGTGAAGGGCGAGACCATCGTCGACTTCCAGATCTCGTACGAGATCCAGAAGGGCTTCGCCAAAGGTGTGTCGGTGTTCGCACAAGCGAACAACTGGAACAACGCACCGTATCAGGAGTACACCGACAACAGCGATTCGATCACCCGTCGCGTGGAGTACGGCCGCACCTACCAGTTCGGCGCCAACTACAAGTTCTGATCGCAATCGGGCAGGACTACAATGCAACCCTCGCGGCCGCCAGGCCCCGGGGGTTGTTTTTCTTGGACGAGACAGCAGGAATAAAAATATGGAACACCAGGCAATCAAGGACATCGTCATCGTCGGCGGCGGCACCGCCGGCTGGATGACGGCGGCGGCGTTGAGCAGCATGCTCAACGGCCGCTACAATATCCGGCTGGTCGAGTCGGACGAGATCGGCATCGTCGGCGTGGGCGAGGCGACCATCCCGATGATCCAGCGCTTCAACCGCGTGGTCGGGATCGACGAGGCGGAGTTCATGCGCGAGACGATGGGCACCTTCAAGCTGGGCGTGGAGTTCGTCAACTGGGGCAAGCTGGGCGAGCGCTATATGCACGGCTTCGGGCGCATGGGGCAAGACCTGGCCACCGTGCCGTTCGAGCAGTACTGGCACAAGATGCGCGCGCTGGGCAAGGCCGCGCCGCTCGAGGAATACTCGATCACGCGCATGGCGGCCAAGGCCGGCAAGTTCATGCCGGCGCGCACCGATGTACCGAATTCGCCGCTGGGCGACATCGCCTATGCCTATCACTTCGACGCCAGCCTGTACGCGAAATACCTTCGAGCCCTGTGCGAGGCGCGCGGCGTGACCCGCATCGAGGGCAAGATTGCGCGCGCCATCCAGCGCGAGCCGGACGGTTTCATCGAAGCGGTCGAGCTGGAAGGCGGCCAGCGCATCGAGGGCGAACTGTTCGTCGACTGTTCGGGCTTCCGCGGCCTGTTGATCGAGCAGACCCTGGAGACCGGCTACGAAGACTGGAATCACTGGCTGCCGGCCGACCGCGCACTGGCCGTGCCGTGCGAATCGGTGCCGGCGATGACGCCGTTTACGCGCGCCACGGCGCATAAATCGGGCTGGCAGTGGCGCATCCCGCTGCAGCACCGCACCGGCAACGGCCATGTGTATTGCAGCCGCTTCATCAGCGACGACGAGGCGACCGCGACCCTGTTGTCGAACCTCGACGGCCGCGCGCTGGCCGAGCCGCGCATGATCAAGTTCCGCACCGGCATGCGCAAGCAGGCCTGGAACCGCAACGTGGTGGCAATCGGCCTGGCGGGCGGCTTCCTGGAGCCGATCGAGTCGACCAGCATCCACCTGATCCAGTCGGCGATCGCGCGCCTGGTCGAATTCTTCCCGGACCGCCGCTTCAGCGAGACCGACCGCATCGAGTTCAACCGCCAGTCGCGCTTCGAGTACGAGCGCGTGCGCGACTTCATCATCCTGCACTACCACCTGAACCAGCGCACCGATTCGGCCTACTGGACCGAGTGCGCGCATATGGCGATTCCGGAAACCCTGCGCCAGAAGATGGACTTGTACCGTTCGCGCGGCAAGATCGTGCGCGTCGATAATGAGCTGTTTTCCGAGGTCGGCTGGTTGCAGGTGTTCGAAGGGCAGAACATGCCCATCGACGGCTACCACCCGCTGGCCGATACCCAGTCCGAGGCGGATATCGCCGACTACATGGGCAGCGTGCGCGACGTGATCCGCAAATGCGTCGACGTGATGCCGTCGCATGAAGAATACATCGCCAAACATTGCGCGGCTAAAAGATCCTAGCCCCCTCATCGACTCTGCCGCACGGCCGCCTTCGGGCGGCCTTTTTTTCGCCTGTTGTAAGGCCGCATCAGGTCGAGGAACTTATCTGTGTAGCAAATTTTCAGTCTGCGGGCCTAAGCGCCCTCGATCTGAATGATTTACTACAGGAAGCGCACCAAGATGGTGCGAGGCAATAAAAATCTGCCGGTTTTAAGGGCATTTGTAGCCCGACTACAGAGTCACTACATTGCCCTGTCGCTCTTAAACAACGAAAAATCCGTTAAATTACAATGTATTAGCGAATCCGATCGCGTAATCCTTGCTCTAAATAACTCCCGTTGACAGTGCATCTAGTTTTAATACAAAATTCCGCCCAACGTTGATTTTGTCGCAAAAAGCCGATCCCGGTCTGCTCAAGCAGGTGATTTCGGGACTACATCGTTCTATCTGAGGGGACACATGAAAAATATCGCCACCAAGCGTGCCGCATTCCAGCTGAGCCCGGTTGCCGCCGGCTGCGCCATCTTTGTCACGGTCCTGGCCGGCAGCGCACACGCGCAAACCGCCAGCACCGGCGAAACCGCCAACCTGAACCCGGACGCGCCTGTCACCACCGTGACCGTGACCGGCATCCGCCGCGCGATCGAAGATGCGATCGCCGTCAAGCGCGAATCGACCGGCATCGTCGAAGCGATCTCCTCGGAAGACATCGGCAAGCTGCCGGACGTGTCGATCGCCGAATCGCTGGCTCGCCTGCCGGGCCTGTCGGCCCAGCGCGTCAATGGCCAGGCCCAGCAGATCAGCATCCGCGGCACCTCGGGCGACCTGTCGACTGCGCTGCTGAACGGCCGCGAGCAGGTCACCACCAGCTCGGACCGTAGCGTCGAATACGACCAGTACCCATCGGAACTGATCAGCGCCGTCACCGTGTACAAGACCGGCGACGCTGCAGTCGTCGGCCAGGGCCTGTCGGGCACGGTCGACCTGCAGACCATCAAGCCGCTGTCGCTGCGCGAGCGCGTCATCACCGTCAATGTGCGCGGCGAAAAGAACTCGAAAGGCTCGATCAGCGCCGGTTCGCCGGACACCGGCAGCCGCATCAGCGCGTCCTACATCGACCAGTTCGCCAACCGCACCCTCGGCGTGGCGATCGGCTATGCGCGCCAGGACAAGCCGAACGTGCACCAGCAGTTCGAGACCTGGGACTGGGTGGATGACACCAATGTCGTGCCAGGCTCGACCGTTAAAGTGCCGAAGGGCATGAAGTCGATGGCCACCACCGGCGACCAGGTGCGTGACGGCCTGATGGGTGTGCTGGAATGGCGTCCTAACCGCAACTTCAGCTCGACCTTCGACGTCTATCACTCGCGCTTCGACCAGGAAGAAATCCGCCGCGGCATCGAAATGCCGCTGAAGGACGACGGCGAAGTGCGCTTCTCGAACGCGACCGTGGTCAACGGCACTGCGATCGCCGGCACCGCCAACAACGTCAATCCGGTGGTGCGCAACAACCGCATGACGCGCGACGACAAGCTGACCGCATTCGGCTGGAACAACCGCTACAGCTCGGGCGACTGGGTCGGTATCGTCGACATCAGCCGTTCCAAGGCTGACCACAAGGAGCAGCTGATCGAGATTAACTCGGGCCGCGCCACCCGCCAGACCCTGGGCTACAGCTACAACGGCGGCACCATCCCGCAACTGTCGCTGTCCGGCGTCTACGACGATCCGTCGCAGATCGCCATCGGCGGCCAGTTCGGCGACGGCTACGTCAACGCCCCGAACATGACCGACAAGATGACGTCGTTCCGCGTCAGCCTCGAGCGCAAGTTCTCGGACGGTCCGTTCAGCAGCCTGGAAGTCGGCTACAACCACTCCAAGCGCGAGAAAGAGAAGGAACACCTGGAAACCGGCTTCACCAAGCTGGGTGACGGCACCTTCGCGCCTGGCGTGCTCAATGGCTCGCAGGGTCTCTATGGCCTGCAGAACTCGCTGAGCTGGGACATCGACGCGGTGCTGGCGAACAACTTCGGCCCGTTCACCCCGACGGTGCTGGTGCCGTGGGGCGCGACCAAGAACTGGTCGATCGAAGAAAAGGTCAAGACCGGCTACGCCAAGCTGAACATCGACACCGAACTGATGTCGATGCCACTGCGCGGCAATATCGGCATGCAAGTCATCGAAACCGACCAGAGCTCGACCGCGAACACGCTGCGCGCCTGGCCGTTCGCCGACCTGGTGCCACTGACCGACGGCAAGAAGTACACCGACTACCTGCCGAGCGTGAACCTGGCCTGGGCCCTGCCTGACCAGCAATTCATCCGCTTCGGCGCCGGCAAGACCCTGGCGCGCGCCAAGCTGAACCAGCTGAACGCCGCCCTGGAAGTGGGCCTGACCGCGCAAACCACCGGCACCCCATGGGGCAATGGCGGCAACGCCCAGCTCGACCCATGGCGCGCCAAGCAGGTTGACCTGTCGTACGAAAAATACTTCGGCAACAAGGGTTATATCTCGGCCGCCGGCTTCTACAAGGACCTGTCCTCGTACATCTACAGCGTGACCGTGCCGCGTGACTTCTCGGAGTTCAACCTGCAGGGCGCCCTGACCAATATCGGCACCATGACCCAGCCGATGAACGGCGAAGGCGGCACCCTGAAGGGCCTGGAGTTCGCGGCCTCGACCCCGCTGGACATGATCCACCCGATGCTGGACGGCTTCGGCATCACCGCCAACGCCTCGTTCACCAGCAGCGAAATCTCGATCGTCGACCAGCGCTTCGGCAGCCTCGCGATCCCGCTGCCAGGCCTGTCCAAGCGCGTGTTCAACGTCACCGCCTACTACGAGAAAGACGGTTTCTCGGCCCGCATCAGCCAGCGCTACCGCAGCGACTTCGTGGGTGAAATCGGCGGCATCGGCGGTGCAACCGAGCTGACTTACGTGAAAGCTGATAAAGTGGTCGACCTGCAACTGGGTTACGACTTCAAGCAGGTCGAAGGTCTGTCGGTGCTGTTCCAGGTGAACAACCTGACCGACACCGCCTTCCGCAGCTACGCCGGCACCGAAGATCGTCCGCGCGGCTACAGCAAGTACGGCCGCCAGATGCTGCTGGGCCTGAACTACAAGCTGTAAGCAACACACTGGTTGATCGGCACGCCGCCCAGCGCGGCGTCTGCCAGCCCTTGCAGGTTTAGCCTGCAAGGGCTTTTTGTTTTTTTCGGATTCTGTGGTTTTGGCCTCATAATCCACGCCTGTTTAGTCCATGCGTCGTCCTATTTAGCGCCTTGCGCGGGGCGACGGTGTAAACTACCGCTTTCGTTTCTACTTATTTAAGAGCAACTCCTTTATGTCTGACACCCCAATCCCATCGTTTTCCGACCTCAATCTTTCGGCACCTGTCCTGAAAGCATTGAAAGACGTCGGCTACGAAACGCCGTCGCCGATCCAGGCTGCCACCATTCCTTTGCTGCTGGAAGGGCGCGACGTGTTGGGGCAGGCCCAGACCGGGACCGGCAAGACCGCGGCCTTCGCGCTGCCGATCCTGTCGAATATCGACGTCAAGAAAACCGCGCCGCAGGCGCTGGTGCTGGCGCCGACGCGTGAACTGGCGATCCAGGTCGCCGAAGCCTTCCAGAGCTATGCCGCCCACATCAAGGGCTTCCACGTGCTGCCGATCTACGGTGGCCAGAGCTATGGCCCGCAGCTGTCGAGCCTGCGCCGCGGCGTGCACGTGGTGGTCGGCACCCCGGGCCGCGTCATCGATCACATCGAAAAAGGCTCGCTCGACCTGTCGCAGCTGACCACCCTGGTGCTGGACGAAGCCGACGAGATGCTGCGCATGGGCTTCATCGACGACGTCGAGCAGATCCTGCAGCAAACCCCGGAAGGCCGCCAGACCACGCTGTTCTCGGCGACCATGCCGCCAGCGATCAAGCGCATCGCCAAGACCTACCTGCGCGACCCGCAAGAAGTCACCGTGGCCGCCAAGACCGGCACCGCCGACAATATCAAGCAGCGCTACTGGCTGGTGGCCGGCATGCACAAGCTCGACGCGCTGACCCGCATCCTCGAAGCCGAGCCGTTCGACGGCATGATCATCTTCGCGCGCACCAAGCTGGGCACCGAAGAACTGGCGACCAAATTGCAGGCGCGCGGCTTCGCGGCCACCGCCATCAATGGCGACATGGCCCAGCAACAGCGCGAGCGCACCATCGAGCAGCTCAAGAACGGCAAGATCGACATCCTGGTGGCGACCGACGTCGCCGCGCGCGGCCTCGACGTCGAGCGCATCAGCCACGTGATCAACTACGACGTGCCGTCCGATCCGGAGAGCTACACCCACCGCATCGGCCGTACCGGCCGGGCAGGGCGCAGCGGCGACGCAATCCTGTTCATCACCCCACGCGAGCGCGGCCTGCTGAAAGCCATCGAGCGCGCCACCCGCCAGCCGGTCGCACCGCTCGAGCTGCCGACCATCAAGGTGGTCAACGAAGTGCGCATTACCCGCTTCAAGGACCAGATCCGCACCGCCCTGGCCGAAGGCGGCCTGGAAGTGTTCCGTTCGCTGATCGAAGACATCGAGCGCGACGACAATGTGCCGGCGATCGACATCGCGGCTGCGCTGGCCAAGCTGGCGCGCGGCGACGAGCCGCTGCTGCTGCAAAAGCCCGATCGCGAAGCACGTCCCGAGTTCGTGCCATCGCAACGCGAGTTCGGCGGCGGCGTGCAGGAGCGCGCACCGCGTGCACCGCGCGGCGACTGGGAAGAGCGTCCGGCGCGTCCGGCACGCGAGCCAGGCTTCAAGAAAGAGCGCGTGATGCGCGATCCCGAGCCGGGCATGGCCACCTTCCGCATCGAAGTCGGCTTCGCCCATGGCGCCAAGCCGGGCAATATCGTCGGCGCGATCGCCAACGAAGCCAATATCCCGTCCAAGCATATCGGCCGTATCGAGATCTATGACGACTACAGCACCCTCGACCTGCCGGACGATATGCCGAAGGACCTGGTCGAGCACCTGAAGACGATCTGGGTCGCGGGCCGCCAGCTCGCCATCACGCGCGACGGCGAAACGCCAGCGACCCCGCCGGCGGCCAAGAAGCCATATGCCGCCAAGGGCGTCGAACGTCGCCTGGGCGAAAAGCCGGCCGGCAAGAAGCCGCATCGCAAGGGGCCAAGCCAAGGCTGATTGCCAGACTCTGTTGTTTGACTACAAAACAAAGTCTTTACACCTGTCATCGTGGCGTCTCTACTAGAGAACGCCACGATTGACACCCAGAAATCACCATGTTATTTTGCTACAGATACGCTAGCCGGACTGTAGTCGTCTGTTTTCGTCCCTTCCGGCCTCGCACCGCATCCTGCACAAGGCACTGACGGTACGCTCAATGCGAGCGGCCGTGCAATCACACGAGAGAGCCCGCACCGTCCGGGCCAGATTGGGGACACACAATGGATATGCAATCGACCGTGGGGAAGCCACGCCTGTCGTTCTGGCAGCTGTGGAACATGAGCTTCGGTTTCTTCGGCATCCAGTTCGGTTTCGCGCTGCAAAACGCCAATACCAGCCGCATCTTCGCCACCCTCGGCGCCGATCCCGACAACCTGTCCCTGTACTGGCTGGCCGCGCCGGTCACGGGCCTGCTGGTCCAGCCCATCATCGGCTACCTGAGCGACAATACCTGGCACCCGAAATGGGGCCGCCGCCGTCCCTTCTTCTTCATCGGCGCCGTGCTGGCCGCGATCGCGCTGTTCCTGATGCCTAACTCCACCGCGCTGTGGATGGCGGTGGCCGTGCTGTGGATGCTGGACGCGGCCATCAACGTGTCGATGGAACCGTTCCGCGCCTTCGTGGGCGACAAGCTCGACCCGGCCCAGCAGACCGCGGGCTACGCGATGCAGACCTTCTTCATCGGCTGCGGCGCCGTCATCGCCTCGCTCCTGCCGACCTTCTTCGAAAGCATGGGCGTGTCCAACGCCGCCGTCGGCGGCACGATTCCGGACACCGTGCGCTACTCGTTCTACGCCGGCGGCCTGGTGTTCTTCCTGGCCGTGAGCTGGACCGTGCTGTTCGCCGACGAACTGCCGCCGCCCGACCTGGAAGCCTTCCACAAGGAGCGCAAGGCCTCGCGCGGCGTGGGCACGATGTTCGTCGAGATCCTGGGCGGCTTCGGCAAAATGCCGCGCACCATGGTGCAGCTGGCCTTCGTGCAGTTCTTCACCTGGATCGCGCTGTTTGCGATGTGGATCTATACCGGCACCGCGATCGCCGACAACGTCTACGGCACCACCGATGCCCAATCGAGCGCTTACCAGGATGCCGGCAACTGGGTCGGTATCATGTTCGCGGTGTACAGCGGCGTGTCGGCGCTGTCCGCCTTCATCCTGCCGGTATTCGCCCGCATGACCTCGCGCAAGATCGTGCATGCGACCTGCCTGGTCATCGGCGGCCTGTCGCTGGCCAGCGTGTTCCTGATCACCGACAAGCAGATGCTCATGCTGCCGATGATCGGCATCGGCATCGCCTGGGCCTCGATCCTGACCATGCCCTACGCGATCCTGGCGGGTTCCTTGCCGGCCAAGCGCATGGGTTACTTCATGGGCCTGTTTAACTTCTTCGTCGTGATCCCGCAGATCGTCAGCGGCCTGCTGCTGGGCAGCGCCACCAAGTACCTGTTCGGCGGCCATGCGGTGCTGACCCTGGTGCTGGGCGGCGGCTGCATGCTGATTGCGGCGGTGCTGACCCTGTTCGTCACCGACAAGGCGGCCCCAGTCTCGAAGGCCTGATCCAGGCGGGTTTCCCGTCCACGCGCGCCGTCATTTTCGCGGCTGTCGTATCGTAACGTTTTACTAACATATTCGCCCCGGCCAGACCCGGCCTGGGGTGACTATGTGAGCGCAAACTTACCCAGACAGGAGCACAGCATGACCATCCAGACCGTCGCGACCACCCCGTTCGCCGGGCAGCGTCCCGGCACCTCGGGCCTGCGCAAGAAGGTGTCCGAGTTCCAGCAGCCGGGCTACCTCGAGAACTTTGTCGAATCCATCTTCCTGACCCTGGGCGAGGGCAAGTGCCGGCACCTGGTGGTGGGCGGCGACGGCCGCTATTTCAATCGCGAAGCCATCCAGACCATCCTGCGCATGGCCGCCGCGCACGGCGTCGAGAAGGTGCTGTTGGGCCGCGGCGGCATCCTGTCGACGCCGGCCGTGAGCTGCGTGATCCGCAAGCATGCCTGCTACGGCGGCATCGTGCTGTCGGCCAGCCATAATCCGGGCGGTCCCGAGGGCGACTTCGGCATCAAGTACAACATCGAGAACGGCGGCCCGGCGCCGGAAAAGATCACCGACGCCATCTACGGGCATACGATGTCGCTGACCGAGTACCGCATCAGCGATGCGCCGGCCGTGGACCTCGACAAGTTGGGCACGACCCGCATCGAAAACATGACGATCGAGGTGATCGACCCGGTGGCCGACTACGCCGAGCTGATGGCGCGCCTGTTCGACTTCGATGCGATCCGCGCGCTGTTCGCGAGCGGCTTCCGGATGCGCTTCGATGCCATGCACGCGGTCTCGGGCCCCTACGCCTCGGCGGTGCTGGAAGACCTTCTCGGCGCGCCCGCCGGCACCGTGGTCAACGGCCAGCCGCTGGAAGACTTCGGCGGCGGCCATCCCGATCCGAACCCGGTCAATGCGGCCGAGCTGATCGCGGCGATGGCGGCGCCGGATGCGCCCGATTTCGGCGCCGCCTCGGACGGCGACGGCGACCGTAATATGATCGTCGGCCGCGGCATCGCCGTCACGCCGTCGGACAGCCTGGCCATCATCGCCGCCAACGCCACCGTGGCGCCGGGTTACGCGGATGGCATCACCGGCATCGCACGCTCGATGCCCACCTCGCAAGCGGCCGACCGCGTGGCCGAGGCGCTCGGCATCTCCTGCTTCGAGACGCCCACCGGCTGGAAGTACTTCGGCAACCTGATGGACGCCAACCTCGCCACCCTGTGCGGCGAGGAGAGCTACGGCACCGGCTCCATCCACATCCGCGAGAAGGATGGCCTGTGGGCGGTGCTGTTCTGGCTCAACCTGCTGGCCGTGCGCAAGCAGCCGGTCGGGGAGATCCTGCGCGCGCACTGGGCCCGCTTCGGCCGCAATTATTACTCGCGCCACGATTACGAGGCGGTCGACGCCTCGGCGGCAGCCGCCATGATGGACGCGCTGCGCGCGCGCCTGCCCGAGCTGGCGGGCCAGACGCTCGATGGCCACCACGTGGCGCAGGCCGACGACTTCGAATACGCCGATCCCGTTGACGGCTCGGTCGCAAGCCAGCAGGGCATCCGCATCATCATGAGCGACGGTTCGCGCATCGTGTTCCGCCTGTCCGGCACCGGCACCGAAGGCGCCACCGTCCGTCTCTACCTCGAACGCTTCGAGGCCGATCCGGCGCGCCATGACCTCGACACCCAGCAAGCCTTGCAGGGCCTGATCGGCGTGGCAGAGAGCGTGTCCGGCCTGCGCCAACGCACCGGCCGCAACGAACCCACCGTCATCACCTGACACCCACCCACCTACAGGAAACCGCATGAAATTACCCGTCCTTGCCGCCTCCATGTTGCTCGCCTTCGGCGCCATGTCATCTGCCACCGCGCAGATCAAGGCTCCTGCCGGAAAACCCTTCGTCTGGGAGAACGCGACCGTCTACTTCCTGCTGACGGACCGCTTCAACAACGGCAATCCGGCCAACGACAAGGCATATGGCCGCAAGGACGATGCCGCGACGATGCGTGGCTTCATGGGCGGCGACATCGCCGGCATCACGGCGAAAATCAAGGAAGGGTATTTCAAGGACCTGGGCGTGAACGCGATCTGGTTCACGCCGGTCGTCGAGCAGATCCACGGCTCGACCGACGAAGGCACCGGCAAGAGCTATGGCTTCCACGGCTACTGGGCGAAGGACTTCACCGCGCTGGATGCGGCCTTCGGCACCGAGGCCGAACTCAAGGAGCTGGTCGACACGGCGCACGCGAACGGCATCCGCATCGTGTTCGACGTGGTGATGAACCATACCGGCCCGGTGACGAAGCAGGACCCGGTGTGGCCGGCATCGTGGGTGCGCACCGGCCCGCAGTGCACCTACAAGGACGCCCGCACCACGATGGATTGCACGCTGGTGGCGAACCTGCCGGACTTCCTCACCGCTAGCCGCGCCAACGTCGAGCTGCCGCCGCACCTGGCGGCGAAATGGAAGAAGGAAGGGCGCTACGAGCGCGAAGTGAAAGAGCTGGACGACTTCTTCAAGCGCACCGGCTATCCGCGCGCGCCGCGCTACTACCTGATGAAATGGCATGCGGACTGGGTGCGCAAGTACGGCATCGACGGCTTCCGCGCCGACACCGTCAAGCATACCGAGCCTGGCCTGTGGAAGGAACTCAAGCAGGAAGCCAGCATCGCCTTCGAAGACTGGAAGCGCGCCAATCCGAAGCAGCGCCTGGGCGACGACAAATTCTGGATGGTGTCCGAGGTCTACAACTACGAAATCAAGCATGCGCGCAAGTTCGATCTGGGCGGCGGCGACTTCGTCGACTATCCTGGCGAGGGCTTCGACAGCATGATCAGCTTCAGCCTGCGCAGCGACGCCAAGCAGCCCTATGAAAAAATCTTCTCGGATTACTCGAAGATCCTGCAAGGCGAGATGAAGGGCTATTCGGTGCTGAACTACATCAGCTCGCACGACGACAGCAGCCCCTTCGATCCGCTGCGCGAGCGCCCGTTCGAATCGGCCAACAAGCTGCTGCTGGCGCCGGGCGCCGCCCAGATCTACTACGGCGACGAGACCGCGCGCATCCTGCGCGTCGAAGGCGCCGAGGGCGACGCCACCCTGCGTTCGTTCATGAACTGGGACGAGCTGAAAACGAACGCCGAACGCGGCATGCACCGCGTGGCCGACATCCGCGCGCACTGGGCGCGCCTGGGACGCTTCCGCGCCGCCCACCCGGCGGTCGGCGCCGGCGTGCACCAGATGATCAGCCATAGCCCCTACACCTTCAAGCGCACCTGGGAACGGAACGGCGTGAGCGACCGTGTGGTGGTAGCGCTCGACCTGCCGGGCGGCCAGCCGGCCACGATCCAGGTCGGTGGCGTGTTCCATGACGGCGCCACCGTGCGCGACTGGTACACCGGCAAGACCGCCGTGGTCAAGGGCGGCAAGGTGCGTTTCGATACCGCCGCCCCGGTGGCGCTGATCGCCCAGGACTGAGAATCCGCCCCATGCTTGTTGCATAAAACCTGCCGCGCGGAATTCCCATCCGCGCGACCGCTGCCTTCGACCGAAGACTGCTAAGCTGGCAACACAGTCAAGTTTTACGGAACCGCGCGCCGATAGAGCGCGCGGCCGTGGCGCGCCGCTGTGAGCCGGCGCGGAAGGGGAGCGAGCATGGGCAGCAAGGCAAAAGCGAGAATGAGCTACCGCCTGGTGCGGGGGACGGCGCGCAGGCTGGCGCCCGGGGGCGATACCCATGCCGGCCTGCACCTGCCGGAAGCCAGCGAGGTCGGCATGGCCGATTCGCCCGATCCCAAGCTCGACTACATCACGCGGCTGGCGGTGCAGGCCACCGGCGCCGACATCGGCGGCATCAGCCTGTTGTTCAAGTCGCAGGTCTGGCTGCCGTCGCACATTGGCCTGCATGCCAGCTTCTTCCCGCGTTCCGGTTCCTTCTGCGACAGCGCAGTGGCGGACGGCAACGACTGGTTCGAGGTGGAAGACGCCAGCCTCGATCCGCGCTTCGTCGACAATCCGCTGGTGGCCGGGGAGCCGCACTACCGCCACTACGCCGCCGTGCCGCTGCGGGGCGAGAGCGAACACCTGCTGGGCAATCTGTGGGTAATGGGCGCCGAGCCGCGCAAGCTCGACGTCGCCCAGGCCGCGCAACTGCGGCTGATGGGCCGCATCGTGGTCGACATGCTCGAGCTGCGCTACTGCGATCCGGTCACCGGCATGTTCAACCGCGCGGTATTCCTGCAGCACCTGCAGCGCATGCTGGTCGACCACGACGGGCAGACGGTCACGGTCGGCCTGGTCGACCTGATCGGATTCCGCCAGGTGAACGACCTGTTCCAGCGCGAGACGGGCGACCGCATCCTGCGCCTGATGGGCAAGCGCCTCGAAGGCTGGGTCGACGGCGCGCTGTTCGGCCATCTTGGCGCCGACCAGTTCGTGTTCGCGCTGCTGTCGCCGCCGCAGGATGAGCCGTCCTGGATCAAGCGGCTGTGCGCCGCCATCGATCAGCCGTTCGAGGTCGAGCCGGGCAATATGCACACGCTGCACGCGCGCATCGGCTTGCGGCGCCAGGCATTGCCGTGCGAGGAAAGCGCCGGCGGCCTGCTCGATACCGCGGATATCGCGGCATCCTCGGTCCGCCAGCACCAGGACGTGAGCGCCGTGCATGAGTACGACACGGCGCTGATGGCGCGCGCGCGCCTGCGCTACGAGCTGCGCGAGGCGATCCGCGGCGCGCTGCGCTTCGGCCACCTGGAAGTGCACTACCAGCCGCAGGTCGACGTCGCCCAGGGGCGCCTGATCGGACTGGAGGCGCTGGTGCGCTGGCGCCATCCGGTCTACGGGCTGGTAGGGCCGGCGATGTTCGTGCCGCAGGCCGAGAGCTCCGGCCGCATCTTCGAGCTCGACATGCACGTGCTCAACCTGGTCTGCAACGACCTGATGGCATGGCGCGCGCGCGGCCGCGACGTCCCGCCGGTGGCGCTCAATTTTTCTCGCGCTTCGCTGATGCATACCCAGATCTTTTCGCGCCTGGCCGACATCCTCGAGTCCACCGGCGTGCCGGGAGAACTGCTCGAATTCGAAGTCACCGAAAGCCTGCTGCTCGATTCGCCGCAACTGCTGCACCAGCGCGTGTCGGCGCTGCGCGCGCTCGGGGTGCGGGTGGCGGTCGACGACTTCGGCACCGGCTACTCGAACCTCGATGCGCTCAACAGCTTTCCCTTCGACCGCCTCAAGGCCGACCGCCGCTTCGTGCACGGCGTGGCGAGCGATGCCCGCACCGCCGGCGTGTTTGCCCTGATCCAGGGCATCGCCGCCGTGTTCGACGCCGAGCTGCTGTGCGAAGGACTGGAGGACGAGGCCGACCTGTCGTGGCTGGCCGAGCGCGGCGTGCACTGCGTGCAGGGCTGGTACTTCAGCCGCGCGCAGCCGGCGCAGGCGATCGAGCGGGTGCTGCAGCGCTTCCAGCAGGCGCAGGCGGCGCCCTTGTCGGTGCCGGAGATGCGCGCATTATTGGCCTGACGATGGCGTGAAAATCACGGTATCGAAGCGCCCGTAAACTGGGATAGACTGGAAGTTCCGTCAACTTTGCACAGATTGCCATGCCAGTCTTTACACGTATTGCCCGTGCCGTCGCGGGAATGGGTCTCGCCTTCGCGCTGCTGCCGGTCCAGGCCCTCGCGCAGTCCACCACGGAGCCGAGCTACGGTCCCGAACTGGAAGAGTTCAAGTACCCCGAACCGACGCAGCAATACCGCTTCAAGTCCCAGGGCGTCGACCTGCAGATGACCTATATGGACGTCAAGCCGGCCAAGCCGAACGGCCGCACCGCGGTGCTCATGCACGGCAAGAACTTCTGCGGCGCGACCTGGGACGGCACCACCAAGGCCCTGACCCAGGCCGGCTACCGTGTCGTGGTGCCCGACCAGATCGGCTTCTGCAAATCGACCAAGCCGCAGCACTACCAGTACAGCTTCCAGCAACTGGCCGACAACACCCGCAAGCTGCTCGAATCGATCGGCGTGAAGAAGGCGATCGTCATCGGCCACTCGACCGGCGGCATGCTGGCCACGCGCTATGCGCTGATGTATCCGGAAGCCACCGACCAGCTGGTGATGATCAACCCGATCGGCCTGGAGGACTGGAAAAATCTCGGCGTGCCGTCGCTGAGCGTGGACAAATGGTATGAGCGCGAGCTGAAGACCTCGGCCGAGCGCCTGCGCGAATACTCGCGCACCACCTATTACAACGGCCAGTGGAAGCCGGAGTACGAGGTGCCGGTGCAGATGCTGGTCGGTATGTACCGCGGCAAGGGCAAGGAAATCGTGGCCTGGAATTCGGCGCTGATCTACGACATGATCTATACGCAGCCGGTGGTCTACGAGTTCCCGCTGATTAAAGTGCCGACTTTCCTGTTGATGGGCCTGAAGGATACGACGGCGATCGGCAAGGACGCGGCGCCGGCCGAGATCCGGCCGAAGCTCGGCAACTACACGGTGCTGGCGCAGAAGACGAAGGAGGCGATTCCGGGCTCGAAGCTGGTGACCTTCCCGGACATGGGGCATGCGCCGCAGATGCAGGAACCGGTGAAGTTCCACAAGGCGCTGGTGGAGGGGCTGGTGCGCTGATTGTGGTGTACTGCGCGCTTGCGGCTGCGTTGCGTTAACTTGGGTGCCCGCCTTCGCGGGCACGACGTGCGTGCGTAGCGGACTGCGGTAACTGCGGTGGCCCACACCGTCAGAACGTCGTACCCGCGCAGGCGGGTACCCAAGTTTGCAAGCGCACCCGCACCCTTCGCAGCACCCACGAACCCCCATTCTCTTGCATTTACTTCAATGGTATCCTTACACGATGACCGTTGATCCAGACACCAAACTGAAGCCCGCGCGCGCCGCCTTTGCCGACGGTCCGCGCCTGCTGGCCGACATCGGCGCCACCCATGCGCGCTTCGGTCTCGAGACCGCGCCCGGGGTCCTCTCCCAAGTCAGCGTGCTGCGCTGCGACGACTACGACGGCATCGTCCCGCTGCTGCACGCCTACCTGGCCGATCATCCGAACCAGCGCATCAGCCACGCGGCCTTCGCGCTGGCCAATCCGATCAGCGGCGATTTGATCCGCATGACCAATCGCGACTGGCAGTTCTCGACCGACGAGGTGCGCCGCGCGCTGGGCCTGTCGACGCTCCTGATCGTGAACGACTTCACCGCGCTGGCGATGGCGCTGCCCGGCTTCCAGCCGAAGGACTTGCTGCAGGTCGGCGGCGGGCAAGCGCAGACGCATGCGGTGTCGGGCGTGCTCGGTCCCGGCACGGGCCTGGGCGTATCGGGCGTGATCCCGACCATCGACGGTTTCGTGACCCTGGGCAGCGAGGGCGGCCACGTTAACTTCGCGCCGAGCGACGAGCGCGAATTCGCGATCCTGCAATATGCCTGGCGCGAATGGAAGCACGTCTCGAACGAGCGCCTGATCTCCGGCCCCGGCATCGAACTGATCTACCGCGCGCTGGCGCAACGCAACAGCATCGATGCGCCTGCGCGCAGCACCGCCGACATCATGAGCGGCGCGCTGGACGCCGGCGACGCCCTGTGCCTGGAAGTGCTGGAAACCTTCGCCGGCATGCTGGGCAGCGCCGCCGCCAACCTGGCGGTGACGCTGGGCGCCTTCGGCGGCATCTTCATCGGTGGGGGCATCGTGCCGCGCATGGGAGAGTGGTTCGCCGGTTCGCCGTTCCGGGCCCGCTTCGAGGCCAAGGGGCGCTTTACCGACTACATCGCGCAGATCCCTACCTTCGTCATCATGACCCCGAACCCGGCCCTGTACGGCGTGTCGGCGATCCTGTCCGAACACCTGCGCGGACGCAGCGGCGCCAACACGCTGATGGACCGGGTGCAGCAGCTGCGCCACGAACTGTCGCCGGCCGAGCAGCGCGTGGCCAGCCTGGTGGTCGACCATCCGCGCAAGGTGCTGTCCGAACCGATCGCCGAGATCGCGCGCCTGGCGGACGTGAGCCAGCCGACCGTGATCCGCTTCTGCCGCTCGCTGGGCTTCCAGGGCCTGGCCGACTTCAAGCTCAAGTTCGCCGGCAGCCTGACCGGCACCATCCCGGTGCGCCACAGCCAGGTGCGGGTCACCGACAGCACCCATGATTTGTCGGCCAAGGTAATCGATAACACGGTGTCGGCGATCCTGAAGTTCCGCGACGCGCTCGACGTACATGCGATCGACCGCGCGATCGAGCTGCTGCGGCGCGCGCGCCGGGTCGAGTTCTACGCGATGGGCAATTCGCGCGCGGTGGCGCTGGACGGCCAGCACAAGTTCTTCCGCTTTCGCATCCCGGCCGCGCTGTACGGCGATTCGCACCTGCTCAACCTGGCCGCCGGCCTGCTGGGACCGGGCGACGTGGTGATCGCGATCTCCACCGGCGGCCAGCTGCCCGACCTGCTGGAGGCGGTCGACACTGCACGCGCGCAGGGCGCCGACGTCATCGCCATCACCAGCAGCAAGTCGCCGCTGGCCAAGAAGGCCAGCGTGTGCCTGGCGGTCGACCACAGCGAGGACAGCACCACCTTCCTGTCGATGATCTCGCGCATCCTGCAGCTGCTGCTGATCGACATCATGTCGGTCGGGATCTCGCTGGGGGCGCAAGGGGAGGGGAGCCAGGGTAGCCAGAACGACATCGAACAGCGCCGGTTGCTGATCTCGCACCTGGATATCTAGAAGGGCCCACATGATTCATCACCTGTCGCTCGGCGTGCGGAATCTGCATGCCAGCATGCGTTTCTACGACGGCATCCTTGGCGCGCTGGGTTTCAGGCGCGTGTTCGAGGACGACGAGGCGATCGGCTATGGCCTGGAGGATGACGAGGATATCCTGTGCCTGAAGCAGCGCGATGACGCCGCGGCGCCTGGGCCGGGGTTTCACCTCGCGTTCGCGGCGCCGACGCGGGCGGCCGTGGATGCCTTCCACGCGGCCGGGTTGCGTGCGGGCGGCGCGGATAACGGCGCTCCGGGACTGCGGCCCGACTACGGCCCGCATTACTACGCGGCCTTCCTGGTCGATCCGGACGGCCATCGGGTCGAAGCGGTGGTCAAGGGGCCGGCGGCCTGAACGCCGGCTGTCACACCGGTGTCACGGTCAACCCCGACAATGAACGCCAAGCCTGATCATCGGAGGTGGCCCGTGCCGCATCTTGCCCGTTCACTTTCCTTGCGCATCGCCGGCGCGGCATTCGTCGCGCTGCTGGCGGCCGGCTGCGCCAGCCATGACCTGAAAAATCCGGGCCCGGCCTGGCCCACTTCTCCCAGCGTCATCGCCCATCGCGGCGCCTCGGCCCTGCGTCCCGAGCACACGCTGGCCGCCTACCGCAAGGCGATCGAGGACGGCGCCGACAGCATCGAGCCCGACCTGGTCGCGACCCGCGACGGCGTACTGGTGGCGCGCCACGAGAACGAGATCTCGGGCACTACCAACGTCGCCGAACTGGCGCAGTTCGCCGCGCGCAAGGCCAGCAAGACCATTGACGGCGCGGTGGTCAGCGGCTGGTTCACCGAAGACTTCACCCTCGCCGAACTCAAGCTGCTGCGCGCCCGCGAGCGCATTCCCGCCAACCGGCCGGCCAATGTGAAATACGACGGCCAGTACGCCATCCCGACACTGCAGGAGATCATCGACCTGGTCGACAGCGAGAGCCGCGCGCGCAACAAGACCATCGGCCTGGTCCCGGAGCTGAAGCACCCGAGCTATTTCAAGTCGATCGGCCTGCCGCTCGAGCGGCGCGTGGTGGAGGTGCTGGCGGCGAACGGCTACCGCGGCCGCGATGCGGCCGTGTTCATCCAGTCTTTCGAAACCGGCAACCTGAAGGAGCTGCGCGCGATGGCCGGCTACCGCCTGGTGCAGCTGGTCAGTCCGAGCGGCGCGCCCCACGATGCGATCGAAGCCGGCAGCGGCCTGACCTATGCCGACATGATCACGCCGGAAGGACTGCGCGCGATCGCGGGCTATGCCGACGTGGTGGCGCCGTACAAGACCATCGTCATCCCGCGCGATGCGGGAGGCGCGCTGGGCGTGCCGACCCGCTTCGTCCAGGATGCGCGCGCCGCCGGATTGGCAATCCATGTGTGGACCATGCGGCCCGAGAACCCGTTCCTGCCAACGGGCTTGCGCGCCGCACCCATCGCCTCGCCCAGCCAGCGCGGCGACGCGGCGGGCGAGATCCGCGCCTACCTTGAAGCCGGCGTGGACGCGGTATTCACCGACGATCCGGCGACCGGACGCACGGCGATAGATGCCGTAAGGAAACATTAATTCGTGTCGCTCAGGCTTGAGACGGTACATCGTATTGACGACCGCTTAGCCCTCCGCGTAAAAGCGTCTACGCCACGCAACGCTGGCGGCGGAAACAGTAGTTTCCACTAGGAACCCCATGTAAGATTCGGCCGTGGACGCCCTCATCCCCGGCGTTCCCTCATCGTCCCGGCCTCGACCCGCCGCCCCTGAACCGGTATTTGGAAGAGCACCATCATCATCACCTACGCACACAACGAACAGGCCCGCCTTGCCGCGCTGGCCGCGCTTCAAATCCTCGACACGCCTGCGGAAACGCGCTTCGACCGGTACACCCGGCTCGCCGCGATGACCTTCGGTGTGCCGATCGCGCTGGTGTCGCTGGTCGATGCCGAGCGCCAGTGGTTCAAGTCGCGCGCCGGACTCGAAGCGCAGGAGACGCCGCGCTCGATCTCGTTCTGCAGCCACGCGGTGCAGGCGAGCGAGATGCTGGTGGTGGAAGACGCGGCGTGCGATCCGCGCTTCGCCGACAATCCGCTGGTGACGGGCGAGCCGCATATCCGCTTCTACGCCGGCCAGCCGGTCTATAGCGACGGCCAGGCGGTGGGCACGCTGTGCGTCATCGACAGCGCGCCACGCGGCTTCAGCATCGAGGAGCGCCAGGTGCTGAAGGACCTGGCCGGGCTGGTCGAAACCGAACTGAATCACATGAAGGCGGTGATGGCGCGCATGCTCGCCGAGCAGGCGCTCAAGTCGCTCAACACCGAACTCGAAGCCCGCATCGCGGCCCGCACCGCCGAGCTGGAAGAGCGCGTGGCCGAGTCCATGCGCATCCGCCAGCAGCTTGAAGAAAAGCAGGAGCTGCTGGACGCAGTGCTGGAATCGATCGACGTCGGCGTGGTCGCCTGCGACGCCATCGGCAACCTGACGCTGTTCAACCGCACCGCGCGCGATTTCCATGGCCTCGACCTGAAGGCGGTGGCGCCAAGCGAATGGTCGCAGTACTACTCGCTCTATCACGCCGACGGCCGCACGCCGATGGCGATGGACGAGGTGCCGCTGGTGCGCGCGCTCAAGGGCGAGGTGGTGCGCGACGGCGCGATGGTGATCGCGCCGAGCAAACGCGTTCCCTATACGCTGATGTCCAGCGGCCGGCCGCTGCGCAACGCCCAGGGCAAGACCCTCGGCGCGGTGGTGGCGATGAAGGACATCACCGAACTGAAGGCCTCGAAGGACCGGCTGGTCGAGAGCGAGGAACGCCTGCGCACGATCACCGACAACCTGCCGGTGCTGATCGCGCATCTCGACCACGACCATCGTTATGTGTTCGCCAACGCGGTGCACCAGTCCTGGCTGGGCAAGGCGCCCGAGCAGGTGGTGGGCCAGACCATGGTCGAGGCCTTCGGCGAGGACTACTGGTCGCAGCAGCAGGAAGCCCTGAAGGATGCCTGGGAAGGCAAGGCCTCGCAGTGCGAGCACGACATCGTGCGCAAGAAGCACATCCGCATCGTGCACTCGACCTTCCTGCCGCACCTGCGCGACGGCAAGGTGGTCGGCGTCTACATCCTGACCACCGACGCCACCGCGGCGCGCATGCACGAGCGTAACCTGCACGCGCTGGCCCACACCGACGCGCTGACCGGCATCCCGAACCGGCGCCAGTTCGAGCTGGCGCTGCAGGCGGCGGTGCAGCGCGCGCCGCAGCGCGAGCGCGCCTTCGCCCTGTTATACCTGGACATCGACCACTTCAAGCAGATCAACGACTGTCACGGCCACGCGGTGGGCGATATGGTGCTGGTGGAGTTCGCGCGCCGCGTGCGCAAGGTGGTGCGCAGCTCCGACCTGGTGGCGCGCCTGGCCGGCGACGAATTCACCGTACTGCTCGACGAAGTCGGCTCGCCGCGCGACGTCGAGCTGGTGGCCAAGAAGATCATGCAGGCGATGGAAGCGCCGTTCGTGGTCGGCAGCCATGCGATTCCCGTGGGCGTCACCATCGGCGTCGGCCTGGCCGACGCGCCGGGCGTCACGGCGCAGGCGATCAGCGAGCTGGCCGACGGCGCGCTGTACGAGGCCAAGGGCATGGGGCGCAATACCTTTGCCATCGCAAGGCTGGCCGACACGCTGGCGCTCGACGCCGTGGCCTGAGGCCGGCGTCGCACCCGGCCGTAAAAACCGGGGTCAAAAACCGGGGTCAGGTCTGACATTCGGACACGAGCTCAGCCTTTGCGGCGCTTGTTGCAGCTCTCGAAAGTGCAGGACAACCAATTGGTGCGTAGTGATTGTCGAGGCCGTGTCCGAATGTCAGACCTGACCCCGGTGTTGCGGTGTTGGTTGTTGCCGTTCAACTACTGCGTGACTACTCCACGAACACCACGGCGGTACGCGCCGGCACGGTGAAAGTGCCGCGCGCGCTGTCGAAGCGCGCCTCCTGCGCGCGCTGGTCCGCCGCGCCGGCCGCGGTATGCACCGGATGCAGGCGCAGCTTCTTGCCGCGCAGGAGTGCGGCGTCGATGGTGTGCGCCTTCTTGTCCACGTTCACCAGGTAGCCCAGGCCGGCGAAGTTCGCGCCGGGATAGCCCTGGCCGTCGATCCAGGCCGCCAGCACGGTCGGTACCTGCTCCGGGCCGGTGTTGAAGAAACGCAGGCGGGCGTTGATGTCTTCCGTGCTGCGCAGGCGTAGCAGCGTGGAGCTGGAGCGGATCTGCAGCAGGTCGCGGAAGGCGTCGCGCGCGAATGCGATGTCGGCGGGCGCCGGCTTGAGTGCGGCATTGGCCAGTAGCGGCTTGAACAGCGGCCAGTCCTTGGCGTTGTCGGCGGCCGGCGGCAGGCCGGTGCCGAAGAAGTTGTCCTGGTAGGTCCAGTCGAGACGGTTGAACCAGTCGCCAGAATTGAAGCTGTTGCGGTCCAAAGACTTCGAACGCAGCACGTCGATGCCGGCGTGATAATAGGCCACGCCCTGGCTGAAGGCATTGATCGCCATGCCCAGCACCTGCACCCGCGCGCGCTCGGTGACGCTGGTCGCCACCGGCAGCTTGAGCGCGTTGATGTCGTACAGGGTTTGGTTGTCGTGGTTCTCGACGTAGTTCACGGCCTCGGCTGGCTGGCTCGCATAGCCGGCCGGCTGGTTGCCGCCATAGACGATGTCCTGCAGCTGGCGCACCTTGCCGTCGAAGGTCTGCATCGGGTAGCTGCGCACCGAGCCGGCCAGGCCGACGCGGATCAGGTCGGCCGCGCGCAGCAGGGCATCAGGCTTGGCGTCGCCGCCCAGCGCGTTCGGGTCGTACACCAGGCCATTGATATAGCCTTGCTGGCGGATGACGATCTCGCCCGAGTCGCCCGGCGAGCCGCCGCGCACGGCGTCGCGCGCGCGGTCGCTGAAGGTGCCGATGCCGGTGCCGTTCAGCGATAGCTGCGAGGCCTGCACGAAGCGCGCGCCGTCCTGCACCTCGCCGAAGTTCCAGCCTTCGCCGATCAGCTGCACGTGGCGGCCGGCGGCCTCGTTCACGTCCTTCTGCAGGCGTTCCATCGCCGCGCGCGGCTGGTGGCCCATCAGGTCGAAGCGGTAGGAATCGATCTTGTAGTGGCGCGTCCACAGCACCGACGAGTCGATCATCAGCTTGGCCATCATCGTGTTCTCGGTGGCCGTGTTGAAGCAGCAGGTCGAGGTCTCGATGCCGCCTTGCGCATCCAGGCGGTGGTAGTAGCCCGGCACCACGCGGTCGAGGATCGATTTTTCTTCTTGCCCGGCGATGAAGGTGTGGTTGTAGACCACGTCGGTACCGACGCGCAGGCCAGCCTTGTGCAGGTTCATCACCATCTCGCGGAACTCGACGATGCGGCGCGCGCCATCCTGCGGGTCGCTGGCATAGCTGCCCTCGACCGCATTGAAGTGCTGCGGATCGTAGCCCCAGTTGAAGCAGTCGGTATGCGCGGTTTTGCCGATCAGGGCCTGCTGGCTCTCGCCATCCGGCGCGCCGGACGGCTGCGGCAGCGCGCAGCCGATTTCCGGGATGCTGCCGATGTCGTACACCGGCAGCAGGTGCACGTCGGTCAGGCCGGCTTTGGCCAGCGCGCGCAGGTGCTTCATGCCATTCGAGTTCGTCTCGGAGAAGGCGGTGTACTTGCCACGCTTGGGGGCGGGCACGGTGTCGTCGATCAGTGAGAAGTCGCGCACGTGCAGCTCGTAGATGACCATGTCGGTCTGGGCCTGCACCGTGGCTGGCGGACGGGTGTCGTCCCAGCCGCGCGGCTTGAGGTTCGGCGCATCGAGGTCGGCGATGTAGCTGCGCTTCGAATCCGCGTTCAGGCTGATCGAATACGGATCGGTGACCAGGTTGCGCACCAGGCCGGCGCCGGGCACGACGACGTCGACCGCGTACTTGTAATAGGTGCCCGACAGGTCGCGCGGCAGGCTGGCCGACCAGGCGCCGGTCTTCTCGTCGAGCGTCATCGCGTGCACGGCGTTCGCCTTGGCCGTCGGACCGTCATAGCTGCAGACCGCCACCTGGCGCGCTGTCGGCGCCCACAGCTTGAAACCGGTCTTCTTCGCAGTCGGCGTGGCGCCGAGATCGGGGATGGCTTCGGCCGCGGCGTACAGTTCGTCGAGCGCGCCGGCCGACTGGATGCGGGTGGCGGCGACCACCATGCCGCGCGCGTCTTCCTGCACCAGCACCAGCTGTTCGCGGTGCAAGGAGGGCAGGCGCGACAGGTCGCCGTCCGCCACGCGCAGGGTCGGGCCGGTGGAGACCCATTTGAAACGCTCGGCCGCGGCTTGCGGGACGGCGGTGGTCGAGATGTCGAGCTTGATCGAGCCGGTGGCGCCGGTCACCTTGACGCCTGGCTTGGCATTGACCGATGCGGCAGGGGAGTGATACAGGCGATAAGCGCCGTCAGCGGCGGCGCCGGGCCAGCGCACCAGGCGCTTGTCGAGCCAGACGGCGCGCGCATCGACTTGTTCGCCATTGGCTTGCAGGACTTCCTGGAAGCCGGCGCTGTCGCAAGTGGCGAGGGGAACCGCGGCGTAGGCGGACGTCGAGAGTGAAGCCGCCACGAGGGCGAGATGCAGTTTGCTCATGTAGGGTGGACGGGTTCCCCGTCCACGCGTTCAAGCAGCCGGAAAACACCGCCGTATTGGCAGTTGATAGGGATTTGAACGCGTGGACGGCAAGCCGCCCACCCCACGTTCAGTGCAGCAATGCGATCAGGCCGCGTTGCCGCGATAATGATCGACCATCTTGTAGCGCGTCGCATACCAGCCGAACGCCAGCGCCGACAGCAGTGCGAAGCCGGCGAAGAAATACATCTGCGCGGCCATCACGCCCATGCCGGTGCCTTCGATATAGCCCACCACCGACTCGTTCTTGACGCTCGCGTTCACGATCAGCACCCACAGGTTACCCACCGTGACGGCCAGGTACCACAGGGCCATGATCACGCCCTTCATCGAGGCCGGGGCCTGGCTGTAGGCGAATTCGAGGCCGGTCGCCGAGACCAGCACCTCGCCCAGGGTCAGCAGCGCATATGGCGCGATCTGCCAGGCGATCGAGACCGGATCGCCGGCGTCGAGCGCGACCTGCAGGTTGCCGACCACGATCCAGGCAGCGGCCGACAGCACGATGCCGGCGGTCATGCGGCGCAGCGGCGACGGTTCGATGCCAAACTTGCGCAGCATCGGGAACAGCAGCAGGTTGTTCACCGGGATCAGGATCATCACCAGCAGCGGGTTCAGGGCCTGCATCTGGGCCGGGATGACGTCGAAGCTCCAGCCGAGGAAGCTCACTTGCGTGGTCATGGCATTGGCCTGCACGATCCAGGTCGAGGCCTTCTGGTCGAACAGCGACCAGAACGGCGTCACCAGCGCGAACACGATCAGGATGCGCAGCACGGCGCGCACGCCGTCCACGGCTTCTTGCGGATGCAGGCCGCGTGCGCGGTCCAGCTGCATCGAGGCGCCGATGCCGCCGAAGGCCATCAGCAGCACCAGCGCGGTACAGGCGCCGATCACGAAGCCCCATTGCACCGACATCGCCAGCGAGACCACGGCGCCCGCGGCGCCGATCAGGGCCACGTTCAGGCCCGGGCGGCCCTGGCCGGGCGCCTTGGCCAGCAGGGCGGTCTTGGCCACCTGCATGAAGGAGTGCGGATTCGGCGGCGAGGGCGGCACGTGCACGTATTTCTTCTTGCCGCTCCAGAACACCATGGTGGCGATGAACATCAGGATGCCGGGCACGCCGAAGGCCCAGGCCGGACCGTAGTCGCGCAGCAGCAGCGGCATCAGCAGCGAGGCGAAGAACGAGCCGAAGTTGATGATCCAGTAGAAGGCGTCGAACACGACCTTCGCCTTGTCCTTGTTGGTCTGGTCGAACTGGTCGCCCACGAAGGAGGCCACCAGCGGCTTGATGCCGCCCGAGCCGAGCGCGATCAGGAACAGGCCGAAGTAGAAGCCGTTGACGTTGTCCTCGAAGATGGCCAGGCAGGCATGGCCCGCGCAGTAGACGAGGCTGAGCCAGAACACCGTATTGTATTTACCGAAGTAGCGGTCGGCCAGCCAGCCGCCCAGCAGCGGGAAGAAGTACACGCCGATGACGAAGGTGTGGAACACGTGCTTGGCTTCGCCGGTGCGCATGTCTTCCGGCAGGAACATCAGGAGCGTCGTGATCAGGAAGGGTGTCAGGATGTTGCGCATCCCGTAGAAGCTGAAACGCTCGCAGCCTTCGTTGGCAATAATGTAGGGAATCTGCCGCGGCATTCGCCCGGAACCTGGTTTTGCTAGATCAGTCATCGACCGCGTCCTTGAAATGTCAAACAGACGCGATGCTATGACGAGGGCGTATCACTTTGCAATAAAAATATTGTTGTGAAACAAACGAGAAACATACCGACGTAGTTTAGTTACGACGACGACGCCGCTGGAAACGTTTTCGATGTTTCAAGCCATTGAATCATAAGGATAAATCGTGAATTTTAGGAAAACTTCCGGAATTGTCAAGTTTTGTTGCGTCCTGTATATTGCCTAGAATTCCAAACCAGAGACCAGCCATGACCCAGATCTCGACCACGACAAATCCGAACTGGTGGCGCGACGCCATCATCTACCAGGTTTATCCGCGCAGCTTCCTCGATACCAACGGCGATGGCATCGGCGACCTGGCCGGCATTACCGAAAAGCTCGACTACATCGCGAGCCTGGGCGTGGACATCGTCTGGTTGTCGCCGTTCTTCAAGTCGCCGATGCGCGACTTCGGCTACGACATCGCCGATTACTGCGACGTCGATCCGATGTTCGGCACCCTGGCCGACTTCGACCGCCTGGTGGCCAAGGCCCACGGCCTGGGCCTGAAGATCATGATCGACCAGGTGATGTCGCACACCGCCGACACTCACCCCTGGTTCGCCCTTAGCCGTTCCAACCGCGACAATCCGAAATCGGACTGGTATGTCTGGGCCGATCCGCTCCCGGACGGCAACCCGCCGAATAACTGGCTGTCGGTGTTCGGCGGCTCGGCCTGGCAGTGGGATACCCGCCGCAAGCAGTACTACATGCACAACTTCCTGGTGAGCCAGCCGCAGCTGAACTTCCATAACCCGGACGTGCAGAAGGCCCACCTGGCGGCCCAGCGCTTCTGGCTCGAGCGCGGCGTGGACGGCGTGCGCATGGACGCTTGCGTGTTCCACTTCCACGATCGCCAGCTGCGCAGCAATCCGCCGGCGCTGGTGCGCGACACCTCGACCGTGACGGACGTGAACCCGTACGGCATGCAGGCCCACATCTACGACAAGACCCAGCCCGAGAACATCGCCTTCATGGAAAAGCTGCGCGCCCAGCTGGACGAATTCGGCGCGGTGTCGATCGGCGAGATCAGCTCGGACGACGCGCTGGCCCAGATGAACGAGTACATGGCAGGCGGGAACAAGCTGCACATGGCCTACAGCTTCAACTTCCTGACGCCGGTGTTCACGGCCGCGCACATCCGCGCGCAAGTGGAAGACTTCGAACGCCGCGTCGAGGAAGGCTGGGCCTCCTGGTCGGTCGGCAACCACGACGCGATCCGCGTGATGACGCGCTGGGGCGGCCCGCAAGCCAGCGCCGGCTTCGCCAAGATGGTGCTGGCGATGCAGCTCTCGCTCAAGGGCACGCCCTGCCTGTACCAGGGTGACGAGCTGGCGCTGCACGAAGCCGACGTCCCGTTCGAACTGCTGCAAGACCCGTACGGCATCACCTTCTGGCCCGAGTTCAAGGGTCGCGACGGCTGCCGCACGCCGATGCCGTGGCAGGCCGGCGCGCCGCACGCCGGCTTCACCGCGGGCACGCCGTGGCTGCCGGTCGAGCCTTCGCACGCCGCCGCCGCGGTCGACCTGCAGGACGCCGATCCCGATTCGATGCTGAACTTCCAGCGCCGCTTCATCGCCCTGCGCCGTACCATGCCGCAGCTGACGCGCGGCGAGATCGCCTTCATCGACGCGCCGGAACCGGTGCTGGCCCTGCGCCGCGATCTCGCGGGCGAGCGCAGCGTGCTGGCGGCCTTCAACCTGTCGAACGAAGAAGTGACGTTCGACTGGCCGGCGACCGAAGGCGCCGATCACATGGCGGTCGAGGGGCTGGCCGGTGCAGCCCAGCGCGGCCGCGTGACCCTGCCGCCTTACGGCGCCTGGTTTGGCCTGGTCCGCGCGGAGGGTTGATGAATACCCAGCAGGGGCCTGAAAAGTTCGCGCGCACGGCGTTCGCCGACGGACCGCGCCTGCTGGCCGACATCGGCGCAACGCACGCGCGCTTCGCGCTGCAGACCGCGCCGGGTGTGTTCCGCTCGGTCCAGGTGCTGCGCTGCGACGACTTCGAGGGCATCGTCCCGCTGCTGCGCCACTACCTGGCAGACCATGAGGACGTGCGGCTGAACCACGGCGCCTTCGCGGTCGCCAACCCGATCAACGGCGACTACGTGCGCATGACCAACCGCGCCTGGGAGTTCTCCACCGACGCGGTGCGGCGCGAGCTGGGCCTGTCGACCCTCCTGATCGTCAACGATTTCACCGCGCTGGCCACCGCGCTGCCGGGCTTCGCCAGGGAAGACCTGATGCAGGTGGGGCCGGGCACGCCCGTGCCGGGCGCTGTCATCGGCGTGCTGGGACCGGGCACGGGCCTCGGCGTGTCGGGCGGGATCCCGACCGCGGACGGTTTCGTCACCCTGGGCAGCGAAGGCGGCCACGTCAACTTCGCGCCGGCCGACGAGCGCGAGTTCGCCATCCTGCAATACGCCTGGCGCGAATGGCCGCACGTGTCGAACGAGCGCCTGATCTCGGGCCCCGGCATGGAAGTCATCTACCGCGCGCTGGCCGACCGCAACGGTGTCGACGCCACGGCGCGCAGCGCGGCCGCCATCGTGTCCGGCGCGCTGGAGGCCGACGATCCGCTGTGCCTGGAAACGCTCGAATGCTTCTGCGGCATGCTGGGCGGGGCCGCCGCCAACCTGGCGGTGACACTGGGCGCCTTCGGCGGCATCTTCATCGGCGGCGGCATCGTGCCGCGCCTCGGCGAATGGTTCGCGCGCTCGCCGTTCCGCATGCGGTTCGAGGCCAAGGGACGTTTTTCGGACTACCTGGCCGACATCCCGACCTATGTGATCACCACGCCGAATCCCGCCTTCCACGGCGTGGCGACCATCCTGGCCGAGCACCTGCGGGGCCGCAGCGGCGCCAACACGCTGATGGAACGCATCGGGCAACTGCGCGAAGAGCTGTCGCCGGCCGAGGCGCGCGTGGCCACGCTCGTGCTCGAGCATCCGCGCACGGTGCTGAACGAACCGATCGCCGAGATCGCGCGGCTGGCCGACGTGAGCCAGCCGACCGTGATCCGCTTCTGCCGCTCGCTGGGCTTCCAGGGCCTGGCCGAATTCAAGCTCAAGTTCGCGAGCAGCCTGACCGGCGCGATCCCCGTGCGCCACAGCCAGGTGCGCATGAGCGACAGCACCCACGACCTGTCGGCCAAGGTGATCGACAACACGGTGTCGGCGATCCTGCGCTTCAGGGACCAGCTCGACGTGCGTTCGCTCGACCGCGCGATCGAACTGGTGAGCCGCGCGCGGCGCGTCGAGTTCTACGCGCTCGGTAACTCGCGTGCGGTGGCGCTGGACGGCCAGCACAAATTCTTCCGTTTCAGGATCCCGACCGCGCTGTATGGCGACGCCCACCTGTTCACGCTGGCCGCGGGCTTGCTGGGGCCGGGCGACGTGGTGATCGCGGTATCGAATTCGGGTGGCTTGCCGGAGCTATTGCAGGCGGTGGACATCGCACGCGCCGCCGGCGCCGACGTGATCGCCATCAGCAACAGCCAGTCGCCGCTGGCGCGCAAGGCCAGCGTGTGCCTGGCGGTCGATCACAGCGAGGACAGCACCAGCTTCCTGTCGATGATCTCGCGCATCCTGCAATTGCTGCTGATCGACATCATGGCGGTGGGGATTTCGGTCGATGGCCAGCATGGGCCGGAGGCGGGCAAGGACCCGCGCCGGCTGCTCATCTCGCACCTGGATAGTTGAAGACTCGGGGCGCCGTCAGTTGGCGCTCTTGATGTCCACGCGCTCGATGGTGCGGCGCCATTCCTGGAGGCTGAGCAGGGTGTCCGAGCCGGTGTCGTCGACCAGGATCTCGCTGCCGTCCTGGGCCACCAGGAAGCTCTCGCGGCGACGCGCATCGTCGGCGCGGTTTTCGACAAAACTCAGCTGGTAATACTTCTTGCCGTTGACTTCGCGCGGGACCGGATCGTCCTCGATCACGGCGCCGTGCGCCTTGCCCTGGCTGCGCTGTTCGATCTGGCGCGACCATGCCTGCAGTTCCGGCAGCGCCAGCAGCGAATCCATCGCGTCCTGTTTCGAGTGCGCCGGCGCCTGGGCCGTGGGCGCGGCGGGCGCGGGCGCCGGCGGCGCTTCGCGCTCGGCGCGCTTGCAGCCGGCAACGGCGCAGCACAGCATCAGTGCGGCAATGGTCAGGCGCAAGGGAGAAAAAGATGCGGCGCGTGTGGACATGGCAGGTCTCGTGAAGGCAGGCGGTCATGGTAAACCATGCGTGTTCGACCAGCAACACGGGACGCCGTTCGCGACCAGCATGGATTGCACCGAAAGCAAGATCATTGCAACGATGTCTTGCGTTCTTCATTCAAGCCATTTCCATACGGAAAGTAATTCGTGTTTTTCGCCACGAAATCACATTTTTCACTATGGAACCGGAATTTATTCGTAGAAATAATGCTACTCTGTAGGATCACTCCTACTTGAAATTCCCGTCATGGACCGCCGCCGCTCTGCTTATACTCGCCGCCTCGCCAGGGCGTCGCAACGCGAAAAGCGCCTGGGCGCGCTCGCGATGCTGGGGCTCGCCGCGGGCGTCGCGGGCGTGCTGGCGCCGCCGCTGAATATCGACTGGACGCGGCTGGACCGCAATCCGGATGAGATCACCCACGTCGGCGCAAGCCCGGGCGCCGCACTGGCGCCGGCCGCGTCGGTCCCGGCGCCGGCCGCCGAACAGGGCGCCGCGCGGCGCATCTATCCGTTCTCGATCATTCCGGGCGGCGTGGCGGACAAGGACGAGCTGGCGCGCGTCATCCGCACCGACGCCGTGGTCGCAGCGCACTATGCCGGCTTCGACGTGGCGAATGCGCGCGCGGTCACCGTGACCGCGCCGCGCGCCGTCTACGTGTCGTACCGCAAGGGCGACCAGATCTACTGGACCAAGAAGAAGCTGATGCTGGCGCCGGGCGAAACCCTGCTCACCGACGGCAAGAACGAGATGCGGGCGCGCTGCGCCAACCGGATTTCAGATGTGCCGATGTATCCGGTCGAAGCCCATGGGCCGACCGAGTCGGAACTCGATTCCTTCGTCGTCGAGGATGGCGGCGGGTTGATGGCCGTGGCGGCCGGCCTCGAGGGGCTCGACGACGATCCCTACGCAGGACAGCGCTATCACACCGAGGTGTTCCCGAACGGCGCCGGCCTGCTGGCGGGCGCTGCGCCGGCCGCGCAGCCGCGCCTGGCCGACCTCATGGGCAGTCCGCCCGCACGGTATGGTTCGGGCATTTCGAACGGCGGCACGCTGGGCGGCGGCAGCGGCGATGGCGCGACGACGCCGTCGACCGGGACGCCTGTCGGCAGTACCCCGACGCCGGGAAGTGCCGGCAATGGCAATACCGGTAGCGGCGACAGTCCTGGCGGCGACCTGCCTGGCGCTTCGACCCCTTCCACGCCGACGCCATCAACGCCGACGCCGGACCCGGGCTCCGATCCCGATCCTGGCCCGGGACCCAATCCCGAGTTGCCTCCGCCCACACCGGGTGTGCCGGGCACGCCGGGAGGTCCCGATACGCCGGGCACGCCAGGCGTTCCGGGCACCCCGGGAAATCCCGGCATCCCCGGCACCCCGGGTGGTCCGCCGGACGACATCGAGGTCGAGCCGAACGACCCGGTCGACATGCCGGAGCCGGGCACCCTGTGGCTGGGCGGCGCGGCCTTCGCGGCCATGCTGTGGCTGCGTCGCAAGGGGCCGCGCGCCAGGAGCTGAGGTTCCCGCTGCATCAAACAACAAAAAAGCCCGCGAGGTGTGAACCTCGCGGGCTTTTTATCGTGGAAGACTGGCGCGCCGGCGTTGCCGCGGCGCGCCAGGCGACCGGCTGAATTACATCATGCCGTCCATGCCGCCCATGCCGCCCATACCACCCATGCCGCCCATGCCACCGGCTGGCTTGTCTTCAGCCAGTTCCGAGACCATGCAGTCGGTGGTCAGCATCAGGCCGGCGATCGACGCTGCATTCTGCAGTGCCGAGCGGGTGACCTTGGCTGGATCCAGCACGCCCATTTCGACCATGTCGCCGTAGGTGCCGTTGGCAGCGTTGTAGCCGTAGTTGCCCGAACCGGCCAACACTGCTGCGACCACGACCGATGGCTCTTCGCCGGCGTTCTGGACGATCATGCGCAGTGGCTCTTCCATGGCGCGCAGGACGATCTTGATGCCTGCGTCCTGGTCCGGGTTGTCGCCCTTGATGTCGATCGAAGCGCGAGCGCGCAGCAGGGCCACGCCGCCGCCGGCGACGATGCCTTCTTCCACGGCAGCGCGGGTAGCGTGCAGTGCATCTTCGACGCGTGCTTTCTTCTCTTTCATCTCGACTTCGGTGGCTGCACCGACGCGGATCACGGCAACGCCGCCGGCCAGCTTGGCCACGCGCTCTTGCAGTTTTTCGCGGTCGTAGTCCGAGGTCGCTTCTTCGATCTGGGCGCGGATCTGCTTGACGCGGCCTTCGATCGATTCAGCCTGGCCGGCGCCGTCGATGATGATGGTGTTTTCCTTGCCGACTTCGATGCGCGAAGCCTGGCCCAGTTCGGCCAGGGTGACCTTTTCCAGGGTCAGGCCGACTTCTTCGGCGATGACCTGGCCACCGGTCAGGATGGCGATGTCTTCCAGCATGGCCTTGCGGCGGTCGCCGAAGCCAGGCGCCTTGACGGCGACGGTCTTCAGGATGCCACGGATGTTGTTGACGACCAGGGTCGCCAGCGCTTCGCCTTCGATGTCTTCGGCGATGATGACCAGTGGACGGCCAGCCTTGGCGACTTGCTCCAGCACCGGCAGCAGATCACGGATGTTCGAGATCTTCTTGTCGCACAGCAGGATGAACGGCTGCTCGTGGACGGCGACTTGCTTGTCCGGGTTGTTGATGAAGTACGGCGACAGGTAGCCGCGGTCGAACTGCATGCCTTCCACGATGTCCAGCTCGTCGTTCAGCGACTTGCCGTCTTCCACGGTGATGACGCCTTCCTTGCCCACTTTTTCCATCGCTTCAGCGATGCGCTCGCCGATCGAGGTTTCCGAGTTGGCCGAAATGGCGCCGACTTGTGCGATCTCTTTGGTGGTGGTGGTTGGCTTGGCGATCTTCTTCAGTTCTTCGACGGTCGCAGCGACGGCCTTGTCGATGCCGCGCTTCAGGTCCATCGGGTTCATGCCGGCGGCAACGAACTTCATGCCTTCGCGCACGATGGCTTGTGCCAGCACGGTCGCGGTGGTGGTGCCGTCACCGGCGTTGTCGCTGGTCTTGGAAGCGACTTCCTTGACCATCTGCGCGCCCATGTTCTGGAGCTTGTCTTTCAGTTCGATTTCTTTCGCGACCGAGACACCATCCTTGGTGACGGTCGGGGCGCCGAACGAGCGCTCGAGCACGACGTTGCGGCCTTTCGGACCCAGGGTGACCTTGACTGCGTTGGCCAGGATATTGACGCCTTCGACCATCTTGGCGCGCGCTGCGTCGCCGAACACTACTTCTTTAGCTGCCATTTGTTATTTCTCCGAATGTTTCGTGAATGGGGTCAGGGAATTACTGCTGGACGACGGCCATGATGTCTTCTTCGCGCATCACGAGCAGTTCTTCGCCGTTGACCTTGACGGCCTGGCCGGAGTACTTACCGAACAGCACGCGGTCGCCGACCTTGACTTCCAGCGGACGGACCTGGCCGTTGTCTTGCACTTTGCCGTTACCGATGGCGAGGATTTCGCCCTGGTCTGGCTTCTCTGCCGCGGCATCAGGGATGATCAGGCCAGACGCAGTCTTGGTTTCCTGGTCGAGGCGCTTGACGATTACGCGATCGTGCAGAGGACGAAGGTTCATGCAAAACTCCTTAATATTCAGTGGTTTAACTAGCGTTTTTTGACATCGCCCCGGCCCTGTATTCAGGTGCCGCGGCAATCTGCAAAGAGTTGTTAGCACTCTCAGCTAACGAGTGCTAATTATAGGGACGATAACTTGCCTTTTCAAGCGTCCGGCGGTAGATATAGTTTTATGCGCTTGAGCCAGCGCAAACCAGTCCAGGCCCGGTGCAATGTGTTTTTTGCATCTATTGCCGACAAGTGCGGAACAGGCAAGAGGCGGGCAGCGTACACCGCCTGGCGCTTTCCTGCCGCACGCCAGGCTGCCGCGGCACGGCCTTCCACGCTTGTCTTGCCGCACCGCAGCGCGATTCGGTTGACGGAAAATCCATCTCGATCCTATAGTGTCGGATGATTTCCGAATTCCAAGACCTCTCAGACAAAATCGACCGGCTCGCCCAATTGACCCAGTCGTTGCGCGCCGAGAACTATTTGCTGCGCCAGGCCAATACCCTGCTCAGCGCCGAGAACCTGGCGTTCAAGGAGCGCCTGATCGAGGCCCAGCGCCGGGTCGAGGCCGTGCTCGACGAGTTGCCCAAGCCGCCGGGCGAACCGGAACCGGAACCCGAAGGCGAGGGCGGTCAACCCGAGCCCGGGCCGGATGAGCCGCTGCCGCTCCATCTCGCGCACGCCGCCCGTCAGGAGCAACGATGATCCATCTCGACGTCACCATCATGGGCCAGCCCTACCGCCTGGCCTGCCGCGACGGCGAAGAGCGCACCCTGCGCGAGGCGGTCGCTTACCTCGACGGCAAGATGTGCCAGCTGCGCGACTCGGGCAAGGTGAGGGGCACCGACCGCATCGCCGTCATGGCCGCGCTGAGCGTCGCCGCGGAATTCCTGTCGGTGAAGTCGCCACAGGGACCGTTGTCGGACATGTCGATCCTCGAGGTCAAGCAAAAGCTGGAAGCGATGCACACGGTGCTCGACAAGGCGCTGACGCCCCAGGAAAATCTTTTCTGAAAAGCCGAATCCGTTTGACATGCCGCTTCAAAAGAGTAAACTGCGCTCTACCCTGCGGTGTTCGAGATTTGCCATATATTCCTTGAACCATTCTTACGCATAGGTCGTGGAACAAGTTCGATGGGAGTGAGCGTCACTCGTTTGACGAACCCGAAATTGATCTGACCGTGACCGCCTTGAACCGTTTTGGTTCAGGATGCCGGCAAAAACGGCACTGGCGGGGGCTAGGATACACAAGCGGTTGCGCACTTTGTACGCAGCCGCTTTTTTTTGTGCGCGCGTCGATCGTGACGGCGCCTTGCAGGGAGAACGGCGCGATGCGCTATTGGTTGATGAAATCCGAACCGGACGAAGTCAGTTTCGACGACGTCCTGTCCGCACCCGCCCAGACCGTGGCCTGGTTCGGCGTGCGCAACTACCAGGCGCGCAACTTCATGCGCGACGCGATGGCCGTCGGCGACGGCGTCCTGTTCTATCACTCCAGCTGCGCCGTGCCCGGCGTGGCCGGGCTGGCCGAGATCGCGAGCGGTCCCTATCCCGACGCCACCCAGTTCGACCCGGCCAGCCATTACCACGACCCGAAAGCCACGCAGGAAGCGCCGCGCTGGATCTCGGTCGACGTGCGCGCGCGCGAGGCGGGGCGCTACCTGCCGCTGGCCGAGATGCGCACCGTCCCCGCGCTGGAAGGCATGGTGCTGCTGCAGAAGGGCAGCCGGCTGTCGATTTCGCCGGTCACCAGATCCGAATGGGATGCGGTCGTCGAACTCGTGCGCGCCAGGGAGGCTTGAATGGACCCCTGGCTGATCCTTGCCCTGCTGGCGATGGGCACCTTCGGCGGCTTCGCGGCCGGCCTGCTCGGCATCGGCGGCGGCATGGTGCTGGTCCCCTTCATCACCATGATCTTCACCGCGCGTGGCTTCGCCGACGAACTCGTGGTCCACATGGCGATCGCCACCGCGCTCGGCGTCATCCTGTTTACCTCGATGTCCTCGGTGCGCGCCCACCACAAGCACGGCGCCGTGCTGTGGCCCGTGGTGCGCCTGCTGGCGCCAGGCATCCTGATCGGCTCCTGGATCGGACCCTGGATCGGCAAGCAGATGAATACCTCGGTGCTGGCCTTCTTCTTCGGCTGCTTCGTCGCCTTCTCGGCCACCCAGATGCTGATCGGGAAGAAGCCGAAGGCGGCGCGCGAATTGCCGGGCCGGGCCGGCATGTTTGCCACCGGTGGCCTGATCGGGATTTTGTCGGGACTGGTGGGCGCCGGCGGCGGCTTCGTCTCGGTGCCGTTCATGACGCGCTGTAATGTGCGCATCCATAACGCGGTCGCCACCAGCGCGGCGCTGGGCTTTCCGATCGCGCTCTCGGGCACGCTGTCGAATATGTTTTATGGCTGGGGCGAGCCGGGCCTGCCGGCATGGTCGCTGGGCTTCGTCTACCTGCCGGCGCTGGCCATCATCGTGCTGGCCAGCGTGACCATGGCGCCGCTCGGCGCCCGCACCGCGCACAAGATGCCGGTGCGCCAGCTGCAGCGCATCTTCGCCGTGATCCTGTATGCGCTGGCGGCCTATATGTTCTGGAAGGCCTTCAACTAGGCTTTCCTGACCCGCGCGCGATCGAGCGGCAGGTCGCGCATGCGCAGGCCGCAGGCGTCGAACACCGCGTTGGCGATCGCCGCGGCGGCCGGGCCCTGCGCCGCTTCGCCGGTGCCCAGGAAGGGCTGGCCGGGGCGGTCGATCAGGTGCACGTCGACCTTGTCGGGCGCCTGGCCGAAGCGCAGGATCGGATACGAGGCCCAGTCCACGGTGAGCACGCGCGCGGCGTCGAAGCGCACCTGTTCCAATAAAGTCCAGCTGGCCGACTGATTGACGCCGCCCTCGATCTGGTTGCGCACGCCGTCAGGGTTGACGATCTCGCCGCAATCCACGGCGCTCGATACGCGCGTCACCCGCACCAGACCCGTTTCGCGCGCCACTTCCACCTCGACCGCCAGCGCGCAATACGACGCCAGGTTCTTGTAGCGGGCGAAGGCGAAGCCGCGGCCACGCCGCGCGGTTTTCTTGTAATCGGCCCAGCCAAATTTTCCCGCCGCCAGCTTCACCACGTCGATGGCGCGCGGATCGTCTAGGTGGCGTAGCCGGAACGCGACCGGGTCGACTTTCGCCGCGCGCGCCAGTTCGTCCATGAAGCTTTCGATCGCGAACACATTGCAATAGGCGCCCAGGCCGCGCATGGCCGAGGTGCGCAGGACCGCCTCCGGCTGGAAATGATGGGTCACGCGCGCGTTCGGCAGCCGGTAATAGGGGATGGCATTGCGGTCGCCGCTGCCTTCCGGCTGCGGGCTGGGTTTCGGTTTTGGCGGCGTAAACGGCTTGGCCAGATGCGTTGCCGGGAGCAGGTTGCCGGCCTTGCCGGGACGCGTATTGTGCGGCGGCGTGAAAACGTCGTACTGCCAGTCGGCGATGCGGCCGTCAGCGCCCAGCGTGGCCGCCACCTGCGCCACCATCGCAGCGCCGAAGGGCTCCCAGCCGTGTTCGTCCTCGCGCATCCACTGCACCCGCACCGGCCGGCCCGGGAAGGCGCGCGCCAGCAGGGCGGCATCGGCCGCCACGTCGTCGGCGCCGTTGTGGCCATAGCAGCCCGAACCCTCGACGTGGATGCAGCGGATCGCGTCCTCCCGGGTTCCCAGCAGCTCGGCCAGCGCGCTGCGCAGCGGGAATACGCCCTGCGAGTGGGTCCAGACCGTGTAGCGGTTCTCCACCAGCTGCGCCACCGCGCAGGACGGACCGATGGAAGCGTGCAGCTGGAAGGGGCGGGTATAGGTGGCCTTGAAGTGCATGCCCTCCGGCACCCGCGCGCCCCGCTCGAGGATGGTCGTCGGTTCGGCCGGCTGGGCCATTACCAGCGCTTTGATGTCGGGATGGACCGGCAGCGCGGCCGGCGTCTCCCAGCGTGCGGCGCGCGCCAGCAGCGCGGCGGCCTTCACGGCGCGGTATTCGCCGTCCGCGATCACGGCCAGGAAGCGGCCGTCGCGCACGACTTTCAAGACACCGGGCAGGCGCATGACGGCGACCGTATCCAACCCGGTCAAGGTCGCTGCCTGCGAGGGTGGACGCACCACGCGCGCATGTACCATGTTCGGCAGGCGCAGGTCCTGCACGTAAGCGGGTCCGCCCGTGACCTTGGCCGGGATGTCGACGCGTGGTAGCGACTGGCCGATCGCCGTCTTCGGGCCGGGAGCGGGCGGCGCCGGTCGCGGCGTGGCGCGCAGGTGCAGCTCCTGGCCGGTGACCAGCTGGCCGAAGCTCGCGCGACGGCCGTCGGGGGCGACGAAGGCGCCATCCTTCAAGGCCAGGCCGGCCTCGGGCGCGCCAAGGCGCGCCGCCGCCAGTTCGCCCAGGCGCATCCGCACCTGGCCCGCCGCATGGCGCAGCGCGGCGCCGCTGTCCTTCATCGAGTTGCTGCCGGCGGTCATGCCTTCGTCCGGCGTGCGCGCGGTGTCGGCGGTGACGAGCGTCAGGCGTCCTGGCGCGATGCGCAGCTCGTCGGCCACGACCTGCAGCAGCGCGGTCTTGATGCCTTGCCCCAGCTCGGCCTTGCCGGTGAAGACCGTGATGCGTTCATCGGCGTCGATGCGGATCCAGGCGTCGAGCCAGGGCGTTTGTTCGAGGCTTTTCGGTAATGCGTCCTGCGCGGACCACGCTGGCATGGCGAACGACAGCGTCAGCGCGCCGCCGGCGGCCAGGAAGCGGCGGCGGCCCTGGTCTGCGCTCATCGCTTTTCTCCCTTTGCCAGCACGTCGGCGGCACGCCTCACCGCGCGCAGGATGCGCATATGGGTGCCGCAGCGGCACAGGTTGGGCGACATGTGGGCGCGGATCTGCGCGTCGGTAGGTGCCGGCGTCTTTTCGAGCAGCGCGCTGGCCTGCATGATCATGCCTGCGATGCAGTAGCCGCATTGCGCCGCCTGCTCGTCGATGAAGGCCTGCTGCAGCACGCCGGGCTTGTCGCTGCTGCCCAGGTCTTCGACGGTGCGCACGGCGCGCGTGCCGACGCTCGACACGGGGACCAGGCAGGACATCACGGGCTTGCCGTCCATGATCACGGTGCAGGAGCCGCACTGGCCCAGGCCGCAGCCGAACTTGGCGCCGTTCAGCGCCAGGTCGTTGCGCAGCACGTACAGCAGCGGGGTGTCGGGATCGGTATCGACGGCGTGGGGCTTGCCGTTCACCTGCAGGCGGTAAGTCGTCATGGTGCTCTCGCTTTGCTCACTTGCTGGTCCAGTTCCGGCCAGGCCGGCTGGCCGGCGCCGTACTTGCGCAGGTAGGCGGCCAGCGCGCCGGCCTGTTCATCGCTCAGGATCGCCTTGAAGCCGGGCATCCAGCGTCCCGGCTCGCCCTCCGGCGGCAGGATGCCGCTGTCGACGATGTGGATCAGGCTGCGCGGGTCGGGGTCGTACAGGGCGATCGCTTTCTGCAGCGGCAGGGCGCTGCCCGAGCTCGGGGCGCGGCCGACGTCATGGCAGCGCGCGCAGGAATTGGCATACAGCTCGTAGCCGAGGCGCATGCGCGGCAGGTCGGGATCGTCGGCGGCGGGTTGGGGGAGCGCTCCGCCCTGCTGCGCCGGCGTCGCGCGCAGCGGCGCCCGCGACAGGTGGCTGTGGGTCCAGGCGGCCAGCGCGGCGACGTCGCCTTCATCGGCCTGGGCCAGGTGCATCACCACGTCCTGCATCGGCCCGCCGGCGACCGCGTGATCCTCGGCCATGCCGGTGCGCAGGTAGGCCTGCAGCTGTTCGCGTGTCCATGGCAGCGGCGACGGCGAGTGACGGTTCAGGGCCGGCGCGTACCAGTCCTCGGCTTCGCCGCCATCCAGCTGGCGCTTGATATCCGGACCGCCCAGCTTCGTGCGCGGCGTGTGGCAGGCGGCGCAGTGGGCGACGGCATCGGCCAGGTAGGCGCCGCGGTTCCATTCGGCGGATTGTTCTGGGTCGGGCCGCCACGGCGCATCGTCCAGGTACAGCACGTTCCAGAAGCCGACCAGCGGCCGGAAACCGAAGGGGAAGGTCATGTCGTTGGCGGGCGCCGGCGCGGCGATCGGGGAGCGCGTCATGAAGTAGGCGTACAGGTCGTCGATATCGGCCTGGGTCATGCGCACGTAATGGTTGTAGGGGAAGGCGGGATACAGCCGGTGGCCGTCGCGCGAGACGCCCTCGCGCATGGCACGAGTAAAAGCTTCAGCGCTCCAGGCGCCGATGCCGGTGTCGCGGTCCGGCGTGATATTGGTGCTGTGGACGGTGCCGAACGGCGTTTCCATCGGCTTGCCGCCGGCGAAGGGGCGGGACAGGTCGGCTGTGTGGCATGACGCGCACATGCCGAGGTGGGCGAGATTGGCGCCGCGCTCGATGCGGGCCTGGTCGAAGGAAGGTGGCGTGGCTCGCGGCGCCAGCGCGGGTCGCCACATGATGGCGAAGGCGATGCCTGTCAATACGATGATGGCGGCGAGGAGCAGCCACCATCGGGTATGCCGCCTGCGCCTTGTTTGATCCATGAGGGCTCCGATCCGTGGAGCCTCATTGTCGGGCGTGAAGGACGAGCGCTCTGTGCGCTCGCCCACTCAGAGGCGGATCAGGCGGTTACAGGCCGGCCCGGCGCCTGGCGATAGGCCCAGGCCAGCATGACGAGGGCGGCGACGATCATCGGCAGCGACAGCACCTGGCCCGAAGTGATCGGCAGGCCGAACACGGTGGTTTCCCAGTCCGGCACGCGGAACCATTCGGTGAAGAAGCGCGCGCAGCCATACAGCAGGGTAAACATGGCGCCGACCGCCAGGCGCGGACGCGCCTTGCGCGCGAACATCCACAGGATCACGAACACCAGCACGCCGTCGACCAGCGCCTGGTACAGCGGCGATGGATGGCGCGGGCCAGCCACGCCGGGCCACAGCATGGCCCACGGCAGGCTCGGGTCGGCCAGGCGGCCCGGCAGTTCGGCGTTGATGAAGTTGCCCATGCGGCCGGCGGCATAGCCGAGCGGCACCAGCGGCGCGATGAAGTCGTACACGTCGAGCAGGTTGCGCTTGCGTTTGCGGGCCCACAGCGCCATCGCGATCAGCACGCCCAGGAAACCGCCGTGGAAGGACATGCCGCCCTTCCAGATCATGAAGATCTCGAGCGGATGTTCGAGGAAGTACAGTGGCTGGTAGAACAGCACTTCGCCAAGGCGGCCGCCCACGATCACGCCCAGCATCCCGTAGAACAGCATGTCGTCCAGGTCGTCGCGGGTCCAGCCCTGCGCGGCCACGTGCGGCATGCGGATGCGCACCCGGCCCAGGATGATGAACAGGGCGAAGGCCACCACGTACATCAGGCCGTACCAGTGGATTTGCACCGGGCCGAGCGCAATGGCGATCGGGTCCGGCTGCGGATGAATCAGCATAGTCAGTCTCTCTTCAATTCTTCAAACATTCCAGGAAGCCCCTCAGCACGGGCGAATCGTTGTCGCGCCGCCAGGCCAGGCCGGTTTCGGCCAGCGGCGCCGGGTCGTGCAGGGCACGGTATTCTACGCCGGGACGCATCAGGTTCGACACGGATTGTGGCACAAGTGCCAAGCCCATGCCGCCGGAAACCAGGCTGACGATGGTCTGCATCTGGATCGCTTCCTGGCCAATGGTGGGCAGCACCCCGGCCGTGCGAAAGCAGGCCAGGATCGCATCGTGCAGGCTGGGCGCCACTGCGCGCGGGAAGATCACCAGCGGCAGCGGCGGCAGGTCGCGCAGCCGCACCGGGCCTGGTTTGTCCAGCGCCGCCAGGCCGCTCGGTGCGCACAGCACCAGCGGCTCGTCGACGATCTTGAGGTAATCCAGGGCGCCGTCGGCCATGACGTCGGCGGCGCCCGGCTGCGGCGGTATCACGAAGCCGGCGTCGATGCGGCCCGAGAGCAGTTCGTCGAACTGGACGTCGGAGGTCGCCTCTTGCAGCACCAGGCGCACGGCCGGATAGGCGGCGCGATAGCGGCGCAGCACGTCGGGCAGCATGCCGAGGCCGGCGGTCGAGACGAAGGACAGGGCCAGGCGGCCCGCTTCGCCGCTGGCCGCGCGCCGCACCAGCTCGGGCAGCGCGGCGGCCTCCTCGAGGATGCGGCGCGCTTCCGGCAGCAGGGCGGCGCCGGCCGCGGTCAGGCCGACCATGCGCCGGTTACGCACGAACAGCGGGGCCTTGAACAGTTCTTCGAGGTTGGCGATGCTCTGCGACAGCGGCGGCTGGGTCATGTGCAGGCGGCGCGCGGCGCGGCCGAAATGCAGCTCTTCGGCCACGGTGACGAAATGGCGCAGCTGGCGCAGTTCGGGATGCATGGGTAATGATTGGACGGGACTGTGATATGTCCAATGTATCACAGGGCCGGTTCAGCGGCGCTTGTCGAGGGTCTTCTTGACGCGTTCGTTGCGGCGTTTGTCCTGGAGCTCATGTTCCTTTTTCTTGTCGAGCCCGAGGATCTTTTCGATGTACTCGAACCAGATGAAGGCGAGCACGAACAGCCCGGCGATGACCCACCAGGACAGCTCGGCAAAACGCCAGACCTCGAAGAAACGCAGGGCGGCAAGGGCGACGATCAACAGGATCAGGGGCATGTGCTGTACTCCTTACAAGCAGGCATCTTACAAAGAAAACGATGCTTGTGGGGCGAATTCATGTGGACTCACGATTGGCGCTTGCCACCCGTGACGATCGATACGCCGTCCGGCCGCAGTGCAGCCTTGTCATAACCCTGGCGGGCCACGATCACGTCCTTGATGTGTACCTGCGCCCACTGGCACATCTGCTCGGAGATTCCCGACACGCTCACCCCGAGCGGCGTCAGCGCGTACTCGACGCTCGGCGGCGTGGTGGCGTACACGGTGCGCGACACCAGGCCATTGCGCTCGAGCGTGCGCAGCGTCTGCGTCAGCATTTTCTGCGTCACGCCTTCCAGCCGGCGCCGCAACTCGCCAAACCGCATCGGTTCACGCGCGAGCGACCACAGCAGCAGCGTCGCCCATTTGCCCGAGAGGATGTCGACCAGCTCCCTCGACGGGCAATTCCCGTTGAAGACATCGGCCGGCGGCAGTTTGCGACGCTGGCTGGGCGTCAGGCCATTGAGCATGGTATCCATCAGGTACCTACCTTCCATAAAGGTGCCTAGTTTACATCAGAGACCGTCAATCCGACAATGCCTGCGCGGCCGATCAAGCGGCCAACCAACCAGGAGAATTGCAATGCAAAGTTTGATTCAACACAGCTTCGGCGGTCCCGACGTTCTTGTGCTGGAAGAGCGACCGCGCCCCGTTCGCAACTTTGGCGACGTGCTGGTGCGCGTTCATGCGGCAAGCGTCAATCCGATCGACCTGTACACGCGCGCCGGCGTGATGCCGATCCTGGGGCCGGCGCCGGTGGTGCCGGGCTGGGACATCTCCGGCGTGGTCGAGGAAATCGAGCTTGGCACGACGACGTTCAAGGTCGGCGACGAGGTGTTCGGCATGCCGTTGTTCCCGCGCGCCGCCAATGCCTACGCCGAATACGTCGTGGCGCCCGCGGGGCAGCTCTGGCACAAGCCTGCGCAACTGAGCCACGCCCAGGCGGCGTCGCTGGCACTGGCCGGCCTGACTTCGCTTCAGGCGCTGCGCGACATCGCGCGGCTGCAGCCTTCGCAGCGTGTCCTGGTCCATGGCGCAGGCGGCGGCGTCGGCCATCTGGCGGTGCAGGTGGCCAAGGCCATGGGCGCGCATGTGATCGCAACCGCCAGCGCATCCAAGCACGCCTTCGTGCGTGGGTGCGGTGCGGATGAGGTCATCGATTACACCGCAGTCGATTTTACCGAGCAGGTGCGGGACGTGGATGTGGTGTTCGACGTGGTCGGCGGAGATTGCGCGGAACGCTCGTTGCAGGTGTTGAGGCCTGGCGGGATCGTCGTGACGGCGCTTGGCCTCAGCCATGGCCACATGCCGGCGCTGGCCGCGGCGGCCGGCAAGCGCTTTTCCAGCATCGCCGTCCAGCCCGACGGCGCCGGCCTGCGCCAGTTAGCCGAGTGGGTGGCCGCCGGCCGCCTGACGCCGCACGTGAGCCAGACCTTTCCACTGGCCGAAGGCGCGCAGGCGCATCGCGCCCTGGAAGCGGGATCCATGCTGGGAAAAGCCGCGTTGATCCTCGTATGACCTTCACATTTTCGGGAAACCCATGACCACTTTCGCTCTCGCACACATCACGCATTCGACCGTCAACGACGACATCGTCGAATACCTCGGCCGCATCGACGCGACGCTCGCCCCTTACGCGGGGCGGTTCCGCGTCCATAACGGCGCCATCAAGCCGCTGGAAGGCGCGTGGACCGGCCAGCTCGTCCTCATCGAGTTTCCCGACAGCGCCAGCGCCGAGGGCTGGTACGGCTCGGCGGCCTACCAGGACATCATTGCGCTACGCACCGCGAATGCGTCGGCCGACGTCATCCTGGTCGAGGGCGTCGCCCCTGGCTACAAGGCCGCCGAGGCGCTCGCAGGCCTGGTGGCCGGCCGGGCCACGGAAAACAAGAAAGAGCATTGATGATGCGTGCATTCGTAGCAGATTCATTCACGGGGTTTGGCGGAATCCGGCTTGAACAAACCGCGATGCCGGTGGCGGATCAGGACCGGCTTCTGGTCCGGGTGGCCGCCGCCGGCGTCAACGTTGTCGATCATGCCATCCTGCATGGCAAGATGCCGATGGTCGCCGCGCCCCTGATACTTGGTAATGAGGGCTCGGGGGTGGTCGAGCATGGGCGCCGGCCTCGTTTTGTCGTCGACGGGTTCCCCGGGCAAGGCGGCGCTGGCGCGTGCGGCGGGTTTCGACCATGTCATCGACATGAACGAGGCCGTGCTGGCGGAGGCGATATTGCGCGAGACCAGCGGCCGTGGCGTGGACGTGGTCGTCGATGGCTTGAGCGGCCCCGTGCTTTTCGCCTCGCTGGAGGTGCTGGCCGCACGCGGGACCATCGTCACGGTCGGCTATTCGGCCGGGCGTGAAGTCGCGATCGACGTGACGAAGCTGATCTGGAAAGCCGCGCAGATTCGTGGCTTTAATTTCCTGTTCGAGAGTCCGGAGCGGTGGGCGCTGGCCTGGCAAGGCATCAGCCGGCTGCTGGTTGAGGAAAAGATCAAGCCGGTCGTGGCGAAAGTGTATCCGTTCGAAGCGACGCCGGAAGCGATGCGCTTCCTGGTGGAAGGCCGTCCTGCCGGACGTGTGATCGTTCGCCTTTGACAATGCTCGAGTGTGCGGTAAAAGTTGACAGTTTCTTGTTACAGGATATTGGTAAACGTGGCGATCGCGTTACAGAGTGTATCGACCCGATTGCCCCAGTGGGAAAGGGGGTAGAATCCAATCAGTCATAAATTCGGAGAAACAAATGAAGCGGTCCCTGATGTTGTGTGTGGTGCTGTCGGCTTTCGCGTCGTCGGGTGCGTACGCCCAGGCCGACCTGGCCAAGGCCAAGAATTGCATGGCTTGCCACACCGTCGCCACCAAGCTGGTCGGTCCTGCCTACAAGGACGTCGCGCAGAAGTACGCGGGCCAGAAGGGCGCCGAGGACAAGCTGGTGCAGAAGGTGCTGAAAGGCGGCTCGGGCACCTGGGGCCCGATCCCGATGCCGGCAAATCCGCAGGTGAGCGAGGCCGAGGCGCGCTCGCTGGTCAAGTGGGTGCTGGCGACCAAGTAAGCATCACCCTTATCCGTAAAAAGCGCGCCTGCGTGAGCAAGGCGCGCTTTGTCGTTTACGGCCGACTTCATTCGTTGTACAGGATCGTCCAGGTAGGGTCAGTGTCGAATTATTCGGCAATTTCCTCAAAACCTTACTAATCAATTAGGGTCAGAGTCGAATTCTTTGATAACTTTTTGCACAAACGAAAGACGCGATTGATTTTAGATGCCGTGAAGACGTAGCTCCCAAGGCGGAAAATGATTATTTTGTGCGAAATCAAAATCAGCCTAACGATCGCTTGTGCAAAATCACACCGTGGGGAAATGGTATGGCGACGCGCCATTGGAACGACAGCCGGCGCGGGAAAATTGCTCAATAATTTGACTCCGACCCTAATTAATTCGTAAGGTTTTAGGGAAATTGCTAATTAATTTTACTCTGACCCTAATAGGGATGGGCGCGAAAGGAGGCGCGTCTGCGTGCGCGGCGGCGGAGCCAGGTCGGCTACACTGGTGGCCAACCACCAGGAGCGACTATGAGAATGATTCGGACCGCAAGCATCGCATTGAGTATGGCAACCTTGTGCGCGACGAATGCGTTTGCGCAGCAAGTCAATATCAAGCCTGGGCTGTGGCAGATCGACATGACCCTGCCCGGCCAGGGCGGGGGCAATCAGATGGCGGGTATCGCTGCGTTGATGAAGAATCAGATGGCCTCGATGTCGCCGGCCCAGCGCGCGGAGATACAGAAAAGGCTGGGCGCCAGTGGGACTGAATTCACGGACGATGGCCTGCGCACCAAACAGTGCATCACCAAAGAGGACATCGCGAAGTTCGACGTATTTGGCAAAAAAGGTCCTGACGGCTGCACCAGGAATGCGACCCCCGCCGCGGGCGGCATGAATGTCAGCATGCAGTGCACCCAGCCGCAAATGAAAATCGATGCCGTTGTGAAGACCCCGAACGAGACGGCCTATACCTTCGACTCGACTGCCACCGTGGCCGGTCCGAACGGCATGATGGTGACCCAGAAAACCAGCGGCACGGGTAAATGGCTGGGCAGCGACTGCGGCAGTGTCGCGCGGGTGTCTGGCGAGGGCTAAGTGCCTACCCCGGGCAAGGCCGTCGGCGGCACCTCGTCGGGCGAGAAGAATAGCCAGTCGTGGTTGCCGAGACTGATGCCGATCCCGGCTACCTGGAAATGGCTGCCCAAGTCGGGCGTGAAGAAAATCTGCGGCGCGTCGTCGTAGGTGGCGCCGGCCAGCATTACCAGCAGGGTCGAGCCGCCCGCGTCGATCTTCAGCGCCATCTCGTTGAGCATGGCGATGCGTCCGCGGCCCGACTGCACCAGACCGCCCAGCGACCTGGCATAGACGAAGCACAGCGCCGTGGCCTCCTCATGCCAGGCGCGCAGGCGCGCCGCGATGTCGCCGCCGCCATGCGTGGAAGATCCTCGGACCAGTTGCTGCGGTGCGGCCAGGATGCCCATCGGTCTACTCCACGAAAGTCTGGCGGCGTGACGATCAGCGGATCACGTCCATCCGCGTGCGCTTGCCGCCCTTGTAGGTGTACAGCGTCAGCGCGCCATCGAGGATGTCGCCCGACGGATCGAACTGGATGGTGCCGGTCACGCCCTCGTACTTGATCTTCTTGAGCTCAGGGAGGTACTTCGCCGGCTCGGCCGATTTCGCCTTCTGCATCGCGGCCGCCATCACCATCACCGAGTCGTACACATACGGCGCATACAGCTGCACTTCGAGCCCCGTCTTCTGCTTGAAGCGGTTGCGGAAGTCGGTCATCACCTGCTCTTGTGCGCCTTTCACGCCGCCCGCTTCGGCGCACACGACCTTGTCTTCGCCGACCGCGTCGCCGGCCAGGCGGCCCAGCGCCGTGGTGCACATGCCGTCGCCGCCCATGAAGCGGGCATTGATGCCGAGCGCCTTCATCTGCTTGAGCATCGGGCCGGCCACCGCATCCATGCCGCCGAAGAAGACCAGGTCGGGCTTCTTGGCGCGGATGGCGGTGAGGATGGCAGTGAAGTCGGTGGCGGTGGCGCTGGTGAACTGCTTGTCGACGATGCGCACGCCCGGGCCCTTGGCGGCCTTCGCGAATTCGGCGGCCACGCCCTGGCCGTAGGTGGTGCGGTCGTCGATGACGGCGATGTTCTTGACCTTGAGCGTCTCGACCGCGTACTTGCCGAGGGTGCCGCCCAGCTTGGCGTCGTTGGCGACCACGCGGAACACGCCCGGGAATTTCTGTTTGGTGAACTGGGTCGCGGTGGTGGCCGGCGACACCTGCACCAGGCCGGCGTTGTGGTAGATGCGCGAGGCGGGCACGCTGGTGCCGGAGTTCAGGTGGCCGACCACGCCATTGACCTTGGCGTCGACCAGCTTCTGCGCCACCGCCGTGCCCTGCTTGGGATCGCTGGCGTCGTCCTCGGCCAGCAGCTGCAGGGTGACCTTCTGGCCGTTGATCGTGAAGCCCTTGGCGTTGAGTTCATCGATCGCCATGCGCGCCGCATTTTCGTTGTCCTTGCCGAGGTGGGAATTGGGGCCGGAGACCGGTCCCACATGGCCGATCTTGACGATCTGCTGGGCGCCGGCGCCGGAGGCGACGGTCAGGGCAATGGCGAACGCGATGGGCTTGCTGATGAACCGCATGGACGGGCTCCGAAGTAGGGTGGTGGACGTGGCAGATCTGAAATTGCAGAGCAACGTTACCGCAAATTACAGGCTTCGGAAAGCGATAAATACAGGGTCCGCGCGGGCCGCACCCGGGCGGTGCGGCGGCGCCGGAAGGTGGTGCGCCGACGGCCGCCTGGCGCGCCGCCGCGGGGCAGGATCAGCGCGTGATACGGCGCTTGGCGACGTCCGCCAGCGTCTTCGCCAGGCCCTGGGCATCGGCTTCGCTGCTGGCGGCCATGTAGCCGCGCACATAGGCGGCCTGTTTGGCGACCTGGCTGCTGCCGCCCTTGAGTTCCTCGAGCAGGTGGTCGGCCACCGCCATGTCGTTCAGGAGGCCAAGGCGGTCCTGCAGCTTTTCCAGGTGGCCGACGTAGCGCTTGACGCGGCGCGCCGGCAGCAGGTCGCGGAAGAATTCAGCAGCGTAGCGCGCCTTCTTGGCGGCGATGCGCACCCGGTGGCGGCCCGGCGCGTCGTCCTCGTCCAGGCCGTCGATGCGTTTGGCCAGGCGCTTCTCGGCCTTGCGCAGCAGGGGCAGGGCGGCCCTGGCGGCGCGCTCGGCCAGCGGCGAATCCTTGTCCAGCGTGGCCTCGGGACGCCAGCGGCGTTCGCCGAGCCATTCGTTCAGCTGCATCATCAGCTCGACGTAGCGCGGCTCACGCAGCACGTTCAGGATGTGCGCGTGGTGCGCGTTCGCCCGCTCGTGCGCGGCCTGGCGCAGCGCCGTCGAGTCGAAGCCCTGGACCCGGTCGAGGGTGGAGTCGGCCAGCACGTCCCAGTCGCGCGCCGGTCCCAGTTCGCCGGACAGCCATTCGATGTCGGCATGCAGGGCAACCGGCGGCGCGGCCAGGTCCTCGAACATGGCAAGCAGCGCGCGCAGGCGGCGCAGCCCGACCCGCATCTGGTGCAGGCTTTCGACGTTTTGCTTGCCCACGCCCGGCAGGTTCGCTTCGATCTGCTGGACGCAATTGAGGCCGATGGACTGGAAGGCGTCTTCCAGCGTCATGCGCCCGCGCAGGCGCACCGGTTCGGCCTTGACCGGGCGGATCGGTTCTTCCTTCGGCAAAGGTTGATCCTGCTGGGGTTCGGATGGCGCCACCGCTGCAGCCTGCTGCGGGACTTGCTGTTCGGCCGGCGCTGCGATGGCCGCGTCTTTGCCTTGCGACGCCAGTTTTTCTTTCTGTTGCTTACTCATGCTGGTTCCTTTCACGGTAGACAAGCGCAGCGGCAAGGTGGATCGCGAAGAAGTCTGTGTGGATCTTCACTGCGAGCGTGAAAGTGCTACCCACTCCGCTGGCTGTTTCGCTGCCACGAGAAGTCCTATGCTTCTCCCGACAACGAGCTGGACAAATCGATCATACGCCGATGAACCGGCCAGCTCGCCCATACATGACAGGAGAATGACATGATGCATCCAAAGACCCTCGCGCGCTTGTACGCCGCCATCGCTATTGCCATCGCCGTCCCGGGCGCGGCCCACGCGGCGACGGCCGCGCCCATCCCGACCATCGGCCAGCTCGAACGCGTGGCCGCCTTCGACGGCCCGATGCCCACCGGTGTCACGGTGGCCGAAGGCAAGCGCATCTTCGTGAACTTCCCGCGCTGGGGCGATGACGTCCCCTATACGGTGGCGGAAATCCGCGATGGCAGGCCGGTTCCGTATCCCGACGCCGCCATCAACCGCGCCGACCCCGACGATCCGGCCCGCGGCCTGGTCAGCGTGCAAAGCGTGGTCGCCGATGGCCAGGGACGCCTGTGGATCCTGGACACCGCCGCACCGGGCTTCGCCGCGCCGAGGCCGGGCGGCGCCAAGCTGGTGGCGGTCGACCTCAAGACCGACAAGGTGGTCAGGACGATCGTGTTTCCGCCCGAGGTGATCCTGCCTAGCACCTACGTCAACGACGTGCGTTTCGATTTCCGCGTGGGCGCCGAAGGCGTGGCCTATGTGACCGATTCGTCGCTGAGCGGGCCGGGCGCCATCATCGTGCTCGACCTGGCCACCGGCAAGGCGCAGCGCCGCCTGCAAGGGGATCGCTCCACCTCGGCCGACCCGCACTTCGTGCCGCGCGTAGAGGGCCGCGTCTTGCAGAGCCGTGCAGCCGATGGCAAGACCGCGCCGTTCCGGGTGGCGTCGGACGGCATCGCGCTCTCGCCCGACGGCGAGACCCTGTATTTCAGCCCGTTGTCGGGCCGGCATGGCTACGCGGTGGCAACGCGCCTGTTGCGCGATGCGGCGGTCAGCGAGGCGGCGCTGGCGCTGGCCGTGCGCGACCTGGGCGAGAAGGGTGCGTCCGACGGGCTGGAGACCGATGCCGCCGGCAACCTGTATGCAACCGACTACGAAAACAATGCGATCCGCCGCCTGGAAGCCAATGGCAGCTGGCGCACCATTGCGCAAAGCCCCGAGCTGCTGTGGCCCGATACGCTGTCCGTCGGTCCGGATGGCTACCTGTACGTCACCGCCAACCAGTTGCACCGCCAGGCCGGCTTCAACGGCGGCAAGGACCTGCGTGCCAAGCCATACCGCCTGCTGCGCATGAAGATCGGGCACGGGCCGGCGCCGACGCGCTGATGTTCACTTGATGCTCACTTGAGGCTTACTTGCCGATCCGGTAGATCACGTCCACGCCCTGCACCAATTTTTGTACCGTCACCAGCAGCGGATCTCCCGGCGCGGACACCGGGCTGTAACGCGGCCCGTCAGTGGCCAGTCCCATCGCGTTCGATAGATTCTTGAGCGGCGCAAGCGCCACGCCGTTCGCCGCTCCCAGCCTGGCGCCAATGCCGCGCGCGATGTTCTGCGCCTTCAGGCGCGCCGCGCCCAGGGCCTGGCTCACGAGTTCCGCCTCGATCTTGTCGGCGTCGCTGCGGCTGAAGGCGACCGCCAGCGACTCGACGTGCGGCATCGTCATCAGGGCCTGGATCAGCGCCGTCCACCCCTCCAGATTGCGCACCGTGGCGTGGACCGCGGCGCGGGTCTCGATCGCCTGCACCGTATCGCCTTGCTTGAGAGGACGGCGCAGCAGGTCCTGCACCGAGATGTCCTCGACCGCGACGCCATGCTGCGCGAGCAGCGCGCGGCTGGCCTCGAGCCGTTCGCTCACCAGCTTCCAGGCCGCTTCCAGGTCGGGGTCCAGGCTGACGATCTCGAAATCGATCTCGCCCACGTCCGGCATCACGTGCAGGTTGGCGGCGGCGTTCACGTGGATGAAGGGATAGTTCGGCAGGTCGGCCGCCTGGGCCGGGGTGAGTGCGGCGCAGGAAGCGATGGCGAATATGGCGGCGAGTTCTTCAGCATGACGGTCCTTGTGAGGCGGGAGGATTCCCGGCGACAGCCAGCTTAGGTTATCTAGACATTGATGTCTAGAAGTGATGATATTTCATGCCGGACGGGTAGGGCGACCGTCAGTCGCAGAAGCGCCGGTAGGCGCGGTCGCGGAAGTAGTGGGCGAGGGCGTCCGGCCCGCGGCCCGGATCGCACAGCGCGATGTGGCCATCCGGCCGCACGAGATAGTAGGCGTTGCGTGCGAAGCCGGCTGCTTCATGGCGCGCGGTCCAGGCGAATTCGCGCATGGGCATGCCGTGCAGCAGGCACCAGGCGCGCAGGCCATCGCCGGCCTCGCCATAGACCTGCACCTGCCAGTCGATCTTCTCCAGCGGCGCGTGGTTGTCCACGCCATCTGCCTCGACCCAGGGCAGCCGGTCGCCGGCCTTGATGCTCCCCGCGCTGCCGGTGCTGAGCGGGCTGTCGTGGTAGCTGATCGTGATCTGCGAGACGATTTTGAAGATCAGTTCGCGCACCGCGTCGACGCCATAGGCAACGGTGGCGAACAGCGGCGCAATCCGGGTGCGCACGAAATCGGCGAAGTTGCCCTCGGCCGTGATGAAGTTGAACAGGCGGTCGGTGGTGTCGACCAGCTTGCGCGCGAACGCCAGTCTTTCGGTCTCGTAGCTGTCGAGCAGGCTGTCCGGCGCCTCGTGGCGCACCACGGCGGCCAGCTTCCAGGCCAGGTTGACGGCGTCGCCGATGCCGGTATTCATGCCCTGGCCACCGGCCGGGCTGTGCACGTGGGCGGCGTCGCCGACCAGGAAGACCTGGCCGCTGCGGTAATGGCTGGTCACGCGGTGGTGCACGCGGTAGGTCGAGAACCAGTGCACCTGGTCGACCCGCAGGCCCAGGCTGGACAGGGCGCTGTGGCCGACGTTGTCGAAGGTATAGGGGCCGGCGCCGGCCGTGCGGCTTGCATGCACGATGCCGATCAGGCGTCCGCGACCGGTGTCGGAATAGGGCAGCATGATGATGAAGTCGGACGTCTCGAGCGAGACGTGCACCTCGCCGTCGGCCGCGACGTCAATGCCGTGCAAGTCGCGAACAAATAACTCCTCTTGCGGAGACAATTTCGGGAACTATGTCTCGTCTCGCCCCTCTTATAACCATCGGCTCCTGTATCTGGCTGCCGTTGAAGATGTTGGCGGTGAGTTCCACCGTCTCTGCCTGTGGAGGAGAAGGCGCTGGCCCGGCATGTACATTGTCAGGTGAAACCGTCTCCCGTGAAGCAGGAATTCAACAGCAAAGCTAACTACGGTTAGCATTGCGTAAGTTTGAAAGAACGGCGTGAGCTTCTCGCCGGCGTCCTGTTGCGAGAAGCGCGCGAGGGTCGTGCCGGGCTACCCCGCCTTATCCACGACCGAGACCTTGACGCCCGAGAGTGCCAGCCACAGGGCCAGCACCAACTCGGTTGGCCCTGCGCCGGCGATGAGCATGTCGTACCTGTTCATCGCCGCCTCCTTCTCTTACTCAGATGCCGGCCTGGTCCGAAGGTTACATGGAGGGCAGCCGCGAGGCCTTTACTCCACCACTTCGAAGGCCAGGTCGCGCCCCTCCAGCGCCAGATTGCCGGCGAAGTCGGCGGCGTGGATGCGCAGGGTGTAGCGGCCGGGGGCGAGCTCGCCGATGCGCCAGCTGCCGGTCTCGATCTCGCCGTCCTGCAGGCGGTTGTTGAGCGCGTAGTCGAACTGGGTCGACTTGCTGCCGTAGACCGTAATGCCGCTGGTCGGCGCGTAGACGGCCTTGACGGCGTCCTGGTTGCGCGGCAGGCGGTCGAAGACCTGGGTGATGAGCGGCTGCTCGAAGCCGGCGAGCGGCGTGCCGTCGGCGCCCAGCAGCTGGTAGCCCAGCTTGTACAGGCCGAGCTTGCGGCGCGCCAGGTTGCCGTTCACCTGGTCGTAGGCGTTGACCACCACCTGGATGTCGCCCAGGCTGCGGGTCAACAGGATCGGCTGGCCCTTCTTCGCCGTGATGCGCTTGCCGGCGCCGTCGTACAGCGCGATGCGCTGGATGTACGGCGGGACGGTGTCGGTAAAGCCCGTGAAGGGCAAGGTGAGCGGGTTGACCACGTTGCCGCCCTGGTAGTAATCCAGGTGGACGTGGGCCATGGCATTGATGGTGCCGAGCGCATCGCCTACCGCGAAGCGGGTGCCGCGCGGCACCCGCACGCGTTCAGCTTTACCTTTGGCGTCGCGCAGGATCTGGAAGCGCGGATCGAGCGGCCGGCCCTGCGGGTCGCGGCCGACGCGCATGTGGATGTACGAGAGCGGGCCCAGGCTCAGGCCTTCGCTGAGCGTGTTGAAGCCCCAGTTGGCATGCGGGTCGGTCACTTTCGACGGGAACACCGCCAGCACTTTCGCGCCGACGTCGGCGCGCACGTCCAGGCCGGCGTGGAAATGGTGGCGGCTGTCTCCGTTGTAGGCGCCGCGCACCTCGCCCATCACGCCGACGACTTCATGGACCATGTCTTGCGGGCCGACCGGCCACGGCATCGGTTCGGTGCGCGTGACCAGCGCCGGCCGCGCCAGTACCGGCGCAGGTTCGCCCTCGCGCGGCGGCGCCAGCCGGTGCACGCGGTGGGCACTGGCGTCGGCCACCACCAGACTGCCGTCGCGGCTGACCGCGATGCCGCGCGGGCCGTACAGCTGCACCGTGCCGTCGCTGCCGAAGCCGTTCGGATCAAGCGGGCGGTCGGCGTCCTGCAGCGGACGCATTTCTCCTTGCGGCGTCAGTTGCAGGATGCGGCCGCCGGAACTGGCGGCGATGTACAGGTAGCCGTCGCGCGTGAGCGCCAGGCCCGCCGGACGCCGCAGCGGCGGCCGGATCTCGCCCTCGAGCGGGATCGCCAGCGTGTCGACCGTGCCGTCGGGCTTGATGCGGCGCACCGCGTGGTTGCCGGTGTCGGCCACGTACAGCGTGCCGTCGCGGTCGGCCGCCAGCGCGCTCGGGGTGTCGAAGCCGGCGTCCAGCAGCGCGCCGTCCAGCAGGCCGGGTTTTCCATTGCCGGCCAGCGTGGTCACCGTGCCGTCGGGCGCGATGCGGCGGATGCGGTCGTTATAGGTGTCGGCCACGTAGACGATGCCGGCGTCGTCCACCGCGATGCCGACCGGGCCGTTGAACTGGGCCGCACGGCCCACGCCATCCAGGTAGCCGGGGCTGCCGCTGCCGGCCACCGTGGTCACCGTGCCGTCGGGCGCCACCTTGCGGATCGCATGGTTGCCGGTGTCGGCCACGTACAGATTGCCTTCATGGTCGAGCGCCAGGGCGGACGGGGTGTGGAAGGCGGCCGCCGCGCCGATGCCGTCGGTAAAGCCTTCCTTGCCGCCGGCCAGCGTCGAGACCGTGCCGTCGGGTTGGACCAGGCGGATGCGGTTGGCTTCGCCCCCGTCGGCGACGTAGACCGCGCCGCGCGGGCCGATGGCCACGCCGTACGGGTCGCTGAAGCGGCTGGCGCTGGCCGGCCCGTCGATCACGCCGTCGCGGCCGTCGCCCGCCAGCAGGCTCACGCGCGCCGGCCAGAATGGCGTGGTCTTCGCGATGGGCGGCGTCAGGATGGCCAGGGCGCCGGGGCGTTGTTCGATGGTATCGGTGAAGTAGACGGCCGTGCCGATAGCCAGGATGGCGGCGCCCACGAGCGCGGCAATGAGGGAAGTTCGTTTCACGAGACGCAAGAGAGGATGCTTAAATGCATGTGGGGTGGACGGCAGCGCCGACTACGCGCCCCGGTCCACCCCACGCGGAATGATCTGAAAGCTCAGATACGCAGATCGTCGAGCGACTTGCCCTTGCCCAGTGCTTCGACTACCCATTTCGGCTGGCGGCCGCGGCCGGTCCAGGTCTGGGAGTTGTCGGCCGGGTTGTGGTATTGGGGATTCACCTTGGCGCCGCTGCCCGCTTTCTTGCTTTTGCCAGTGCCCTTGGCCAGCAATTCTTCCACCGAGATTCCCATATTCTGAGCGATCTCGAGAATCTGCTCACGCGCTTTCTTGACGTCTTGCTGCTGGCGGTTTTTGATCTCCTTTTCGATATCGAATTGAAGTCCCTTCAGCTCGGCGAGGTTATAACCCGACAGATCGATGTTTGCCATTTTGTTTCATCCTTGATTAGGTGATTCGATTCGTTTCGAAGTGCCGCGCAGGGATTTTACTATTTAATCGTCAAATATGAATGACAATCGTGCGCGGGGTGATGTCGAATCAAATCCCATGGCAAATTATTAATGCATATGGGGTTATTTTCCCAGGGTCTGGAGATGGGCAATTTCTTGTGAAACGGCGCGGGTCACGACCTGGTCCAGCGATTGATGCAGGCTAGCTCGAATTTCAGCCGAAAAACCCGCCATCGCTTTATCCACCGCTTCGGCGATGCCATCGCGCAGCCGCTGTTCGAGCACGAAATCGATCCGTCCCTGCAATTGCTGCAGTACGCGTTCGGTGAGGCGGCGTTCCATGACGCTCCATTGTTCGCCGCTCCAACGGTCGGCGGCCCGCCGCTCCAGCGCCTCCGGGGTATCCGCGTCGTCGTCGCTGGCGCTCGTTTCCGTCGTGATGGCGACTGCCGCAACAGCAGCGGGAGCAGCCGACGCCACTGGCGCGGCCGGCGCCGGCGAGTCGGCGACGACCTCGGTCAATACGGGAATGCTGGTATCGAAAGCGGGATCCTGGTTCATGTCTGTCCTGCGACGAAGTGGGTCAATGGATAGGATTGCTTTTTATATGCGACATAGCGTTTGCGTCCCTCGGCGGCATCGTCTTCATCGGTCGAAATGATTTCGAACACGCGCGCGAATTGCGCGAAATTGTTCGGCGTGCGGCGCGTGAGGTTCACCAGCATATCGTGGTGCGGTAGCGTCGCGTCTTCATTATCGGTAATCACGATCGGCGTTTGCGGCGCCAGCGGATCGTCGGCCAGCACGTGCGGAATGAAATCGGTATCGCCCACGTTCCACAGCGCCGCATTCAATGCCTCGGCCTGCTCGGTGCTTTCTGCCAGCACCACGACTTTGGCGCGTGAGCCATATGCCTTGCGCGCCAGCCGGCAGGCATAGGACAGCTTATCTGGGATATTCGTGTGGAAGTCGATCCGGGTCATGGCATCACTAAAAAGAGGAGGGCTTTCGCCCTCCGGTGCAGTTTCCTGCGCAGTTTTCTGCGCAGTTTTCTGAACGATCAGGCATTCATGCCGCTATGGCGCAGCAGGGCGTCGATCGAAGGTTCGCGGCCGCGGAAGGCCTTGAACGATTCAAGCGCGGGACGCGAGCCGCCCACGGCGAGGATCTCGCGATGGAAGCGGCGTCCGGTTTCGAACAGGTCGGCCCCGCCTTCGACGGCTTCTTCGAATGCGGCATAAGCGTCGGCGGACAGCACCTCGGCCCATTTATAGCTGTAATAGCCGGCCGCATAGCCGCCCGCGAAGATATGGCTGAACGAATGCTGGAAGCGGTTGAACGACGGCGGCGTGATGACGGCGAAGTTGCGGCGGATGTCGTCGACCAGGCTTTGCACTTCCTGGTTGTGTGGATCGAAATCGTAATGCAGGTGCATGTCGATCAGCGAGAACTCGACCTGGCGCAGGGTCTGCATCCCGGACTGGAAGTTCTTCGCCGCCAGCATCTTGTCGTACAGCGCGCGTGGCAGCGGTTCTCCGGTCTTGTAGTGCGCCGTCATCTGCTGCAGCTTGTCCCACTCCCAGCAGAAGTTTTCCATGAACTGCGACGGCAGCTCCACCGCATCCCATTCGACGCCCGAGATGCCGGCCACCGACAGCTCTTCGACTTCGGTCAGCATATGGTGCAGGCCGTGGCCGAACTCGTGGAACAGCGTGGTCACTTCGTCGTGCGTGAACAGTGACGGCTGCAGCACGCCGTCCACCATCGCCGGCGGCGTGAAATTGCAGACCAGGTAGGCGACCGGCGTCTGCACCGTGCCGCCAGAGAGCAGGCGGCGGCCGCGCGCATCGTTCATCCAGGCGCCCTGCGCCTTGCCGGCGCGCGCATACGGATCGAGGTAGAACTGGCCGACCAGCTGGCCATTGCGCTCGATGCGGTAGAAGCGCACATCCGGGTGCCACACGGGCGCGTCCTCGGGGATGACGTCGGCCTCGAACAGCTGGCGGATCACGCCGAACAGGCCTTGCACTACCTTATGTTCAGGGAAGTATTCCTTCACTTCCTGGGCCGAGAAGGCATAGCGCTTCTCGCGCAGCTTTTCGGACGCGTAGGTGACGTCCCAGGATTGCAGCTCGTCGATGCCAAGCTCGGTGCGCGCGAATTCGCGCAGCTCGGCCAGGTCTTTCTCGGCATACGGACGCGCGCGGCGCGCCAGGTCTTCGAGGAATTCGATCACGTGCTGCGGGCTCTGCGCCATCTTGGCCACCAGCGAGACGTCGGCGAAGCTGCCGTAGTCGAGCAGGCGCGCTTCTTCGTTGCGCAGCTTGAGCAGGTTGACGATGTTGGACGAGTTGTCCCACTTCTCGACCTCGGTGAACATGATGCCGGCATCCGACGCCTTGGTGGCGCTGGCGCGATAGATCTTTTCGCGGAGCAGACGGTTATCGGCGAATTGCAGCACCGGGAAGTAGGACGGGAAGTGCAGGGTAAACTGCCAGCCGCCCTTGCCATCGCGCTCGGCGGCGGCCTTCGCCGCTGCTTTTACATCGTCGGGCAGGCCGGCGAGTTCGTCTTCGTTCTCGACGAGTAGCTTGTAGTCGTTGGTCGCGTCCAGCACGTTTTCCGAGTAGCGGGTCGACAGCTGCGACTGCTGTTCCTGGATCTCGGCGAAGCGCGGCTTTTTATCTTCCGGCAGTTCGGCGCCGCCCAGGCGGAAATCGCGCAGGGCGTTTTCGACGATGCGCTGGCGCACCGGATTGAGGCTGTCCCAGTGCGGGCCGTTGCGCAACTGCTTGTATTTGGCGAACAGCGCCTCGTTCTGGCCGATGGCGGTGGAGAACTCCACGACCTTCGGCTGGTTCTCGTTATAAGTGGCGCGCAGCTCGGGCGTGTCCACCACGTGGTTCAGGTGGCCGACCACGCCCCAGGCGCGGCCCAGGCGTTCGCTGGCGTCGTCGAGCGGGGCCAGGGTGTCCCAGGTGACGTCGTCGACCGGGGCTTCGAGTTGGGCCACTACGGCGTTCGCATCCGCAATCAGCTGTTCGATGGCGGGCGTGACGTGCTCGGGCTTGATCGCGTCGAAGCGCGGCAGGCCGGAAAAGTCGAGGAGGGGATTGCTGGTGTCGGTCGTCATCGTGTTCCTTCCAGATTCGTTAAATCGGTGTGCGCCGAACGCCCGTCGCGGGCGCGCATGCCCCTCGACAGACAAGCAAATCAGCGTTGTTTCGCCAGTTCGCGCTCGGCCGACTCCACCGTGTTCTGCAATAGCATGGTAATCGTCATCGGGCCCACGCCACCCGGCACCGGGGTGATGTGAGCGGCCACTTCCTTCACGCCGTCGAAGTCGACGTCGCCGCACAGTTTGCCGGCGTCGTCGCGGTTCATGCCGACGTCGATCACGATCGCGCCCGGCTTGACCATGTCGGCGGTCAGGGTATTGCGGCGGCCCACGGCGGCCACGATCACGTCGGCCTGACGGGTGTGGTAGCCCAGGTCCGCGGTCGCGCTATGGCATATGGTCACGGTGGCGTTGGCTTGCAAGAGCAACATGCCCATTGGTTTGCCAACGGTGTTGCTGCGGCCGATGACGACGGCGTGCTTGCCGCGCAGGTCGATGCCGGTGGTTTCGATCAGCTTCATGCAGCCGTACGGGGTGCAGGGGCGGAAGCCTTCCAGGCCGGTCATCAGCTCGCCGGCCGACAGCACCGAATAGCCGTCGACGTCCTTGGCAGTCGAGATGGCCTCGATAACCTTCGACGGATCGATATGCTTCGGCAGCGGCATCTGCACCAGAATGCCGTGGATGGCCGGGTCCACGTTCAATGCTGCAATGCGGTCGAGCAGGGCCGCTTCGGACAGGTCGGCCTCGTATTTCTCGAGCACCGAATGGAAGCCGACGTCGCCGCAGGCCTTCACCTTGTTGCGCACATAGACCTGGCTGGCCGGGTCCTCGCCGACCAGGATCACGGCCAGGCCGGGCTGCTTGCCGGCGGCGGTGAGTTTGGCGGCGCGCGCGGCGATATCTTCGCGCAGTTGTTTGGAAAGGAGAACTCCGTCGATCAGTTGTGCAGGCATGGTGAAGGCTCGTCGCTGGGCAAAAACAGAATTATACGACTCGGGCATGCAATCTCCTCCGTTCAGCCTATAAATGCCCCGTTTTTCGCCGGACCAAAGGCGCTTCGGTATACGATGTCCGTTGATCGAAAGTTCAATGTTTCCCTATGAAAAATGTGCACTTGCAGCATACGATTTCATATAGTGAAATCGCATACCGTAATTTGAAAATGCCAAAATCCACTGGTAGAATCCATTGGTTTATCAAAAAGTCAGTTTGAAAATTCACTACTCGCCGCCAGCCTGCGCAGGGATCGGGTCGGGGCGCACCACTCTAGGAGACGCATGACATGTCAGCTCAACTCGACCAGTTGACCGCGCAAGCCGCCAATGATCCGGACGCGATCGAGACCAAGGAATGGCTCGATGCGCTGGAAGCGGTGATCGAACATGAAGGGACCGAACGCGCCCATTACCTGATGGAGCGCCTGGTGGACCTGGCGCGCCGTCGCGGCGCCCACGTTCCGTTCTCGGCCAATACCGCCTACGTGAACACCATCCCGGCCCACCTGAACCAGAATTCGCCGGGCAATCTCGAATACGAAGAGCGCCTGCGCTCGTGGATGCGCTGGAACGCGATGGCGATGGTCGTCAAGGCCAACCGCGCCGACGGCGACCTGGGCGGCCACATCTCGTCCTTCGCCTCGCTGGCGAACATGCTGGGCACCGGCTTCAACCACTTCTGGCACGCCCCGACCGAAGACCACGGCGGCGACCTGCTGTACATCCAGGGTCACTCCTCGCCCGGCATCTACGCGCGCGCCTTCCTCGAAGGCCGCCTGACCGAAGAACAGCTGCTCAACTTCCGCCGCGAAGTCGACGGCAAGGGCCTGTCGTCGTACCCGCACCCGAAACTGATGCCGGACTTCTGGCAGTTCCCGACCGTATCGATGGGCCTGGGCCCGCTGATGGCGATCTACCAGGCGCGCTTCCTGAAATACCTGCACGCACGCGGCATCGCCAAGACCGACAACCGCAAGGTCTGGGTCTTCTGCGGCGACGGCGAGATGGACGAGCCGGAATCGATGGGCGCGATCGGCATGGCCGCGCGCGAGCAGCTGGACAACCTGGTCATGGTCGTCAACTGCAACCTGCAGCGCCTGGACGGTCCGGTGCGTGGCAACGGCAAGATCATCCAGGAACTCGAAGCCGACTTCCGCGGCGCCGGCTGGAACGTGGTCAAGGTCATCTGGGGTTCGCAGTGGGATCCGCTGCTGGCCCAGGACAAGGACGGCATCCTGCAGCGCGTCATGATGGAATCGGTCGACGGCGAATACCAGAACTACAAGGCCAAGGACGGCGCCTATGTGCGCAAGCACTTCTTCGGCAAGCATCCAAAGCTGCTCGAGATGGTCTCGAAGATGAGCGACGACGACATCTGGCGCCTGACCCGCGGCGGCCACGATCCGCACAAGATCTACGCCGCGTTCAAGAACGCGCAAGAGAACAAGGGCACCCCGACCGTGCTGCTGGTGAAGACCGTCAAGGGCTTCGGCATGGGCAAGTCGGGCGAGGCGCGCAACACCGCCCACCAGACCAAGAAGCTCGACGACCAGGCGATCCGCGACATGCGCGACCGCTTCAACATCGCCATCCCGGACGACCAGCTGGCCGACATCCCGTTCTTCAAGCCGGCCGACGACGCGCCCGAGATGGTGTACCTGCACGAGCGCCGCAAGGCCCTGGGCGGCTACCTGCCGCAGCGCCGCGAGAAGGCCGACGAGCAGCTGGTGGTGCCTAAGCTGGAATCGTTCAAGGGCGTGCTCGAGCCGACCCCGGAAGGCCGCGAGATCTCGTCGACCCAGGCCTATGTGCGCGTGATCACCAGCCTCTTGAAGGACGAAAGCATCGGCCAGCGCATCGTGCCGATCCTGGTCGACGAATCGCGTACCTTCGGCATGGAAGGCCTGTTCCGCCAGATCGGCATCTTCAACCAGCAGGGCCAGTTGTACGAGCCGGTCGACCGCGACCAGGTGATGTACTACCGTGAAGACAAGGCAGGCCAGATCCTGCAAGAGGGCATCAACGAAGCGGGCGGCATGAGCTCGTGGATCGCGGCGGCGACTTCGTACTCGTCGAACAACCGCACGATGATCCCGTTCTACACCTTCTACTCGATGTTCGGCATGCAGCGCGTGGGCGACCTGGTCTGGCTGGCCGGCGACATCCGTGCGCGCGGCTTCCTGATGGGCGGCACCGCCGGCCGCACGACGCTGAACGGCGAAGGCCTGCAGCACGAAGATGGCCACAGCCACGTGATCGCCGCGACCGTGCCGAACTGCCTGCCGTATGACCCGACCTTCGGCCACGAAGTCGCCGTCATCATCCAGGACGGCCTGCGCCGCATGGTGGAAGAACAGGAAGACGTGTTCTACTACATCACCATCATGAACGAGAACTACCCGCATCCAGGCCTGAAGCCAGGCCAGGAAGAGGGCATCCTGAAGGGCATGTACCTGCTGCAGGAAGGCGCTGCGATCGCTGGCGACAAACCAGCGCCGCGCGTGCAGCTGATCGGCTGCGGCACCATCCTGCGCGAGTCGATCGCAGCAAGCCAGCTGCTCAAGAACGACTGGGGCGTCGATGCCGACGTCTGGTCGGCGCCTTCGCTGACCCTGCTGGCCCGCGATGGCCAGGACGCCGAGCGCTGGAATATGGTCAACCCGGAACAGCCGCAGCGCGTGCCGTACGTGACCTCGCTGCTGCAGAACACCAGCGGCCCGATCGTCGCGACCACCGACTACATGCGCATGTTCGCCGAGCAGATCCGCGCCTTCATGCCGAAGGACCGCACCTATAAAGTGCTGGGCACCGACGGCTTCGGCCGCTCGGATTCGCGCGTCAAGCTGCGCGAGTTCTTCGAGGTGAATCGCTACTACGTCACGGTTGCTGCGCTGCGCTCGCTGGCCGACGAAGGCAAGATCGACCGTGCCATCGTGTCGCAGGCGATCGCCAAGTACGGCATCGACCAGAACAAGCCGAATCCGGTGACCCAGTAATGCTCTGGTGACCCGTCGTCCCCGCGAAGGCGGGGACCCAAGTCCTCAGCGCTGCCATTACTGTTTCTGGTATTGGTGCGCTGGCAAACTTGGGTTCCCGCCTGCGCGGGAACGACGGTCTCCAAGCCAATGAAAAATAACGGAGCTAACACTATGAGCATTGTGGAAGTCAAAGTCCCCGATATCGGCGACTTCAAGGAAGTCGAAGTCATCGAACTGATGGTCAAGCCGGGCGACACGATCAAGGTCGACCAGTCGCTGCTGACCGTCGAATCGGACAAGGCGAGCATGGAGATTCCATCGAGCCATGCCGGCGTCGTCAAAGAGATCAAGGTCAATGTCGGCGACAAGGTCGCCATGGGTTCGCTGGTGCTGCTGCTCGAGGAAGCCGGCGGCGCAGCCGAAGCGCCTGCTGCTGCTCCCGCAGCCGCGCCTGCCGCCGCTGAAAAACCGGCTGAAAAGCCTGCCGAAGCGCCAGCCGCTGCCGCTCCTGCCGCATCCGGCGGCCTGGTCGACGTCAATGTGCCGGACATCGGCGACTTCAAGGAAGTCGAAGTCATCGAACTGATGGTCAAGGTTGGTGACACGATCAAGGTCGACCAGTCGCTGATCACGGTCGAATCGGACAAGGCCAGCATGGAAATCCCGTCGAGCCATGCCGGTGTCGTGAAAGAACTGAAAGTGAAGGTCGGCGACAAGGTTGCCAAGGGTTCGCTGGTGCTGGTCGTGGAAGCGACCGGCGGCGCGCCTGCCGCCGCGGCTCCTGCTGCAGCGCCTGCACCTGCTGCACCTGCGCCTGCCGCAGCGCCCGCAGCCGCGCCAGCGCAAGCATCGGCGCCAGCACCTGCTGCTGCTCCAGCTGCAGCTGCAGCGCCAGGCGTGACCGGCTCGAAAGCCCACGCTTCGCCGTCGATCCGCAAGTTCGCGCGCGAACTGGGCGTCGACCTGGGCCGCGTGCCTGGTTCGGGTCCGAAAGGCCGCATCACCCAGCAAGACGTGCAGAACTTCGTCAAGGGTGTGATGGCTGCGCCAGCAGCCGCACCGGCAAAATCGGGCGGCAGTGGCGTTGGACTTGACCTGCTGGCCTGGCCGTCGCTCGACTTCTCGAAATTCGGTCCGACCGAAACCGTGCCGCTGTCGCGCATCAAGAAGATCTCGGGCCCGAACCTGCATCGCAACTGGGTCATGATCCCGCACGTGACGCACTTCGACGAAGCCGACGTGACCGACCTGGAACAGTTCCGCGTCGATTCGAACGCCGCGCTGGCCAAGCAAAAGTCGGCCGTCAAGCTGACCATGCTGGCCTTCGTGATCAAGGCAAGCGTCGCCGCGCTCAAGAAATTCCCGCAATTTAATGCGTCGCTGTCGGAAGACGGCGCAGCCCTGATCACCAAGCAGTACTACAACATCGGCTTCGCGGCCGACACCCCGAACGGCCTGGTGGTCCCGGTCGTCAAGGATGCGGACAAGAAGACCATCTCGCAGATCGCCACCGAAATGGGCGAGCTGTCCGGTCTGGCGCGCGACGGCAAGCTGCCGCCGACCGCGATGCAGGGCGCGACCTTCACCATCTCGTCGCTGGGCGGCATCGGCGGCACCAACTTCACGCCGATCATCAACGCGCCGGAGCTGGCGATCCTGGGCCTGTCCAAGTCGGCGATGAAGCCGGTGTGGGACGGTTCGGCCTTCCAGCCGCGCCTGATGCTGCCGATGTCGCTGTCGTACGATCACCGCGTGATCGACGGCGCCGGCGCCGCGCGCTTTGCCGCCTACCTCGGCGAAGTGCTGGCCGACCTGCGCAAGACCCTTCTGTGATTGGAGCGCCTAGATGAGCACTGTTGAAGTGAAAGTCCCGAATATCGGCGACTTCAAGGACGTCGAAGTGATCGAGCTGATGGTCAAGGCCGGCGACACGATCAAGGTCGACCAGTCCCTGATCACCGTCGAATCGGACAAGGCCAGCATGGAGATCCCATCGACCCACGCGGGCGTGGTGAAGGACATCGCGGTCAAGGTCGGCGACAAGATCAACGAAGGCACGCTGTTGCTGACGGTGGAAGAGTCGGGCGCTGGCGCTGCAGCTCCGGCAGCTGAAAAGCCGGCCGACAAGCCAGCCGCCGCGCCAGCCGCGCCGACCGAATCGCAGGCGCCAGCCAAGCCGGCGCCTGCGCCGGCCGCGCCGGCCGCAGCCGCACCGAACGCCTCGAGCTACTCGGGCCAGGTCGACATCGAATGCGAGATGATGGTGCTGGGCGCCGGCCCTGGCGGCTACTCGGCCGCCTTCCGCGCCGCCGACTTAGGGCTGAACACCGTGCTGGTCGAGAAGTACGCGACCCTGGGCGGCGTGTGCCTGAACGTCGGTTGCATTCCATCGAAGGCGCTGCTGCACGTGGCGCACATCATGGATGAAACCGCGCACATGGCCGACCTGGGCGTGGCCTTCGACAAGCCGCAAGTCGACATCGACAAGCTGCGCGCGCACAAGGACGGCGTGATCAAGAAGATGACCGGCGGCCTGGCCTTCATGGCCAAGGCGCGCAAGGTCAATGTGGTGCAGGGCGTGGGCCAGTTCCTCTCCCCGAACCACATCGAAGTCACCGGTCCTGACGGCGCCAAGAAGGTCGTGGCCTTCAAGAAGGCGATCATCGCCGCCGGTTCGTCGGTGGTGAAGCTGCCGTTCGTGCCGGAAGATCCGCGCATCGTCGATTCGACCGGCGCGCTGGAGCTGCGCCAGGTTCCGAAGAAGATGCTGGTCATCGGTGGCGGCATCATCGGCCTGGAAATGGCGACCGTCTATTCGTCGCTGGGTTCGCGCATCGACGTGGTCGAGATGATGGACGGCCTGATGCAGGGCGCCGACCGCGAGGCCGTCAAGGTCTGGCAGAAGTTCAACGCCCACCGCTTCGACAACATCATGACCAAGACCAAGACCGTCGGCGTGGAAGCGCTGCCGGAAGGGATCAAGGTCACCTTCGAAGCCGCCGAAGCCGGCGCCGCCTCGCCAGAGCCGCAGCTGTACGACCTGGTGCTGGTGGCCGTGGGCCGCAGCCCGAACGGCAAGAAGATCTCGGCCGACAAGGCCGGCGTGACGGTGAGCGATCGCGGCTTCATTTCGGTCGATAGCCAGATGCGCACCAATGTGCCGCACATCTTCGCCATCGGCGACCTGGTGGGCCAGCCGATGCTGGCGCACAAGGCGGTGCACGAGGCGCACGTGGCGGCCGAAGCGGCCCTGGACAAGAAGACCCACTTCGACGCCAAGGTCATTCCGTCGGTCGCGTACACCGATCCCGAAGTGGCATGGGTCGGCCTCACCGAGGACGAAGCCAAGCAGAAGGGCATCAAGGTCGAGAAGGGCCACTTCCCGTGGAACGCCAGCGGCCGCGCTGTGGCCAACGGCCGCGACGAGGGCTTTACCAAGCTGCTGTTCGACGCCGAGACCCACCGCATCGTCGGCGGCACCATCGTCGGCACCAATGCCGGCGACATGATCGGCGAGATCGCGCTGGCGATCGAGATGGGCGCGGACGGCGTGGACATCGGCAAGACCATCCACCCGCACCCGACCCTGGGCGAGTCGATCGGCATGGCGGCAGAAGCCTACGAAGGCGTCTGCACCGATTTGCCGCCGCCGAAGAAGCGCTAAGCCGCAAAAAACTGGGGTCACAAAAAACTGGGGTCAGGTCTGACATTCGGACACGGCCTCAGCATTCATCAAGCAACAGCTGGGTCAAAAGCTGATATTCGTACACCGGTGTTGTAGAGCCCGTGTCCGAATGTCAGACCTGACCCCGCTGTTTTTTTAAGACCTGACCCCACTGTTTTTTTTACATTTGCCGGAACACGTCCATGTAGTTGCGGCTCACCACCAGTTGTTCCTCCCGTCCCTTGAGCTTCACGTGCAGCCGGCCGCGAAAATCGGTGCGCGTGCCCGCCACGTGGCGCGCCGCCACGATCACCCCACGGTGGATCTGCCAGAACTGCTGTGGGTCCAACTGTTCCTTCAACTGCCGCAGCGGCGTGCGGATCAGGCTTTCGCCGTCCGGCAGGAATACGCTGGTGTACTTGTCGTTGCTCTGGAAGTAGATTACTTCCTCGACCGCGATCAGGCGCGTTTCCTGGCCTGCGGCGGCGCGGATCCACTGCAGCGGCGCCGGCGTGGCAGGCACCGCGGGAACACCGGCTCCCAGCTGGCGCAGCAGCGCTTGTAGCGCATCCGCCGGCAGGGCGGGCGCGGGCGCCGGTGCCGAGAGGGTAGCGCGCAGCCGCTCCACGGTACGCGCCAGCCGCTCCTGGCGTATCGGCTTCAGCAAATAATCGAAGGCCTCGTGCTCGAAGGCCTGGGCCGCGTAATGTTCGTGCGCGGTGGTGAACACCATGCGTGGAGGATTGCCGCCGGCGCACAGGCGCGCGGCCAGGTCGATCCCGGTCAGGCCCGGCATCTGGATGTCGAGGAAGACCACCTGCGGCGCCAGCTCGTCGATCAGGCGCAGCGCTTCGATGCCGTTCGGCGCGCGTACGATGTCGAGCCCGGGCCAGGCCTCGAGCAGCTGGGTGGTGAGATAGTCGAGCAGATGCGGCTCGTCGTCGGCGATCAGGGCAAGGCAGCGGTCGATGATGTCACCTCGGTCTGTGAAAAGGGAAGCAGCAGGCGCGCGACCACGCCGCCGCCGGGATTGTCGAGCAGTTCCAGGCGGGCGCCAGGCCCGTGCAGCTGGCGCACGCGCTCGCGCAGGTTGGAGAGGCCGACGCCGCCGCCGGGGCGGGGCGGCGCGGCCACCAAGCCGCGGCCGCTGTCACGCACCTCGACCCGCAGCACGCCTTCATCGACGGCGGCGCGCAGCACGATCTCGCCGCCATCCACCTTGGGTTCCAGCCCGTGCATGACGGCGTTCTCCACCAGCGGCTGGACCAGCATCGGCGCAATTGGCAAGGCGCGACTGGCTTCGTCGGCCTCGATGCGCCAGCGCAGGCGCGCGCCCATGCGCACGCCCAGCACGTCGAGATAGCTTGCCGCGAGATCCAGCTCCGCGCCGAGCGTGGCGCTGCCTGCGCGGCTGGCGGCCAGGCTGGCGCGCAGGTAGTCGATGAAGCGTTCCAGCATGCGTTTCGCGTCGATCGGCTGGCCGTCGATCAGGCTGACCACATTGGCGAGGGTGTTGTACAGGAAGTGCGGCTCGATTTGGGCCTGCAGCGCGCGCAGCTGGGCCTCGGCCAGCAGCCGCGCCGCGGTCGCCATCTGCTCATGCCGGCGCGCTTCCAGGGTCTGGCGTTCGATGCGGCGCTCGCCCGCCACCAGCACCGCCAGCATGGCCACGCCGATGACCAGGCCGAGGGCAAGCAAGCCGGTAAACGCATCGGAATGCATGGCCGGCAGCGCGCCCCGCAGGATGGCGCCCGACAGGACGAGGCCGAAGGCGGCGCACAGGGCGATCGCAGCCAGTTCGAGCAGGCGCGCGACAAGCCGGCTGGCGGTCGGCGGCACGACTATTTCCAGCAGCCGCAGTGCGCCGTGGATGGGGAAGCCGATACACTGCGAAGCCAGCAGGCTGTAGCCGAACATGGTGTGAAACGACGAGGGCCAGTTGCCGAAAGTCTGTAATACCACCGTGATCGCCAATGCGATCAGGGTATTCCACAGCGCGGTATAGAGCAGGTCGCGCATGGCCGAGCGCGGCCAGCGCCGGAATACCGGGAATAGTTCAAGCGGATGGCCGCGCCTGCGCGCCAGGGTCGGGGTAGCTGTATTCATGCTGCTAGGAAATTACCATGAAAGCAGTGCGGTGCGCGATAGGGAAGTCGCGCCAGTGTCACGGGACCATCCTTGATGCCGGCGGCATCGAACACCGTCATCACGGTCTGCCTGGCGCGCAAGTCCTGGGCCACGCCGACCAGGTAGCCGTCGGTTTCCGAGCGCGCGTTGCGGCGCGGGACCAGCACGTGTTCCTCGACCTGCCAGCCGGCGCCGAAGACGTAGCCATCGACCTTGCCGCTATCCGTATCGACCAGGTTGACGCTGTCGAGCCTCAGGTCGGGCGAGGCGCCGCTGGCGCCCAGCAGGGCCAGGCGGCGGTGGCGCGCCATCGCCACCTGCGGCATCACGCGCGGGAATTCGCTGGTGCCGAACAGGCGATCGGTGCGCGCCTGGCCAGCGGCATAGTCCAGCGTGACCTGCACCGCGCGGCTGCGCGGCGGCGTGTGCTCCCCGCGCATCACGCTGCCCACTTCGGCCAGCGCATCGCCCTCGTGCAGTACCACGTCGAAGCGGGTGCAGTCGCCGTCTTCCCACGCATTCCCGAAATGGAATACCATCTGCGGCGGCAGTTCGAACACCTGGCGCAGCGTCAGCGTGTCCTTTGCCACCACGATCACCCGTGCCGGACGTGCGCTATTCCATGCATGGCGGTCGGCGAAACTCCGGCCGGCATCGTTCTGCAGATCGTAGGGCGGAACCACGAAGATCAGGTGCTTTGCGCTGACGACGAAATCATGCACCAGCGCCAGCTGCGGGACCGGCAGCACGGCGGTGCGCAACACCTGGCCACGGGCGCCGATCTGGTACAAGGCCAGGCGGTTGGCGCCGGGCAGCGTGCCGAAGTTCCACATGCCTCCCTGCGGATCGAGCTTGGGATGGGCCGAGAATGGCATCGCACGCAACTCGTCGCTCCAGGTCTTGATCCCACGCGTGGCCAGCGACTCCGGATCGAGCTCGATGGCCGAGCCGCCTTCCCACAGCGCGTACAGCTGGCCGTCGTAGGGCAGCAGATTGGTATTGGCGGCGTTCATCGTGTCGTTGTCGCGCACGCCCCGGCGCGTCACGAGCGTGCCGAAGGCCGGATACAGGAACTGGCCCGCCGCGCTTTCGTCGACGTAGCGCTGGGTCTCGACGAAGCGGCCGCGGTGGCGCACCTTGCCGTCGCCCACGGTCCAGGCCTGGGCGAAGCCGTCGCCGTCGAACCAGTGGTGGTAACGTTCGCCACCCAGCTCGAAGCGGCCTGGCCCGTTGCGGTAGAAGGTGCCGCGCAGGTCGCGCGGCAGCCGGCCCTTGACGACGGCATCACCTTGCTGGCTGCCGGCCTGGTTGGCGTAGACCGCCAGCGACGGATCGCGCGCCAGGGCGGCATGGAAGCGCTGGTAGGTGGCCTCGTCGGCGCGGACCGCCGGTGCGAGGGCGAGGGCGCCGAAGGCGGCGCCGGCATGCAGGAAGGAGCGGCGGTCCATGGCGGCCTCAGCGCAGGGTGACGCGGATGGCCTTGCCTTCGGCCGGCAGCGCAAAACGGGCGGACTCGAACGACGGCGGGCCCATATTCCCCAGCGCATCGTTGCTGAAGCCGGTTGCCTCGACCGGGATCCCCATCATGTTCTGATCCAGCTTGCCGTTGTCGTTGGCGTCGTGGTACACGGAGACGGCGTACTGGCCGGTCGCCAGGCCCTTGAACTCGAGGGTGGCCCCGACCGCGGCGCTGGCGACCTGCAAGGGGCGCTTGAGGAAGCGGTCGGCGCTGTCGAACAGCGCCGCGCGGACGGCGCCGCCGTCGCCGCGCGCGCCGTCGACCTGTATCGACAGGTCGGCGGCGTGGCTGGCGGCAGCGCTGGACAGCAGGGCAAGCAGAAGGGCAAGGCGGTTCATGGAAGGCTCCGGTTGAGTGGTCAGTGGGGCCATTCTGGAAGAGCGAACCGGAGCCCACCGCGGTTTGCGACGAAGCGGCGCCTGGCGGCGCGAGTTGCAGTCATGCGGCGCCAGTTGCCTTGCCCGCGTGCGCCGCTTGCCAGCGCCCGCCAAAAGCCTATGATGGAAGAATGCGGCGGCAAGCCGACTTGCCGCGTCCGTGTTCAGCTCAGGAGGGCAAGATGGACGAGCACTGCAACGAGTACGTCGGGACCGTCTACGTGTTACCGGAAACCCGCTGTTTCGAACTCCATACCACGGTCCACGGCGCGCCGGCGACCATTACCGGCACCGTGTCCCAGCTGCTGGCCTCGCAGTTCAGCCAGTACGTGCCGGGCGCCATCGGCACCGTCGATCCGCAGCAGGTGGCGGTGCGGCCGCGCCGGGTCGAGGTGCTGACCCGCGAACTGCACGAGCGTCACCGGGCGCCGCGCAAGGTGCACCTGCTCACGCGCGTGCATGACGTGGAAGAGCAGGCCAGGCCGGTGCCCGTGTCGGCCATTTGAAGGTGCTGCAAATGAAAAATGCCGCCCGGCTTGCACCGGACGGCATTGTCATGAAGGCGACTTTGCGTCAGCCGAAGCTGACGAAGCGCTCCGGGATATCGATCGTGCCGGCCTTGGCGGCGGCGGCATAGGTGCGCATTTCAGCGATGACCGCTTCCATCTGGTCGGCGCCAGGGTTTTCGATGAAGTTCTTCATGCGTTCTTGCAGCGATGCTTGTTGATCACGCCATTCGTATCTGGACGACTTGCTCATGCTTTCTCCTCGCGGTCACACCGCTGTTATTGATATTCACGACATCCTCTGTGAAGGCTTACAGATTGCCACAAAATCATCCCTTGTGTCCGTGCGATGCCGCACTTAGTTTCGTGACTTAACAATTATTTAACAATTTTCAGCACGCTGGCATAGAACAGCTCGAGGCGCGCCGCCAGTTCTCGCCGCGTTTCCTCGCGCGTGGGCTGGGTGTCGGGGAACAGGAAGCGTCCGATCGGATCACCGCTGATGCAGCCGATCAGGTGGGTCGGCAGCAACTCCAGCGGCACATCGTCGCGCAGCTGGCTGCGGATGTCCGGGCGCGAAAAGAAGCGGTACAGCATCTCGCGCGTCAGGCGCGGCCCGCCTTCATAGAAAGCCTCGGCCAGTTCCGGATTGCTGCCGGCTTCGGCGATCACCACGCGCTGCATGGCCATCGCCTCGGGTTCGACCAGCATATCGTAGAAATCGCGCGCGAAGTCGTCGACGATTTCGCGCAGCGGGCGTGTGTCGGCGTCCATGCTATGGCCGGCAAACAGGCGTTCGCGCCGTGAGGCGAGCACGGCCTTGAGCAGCCCGGCCTTGCCGCCGAACTTCACATAGATTGTGCGCACCGCCACCCGCGCCTCGCGGGCGATGGCTTCCAGGCTGACCTTGGTATAGCCATGGCGCAGGATGAGGCAGCCCGCCGCGTGGATCAATTCCTGGGTGCGGGCCTCGACTTCCGACGCCTTCGGGCGTCCGGCGGATTTGACGGCCGCCACTGTTTCATTCTGTGCTTTGCTCATGGCAAAGACTCTAGTGCAAACTAAAATGAAACGCAACCGTTTCATTTCTTGACTTCCGCGTATTGCTGGCAAATAATGCGATGAATCCATTTCATTTCATTTTCCGGAGCTTTTTCATGGCAGAGATGCACAGCACGGCAGGGCAGGCGCCCGCGGCACAAACCCCAGCGGGCGGGGCGCCCGGCAAGAGCGGGCCCAACAAGCGCGTGCTGGTCGTGGTCGGCCTGATCGCGTTGGTGGCGATCGGCGCCGGTGGACGCATGTGGTACCGCAGCCATCACTTTGTCGAGACCGAAAATGCCTACGTCACCGGGCGCGTGCACCAGGTGTCGTCGCGCGTGGCCGGCGTGGTGACGCGGGTAGCGGTGGACGACAACCAGCTGGTGAAGGCGGGCGACACGATCGCCGAGCTGGATCCGGTCGACCATGCCGTGCACGTCGAGCAGATCGAGGCCCAGATCGCCAGCGTGCAGCAGCAGGTCGGCCAGGCCGAGGCCCAGATCCAGCAGGTGCGCGCGCAGGCCGCCGCCGCCGGCGCCCAGGTCAAGCAGTCCCAGGCCCAACTGCTGCGGGCGCGCCAGGATGCCGAGCGCTTCGGCCAGCTGTACAACGAGACCATGAAGGCGGTCTCGAAGGCCGAGGTGGATGCGTCGAGCGCCGCGCGCGACGCCGCCGTGGCCGACCTGGCCGCGCGCCGCGACAATGCGTCCGCCGCGCAAGCCCAGATCGGCGCCGCCGAGGCGGGCCGCGACGTGCTCAAGGCGCAGGTGAAGGTATTGCAGGCGCAGTGGAAGGAAGCGCGGCAGCAGCTGGCCTACAACCGCATCGTGGCGCCGGTGGACGGCCGCGTCGGCCGCCGCAGCATCGAAGTCGGCGCCCGCGTGCAGCCGGGCCAGGCGATGCTGGCGGTGGTCGAGGATAATGTGTGGGTGGTCGCCAACTTCAAGGAAACCCAGCTCGCCGGCCTGGCGCCAGGGCAGAAGGTCAGCCTCGACGTCGACGCGCTGCCCGAGCATCACCTGGTGGGTCGCGTGGACAGCTTCGCCCCGGCCTCGGGCAACCAGTTCGCGCTGCTGCCGGCCGATAACGCGACCGGCAACTTTACCAAGATCGTGCAGCGCGTGCCGGTCAAGATCACGCTCGACCCGCAGGACGTGAAAAAATACGCCGGCCGCCTGGTGCCCGGCATGTCGGTGGTGGCCGAGGTCGAACTGGGCCAGGACGTCAAACCGACCCAGACCGCCGCCGTCCAATAAGCGCTGGCCATGACTACCCTGAGCAAACCCGCCGGCCTGGGAGTAGTCCCGGGCGCGCCTGTGAACGGCGCAGCGGTGGACCTGCGCACCTGGATCGCGATCGCCGCCGGCATGCTGGGCGCCTTCATGGCGGTGCTCGACATCCAGATCACCAACTCTTCGCTGCGCGACATCCTCGGCACCTTGTCGGCCACGCAGGAAGAAGGCTCGTGGATCTCGACCGCCTACCTGTGCGCCGAAATCGTCGTGATCCCGCTGACGGCGCTGTTTACGCGCGCTTTCGGCGTGCGCAATTACATGATCGGCACCACCGCGCTGTTCCTGGTGTTCTCGACCCTGTGCGGCGCGGCCTGGAGCCTGGAGAGCATGATCGTGTTTCGCATGCTGCAGGGCTTCACCGGCGGCGCGCTGATCCCGATGGCGATGACCCTCGTGATGACGCTGCTGCCGCCATCCAAGCGCGCCACCGGCATGGCCATCTTCGGCCTGACCGCGACGCTGGCGCCGGCCATGGGCCCGACCCTGGGCGGCTATCTGTCGGAGCTGTATGGCTGGCCGTCGATCTTCTACATCAACTGGGTGCCGGGCGTGCTGCTGATCGCCGGCATGGCCTGGGGCCTGAATCCCGAGAAGGCCAACCTCAGGACGCTGGTGAAGGCCGACTGGCTGGGCATCGCGCTGATGGCGATGGGCCTGGCCTGCCTGACGATCTTCCTTGAAGAAGGCAATTCGAAGGACTGGTTCGATTCGAGCTTCATCGTGGCCTTCGCCGCGCTCTCGCTCACGGGCCTGCTGGGCTGGGTGGCGCTGAGCTTCTCGAAGCCGGAACCGTTCGTCAACCTGCGCCTCTACGGCCAGCGTAACTTCCTGGTGGCGACCACGTTGTCGGCCGTGATCGGCATGGGCCTGTATGGTTCCTCTTACCTGCTGCCGCTGTACCTGGGCCAGATCGCCGGCTATACGCCGATGCAGATCGGCGAAGTAATCGCCTGGGTCGGCCTGCCGCAATTGCTGGTGATGCCGTTCGCGGCCAAGCTGTCCTCGAAAGTCGACAACCGCATCCTGTGCAGCTTCGGCCTGTTCATGTTCGGCATCTCGTGCATCATGAATTCCTTCATGGACGCCACCACCGGCTACGACCAGCTGATGTGGACGCAAGTGGTGCGCGCCATCGGCCAGCCCTTCGTGATGCTGACCCTGTCGAACTTCGCGATGTCAGGCCTGCAGCCACGCGACATGGGCTCGGCCTCGAGCCTGTTCAACATGACCCGCAACCTGGGCGGCTCGATCGGCATCGCGCTGCTGGCCACCTCGCTCACCAACCGAGAACACTTCCACTCGGCGCGCCTGGGCGAAGCGGTTTCAAGCTATGCACCGGCGACCCAGGAACGCCTGGACGTGCTGACCCAGGGCTTCATCGCCAAGGGCATCGACCCGGCCAGCGCCGCCAACCAGGCCCTGGCCGTGGTCGACCGCCTGGTGCGGCGCGAAGCCTATGTGATGGCCTATAACGACGGCTTCTGGATCATCGGCATGATCCTGCTCGGCTGCATCGCGGCGATCTGGATGGCCGACAAGGTCAAGTCGCCGGGTGGCTCAGGCGCCCATTGATACTGAATCGAATGAAGAGATCAACCATGTTCAAACCTCTTGCCTCCGTCCTCGCGATCGCTACCCTGGTCTCCGGCTGCACCACGCTCGGCCCGGATTTCAAGGCGCCGGACGCGCCGGCACAAACGGCGTTCCGTCATATCGAGGCGGGCAGCGCCAGCGCGCGCCTGCCGGCCGCCTGGTGGACCGTGTTCCATGACGCCACCCTCGACAGCCTCGAGGCGCGCGCGCTGCGCGACAATCCAGGCGTGCAGGCCGCGGCCCAGCGCCTGCTGCAGGCGCAGGCGCAACTCGGCGTGGTGCGTGCCGGCCAGCTGCCGAGCGTCTCGGTCGGCGCCGGTGTGTCGAATGCCCGTACCTCGGCCGAAACGTCGCAGGGCCTGGCCCTGGGCGGGCGCTCGATCGAGGGCAATAACTACAGCGTCGGCGCCTCGCTGTCGTATGAGCTCGACCTGTGGGGCCGCGTGCGCCGCGTGGTCGAGGCCAGCGATGCGCAGGCGCTGGCGGCGCAGGACGACCGCGACGGCGTGATCCTGCTGCTGTCGAGCCAGGTCGCATCATCGTACTGGCAGCTGCGCGGCCTGGACGCCGAGCGCGCGATCCTGGAGGGCGCCCTGGCCACGCGGCGCGAGTCGGAGCAGCTGGTCGAGGCCCGCTTCAATGCCGGCCTGTCGAACGAGCTGGATGTATCGCGCGCACGCATCGAGCGCGCCAACGCCGAAGCCGACCTGCACGAGGTGCAGCGCCAGCGCAACCTGGTGGAACACGCGCTGGCCACGCTGGTGGGCAGCACGCCCAGCGTGCCATTGCTGGACGCAGATGCGGCCGCGCAACTGCCGCAGCCGCCTGCCATCCCCGTCGGCCTGCCGGCCAGCCTGATGGGCCAGCGGCCCGACCTGGCAGCCAGCGTGGCGCAGCTGAAGGCGGCCAATGCGCAGATCGGCGTGGCCGAAGGCGCCTTTTATCCTGCGCTGTCGCTGACCGGGAATTTCGGCTATGCCTCGCAAAGCCTGAACGACCTGACCAACGGCGGTGCGCGCCAGTTCTCGGCCGGCCCGCTGGCGTTGTCGCTGCCGATCTTCGATGGCGGACGCAATCGCGCCAACCTGGCGCTGGCCAGGGCGCGCTACGACGAAGCGGTGGCCAACCACCAGACGAAGCTCCTGACGGCGCTGCGCGAAGTGGAAGACGCGCTGTCCGACCTGCAGCAGCGCCAGCAACAGGGTGACGTACAGGCCCAGTCGCAACAGGCCGCGGCGCGCGCGCTGCTGGTGGCGCAGGCGCGCTACGAGCGTGGCGTATCGACCTATCTCGACGTGACCGATGCCCAGCGCAGCACCCTGGCGGCGGACCGCGCCGCGGCCCAGATCCGCACCCAGCGCCTGCTGGCGACGGTGGCGGTGGCGCGTGCGCTCGGCGGCGGTTGGGAGCAGGGGGAGGCGTTGGCGACGGTGCGATAATGGTCTGGTTGCCATCCAGGATACGGGAGAGACCATGAAAAAAATCTTCGCACCGCTCGCTTTGTGCTTTGCCATCAGCGCCGCATTCATTCCAGCCGTGTACGCGCAGACCGCGCCGACAGTCGCCAGCGCCGACCAGCTGCAAGCCATGTCGAAACGCCTCGCGCCGGTCGAGCTGCGCGCCGATGTGTCGCACCTGTCCAAGGGCGACCGCGCCGCCATCGTCAAGCTGATCGAAGCGGCCAAGATCATCGATACGCTGCAGCTGCGCCAGCGCTGGGCCCATAACGAGGCGCTGTGGAGCGCGCTCAAGAAGGACACCACGCCGCTCGGCCGCGCGCGCCTGGATGCCTTCTGGCTCAACAAAGGCCCGTGGTCGAACCTCGACAACAATGCGTCGTTCATGCCGGCCGAGTATGCGGGCATCAAGATTCCGGCGAAGAAGCCCGAGGGCGCCAACTTCTATCCGGAAGGCGCTACCAAGGCGTCGCTGGAAAACTGGATGAACGGCCTGGCGCCGGAGCAGAAGAAAGAGGCGCAGTGGTTCTTCACCGTGATCCGCACCGGCCCGGACGGCAAGCTGCGCACCGTGAAATATTCGGACGAGTACCGCCCCGAGCTGGACAAGCTGGCCAAGCTGCTGCGCGACGCGGCGGCAGCCACCGATAACGCATCGCTCAAGAAATTCCTGAGCCTGCGCGCCGACGCCTTTCTTTCCAACGACTACCTGGCCTCGGACTTCGCCTGGATGGACCTCGATTCGCCGGTCGACGTGACCATCGGCCCGTATGAAACCTATAACGACGAGCTGTTCGGCTACAAGGCCGCCTTCGAGGCCTATGTGAGCATCCGCGATCCGAAGGAAACGGCCAAGCTGGACTTCTTCGGCAAGCACCTGCAGGAACTCGAAGACAACCTGCCGCTCGACAAGCAGTACCGCAACCCGAAGGTCGGCGCCATCGCGCCGATGGTGGTGGTCAATGAGGTCTATGGCGCCGGCGACGGCAATATGGGCGTGCAGACCGCGGCCTACAATCTGCCGAACGACGAGCGCGTGATCCGTGAGCGCGGTTCCAAGCGCGTGATGCTCAAGAACGTGCAGCAGGCGAAGTTCGCCTCGACGCTTACGCCGATCAGCAAGCAGGTGCTCAAGCCGGCGGACCAGAAGGACCTGGATTTCGATTCCTTCTTCACCCACATCCTGGCGCACGAGATCATGCACGGCCTGGGACCGCACCACACCAAGAAGGACGGCAAGGACTCGACCCCGCGCCAGGACCTGAAGGAAACCTATTCGACCATCGAGGAAGCGAAGGCCGACATCACCGGCCTGTGGGCGCTGCAGTACATGATGGACAAGGGCCTGCTGAAGGACACGCTGGGGCAGGGCGCGGCGGCCGAGCGCAAGCTGTACAACACCTTCCTGGCCTCGAGCTTCCGCACCCTGCACTTCGGCCTAAGCTCTTCGCATGCGCGCGGCATGGCGATCCAGGTCAACTACCTGCTCGACAAGGGCGGCTTTGTCGCCCACGACAACGGCACCTTCTCGGTCGACTTCAAGAAGATCAAGGGCGCCGTGATCGACCTGGACCGCGAATTCCTGACCATCGAAGCCACCGGCGACTATGCGCGCGCCAAGGCGATGATGGACAAGTACGTGGTTATCCGTCCCGAGGTGCGCAAGGCGCTCGACAAGCTGAAGGCGGTGCCGAACGACATCCGTCCGGCTTTCGTCACTGCAGAAAGCTTGCTCAAATAAGCTTGCCGTAAGCAAACCTCGCAGCACCGTGCTATAGTCAAATCGTTTCCATTAGGAAATACCTATGGTATTTAGTTCAACTAAAACGATATGCACGGTGCTACCATGAAAACCAAGAACCTGACCATCGGCGCCCGGCTGGCATTCGGCTACGGCGCCGTTTTCTTATTGATGATCGCCCTGGTCGCGCTGGCGGTGAACCGCGTGGGCCGGATCGAGAGCGTCCTCAACCACATCAACGAAGTCAACAGCGTCAAGCAGCGCCACGCCATCAATTTCCGCGGCAGTGTGCACGACCGCGCGATCGCCCTGCGTGACGTGGTGCTGGCGTCCGACGCGGCCGGCGCCAGCGCGCCGATCGCCTTGATCCGTACGCTGGACGACAACTATGCGCGCTCGGCCGGCCCGCTCGATGCGCTGTTCAATGACCGCAAGGACATCCTGCCGGAAGAGAAGGAAGCACTGGCCGCGATCAAGGCCCAGGAAAGCGTGACCAAGCCGCTGATCGCGCGCGTGATCGCGCTGCACGCGGCCGGCCAGGCCCTCGAAGCGAACACGCTGTTGGCGCAAGAGGCGGCGCCGGCCTTCACCGCCTGGCTGGCCAGCATCAACCGCCTGATCGACCTCGAGGAAAAGCTGAGCAACGAGGCGGCCACCGAGGCGCGCCGCATGGCCAACGGTTTCTTTGCCTGGATGGCGCTGCTGTGCGCAGGCGCGATCGCGGCCGGCTCGGCGGCCGCCTGGTACATCAGCCGCGGCCTGCTGCGCCAACTGGGCGGCCAGCCGGACTATGCGGCCTCGATCGCCAGCGCCATCGCCAGCGGCGACCTGGGCGTGGAGATCGTCACCCGTCCCGGCGACCGCGGCAGCCTGTTGTTTGCGATGCAGGGCATGCGCGACAGCCTGGTGCGCATCGTGGCCCAGGTGCGCAATGGCACCCTGGCGATCGGCACCGTATCGACCGAGATCGCGGACGGCAACCGCGACCTGGCCAGCCGCACCGAACGCCAGAACGGCACCCTGCAGGCCACTGCCGCCTCGGTCGAGCAACTGACCGGCACCGTGCGCCAGAATGCCGGCAACGCGCGGCAGGCGAATATGCTGGCCGAATCGGCCTCTGAGGTGGCGCAGCGCGGCGGCAAGGTCGTGGCCGAGGTGGTGGGCACGATGGCGGCGATCAATGAATCGTCGAAGAAGATCGTGGACATCATCGGCGTGATCGATGGCATCGCGTTCCAGACCAATATCCTGGCGCTCAATGCGGCCGTGGAAGCGGCGCGCGCCGGGGAGCAGGGCCGTGGCTTCGCCGTGGTGGCAACCGAGGTGCGCAACCTGGCGCAGCGTTCGGCGGCGGCGGCCAAGGAGATCAAGGTCCTGATCGGCAGCTCGGTCGAGCGGGTCGATGCCGGCGCCCGTCTGGTGGACCAGGCCGGCGCGACGATGGACGAGATCGTCACCGGCGTCAAGCGCGTGACCGACATCATGGCCGAGATCAGCCATGCGTCCGCGGAACAGAATGCCGGCATCGAGCAGGTCAATGGCGCGATCGGCCAGATCGACGACGCCACGCGCCAGAATGCCGAACTGGTGCAGCAGGCCAGCCAGGCTGCGGCCTCGCTGGAAGAGGAGGCGGAACGCCTGGCCCAGCTGGTCAGCATCTTCCGTCTCGACCAGACGGCGCACATCGGTGGCAAGACACGGCTGGCACTGCCAACCTGACATCTTTGCTCTTTTAAACAGACAGGAATATTTTCCTGAAAGCTGTGCTGTATTCGGGGATAGAATTTCCGGTAGGAATTTCGTTTATCCCCGGAGTAGCACATGTCCAGGTATCTCCTGACCGCGGCAGTCTTGATCGCCGCATCCGCTTCGCTTCCTTCGTATGCGTCCCCCCTGACGTCCCAGGAGACGCGCTGGCTGCGCGCCGCCGCACCCGTACTGGAATATTCGAAATCGATCGACCTGCCTGTCGACATCATCGTCCAGCCGCGTGCGCCGGCCGGCGCGGTGCCGCTGGCAATGGGCTTCGACAAGGGCCGCTGCAAGCTGGTGCTGTCGATGCGCGGCAATCCCGAGGCCGAGAAGGTGCTGGCTGACGTCCCTGCCGACAAGCAGGCGCTGCTGATCGAAGCCATGGCCGCGCACGAGCTGGCCCACTGCTGGCGCTATGCCCAGGGCGAGTGGCATCTGCTGCCGGCGGGTTTCGTCGAAACGGGCGATCAGACTTCGCACGATCCCGAACTGCTGGCGGCCGCGAAGGCGATGCGCGACACCCGGCGCGAGGAAGGTTTCGCCGACCTGGTGGCGCTGGCCTGGATCCAGCGCACCCAGCCGGGAGAATACGCGCGGGTGCACGACTGGCTGCGCGGCGTGCGCGCCACCGTCGCCGTGCCGGGCAGCGGCCACGACACGCGCGCCTGGGTCAAGCTGGCTGGCAAGGGCAGCCAGTTCGACAGTCGCCTGTCGCCATTCGAGGCCGCCGATGCGCTGTGGCGTGAAGGCTTGTTGCATTGACGATTGAGGTAGATCGACGTTTGTCACTATCGTCCTTATAAGCTTAATTGGTTTTTTAATAAGCGTTCGGTGCCGCACAGAGTGCTCTGCGGCGAGGGCGTTTAATGGACTCACCAATAACCAATAGAGGGACTTAACATGAAATCGTTCATCGCTACCTTGATCGCCACCGCCGCCGTCGCCGCCATCGGCATCGCTCCTGCAGCCGCCCAGACCAATAAGGACGCCTTTAAAACGGCGATGGACAAGGTCAAGGCCGACTACCGTGTCGCCAAGGACAAATGCGACGCCATGAGCGGTCACGCCGAAGACATCTGCGAAGACGAAGCCAAGCTGATGCGCGCGAAAGCCGAACTGGATGCCACCACCAAGTTCGACAACACCGGCAACAATGTGCGCAAGGCACGCGACAACGTGATCGACGCCGAGTACGAACTGGCCGACGAAAAATGCGACTCGCTGAAAGGCGATGCCGAGGACAAGTGCGAAGCGCAGGCCAAGTCGACCCGCGATGCCGCACGTGATGCCAACAAGGCCAAGTAATCGTTGATCAGTTTGCCGCCGCACCTCACTGCGGTGGCATCTGAACGTCGTTCCCGCGCAGGCGGGAACCCAAGTTTTTAGCGTTGTCGTAACGCTCGCAGACTTAGGTTCCCGCCTGCGCGGGAAGTCGTTTCTGCCAGTGGCAGAAACGACGTTTTGGGGCTAACGAGAGAAGTGGATTTGCTGCTATATCCCGGAATCCAGTTTGTCTAATCAAGGTACGTTGTCGCACAGATGTTGAAGGGCGCAGGGCGTTTAATGGATGCCATCCTAACAACGCATGCAAGGGAATCCGACCATGAAAACCCTCATCGCTACCCTGATCGCAACCGCCGTATCCGCCGTCGCCATTGCTCCTGCCAGCGCCGCCCCCGTCGACAAGGACGCCCACCGCGCCGCGATGGACAAGGCCGCCGCCGACTACCGCACTGCCAAGACCAAATGCGACGCCATGAAGGGCAATGCCGAAGAAGTGTGCGAGGACGAGGCCAAGCTGGCCCAGGCGCGCGCCGAGCTCGATGCCTATACCAAATATGACACCACCGGCGGCAACCTGCGCGATGCGCGCGCCAAGGTGGTCCGCGCCGAGCACGAGCTGGCCGATACCCAGTGCGACGCCACCGCAGCCGGCGACAAGGACCGCTGCAAGGCCACGGCCGGCTCGATCCGCGATGCCGCACTGGCCCGCCTGGACGACCGCAATATCGACCGCGCCGTCGGTCACAGCAGCAGTGGCGAGCTGGTGAGCAGCATCGACTCGAAAGATCCGGCGACGGCCGCCGCCGTCCAGAAGTGCGAACAGATGAACGGCGATGCGCGCACCGCCTGCGTGGTCGATAAGCGCGGCAACGTCACCACCGCCACCAACGTGGCGGCCACCACCGGCGCGGCCGTGGCCGCCAACACCCGTGAAGCGGTCGCCACCGTGAAGGAAAAGACCGCTGCCGCCATCGACCGCACCAAGGAAATGGCGTCGAACGCCGCCCACAAGGCGGAAAATGCCACCGAGCGCGCCGGCGAGAAGACCGCCCGCGTGGCCTCGGACGGCAACATCACCGCCAAGGTCAAGGCCGGACTGGTGTCCGATCCCGCCCTGAAGGGCATGGAAATCAACGTCGACACCGAAGGCGGTGTGGTGATGCTGAGCGGCTTCGTCGAATCGAAGGCCGAAGCCGATAAAGCCATGCAAGTGGCCAAGGGTGTCGATGGCGTGACCAACGTCAAGAGCGCAATCAAGGTCAAGTAATCCTGCCTGATCGCGTTGAAACAGCCCGCGTGCCGTCCGGCGCGCGGGCTGTTTTGCATCCGGCGCATGCCTATGCGATGTGGATGATGCGCCACAGTTTGGGTAGCCGTTGAATAGGGGGACGGCCATGGCGTCCGGTCCGGCATCCGGCGGGGGCTATAATTACCGACGTGAATAAACTCGAAGCATTCGGATACATCGCGGCGCAGGCCGTACGCGGTGAGATCACTTTCCCCACCAGCGTCAATGCCGTGCTGCGCCTGCAGCTCGCCCTCGACGATCCGGATTGTCATATCGACGAGGCGATCCGCCTGGTGTTGGCCGAACCGCAGTTGGCTGCGCGCACGGTCGCCATCGCCAATACGCCCGCCTTCGGCGGCAGCAGCGCGATGCCGGTAACCAATGTCCGCGCCGCTGTGGCGCGCATCGGCTACCGGCGCCTGCAGGCCCTGGTGGCCAGCCTGGTGGTGCGGCAATTCGGTAACCGCATCAACGATCCCGGCCTGCGTGCCAAGGCCGAGCAGTTGTGGGCGCACACGACCCACGTCGCCTCGATCGCCCATTCGCTGGCGCGCCGCGTCACCGGCGTCAATCCCGATACCGCCCTGTTCGCGGGCATCGTGCACGAGGTCGGCGCCTTTTACCTGCTGGCGCGGGCCGACGAATTTCCCGGCCTGCTGGACGACGATCCGGAGAACTGGGGCGCCCTGTGCGAGGACGTGGTCAGCGCCGAGGTAATGAAAAAGCTGTCGATACCGCCGGCGGTGTCGGAGGCGATCGCGGACATGCGCGGCGGCTGGATGAATATGCCGCCGGGCACCTTGCTCGACACTTTGCTACTAGCGAACCAGTATGCGCCAGTGGCGTCGCCCCTCGACAGCCGCCGCGCCAACCTGCCGGAGCACGGCGAGAGCGCACTTGATTTCGTCTTCGACGAATTCACGTTGCAAGACATCCTCGATGAAGCGGCCGAGACCGCGAAGGCAATGGGCGACGTCGCCCTGGTGTGACCACTTAGCAAAAAGCGTATCTATTTTGCAACCAAATAGTGGTATCGAAGTGATACTATTGATCATTATTAATTTCCAATCGGAACTTTTATGATCAAGCTTGGCGTATTTCTAGGTGTTGCACTGGCCAGCATGGGTGCCCAGGCAGGCGTTATCGATCTGGGAGCCATCATGGGCGGCGCGAACGTGTATACCGCGCGCGATTTCAACGCTTATTCCAGCGATGTCGAGGGGGCAATCGTTTCTGGAGGTAACGTCACGATCCAGAGCTACGAGGTCAACAAGAAGGCACAGGCGGCCTATGCCGGTTATTCCATCGTGTCCGGCGGCGATATCTCGCTGACCAGCGGCACCATCCATGGCCAAGTCTATGCTGGTGGCAAGATCACTCTGGAAAGCGCCGGCGCGCCGCCACGCTCGACAGTCAAGCCGGTCGATTTCGCCGCGGCGACGGAGCAATTTATCGATATTGCCAATGGCTTAAGCTTGATCGGTGCGACAGGGCGTGTGGAGCGCCAGGATAGCGCCAACAAGATTATCGGAAGCGGCAAGGGGGGCGTGGACGTATTCAATGTGTCGGCCGGCTTTTTGAGCGGGGGAAACAACTGGGTGCTCAGTGGCCTGACCAAGGGGCAGACGCTGATCTTCAATATCAGCGGCGAGCATGGCGTGTTCAACGGCGGCATGGAGACGCTGTGGGGCTATAACGTCCTGTTTAACTTCTTCGAGGCAGAAACGGTCGACGTAAAAGGTGTCCTTGGCACTGTGCTTGCACCACACGCCACCGTTGTCCATAACTGGGGCGTGATCAAGGGCCAGGTGATCGCCGATACCTGGAATTCGAGCGTGCAGGTGGATGCCGAGAATTATTTCAAGCCGATCGATGTCCCTGGTTTCGAACTGGTCGACAATGAGCCGCCGGTCGGGCCGCCGGCAGAGGTACCCGAGCCGGGCACCCTGATGCTGATGATTGCGGGGCTGCTTGGCGGAATCGCACTGCGCCGCCGTCGCGCCTGAAGACGTTTTTAGTGAAGGACGAGCCGGCGGCCAGTGGCCGCCGTTTTTGTTTCCCGATCAGGTGCAGCCGGCCGCCAGCATGCGCGTCTGCATGCGGTGACGCGCCAGCATGAGCGCCGTCAATCCCACGCCGCACAGCGCCAGGGCCGCCGCCACCCACTGCGGCGCCGTATAGGCATAGCCCAGCGTCAGCGGCACGCCGCCCAGGAAGGCGCCCAGCGCATTGCCGATATTGAAACCGGACTGGCCCAGCGATGAGCCGAGCATTTCAGCCTCACGCGAGTGGTCCATCAGCAACAGCTGGATCGGCGGCCCGATCGCCAGCGCGTTGGCGCCGGTCAGGAAGGCCAGCACGACCATCGCCAGCTTCGATTCCGCGAGGAAGCCATTGCACAGGAGCAGGACGGTCATCGACATCATGAGGATCAGCAGGGCGGGCAGCGGGTGCACGCGGTCCGCCAGGCGGCCGCCGAATTGGACGCCGACCGTCATGCCGACGCCGACCGCGGTCATGATCAGGGGAATCGTGGTCGAATCGAAGCGCGTGACGTCGGTGAGCAATGGCGCGATATAGCTGAACCAGGCGAAGAAGCCGCCGGTGCCGATCGAGACGATGCCCAGCGCCAGCCACAGGTCGAGGTGGCGGAAGATGCGCAAGTCTTGCATGATGCCGGTGCGCTTGCCCGGTTCGATATGCGGCACCCACTGGCGCAAGCTCCACATGGTGAGCAGGCCGATCACGGCCACGATCAGGAACACCAGGCGCCAGTCGATGACGTGGCCGATCCAGGTGCCGAGCGGCACGCCCAGCACATTGGCCAGGGTCAGGCCGGTAAACATCGTGGCGACGGCGGCGGCGGTGCGGCCCTCGTCGGCCAGGCGGCTGGCCACGACGGCGCCAACGCCGAAGAAGGCGCCATGCGGCAGGCCGGCCAGGAAGCGCGACACCATCATGATCTCGAAGTTCGGCGCGAAGGCCGACATCGCATTGAAAATGGCGAACATCAGCATGAACCAGACCAGCACGCTGCGCGGCGGGCGTCCGGCCACCAGGCTGACCAGGGTTGGCGCGCCGACCACGACGCCCAATGCATAGGCGGTGATCAGGTAGCCGGCTTGCGGGATGGTGATGTGCAAGCCGCTGGCGATATCGGGCAGGATGCCCATCATGACGAATTCGGTCATGCCGATGCCGAAGCCGCCAAGGGCGAGTGGAAGTAGGCTTTTCTTGATCACGGGGATTGTTGTTGTTCGGGGTGGAAAGAGGAAAGCCGGCCGAAGCGTATGCGCGGCCGGGTCTGGCACTATACCGGGAGCAGGCGGACGCGTCCGCTTTCGTGTCGTGATGACGGGTATAGGGCGCCGGAATGGCTTCAGGCCTGGTCGCCGTCTTCGTCATCGACGTCGGACGGCCAGCCGATGCGCCCGTGGCCGGCTTCGTCGAGGCGGGCGCGCAGCGCGTCGGCGGCGCTGGCCGGCAGGCTGAAGGTAAAGCGCACGTCGTCGCCGTGCTCGACCGCATCGAGGCTGGCGCCGGCGGCATCGAGTTCGCGCCGCAGCATGCCTTCCATGGCATAGGGCGCGGTGCAGCGCAACTGGCGCAGCTTGATGATCGGGATCTTGGTCGCCGTCAGCAGGGCCTGGGCCACGCTGTCGGTATAGGCGCGCACCAGTCCGCCCGCGCCGAGCTTGACGCCGCCGAAGTAGCGCACCACGGTAGCCAGCACACCTTCCAGGTCCTGGTGGCGCAAGACGTCGAGCATGGGGCGGCCCGCGGTGCCGCTGGGTTCGCCGTCATCGACCGCTGCCGACTGGCCGCCGGCCAGCAGGGCCCAGCACACATGGGCCGCGCCCGGATGCTGGGCACGCAGTTCGGCCACGATCTTGACGGCCCCGGCGCGGTCCGGCATCGGCTGTACGCAGGCGATGAAGCGGCTTTTCTTGATGACCAGTTCGTGCTGAACAGCGCTGGCGATCGTCTGGGGCATGGCGTTCGGAAAGTGAAAACAACAACGCCAACCCGAAGGCTGGCGTTGTTGTCTGAATCTTTGGTAGGCCGTGCGTGGCTCGAACACGCGACCAACGGATTAAAAGTCCGCTGCTCTACCAACTGAGCTAACGACCCGAAGAAGACGAGATTATAGCGGCACTTGACCGATTTACCAAGTGCTTCGAATCACTTTTTATAGATTCAGGCGTGCGCAGGGCAGCTGGTCTTCATTCCTTGGGCGAGCGCGGAGGGGCTGGGTGGGGCTGTCCTGGCGTGTGGTGGGGCGGTATCTCGTTGGCGTGGACGGGCTCGGTCTGGGGACGAGCGTCGCCGCTGTCCTCGCCTTCGACTTCGTCATCCTCGGCCTTGACCTCGGCCATGGCTTCCGGTTCGAGCTTCTCGGCTTCGGTATTCATGCGTACGAACAGGCCCCAGGTCGCCAGGATCGCCGCGGCGGCCAGGCCGACCGAGGCCGCATGCGGCAGGAATTCGGGTTTGCTATGCACGAACTGGAATACACCGATCAGGGTTTCCACCGACAGCGAGACCACCACCACAATCAGGAAGCGCGACAGGAAACGACGCACGCGGGTAGGCGAGCTGATATTAGCTGAGCGCTGGATCTCTTCTTCCAGCACCGTCTGGCCGAGCTCCAGAGAAGCAACGGCAATAGTCAGCAGGCCAATGCACTCCAACAGGATTTCAAAGCGGGCGCGTACTGGAGCGTCGATGCCCGGGTTGAGCGCATTCCAGGCTTCGAGTGCGGACAGGACAATCAAGCCGATGCCGCAGATAAAGAACAGGGCGACGATCAGCAGGTATCCGATGAGGAAAATTCTGGAAATAAGATGCATGGTGCAATAGTAGAGAAAGTTGTAATTACTTTAACATCAAATTCTCACAGGGTAGCGTTCGGCTCGCGCTGTCGCGTGTGCGTTCTCTTCGCTCCACGATTTGGCGGTTAAGGCTTGTGCTGCTGACGGTGCGCAATTCTCTGTTGGCCAGCTGCTTATATCGTGTGCCTGATCAGTTGATTGGGAGCACGTATTGCCATGGCAAATGCATTGACTGAAGTGCTGAGCGTCGCGCTGGCGGAGTTTTCTGGAGCGACCAGGCTGATCGACCTCAGGATCGGCGAGCGTGATGACTACGGGCTGCTGGTCGAGGCATTCACGGCCGATGAGGCGGTGCAGGAGGTCAGTCTGCGCGATGTAATCGCCTTGTCGACCAGCGCCTATATCCCGGTGACGGCATTGCTGGGACAGCCGGCCACGCTCGAGCTCACTCTGGCCGATGGCATGCGGGCACGTTTTTCGGGGGATATCTGCGAAGCCGCCATGCTGGGCAGCGATGGCGGGCTGGCCCGTTACCGGATTCGCATCGCGCCCTGGATCTGGCGCCTGGCGCATGTGCGCAACTGCAGGGTGTGGCAAGACAAGCGCGCGATCGACATCGTCGATGCGGTCTTCGCCGATTACCGGCCGGCGGCGCGCTGGCGCTGGAGCGACGAAATCAATTCCTTCATGGCTGACGCGCTGCCCCGCAGCTATTGCTGCCAGTACCGCGAGTCCGATCTGGAGTTCGTGCTGCGCCTGCTGGCGGAGGAAGGCTTGTCCTTTCGCGTGGAGGAGACCGATGACGGACACGGTCTGGTGTTGTTCGCCGACAGTAGCCAGCCGAGCGGTGTGCCGGAGGATGCAAGCAGCGCGTCGGACGGCGGCATTCGCTACCACGGCGTCAGCTCGGTCGAGCAACGCGATTCCGTGCAATCCCTGCACGCCCAACAGCGGCTGCACGCCTCGCTCATGACGGTGCTCAGCAGCGATTACAAGGGCAGGCGCAGCGTGAGCGCGAACTCCCCATCACGTGTGCGCTTTAACAAGCTGCCGGAACTCGAGTCGTATGACGTGCCTGGGCAGTATGCCTACGCCAATAGCGCGCAGGCGCGGCGGTATGTGGATCTGCAGATGCAGGGAAAGGAAGCGCGCGGACAGATCTGGTCGGGACGTTCGACCGTGCGCACCTTGCGTGCCGGCACGCGAATGGACGTGACTGGCGCGCCGCTGCAGCAACTGGGCGCGGCCGGCGCCTTCACCGTCCTGCGGGTGAGCAGCGTCGGCATCAACAATCTGCCGCCGCCGGCCCGGGATGCGCTGGCGGAGTTGTTTGGGCCGATTCCCGAACTGCTGGAGCAGGCGCTGCGCGTGGTGCCGGCGGATTTCGGGCTGGCGATCGCGCAGGCGCGTCGCACGGGCTATGCCAATTGCTTCGAGGCGATCCCTTCTGCGGTGCCCTGGCGTCCGGAACTGCCGGGCAGCGACGGGCGCACGCATGCCAAACCGACGGCGCGTGGCGCGCAGAGCGCGATCGTGGTCGGGATGAGCGGCAACGACAGCGCGCAGGGCGCCGACGAATTGTGCTGCGACCGGCTGGGGCGGGTGCGGATCAGGTTTCACTGGCAGGACGGCGGCAGCGCGACTTGCTGGGTACGCGTGGCGCAGCGGTCGGTGGGGTTTCAGTTTTTGCCGCGCATTGGGCAGGAGGTGCTGGTCCAGTTCCTGGAGAACGATATCGATCGGCCGGTGATCGTTGGTGCTTTGTATAACGGGCAGGGTGAGGGTGGTGTGGTGCCGACGCCTGGGGGAGAGCGGGTTGCCCAAAACAAGGTGTCGCCCTTTGAAAAGGCGAACGACCATGCGCGGTCGGGGCAGGGCAATCTGGCGGGCGGTAATAGCCCGGTGTGGCATGGGGCGTCGCCCGAGGGCGAAGGACATCGTAATGGCGCGGCGCAGTGGGGGATTCGCAGTAAGGAGTTTGGTGGTCCGGGGTATAGCCAATTGCTGTTCGACGATACCGATGGGCAGGGAAGGGTGCAGCTCAGATGTAGTCATGCAGCGACCGAGTTGAATCTGGGGCATTTGGTTCATTCGGCGGATAACTATCGTGGAAGTTTTCGCGGGTTGGGGGTGGAGTTGCGGACCGATGCGTATGGGACGGTGAGGGCGGGTGGAGGTCTTCTGATTTCGAGTTACGGGATCAATCATGGGGCTTCTGTGCGGGATGCCGCTAGCGAGAATGCGGATGGCGTGGGGCTCGTGGAGCAGGCGGTGAAGGTGGCTGAAGTTTTTCATCGGGCGGCGACGAATCATAAAACCGTTGGGTTGGCGGCACATGCAGGGGCGGCGAAGGCTGGTTCGAGTGTGCTGGATCAGAATATGGCACCCATGAACGCAGTATTTGCCACGTTGTCGGGCAACGTCGATATACGTCGGTTTGACAAGACCGAGGATGGTCCGGGCATGTCGGAATTGGCCGCCCCGATGGTAGCAATTACCGCCAAAAAAGGAATGGGCGTGAATGCGGGGCAGAGCTTACAAATTACGAATGGAGAGACGGTTTCGATGATGGCTGGGCGAGATGCCCAGTCTATCAGTGGCGGTCAGATTTGCATTCATTCTGGTCAGGTTATCGGAGTGCTCGGCGGAACAGTCAAGAATGATGCAGACGATGCAGGTTTGCAGTTGATCGCAGCACGGGAGGCAATCGATATTCAGGTTCAGGGTGATGAGCTGAAGATTCAAGCGCGCGACGAAGTAAGCGTAATGAGTGCGAATGCGCACATCGATTGGGCAGCGGTAAAGAGCATCAGTTTGTCGACCGCAGGCGGCGCGAGCATCGTCATCGACGGCGGAAACATCAACGTCTTGTGCCCGGGAAAGATTGCTATACAGGCAGGGAAGAAGAGCTTGAGTGGGGCAAACCAGCTGGATTATCCATTGCCAACCTTGCCAGCGAGCATCTGCGTAGAGTGCTTGATACGTGCACGCAGCACGGGTTCTCCATTTGTATTGAGGTCGGCATGAGTAAGTATATTGATTTCAGAGGTGTAAGCGCGAAATTACTCGAATCCAGACCTCAAGAAAATATCTTTCTTTTACTTGACCACGGTGGATTGCCCGGATTATCAAGAAAGCTGCAGTACGGTTCGACAGAATGGATGAGCTTGTTTGATCGGACCAATGAGGAAGGTGCTCTGGCGGTTGCCCCCATTCTCGTTCTAGCTGCCAGTAAAGGGGAAATCAGGCTGTCCCGTCTTGTATTTGACTGGCTAAAGCAGCATGGAACTTACTCTTCGTCAGTAATGATGCTCGTCTCGTCGCTAGATTTGACATGCCTGGCAAGGGAGCTTGGCACGCGCATGCATATTACTCTCGCAGGCGGTGTCGAAGCCATGCTGCGCTTTTTCGATCCCCGCGTGTTTGAGAGTCTGCTCAATATCCTGACACGGGAGCAGAAGGAGGATTTTCTCGGTGTAGCTAGTTCGTGGCACTACGTTGATCGATCCGGCCGGATTGCGCAAACCACAAGTAAGCATGGAGCGGTTAACCTCGCCTCAAAACCTGTCTCACTGAGTCAGGAACAGGAAGATCACATGCTGGCGGCTTCCGAGATCGACCAAATATTGAATTCATTGAGGTCAAGTGTTCCTGATCTGTTTTCGGAGATCCCGCGTGAATCGCAATGTGACTTTGTCTCCGAGAGTGTTATTGAGGCAAGGAGCAAAAAGCTCGAATCGGTATTGCAGCTGTCACTGTATGCAATGATCAGGTTGTTTTACGTGAAAGGAATGATGTCTGTGGAGGTGTATGAGAAGGCGGTTAGGTATCTAAGGTCCAATGATGTCAATAACTTAAAAATCCTCCTGAACAATGGTGAAGTCTATATCTAGAGAGGTATGAATAAAATGGCAGCAAAAAAAATATTGTTCTGTCTTGCTCTGATGTTGACGTTTTTATTTGGGCTATTGATGAGAGATGTAGTAGCGAAAGAGGCGGCAGGAGGAAGGATGGTAGAAGAAAGTGATGCTGGTGAATACTTTACTTTAGGACTAATTGGGTTCAATTACACTGATCGGCTCATCGATCATTACTCAGTGGATAGTTCAGGGGGCGGACACGTGCACTTGAGTTCACCAACAAGCGGGGGTAGTGGGGTTGTATGTTGCACAATGATATCGAAAGTTAAGCGTGAGAAAGTAGAGGTAAAGGTCAAGTGGCAAGTTGATGGATGCACCTATCCAGTCAAGAGTTCGACAGGACGCATTGGTGAAAGACGAATTTTTCATTACAAGGAAGCGCTTGCCTATGTAGATCCATCCACCAGTTCAGCCCCGGCTTACTTGGAGACACATTTCTATCCCGATGGTTCCGTGAAAGTCAAGGTGACGGAAGTCATCTCTCCTCCCGAAATGCACCTTGATGAAAATCGTAAGGATCAGAGCATTTTTTTGAGGTGCAAGGATGAAAAAAGGTCCAGATAGTTCGAAAGTTGGCGATACTAAATCGCCCGCCTCAAGAAAGTCAGCAGCAGATCTGCGAGATGCTGTCGATTTTTCCGCAAAAGCGCCTGCGACAATGTCTCAAGCTACGTATCAAGCCTCCCCCATATCGAATGCTGTTGCTAATATTTCTGCCCAAATCGAAAGGAATGCTCAACCTTCGAAGTGCCGGCAAAGGATCTGGTTCTCGTTCTTTTTTGATGGGACCGGAAATAATCTCGATGCAGATATAAAATTGCAAAAGCACAGCAATGTTGCGCGGTTGTATCGCGCTCATTTATCGACTAATGCAGCGAACGGTCTTCACTCAATCTACATACCAGGGATCGGAACATATTTTCGTGAGATCGGAGATCCCGGTGGAACTGTAACAGGAGCAGCCTTTGGAGCCATGGGCGAGGCTCGTCTTGATTTTGCGTTGAAAGAGTTTGATAGATATTTAAAGTTACCAATTCTCAGGGCCACTGTCCCAGCGAATGCTATTGAGGAAATCGGCATTGCAGTATTTGGATTCAGCCGTGGAGCCGCATTGGCTCGGGCTTTTGTCAATGCCCTCATGGAAACTCGCTGCAAATTCACAGATCGAAAGTGGGTTCTGAGACAGGGGGGCTGGCCAGTAAGGTTCTCCTTCATGGGATTATTCGATACCGTGGCATCGGTGGGGCAGCCGATGAGCCAGAATAACACTGATTATTATAATCCGATGATATCAGATGTGAAGGGTATGCTAGATGAGAGGGCAGAAGATTACGCCGATACTCGTCCGGTAAGATTGGCGTTTTCTGGCGGTGGGGTGCCCGGGGCAGATCCAGCGCCCGGGAAAAATGCAGGACACGACTCGTGGGCGGAAAAGTTGGAAATCCATGAAAGTGTCGAGGAAGTCCGACATTTCGTTGCTGCTCATGAGATACGCAACTCGTTTCCTCTCGATAGCATCAGTGTTATGAGGGATGGCCGTATTGTAAAGCCCGCCCACTTTTTTGAAGTGATCTATCCTGGCGCTCACTCGGACGTAGGTGGAGGATATGCGGCAGGCGAAGGCGCAAAATCATTATTGGAGGACGAGAGTTTGAGTCTGATACCTCTGCGTCACATGTACGATTTTGCAGTGTCGAAGGGCGTACCGATGCAGCCTGAAGGTCGGCTGATTCTTGAGGACTTTCGTACAAGCAGTGATCTTCGTGAGGCGTTTAATAAATACCAGCAAGCTGTCGGGAATACCGCTACCCTTGGGGAAGGTTTTAATCGGCATATGAAATTTTATTTGACCTGGCGCTTTCAGTGCATGAAACGGAATGCGAAAGAAAAGAATGGCGTCGCCGAATCATTGCGAAAGGAGGAGGAGAGGTTTAGGAGCGAGAGAGCTGCGTGCGAACCGAAACTCAAAGCACTTGAGCAGCAACTTGGAGCAGCCGAAAAAGCTCTGATCGCCGCCAGAGGAGCGAGTGATGCAATGGCACCATCAAGTCATATGATTGAAAAAGCAAAGGCTGAGGTGGTGGCGAGGAAACACGAATATCTGAAAATGAAGGCTGAGCGCGATGCCATACCAGACATGTCCAGGGCCTATTCGCTGACTCCACTTTATGACCGCCAACTACTCGATGATGCACAATCCATTCGTTCGTTATTGCAATCAAAGAATGGTAAGTACGCCAAGAGTAATCTACGACCACATTATCAAGGCTTGGTAGATTCCTATGAGAACGAAATATTCCGAGTCGAGAAAAATCCGGATGTGATCATCAATCGGATCTTTGAGCAATATGTGCATGATTCTCTCGCTGGTTTTGGCAGGGATGCAACCTATCCGTCAGATCCGCGTGTAATTTATGTTGGCGGAGACAAAAAATTACGTTTTGCTGTTCACATTAATGGCGCTAAAGACATAATGGTGGGCTGACGGTTTTCGATCGGTGGCTGACATCCTCTTTACTGCATCTCAAGAGAAATAAGAAAAGCGCTTCATCATGGGCAGCGTTTTTCTAAGTGAAGTAGTCGGTCGCTAGGATGCAACTGTAGATCCTATTTTTCGCACCGCCTATGTGCTTTTCGAAATAGTTCAGTCGAATTTGAAAAACAAAAAAGGCGTCACGATCACTCGTAACGCCTTCTTTGCTACAACATATTCTGGTAGGCCGTGCGTGGCTCGAACACGCGACCAACGGATTAAAAGTCCGCTGCTCTACCAACTGAGCTAACGACCCGAAGAGGCAGCATTATAGCGGGCGATTGCGGTTTGCGCTAGGGTGGCCCAACATTTTCGACACAAGCCCCCGTTCACGCCAGCGCCGACGTCACCTTCAGCACCTCATCCGCCGTCGTCACTCCCTCGACCACCTTCATCGCTCCAGCAATGCGCAGCGGCTTCATCCCATCCTTCACGCTCTGCTCGCGCAAGGTCCGCATCTCGCCCGATTCACGAATCAAACGCCCAAACCCTTCGCTTACCGTCAGCAGTTCATAAATCCCGGTCCGCCCCCGATACCCGGTCTGCCTGCACTCCGGACACCCCACCGCCCGATACACGGTCGCAGGCTTCGCGATCTTCCACGCCCCGCCTATGCTGTCCCACACCTCATCGCTCATTTCCCCGCCCGGCGCCTTGCACACAGGGCAGAGCGTACGCACCAGCCGCTGCGCCATCACGCCGATCAGGGTCGCCTCCAGCAGATAATCCGGCACGCCCAATTCCAGCAGGCGCACCACCGCCGACGGCGCATCGTTGGTATGCAGGGTCGAAAACACCAGGTGTCCCGTCAGCGCCGCCTGGATCGCCATCTCGGCCGTTTCCAGGTCGCGTATCTCGCCCACCATGATGATGTCCGGGTCCTGCCGCATCAGCGAACGCACGCCGTCGGCAAACGACAGGTCGATCCCCGGCTGCACCTGCATCTGGTTGAATGCCGGTTCGACCATCTCGATCGGATCCTCGACCGTGCACACGTTCACTTCGCTGGTCGCCAGCGCCTTGAGCGTCGTGTACAGGGTCGTGGTCTTGCCCGAACCAGTCGGTCCGGTCACGAGAATAATGCCGTGCGGACGTCGAGTCAGCCCATCCCAGCGCTGCGCATCGTCAGACGGGAATCCCAGTTCCGGCAAGGTCTTGACGACGACGTCCGGATCGAAGATACGCATCACCAGCTTTTCGCCGAACGCGGTCGGCATCGTCGATAGCCGCAGTTCGACTTCCTGCCCGCCCGCAGTGCGTGTCTTGATACGGCCATCCTGCGGACGGCGTTTTTCGATCACGTCCATCCGTCCCAGCAGCTTGATGCGCGCGGTCATCGCGATCATCACCGCCGCCGGCACCTGATAAACCTGGTGAAGCACGCCATCGATACGAAAACGCACGGTCGCGAATTCGCGCTTGGGTTCCAGGTGAATATCCGAGGCGCGCTGCTCGAAGGCATAGCCCCACAGCCAGTCGACGATATTGACGATGTGCTGGTCGTTGGCGTCGAACTGCTTGTTCGATTTTCCCAGCTCGACCAGCTGCTCGAAGTTGTTGCGCATCGCGACGTCTTGCCCGCTGCTGCGGCTCGCGTCGCGGATCGACTTGGCCAGCGCGAAGAACTGCGAAATGTATTGGGCAATGTCGAGCGGATTGGCCAGCACCAGTTCGATGCGGCGGCGCGAGACCTTGGCGATCTCGGCTTCCCATTCGGTCAACGCCGGATCGGCCGTCGCCACCACCAAGGTGGTCGGCGTCATTTCCACCGGCAGGATATTGAAGCGCGCCGCATAGCTGGCAGACATCACGTCCGCCACCTTGGTGAAATCGATCTTGAGCGGGTCGATGCGGATGAAAGGCAGGCCGACCTTGGCCGCACACCATTCAGTCAGCACATCCAGCGTCAGCAACCGGTGCGGCGGCAGGTGTGACACCAGTTTGCACTGCGCCACCGCCGTCAGCGGATGCATGATGCCCGGCGCATTTTTCATTATTCCCTGGGCCTGGGCGAAATCGGCTTTGACTTTGTCCTTGGTGACGATCCCGTCGGCCAGCAGCCACGAGAAAATCGATTGCAGGTCGAGCTTGCGCAGGCTGGCGGGTTTTTGCGGGATGGCGTTCACGGTGGCCCTGGCTAGATGGTCAATCGGTGGCGAACAATCCCTTGACCCAGGATTTCGCAGGCAGCTTGGTCTGCGCCACGATCTGCGCGGCGCGCGCCGCGAGCGCATCCTTGTCGAGCGTGGGGCGGGTCTTGAAGCACAGCGCCACCACATTCCCGTCGTGCACCTCGGGCAGGCAGATCACGTGGCCGAAGGCGAACTTCATCGCCTTCAGGTTCTTGGCGAAGCTCGGGTGGTCGCCGAACAGGTTGACGGTCATGATGCCATCCTGCGTCAGGCAGGCGGCGCAGGCCTGGTAGAACTCGGGTGTGTCGAGCACCGGGCCGCGCGCGGTGGCGTCGTACAGGTCGCACTGCAGCACGTCGTAGGCTTCGTGGTTGGCCGGGTCCTCGACGAAGTCGAGCGCATCCATTTCCAGCACGCGCAGGCGCTCGTCCTCGGGCGGCAGCTTGAACATCGAGTTGCAGATCGCGATCACGGATTCGTTGAGTTCGACGGCGGTCACGCTCGCCTCAGGAAATTGGCGATAGCAGAACTTGGTCAGGGTGGCCGTTCCCAGGCCGAGCTGCGCGACGGCCTGTGGCGTCTCCTTGAACAGCATCCACGCCATCATTTGTTGCGCGTATTCGAGTTCGGGCCAGTCGGGCTTGCGGATACGCATGGCGCCTTGCACCCATTCCGTGCCGAAGTGGAGATAACGGACACCATCCTGTTCGGACAGCGTGACGGGGGCGAATTTCGGTTTGCGCGCCGGACGGCGCGAGGATTCGACTTGTTCGATGGATTTACGTTTGATGAGCATAAAGAAGCCTGGTGGAATCGCCCTATTATCGGGGGACGGGTTCCCCCAGCGCAAGCGCGGGGTCTGAGCCCGAATGCAACAACGCGGCCTCATGGGCCGCGTTGCGAGATTTCCAACAGTAGGGCGATCAGTACTGGCTGTATGCCTGGCCCTGGCCGTTGTAGCTGTCCAGCGGCTCGACCGAGACGCGCAGGCGCACGCGGTTGCCCGGGTCGCGGCTCATCAGCGACGTGTAGTTCTGGCCACGGTATTCATAGGTCACGTTGTAGCCGGCGGTGCGCGATTCGATCGCTTCCACGGTGCGGCATTGCTGCACAGCTTGCTCTTGCACACTGCTGCCTTGCGGACGGCCATTGTTCTGGACGCGATCGCCCACCATGGCGCCAGCGATAGCGCCGGCGGCCGATGCGGCCACCTTACCATTGCCGCCGCCGACCTGGCTGCCCAGCAGGGCGCCGGCGATACCGCCGATGATCGTGCCGCCGGCGCCGCGTTCCTGCTGCACCGGCACTTGCACGTATTCGGTACGGCATTCCTGGCGCGGGGTACGGACCTGCTCGAGACGCGGCTCGACCCGCACCACGCGGCCGAAGTCTTCGAAGTCGGCGGCCTGGGCCAGCGGCAGGGTGGCGATGCCGAGTGCCGAGATGATCAGTTTGGCTTGCAAGTTCATGGTAGTACCTCGTTGAGTGGTGCGACTTGGTTCGTCGATTCGTTACAGACTTGATGGTACGCCTATCGCAAAAAACCATCGAATCCGCGTGGCAACAAAATGTAACAGCGAATAAAGCGCGCAACAACTCGCGCCAGAATGAAACCGGCCCCCAATACGGCGTTTTCGTGTCACATATGTACCTACCGATTCTTACAAATAGGCATCTGAAACTCACATTTGGGTTGCTTCCAATACCACAAAACGTTACCCTTACACAAATCATGGACTTATTGGCGTATAGCAACGACAGCGAGGTAAGAAGTAGCAGCGCTACCCAGCGCCGCGAGGGGTGGCGCCATGGCGCGTTATTGACAGGTCGATTTGAGGAAAAAATGAGTTTGTTGATGAGAGTGGCGCCAAATCTTGTTCAAGCGATTCGCGCGTTTAACGTTGGCGATTTGCAACAGGAGGCCGGGCGCCTCGGTCATCACTTCTTGTATGCCCACTGCGCCAATACGCTCACCAAGCAGCAGGTCTGCGCCCGCATCGGCGAGAATTTTTATTTCCCCAAACCGTGCAGCAAGAATTTCGATGCGCTGCGCACCTGCCTGACCGAGACCATCCACGCAGCCGGCCCGCAGCCGGGCTTCATCGTGGTGCTCGAGCAGTTGCCAAGCGCTCAGAAATTCGACAAGGAAGCGCGCGAAAACCTGCTCGACGTGTTCCGCGACGCGGCTGAATTCTGGGCCGAGAAGAAGGTGCCGTTCCGCGTGTTCTACTCGTTCGCAACGGTCCCGCCGACCGCCTGAGTCCACGGGAAACCCTCTCTGAGGGCTGCGGTTGCCAGCCGGCGTTACGGTACAATGCCGGCTATGAAAAACATCGTGATCCTCATTTCCGGCCGCGGAAGCAATATGGAAGCGGTCGTGCGCACGGCCCAGGCTGAAGGCTGGCCTGCCCGTATTGCAGCGGTGATCAGCAACAAGCCCGATGCCGGCGGCCTGGCATTTGCCCAGTCGCGCGGCATCCCGACCGCCGTAGTGTCGAACAAGGATTTCGCTACCCGCGCCGAATTCGACGCCAGATTGCAGGAAGTCATTGACACCTTCCAGCCCGACCTGGTCGTGCTGGCCGGCTTCATGCGTATCCTGACCGCGCCCTTCGTGGAACACTATGCGGCCCGGATGTTGAACATTCACCCGTCGCTGCTGCCCCTGTTCCCGGGGCTGCACACGCACCAGCAGGCGCTCGACGCCGGCATGACCGAACACGGCGCGACCGTGCACTTCGTCACCGCCGAACTCGATCATGGCCCGTCGGTGCTGCAGGCCAGGATTCCAGTCCTGCCGGGCGACACACCGGACCTGCTGGCTGCCCGCCTGCTGGCCGAGGAACACAAGATCTACCCACGCGCCGTACGCCTGTTCATCGAAGACCGCCTGGTCATCGAAGACGGCGCGGTGCGCATCGTCGAGTCCATGGATCGCTCCCGGGCCGACGCCATCAGTATTTAATCAAGGATTTACATGAGATTGCCTCCAGCGATCGTCGCCAAGACCGAAGAAGTCTTGCGCGAGATTCTCCGTTTTACTTCGCCGGCCGACGTCACCCTGTCGCGCTTCTTCAAGGACAACCCGCGCTTCGGCGGCCGCGAGCGCGGCGTCATCGCCGAAGCCGTGTATGCCGTGCTGCGCAATAAATCGTTCTTCACCGACTTCGCCGGCCATGGCAACACGCCGTCGATGCGCAAGCTGGCCCTGCTGGGCCTGTCCGAGACCGTTGGCATCGACAGCATTGGCGGCCTGACGGAAGACGAGACCGAGTTCCTTACCCGCATCAAGGAAGTCGACCGCAACCTGCTGCCGGGCCCGATCCGCGCGAACCTGCCGCAATGGCTGTACGACAAGCTGGTGGCCCAGTTCGGCGAGCAGGAAGCCCTGGAACTGGCGGCCGTGCTGAACACCCCGGCGCCGCTGGACCTGCGTGTCAATTCCATCAAGGCCGATCGCGACGACGTGATCGCCCAGCTGGCGCAAGCGCCGATCGTGGCCGAGCCGATGCCGTTCGCCCCGCTGGGTCTGCGCGTGATGAAAAAGCCGGCGCTGCAGAACCTGCCGCTGTTCAAGGAAGGCGCGATCGAAGTGCAGGACGAGGGCAGCCAGGTGCTGGCCCAGATCGTCGGCGCGCGCCGCGGCGAGATGGTGGTCGACTTCTGCGCCGGCGCCGGCGGCAAGACGCTGGCCCTGGGTGCGCTGATGCGCAATACCGGCCGCCTGTACGCGTTCGACGTGTCCGAGAAGCGCCTGACGAAGCTGAAACCGCGCATGGCGCGCAGCGGCCTGTCGAACGTGCATCCGGTGGTGATCGCGCACGAGCGCGATGCGAAAGTTAAACGTCTGGCCGGCAAGATCGACCGCGTGCTGGTCGACGCGCCGTGCTCGGGCCTGGGTACCCTGCGCCGCAACCCTGACGTCAAGTGGCGCCAGCAGCCGGGCGCCGTGGCTGAGATGCAAGAGAAGCAAGCCTCGATCCTGGACGCCGCCGCGCGCCTGGTCAAGGGCGGCGGCCGCCTGGTGTACGCCACCTGCAGCCTGCTGAACGAAGAGAACGACTTCATCGTCGAAGGCTTCCTGGCCAATCACGCCGACTTTGAACTCGTGCCGATGAGCCAGGTGCTGGCCGAGCAAAAGATCCCGCTCGAGATGGGCAACTACCTGAAACTGCTGCCGCACAAGCATCAAACGGACGGCTTCTTTGCCGCCGTCCTGCAGCGCAAGGCGCTGGCCAAGCCGGTCAAGGCCGTCGTCGCCGAAGAGGCGGACGCGGATGCCGCGGACGAGTAATAAGGAGTACCGATGCCGCTGTCAGACCTGCTGAGCGTCCTGCTGGACGATGCCCGCCGTCCCGCCATCGTCTGGCAGATCGTCGCCCTTGCCCTGTGCGTGGCGGTGAGCTGGGGTCTGGCGCGGCTGATTCACCGTTCGCTGCTGAAAGACCGGGCGCAGACGGGCGGCCTGATCAGTGTCGGCCTGGGCAGTTTCAGCCGCGTGCTGTGGCCGCTCCTGACCGTCGGTCTGCTGGCGCTGGCCAAGACCGTGCTGGAGCAATACCAGGGAGTGTCGCTGCTGCGCGTGGCGCTGCCGCTGTTCATCTCGCTGGCGGTGATCCGCACCTTCTTCTACCTGCTGCGACGCGCTTTCGCGCGGCGCGGCCAGGTGGGGGCGGCCCTGCAGACCTTCGAGAAGGTGTTCGCCTTCGTGGTCTGGATCATCGTCGCCATGCACCTGACCGGCATCTTGCCGGACGTGATCAGGGTCCTTGAAAACACCGTCCTGCCGGTTGGAAAGAACAAGATTTCGATCGCCGACCTGCTGCAGGGCGCGATCTCGATCGTCGTGCTCATGATGCTGGCGTTGTGGGCCGGCGCCGCGCTCGAAGAACGCCTGATGGGCTTCGAGCGCATGCACAGCTCGCTCAGGGTGGCGATGGCGCGCGTGGGCCGCGCGGCGCTGATCCTGGTCGCGGTGCTGTTCAGCCTGTCGCTGGCCGGGCTCGACCTGACCGTGCTGTCGGTATTCGGCGGCGCGCTGGGCGTGGGCCTCGGTCTGGGCATGCAGCGCATTGCTAGTAATTACGTGTCCGGCTTCATCATCCTGTTCGAGCGCAGCCTGTCGATCGGCGATCCGATCACGCTCGATAAATACTCCGGCAAGGTAGCGCGCATCAATACGCGCTACACGGTGTTGCGCGGTTCCGACGGTACGCAAACGCTGCTGCCGAACGAGATGCTGATCACGGGCGTGGTGCTGAACCAGTCGGGCACCAACCGCAACGTGCGCGCGATCACCAAGCTGGTCGTGTCCTACGACAGCGACCTGTCCGTGGTGATGCCGCTGCTGGAAGCTCAGCCGAACGGCGTGGCGCGCGTGCTCGAGACGCCGGCGCCGAACGTGCTGCTCAATGCCTTCGTGGCCGACGGCTACGAGCTCGAAGTCGGCTTCTGGTTGGGCGACCCTGAGAACGGGCAGGGCGGTCCGATCTCCGAAGTGAACCGCAAGATCTATGCACTTGTGCAGTCCGGCGCGATCAAACTCGGACATCCGTCGATGGACACGCGCTTGCTTGACGCCCACATCACGAAGGTGGTGGGGCGGACTCCTCAGGAAGAAGGCCGGGACGACATCGGGGCTGGCGCAAATTTGGGCAAGTAAAACTGCCGTGCGGCAGTAGAACCACGTAAAATGCCCGGGTTATAGGTGTGCGGTCACAGTGGTTGCACATTGAATAAGCCCTTTGGAGACTGAATGAATTTCTTTAACGACGCCCTGCACGCCGTGCTGTCGTTCCTGTCCACCGGCCTGCTCGATTTCTCGGCCTGGCAAATCGTGATCTACACGCTGGTGGTCACGCATATCACGATCGCCGCCGTGACGATCTACCTGCATCGTCACCAGGCGCACCGTGCGCTCGACCTGCATCCGATCCCGAGCCACTTCTTCCGCTTCTGGCTGTGGCTGACCACCGGTCAGGTCACCAAGGAATGGGCGTCGATCCACCGCAAGCACCACGCCAAGTGCGATACCGAAGAAGATCCGCACAGCCCGCAGACGCGCGGCATCCGCAAGGTGCTGTTCGAAGGCGCCGAGCTGTACCGTGCCGAAAGCAAGGTCAAGGAAACCATGGACAAGTACGGCCATGGCACGCCGGACGACTGGATCGAGCGCCATGTGTACACCGGCCGCAGCATGCTGGGTGTGGCGTCGCTGCTGGTGATCAACGTTGCCCTGTTCGGCGTACTCGGCCTGACCGTGTGGGCGATCCAGATGATGTGGATCCCCATCACCGCAGCCGGCATCATCAATGGCCTGGGCCACTGGTGGGGTTACCGCAACTACGATTGCAACGATGCCGCGACCAATATCTTCCCGTGGGGCATCCTGATCGGTGGCGAAGAGCTGCACAATAACCACCACACCTATGCCACCTCGGCCAAGCTGTCGAGCAAGTGGTATGAGATCGACCTGGGCTGGGGCTATATCCGCATGCTGGAAATGGTCGGCCTGGCCAAGGTGAAGAAAGTGGCGCCGAAGCCGAAGCTGGCCAAGGACAAGGCGCAAGCCGACTTCGATACCCTGCAGTCGGTGATCGCCAACCGCTACGACGTGATGGCCAAGTATGCCAAGTCGGTGCGCCACGCCTTCCATGAAGAATTCGAGCACCTCAAGCACAAGGCGCAACTGGAATCGCGCTTCCTGAAAAGCTCGCGCAAGCTGATGCAGCGCGAGCCGGCCAAGCTGGAATCGTCGCAACAGCAGCAACTGGTCGAGCTGTTCCAGCACAGCAAGGCGCTGGAAACCATGCACAATATGCGCGTGGAGCTGGGCGCCATCTGGGAGCGTTCGCATTCGACCCGCGACCAGCTGCTGCACCAGTTGCAGGACTGGTGCAACCGCGCCGAAGCATCGAAGATCAAGGCGCTGCAGGACTTTTCGATCCGCCTGCGCACCTATGCATGATCCTGGCGGTCGGTAGATGGTAAAGACAACGGCTTCTTCGGAAGCCGTTGTCGTTTGTGCCTTACACGCCACGCCGCATTGGCGGCCTTGTCAGATACGTCAGCGCCCGCCACACCCATTCGAGCGGCCCGTACTGGAAGCGCGCCAGCCACCAGTGGCTGAATACGATCTGCAGCGCGCACAGCAGCAGCGCGATGCATATCTGCTCCGTCCTGCCGACGCCCCACAGCCCCAGTCCGTGGGCATAGAACAGCAGGGAAAACACGAGCGACTGCATCAGGTAATTGCTCAGCGCCATACGTCCAAACGGCGCCAGGATGCGCACCCGGGCCGGCATGCCCTTGCTGTACAGCGCCAGGACCACCGCCGCGACGTAGCCGAGCGAGGCGGGCAGGCTGCCCAGGGTCAGCAAGGCGTTCGCCAGGTCATAGCCCCCGTCGTCGACGCCTGCAGGACGGCCGGTGCTGATCAGACTGCTGAGCAGGCCAAGCCCGACCCCGAAGCCGATTCCGCCAACGGCCAGGCGCCGGAACAGGGGCAAGTGGCGGCCGGCATTGGCGATCACGCCCGAGCGCACGAACCAGACCCCCACCAGGAACACGCTCACGCCCACCACCACGAAGCCGGTTTCGTCGCGCATCCGCGCCTCCAGGTGGCCGAGGCGCATCGCGACCGCGTCCGCGTAGCTGCCGTTGGTGAGTACCTCCTTCTCTTCGACGCTGCGCGCCGTGCGCTCGCGGTACTGCAAGAGGGTAGCGGATGCGGCGTCGGTCTCTTCCCCGGTGGCGCTGACGCTGGACGCTGGCGCCAGCTGGGGCGCGAAGTGGCGGATGCCGCCATCGAGCGCGGTCAGGCCATAGGTGAGCATGAAGATCGCGACGCCGGCCCGCAGCGGCCGCGTTCGTTCCGGCTGGTCGAAACCCCAGGCCAACAGGCCGAGCAGCACAAGGACGGCGCCGATCGCCAGCAGCGCCCCCATATCGCCCTCGCCGCGGACCAAGTTGATCACGGCCGCCAGCAGCATCAGGCTGCCCGGGACGATCGCCACCAGCGGAAACAGCGCGCGTCGTTCGCTGCGCAGGTACACGCCCACCAGGCCGGCGAACACGAGCGGCGTGACCAGCCAGCCGGCGAAGCGAAAGCCCGGCAGCTGGGCCAGCAGGAAGCAGGCGGCCATGGCGCCGATCATCCAGCGCCCGCTGGCGAACAGCATCAGCATCAAGGCCAGCGCGCCGATCGCATAGCTGATCAAGATGTCGCCGCTCCACAGCAGCAGGTAATGCAGCAGGCCGAACAGGCCGAGGACGGCGATCCGGCGGCCATAGGAGGGGAGGAAAGGGCGCTCTGCCGTGCGCGCGCGTTCCAGCATCAGGGCGAAACCCATGCCGAACAGCAGCGAGAAAATGGTCCAGAACTTGCCGCTAACAAAATACGCGGCGACGAAAGCCACCAGCCAGTCGAGGCCATGCAGCCCGGCCGGGATGCCGTTGCCGGTTTCGGCCACGGGGCGGTTGAAGAATTCGACGTTGGCGATGCAGATGCCGATCAGCGCGAACCCGCGCAATACATCGAGGGCATCGAGACGGTTTTGGCTTGGGGTGGGAACGAAGGTGGAAGAGGAAGGCAGACTGGTCATCCCCCGATGGTAGCGCGGATTGACGGGACAACAAAAAAGCCGCCGGGCTTGCGCGCCGGCGGCTTCGTCAAGAAGACAAGATCGATTACTTGATCTTGGTTTCCTTGTAGATCACGTGCTTACGTGCTTTCGGGTCGAATTTGGTGATTTCCATCTTCGCCGGCATCGTGCGCTTGTTCTTGGTGGTGGTGTAGAAGTGACCGGTACCTGCGGTCGATTCCAGCTTGATTTTGTCGCGGCCAGTTTTTGCCATGATAGCTCCCTAATTAAACTTTTTCGCCGCGGGCGCGCATGTCGGCCAGCACGACGTCGATGCCGAGCTTGTCGATCACGCGCAGGCCGGCGTTCGACAGACGCAGCGAAACCCAACGGTTTTCGGATTCGACGTAGATACGACGGTTCTGCAGGTTAGGCAGGAAACGACGCTTCGTTTTGTTGTTAGCGTGGGAGACGTTGTTACCAACCATCACACCCTTGCCGGTTACTTGGCAAACACGTGCCATAGTGCACTCCTTAAATATGTTCCAGACTTGGAAAAATGAGAGTATAGCGTGAAAAGCAAAGCGGAATCAATCACTTACGAAAAACAAAGGTGTCTTTGTTTGATGGAAAAATTTAACAATTCCTGATGAGTGTCGTAACTCGCTGTTTACGCTGTGTAATTTCAAGCAAACATGACAGCCCGTGTAAGGACGTGGGCGGGGCTTCGCTGAGGTTTATCGGTCACAACTGCCCACTCTCCGCAAAGGAATGCACCTGGTTGCCCGCCACCACGAAGTGATCGAGCACCCGGATGTCGACCAGCGACAGCGCCTGCACAAGGGCACTTGTCAGCCGCAGGTCGGCCTCGCTCGGTTCGGCCACGCCGGACGGGTGGTTGTGGGCCAGGATCACGCCAGCCGCATTGCGCCGCAGCGCCGCCTTGACCACCTCGCGCGGATAGACGCTCGTATGCGTGAGCGTGCCCCTGAACATTTCTTCGCAATTGATCAGTCGATTCTTCACGTCCAGGAACAGCACCATGAACGATTCATGGGTCTGCAGCGCGAACTGGCTGCGCAGGTAGTGGCGCACCGCCTCGGGCGAGCACAGCGCCTCGCGCCGGAACTGTTCGGCCACCGCGCGCCGCGCCAGCTCGAGCGCGGCCTGCAGTTGCGCGTACTTGGCCGGCCCCAGGCCGTGCAGCCGGCCGAACTCGCCCGACTCGGCATGCAGCAGCCGGTGCAGCGAGCCGAAATGCGCCAGCGTGTCGCCGGCCAGGGTCACCGCGCTTTTTCCCGCCACGCCCACGCGCAGGAAGATGGCCAGCAATTCGGTATCCGACAGCGCATGCGCGCCATCGCGCAGCAGGCGCTCGCGCGGACGGTCCTGCTCGGGCCAGTCGCAAATCCCCATATGACTCCTCGCCAAGGTGAGCGGCAGCCAGGGTGCTGGCCGCCTGCGTCACGATAGCGGTTTGCCGGGCCGGGCATGCCGGGCACGACAAGGACCTGCTTGATGCCGCTCTGGACGCGGATGCGGCGGCTGCGATAGCGTCGGCAGTCAGCCGCCAGCCGGCTCGGGCGTAAAACCTTTTTCCTTGAGGTAGGCCATGGTCGCGTCCGCATCGCTGAACCAGGCATAGATTTTTTCCATCTCGCCAGCATTGTCGAACACGTCGCTGGCGATCTCGGGGATGACGCTGGCGGCGTACAGCGCCAGCTGCTGGTGCGGCTGCAGCTGCGTCACGAAATCCCGGGTCAGGTGGAATGCATGGCGGGCCGTCTTCCAGTAATCGAGGAATACCGCATCGATCCACTGCGCATCGAACACGGCGTCGGGCGCCGCCAGGATGGCCTGGGCGACGTGGTGGGCGCTGCGCGACGCCGCGTTCAGGCCTTGCGCGGTCATCGGGTCATAGCTGACCAGGGCGTCGCCCAGCGCCATCGCCACCTTGCCGGAGGACAGCCGGCCCACAGCACGCCGGACGGTGGGCGTGATCGCCCCCTGCATGGTTTCGTGCTCGACCAGCTCGGCCGACGCGATCATCGCGTGCACCTGAGGGCAAGCATCCTTCAGGTAGTTCCGCACCTGCTCGAACTGCGCGCGCACGCTCCCGCCGTGCCCCAGCAGGTCGAGCGGGCCGCCCGGCACGCCTTCGAACAACAGCACCCAGGTCTTGGTAAGGTCGCGATCGAGGAAGTTGTAGAACAGGCATTCACCCACGCCGACGATGCTGTTCAGGCCGTTCACGTGGATGGCGGGGTCGACGTCGGGATCCATCACGCAGTTTTTCGCGAAGAAGAGCGTCAGATGGCGATAGGGCCGGTCGAGCTCGGAGCGTTCCGGATCTCGCGGGAACAGTTCCTGGAAGGTGTTGTTGCCGGTGGTGACGAACACGGCATCGTGCGTGGCGGCCGCCTGTTCCAGCAGGGCCAGATCGGCCGGTCCGACCACGACGGCGCCTCCACGGCGGGGAAATTCCATCAGCCAGGTCGCATACTTCAGGCGCAGGTCGATCGCCTGCGCCGGTGACGACAGCATGGCGCCGGCCTGCAGAACTTTTTCGCCGTCGGGCGAGAACAGCTTCATCACCGTCGCGTCGATACGGGCGCCGTCGTAGGTGAACCAGAAATCCAGTCCCAACTCTTGCTCGATGACGGTGCGCGGATGAAACTGGATGGCGATCGGGCCGGTCGGGCCGTTCAGCACCTCTTGCGAGCTGCGGTCGGTGTAGAGCGTCACCTGGCAGCCGTGCGAGAGCAATTCGAAGCCGAGCTGCAAGCCGGCCTGGCCGGCGCCCACGATGGCAATTTTTTTCATGAAGCTCCCTGTATCGGTTGGTCGAAAGTGAGAGCTATGCCTTGTATAGCGGATCAGATGCGGGAGGGGCGGGCGCGCGGCTTGCCTCCCCGTTTGACGTGTCGCCAAAAAAACAGGCAGCGAAGGCGCAAGCGGCGCGCCTGGCTTACAATAGCGCTTTGCCCCATCAGCTCTGCTTGCCACGCTAAGAACATGTCCAACGCTGCTCCCGTCGTCAACGAATCCTCTTACCTGACCCTGCATTACCGCCTGGCCGTCGCCGGCGGTTCCGATGTGGTCACGACTTTCAATGGCACGCCCGCCACCTTGCTGCTGGGCCAGGGCCAGCTGGCGCCCTTCCTCGAGGCGCGCCTGATCGGCATGCCGGAAGGCACGCACCAGACCTTCGAGCTCAGCGCTGCGGAGGCATTCGGCGAGCGCAATCCCGAGCTGATCCAGTCGGTGTCGAAAGCCACGCTGGAAGAAAATTCGGTGCCGGGCACGGAGTACAACGTGGGCGAGGTGGTCGAGTTCAACGCGCCGAAGGGCGGCCGTTTCGCCGGCGTCCTGCTGGAATCGCGCGCCGATTCGGCCCTGTTCGATTTCAACCACCCGATGGCCGGCCGCGCCCTGCAATTCGAAGTGAAACTGATTTCGGTTCTGTAAGGACGACAGGAATAATGATGGAAAACGAAATTCTGCTGGCCCAGCCGCGCGGCTTCTGCGCCGGCGTGGACCGCGCGATCGAGATCGTCGAGCGCGCCCTGAAACAATTCGGCGCGCCGATCTACGTGCGCCACGAAATCGTCCACAACGCCTATGTGGTCGAAGACCTGCGCACCAAGGGCGCGATCTTCATCGAGGAACTCGAAGACGTCCCGCCAGGTAATACGCTGGTGTTCTCGGCCCACGGCGTCTCGAAGGCCGTGCGCGCCGACGCCGAGGCGCGCGGACTCACCATTTTTGATGCCACCTGCCCGCTGGTGACCAAGGTCCACGTCGAAGTGGCAAAGATGCGGAAGCAGGGCGCCGAGATCATCATGATCGGCCACGACGGCCACCCCGAGGTCGAAGGCACCATGGGCCAGGCCGAAGAGGGCATGCACCTGGTCGAGACGGTCGACGACGTGCAGACGCTGCAAGTGCGTAACCCGGAACTGCTGGCCTATGTGTCGCAGACCACCCTGTCGGTCGACGACACCCTGGACATCATCGCGGCGCTCAAGGCGCGCTTCCCGAACATCATCGAGCCGAAGAAGGGCGATATCTGCTACGCCACCACCAACCGCCAGGAAGCCGTGAAGTTCATGGCGCCGCAGGTCGAGGTCGTGGTGGTCGTGGGCAGCCCGAACAGCTCGAACTCGAACCGCCTGCGCGAAGTGGCCGAAAAAATGGGCACGCCGGCCTATATGGTCGACAACGCCGGCAAGATCGACCCCAGCTGGATCGAGGGCAAGAAGCGGATCGGCGTGACTGCCGGCGCCTCGGCGCCCGAGGTGCTGGTGCAGGCCGTGATCGACCGCCTGAAAGAACTGGGCGCGGCCAGCGTGCGCGCGCTCGAAGGCGTCGAAGAACACGTGACCTTCCCGCTGCCGAAAGGCCTGGACGGCGCACGGACCGAGCCGGCAACGCCTGCTGCCTGAACTTTATTTTTCGTTTCGCTAGAAAACAAAATTTGCTACAGTAGCGATTAACCGTGATTAGTTTTCCAAAAGCCAAGTTATGATGATGGGCTCGGAAAATTAGTCATGGTGGAGCAGGCCATGAACGGCACTTCGGGAGTCATCCCGCGGTGCCGTTTTTGCTGGACGCTCACATCAATACAGGCGGCTCGATAGGCGGAACGATAGGCGGAACGATGGAAACCTTTATTCAACAGCTACTGAACGGCCTGGTGCTGGGCAGTATGTATGCGCTGGTCGCGCTCGGCTACACGATGGTGTACGGCGTGCTCAACCTGATCAACTTCGCCCACGGCGACGTGCTGATGATCGGCGCCATGCTCGGCCTGACGATCCTGCAACTGCTCGAGGCCTACATTCCCGGCCTGCCGGGCTATGTCCAGCTGGCGGTTGCCATCCTCGGCGCGATTCCCCTCACCATGCTGGTCAGCATCCTCATCGAGCGCGTCGCCTACCGCCGCCTGCGCAACGCGCCGAGGCTGGCGCCCCTGATCACGGCGATCGGCGTCTCGATCCTGCTGCAGACCTTCGCCATGATGATCTGGGGCCGCAGCCCGATCCCGTTCCCGCAACTGCTGTCGTCCGAACCGATCATGATCGGTGGGGCCATGATCTCGCAGACGCAAGTGCTGCTGCTGGTGCTGGCGGCCGTCGCCATGGGCGCCCTGGTGCTGCTGGTCGAGCGCACCAAGATGGGCCGCGCGATGCGCGCCGTGGCCGAAAACCCGCGCGTGGCCGGCCTGATGGGCGTCGACGCGAACCGCGTGATCGTCGCTACCTTCGCCATCGGCGCCGCACTGGCGGCCGTCGCCGGCGTGATGTGGGGCGCCAACTATGCGTCGATCACCTTCACCATGGGCGTGCTGCCGGGCCTGAAGGCCTTCTGCGCCGCGGTGCTGGGCGGGATCGGCAACATCTATGGCGCCATGCTCGGCGGCCTGCTGCTGGGGATCATCGAGGCGCTGGGCGCTGGCTATATCGGCGACCTCACCGGCGGCTTCCTCGGCAGCCACTACCAGGACATTTTCGCCTTCGTGGTGCTGATCCTGGTCCTGACCCTGCGACCGTCCGGCATCATGGGCGAACGCGTGGCCGACCGCGCCTGACCTTAAGGAGCACACCATGGCACTCCTTACTTTTGATACCCAGCACAAGCCGCGCCAAGCCTATATCAGCATGGCGGCGGTATTGATCCTGATGCTGATCTTCCCCTTCGTCGCCTCGCAGTTCGGCAACTCGTGGGTGCGCATCATCGACATCGCGCTGCTGTACATCATGCTGGCGCTGGGCCTGAACATCGTGGTCGGCTTCGCGGGCCTGCTCGACCTGGGCTATATCGCCTTCTTCGCGGTCGGCGCCTACCTGGTCGGCCTGTTCTCGTCGCCGCAGTTCGCCGCGCTGCTCGAGTCGCTCATCTATTATTCGCCGGCGATCGGCGAGGCATTGGTCGCCTTCTTCGGCCCCGAGATCGCCACCAACGGCATCCACCTGTCGCTGTGGGCCATCGTACCGCTGGCGGCGCTGTTCGCCGCCCTGTGCGGCGCGCTGCTGGGCGCCCCGACCCTGAAGCTGCGCGGCGACTACCTCGCCATCGTGACGCTCGGCTTCGGCGAGATCATCCGCATCTTCATGAACAACCTGAACGACCCGATCAACTTCACCAACGGGCCGCAGGGGATCAATATGATCGACCCGATCCGCGTGTTCGGGGTGTCGCTGGCGGGCGAGTCGGGTTCGGGCGCCAACGTCATGATCGGCGACTACGCGATGCCCTCGGTGAACGCCTATTACTTCCTGTTCCTGGCGATGGTGATCGCGACGATCTTCATCACCAGCCGCCTGCAGCATTCGCGCCTGGGCCGGGCCTGGGTGGCGATCCGCGAAGACGAGATCGCGGCCAAGGCGATGGGCATCAATACCCGCAACGTCAAGCTGCTGGCCTTCGCCATGGGCGCGTCCTTTGGCGGTGTGGCCGGCGCGATGTTCGGCGCCTTCCAGGGTTTTGTGTCGCCTGAATCCTTCTCGCTGACCGAGTCGATCGCGGTGCTGGCGATGGTGGTCCTGGGCGGCATCGGCCATATTCCGGGCGTGGTGCTGGGCGGCGTGCTGCTGGCGGCCTTGCCCGAGGTGCTGCGCCACGTGGTCGATCCGCTCCAGCAGGCCGTGTTCGGCAAGGTGATCATCGAGGCCGAGGTGCTGCGCCAGCTGCTGTACGGCCTGGCCTTGGTGCTGATCATGCTGATCCGCCCGGCCGGCCTGTGGCCGTCGCCGAACAAGGAAGAGCGTCCCAACGCCGCCCTGGCGCGCGAGGAAGAAGAAGCGTCGACCGCGTGATGAGTGAACAGACCATGAGCGAACAAATCCTCCTCGATATCCAGGGCGTCAATAAACGCTTCGGCGGCCTGCAGGCGCTGACCGACGTCGGCATCCGGATCATGCAGGGCCAGATCTATGGCCTGATCGGCCCCAATGGCGCCGGCAAGACCACCTTCTTCAACGTGATCACGGGCCTGTACCAGCCGGACAGCGGCAGCTTCGAGCTGGCCGGCAAGCCGTATTCGCCGTCGGCGCCGCATGACGTGGCCAAGGCCGGCATTGCCCGCACGTTCCAGAACATCCGCCTGTTCGGCGAGATGAGCGCGCTGGAGAACGTGATGGTCGGGCGCCACGTGCGCACCAGGCAGGGCGTGCTGGGCGCGATCCTGCGCCACAAGGCGGCGCGCGAAGAGGAAGCCGCGATCCGCCTGCGCGCCCAGGAACTGCTCGATTTCGTGGGCATTGGCCAATTCGCCAACCGCACCGCCAAATTCCTGTCGTACGGCGACCAGCGCCGCCTGGAAATCGCGCGCGCGCTGGCCACCGATCCGCAGCTCCTGGCGCTGGATGAACCGGCGGCCGGCATGAACGCCACCGAAAAGCTGGCGCTGCGCGAGCTGCTGGTGAAAATCAAGGCCGAGGGCCGGACCGTGCTGCTGATCGAGCACGACGTCAAGCTCATGATGGGCCTGTGCGACCGCATCACGGTGCTCGAATACGGCAAGCAGATCGCCGAAGGCCTGCCGGCCGAGATCCAGAAAAACCAGGCCGTGATCGACGCCTACCTCGGAGGTGCCCACTAATGGCTGACATCGTTCTGAAAATCGCCGGCCTGAAGGTCGCCTATGGCGGCATCAAGGCGGTCAAGGGCGTCGACCTCGAGGTGGCGAAAGGCGAGCTGGTGACGCTGATCGGCGCCAACGGCGCCGGCAAGACCACGACCCTGAAAGCCATCACCGGCACCCTCCCGCCGTGCAAGGTCGAGGGGGCGATCGAGTATCTCGGCCAGCCGCTGCGCGGCACGCAGTCGTTCCGGATGGTGCGCCAGAAGCTGGCCATGGTGCCGGAAGGGCGGGGCGTGTTCACCCGCATGTCGATCCACGAGAACCTGTTGATGGGCGCCTATACGCGTGACGACAAGGCCGCGATCGATGCCGACATCGAGAAGTGGTACACCGTCTTCCCGCGCCTGAAGGAGCGCTCCAGCCAGCTGGCCGGCACCCTGTCGGGCGGCGAGCAGCAGATGCTGGCGATGGCGCGCGCGTTGATGTGCCATCCGACCCTGCTGCTGCTGGACGAGCCGTCGATGGGCCTGGCCCCGATCATGGTCGAAAAGATCTTCGAGGTGATCCGCGACGTGTCGCAGCAGGGCATCACGATCCTGCTGGTGGAGCAGAACGCCAAGCTGGCGCTGCAGGCCGCGCACCGCGGCTACGTGATGGATTCGGGCGCGATCACCATGACCGGCAATGCACGCGATATGTTGAACGATCCGCGGGTGCAGGCGGCGTATCTGGGCGAGTAGGATCGCAGGGCAGAAATGAAAAGGCCGCCAGACGCGACTGCGTCTGGCGGCCTTTCTTATTTGACCAGCCGCAGCTTAGGCCGCAGCGGCAGCCGTGGCAGCGCTGGCAGCATTGCCAGCTTTAGCAGCAGTCGCAGAAAATTGCGACACGGCGGCGTTCATATTGCTTTCCAGCGCTTCGACCGCCTGCTTCGAGGTCTTGCTGAATTGCTCGTAGCCTGCGTTGGCGTTGCTGATCGCGGTCTTGACGGCGGCGACGAAGCTTTCCGAGCCGGCCGGGGCGTTCTTGCTCACTTCATCGACCAGCGAGATGACCTTGCGGTTGGCTTCGACGATCTGGCTTTCGGCGGCTTTCGAGAATTCGGCGCCGGTGCCGGTGGCGATCGAAGCCAGCTGGCGGCTGTACGACAGGGCTTTCTCGGCGTTCGGCTGGGCTTGCGAGGCGGTCAGCGAGAAGAATTCTTGTGGGTCCTTGGCGCTCAGGAGCTGGCGAGCAGCGGCCGACGAATCTTCGAGGGTCGAGCGTGCGGTGCTGATGTTCAGTTCAACCAGCTTCTCCACGCCTTCGAAGGTCTTCGAAGTCAGTGCCGAAAACAGGGCGAATTGGGATTCCAGGCTGGCCTTGGTGGCGTTCGAAAATTGTTCAGGGATTGCAAACATGTGGCTCTCCAAATATGTCGTTTCAAGAATGGACTATTGCTCTGTGAGACAGGTTCTTCATTAAAACGCGACGAAACTCTTTTGTGCACCGCAACAGGGCAGATTTTCTGTCAGTTCGCTTCAAGCGTCAAGCGTTTTTGATGCGATGCACCATCCAAGATACATAATTTTCTTGAATGCATTTAATGCAAGAAAAGTCAATTGATCTGGCGCAAATCGAATGCATCTTTCAGCCGCTCAAAACTCCATGGTAGAGCGCATGCTAGACTCGGTACTTGCGATTTGCGCTTGTATATTCAATAAGTGCCGTGCACTATCACGGCGCATTGCCAGGACCATGTCGACCCACGCACCTTCCATCTCCGGCAGCTCCTGGCTGTCGCCCGTGCCCCTGTTCTTCGTCTTCCTCTGGAGCACGGGTTTCATCGTCGCCAAGCTCGGCCTGCCGTATGCGCCGCCGCTGACCTTCCTCATCGTGCGCTGCCTGGGCGTGCTGGCGGTGCTGCTGCCCCTGATGCTGCTCTGGCGCGCGCCGTGGCCGCGCGGCCAGGTCCTGCACCTCGCGCTCTCCGGCCTGCTGTTGCAGGCGGGCTACCTGGGCGGCGTGTGGGCCGCCATCAAGCTCGGCATGCCGGCGGGACTGACCGCCCTGATCGTCGGCATGCAGCCTATCCTCACCGCCGCCGCCGCCCCGCTGATCGGCGAGCGGGTGCGGCCGATCCAATGGCTGGGCCTGCTGCTCGGCCTGTCCGGCGTGGCGCTGGTGGTCTACGCCAAGCTGGGCCTGGCCGGCCTGTCGCCGGCGGCCCTTGGCCTGTGCGTGTTCGCGCTGCTCTCCATCACGGCCGGCACCATGTACCAGCGCCGCTTCTGCCCCCGCTTCGACCTGCGCAGCGGCACCGCGATCCAGTTCGGGGCCACGGTGCTGGTGCTGGCGCCGATCGCGGTGTGGCTGGAAGACCTCGATCCGGTGTTTTCGAGCATTACCTGGAGCGCCGACTTCATCGTCGCCTGGCTGTGGTCGGTGTTCGCGCTGTCGATCGGGGCCATCTTCCTGCTATTCAAACTCATCGGGCGCAGCCAGGCCACCGAGGTGACGAGCCTGATGTACCTGACCCCGCCGACCACGGCCATCATGGCCTGGCTGCTGTTCGGCGAAGCCTTCAACGCGCTCGGCCTGGCGGGAATGGCGGTGGCCGTCACCGGCGTCGCCTTCGTCGTGCGCAAACCAAAGGAGACCACATGACCATCGAGAATCCCGGCCAGGCAGCGGTCGATGCCGCCATCACCTCGCGCCGTTCGATCCGCGCCTTCCTCGACAAGCCGGTCGCGCGCGAAGACATCGCCCGCATCCTGGACGTGGCGGCGCGTGCGCCGTCCGGCACCAACACCCAGCCGTGGAAAGTCCACGTGCTGACCGGCGAGGCGCGCGCGCGCCTGTCGGGCGCGATCCTGGCGGCATATGCCGACCCCGGGCAGGCCGCCCAGCACCACGAGGAATACCCCTACTATCCGCGCGAATGGGTGTCGCCGTATATCGACCGGCGCCGCAAGGTCGGCTGGGATTTATATAGCCTGCTGGGCCTGACGCGCGAGGACAAGGCCGGCATGGCGGCCCAGCATGGGCGCAACTTCGCCTTCTTCGATGCGCCGGTCGGGATGATCTTCACCATCGACCGCATCATGGAGCAGGGCTCCTGGCTCGATTACGGGATGTTCTTGCAGAACATCATGGTGGCGGCGCGGGCGAGGGGACTGGATACCTGCCCGCAAGCCGCTTTTACGCAGTATCATCGGATCATCGCGGCCGAACTGGGGCTGCCGGCGAGCGAGATGGTGGTGTGCGGCATGGCGCTGGGCTGGGCCGATCCGGCGCGGATCGAGAACAGCCTGGAAACCGAGCGCGAACCCAGCCACGTGTTCGCCCGCTTTATGGACTAGGTTCATGGACTAAAGTAACAAGTAATAATATCTCGTTGATATTAAACGAAAGTTTCGCAAGGAAGAGTCTGTTGGTTTTTGCGGATTATTGCCGCACAGAATATTCTTTTCTCTTGCGATCGAGCGTCGTTCCGCTACACTTCCATCTGTATCTCATCAGTTTGGTCCAGGGGCGTCTCGATGTTTAAACTTGCTTTGGCTGCAGTTGTCGCCACGTTGTTCGCTATTGCACCCATGCAGGCATCCGGTGCGGGGGCGGGCGCAGGTGCGGGCGCGACCGAACAAGTGAAGAAGGCCAAGCCTGCCAAGGCTGCCAAGAAAAAGCCCAAGCGCAAAGCCAAGGCCAAGACCACCAAGAAGCGCAAGGAAGTCGCGGTCGCCGGCGACAATGGCCAGCGCATGGTGCGCCGGGTCCGGACCGTCAACGGCAAGCGCGTCGTCACCTATCATCCGGCGCGCACCGCGGCGGCAGGCGCCGTCGCAGTGGCGGCGGCGGCGACGGCGGGCGACAAGGCGGGCTTGCACAAGACCGACGATCCGCTGTCCCTGCGTTCCAGCGTCGCCTATGTGGTCGACCAGAACAGCGCCGAAGTGCTGTTCGAGAAGAACGCCAACGTCGCGCTGCCGATCGCCTCGATCACCAAGCTGATGACCGGCATGGTCGTCATGGAGGCCAAGCAAGACCTCGACGAAGTGCTGCGCGTCACCGACGCCGACGTCGACCGCCTGAAATACAGCAGCTCACGGCTGTCGGTCGGCTCGCGCATGACGCGGCGCGAACTGCTGCACATCACCCTCATGAGTTCCGAAAACCGCGCCGCCTCGGCGCTGGGCCGCAACTACCCGGGCGGCATCGAGGCTTTTGTCACCGCGATGAACGCCAAGGCGCGCGCACTCGGCATGATGGATACCCATTACGTCGATTCGAGCGGCCTGTCGAGCCGCAACGTTTCGAGCGCACGCGACCTTGTCAAGCTGGTGATGGCGGCCCATGAAGACCCGGTGCTGCGCGAATTCTCCACCACGCCGAAATCGACCGTGCAGGCCAGCGGCCGCACCATGCATTACGCAAACACCAACTACCTGGTGTCGCTGCCCGACTGGAATATCGGCCTGCAAAAGACCGGCTTCATCAACGAAGCGGGGCGCTGCCTGGTGATGCAGGCCATGATCCATGGCCGCAATGTGGTGATGGTGTTCCTGGATTCGAAAGGCAAGATGTCGCGCACGGCCGACGCCGGCCGCATCCGCCGCTGGATCGAGTCGCTGCCGGACCGCATGGACGTCGATGCGGTGCGCGCGCCGACCATCACGGCTAGCGCGCCGACGCTGCCGCACTGATCGCTGCCGCAGCCGCTGATCCGTCGTTCCCGCGAAGGCGGGAACCCAAGCTCGCCCGCGTCGAGGCGACATCATTTTTTTCGGCTATGCAGAGGACTTGGGATCCCGCCTTCGCGGGAACGACGTGGCGGTTGCGGTAGCGGTGGTAGTGGACGGGGGTGAGTTATACGTTCGGCACCGCCCGATACCCCAGCGTCGACGAAATCCGCGACGCCGTCTGCACCAGGTCTTCGAGCCAGTCTTCCTGCAAGCGGTCGGCCGGCGCCGAGATCGACAATCCCGCCACCAGCTTGCCGCTGTCGTCATGGATGCCGGCCGCCATGCAGCGCACGCCCAGTTCCAGTTCCTCGTTGTCGCGCGCATAGCCGCGCGCCCGCACCAGGCTCAGTTCGCGTTCGAGCCGCGCCAGTTCGGTGATCGAATTGCGCGTGTGGCCGGACAGCCCCGTGCGGGTGGCATAGGCGCGGATCGCCTTGACGTCATCCACCGATAAAAACAGCTTGCCGGTCGAGGTCAGGTGCAGCGGGCCGCGTCCGCCGATGGCGCGCACTACCTGCATCCCCGAGCGTTCCGAGAAGGCGCGGTCGATGTAGACGATCTCGTCGCCCTGGCGCACCGACAGGTTGACCGTCTGCTGGGTCTTGCGGTGCAGGGCGCGCATGGCGTCGAGCGCCGCTTCGCGCACCGACAGCCGGCTCTTGACCACATTGCCCAGTTCCAGCAGGCGCATGCCGAGGCGGTAAGTGCCCGGCTCGACACGGTCGACGAAGCGCGTGACGACCATGTCGTTGAGGATCCGGTGCGCGGTCGAGGGATGCAGGCCCGATACCCGCGACAATTCCTTGAGGCTCACAGGGTCGGTATAGCTCGCCAACGCATCGAGCAGCGCCATCATGCGTTCGATGACCTGGATCGACGTCTTGGCTGGAGTAGGGGTTTCCATTTTCATGATGTGGTTGGTGCAGTGCAGTATCGTTCACTTTATACCATGATGTGAAAAGACCATGCAAACCGGCGGGTTGCGTCGCAGGCCAACTTGCCACATGCTTGTGCGCGGACGGGGCATAATGTCGTTCCTGCATGTTTGAATGCCAAGAACGATGGAAAACCCGATCAGCGAATTCAAGACCTTGCGCGGCCTGGAGCGCATCGGCGCCGCCTGCCGCAATACCTGGGACGGCCTGCGCTGGGCCTGGCGCAGCGAAGCGGCGTTCCGGCAAGAGGTGGTGTTGATCGTCATCGCCAGCGTGGTGGCGCTGCTGTTGCCGGTGTCCGGCTTCCAGAAGCTGGCCCTGGTCGGCGTGCTGGTCGTGGTGCTGGTGGTCGAGCTGATCAATTCGGCGATCGAGGCGGTGGTCGACCGCATCTCGCTGGAACGGCACCCGCTGTCCAAGGCGGCCAAGGACCTGGGCAGCGCCGCAGTGGCGCTCACCCTGCTGCTGGCGGCCGCTACCTGGGCCGTGGTGCTGTACAACCGCTTTGTTTGAAGCCATCCGCGTGGATGGCGCGTTTATTGAGAGCCGTCCCTGCCCACACCTGCGGGCGGCGCTATGTATGACTCAACCATGGAGAAGACTATGACCTTACGCCTCGGCGACACCGCTCCCGATTTCGAACAGGATTCCAGCATCGGCAAGATCCGCTTCCACGAGTGGGCGGGCGATTCCTGGGTGGTGCTGTTCTCGCACCCGGCCGACTTCACGCCGGTGTGCACGACCGAACTGGGCCTGACCGCCAAGCTCAAGCCGGAGTTCGACAAGCGCAACGTCAAGGCGATCGCGCTGTCGGTCGACCCGGCCGACAAGCACATCGACTGGATCAAGGATATCGAAGAAACGCAGAAGACCGTGGTCGGCTTCCCGATCGTGGCCGATGCCGACCGTTCGGTCTCGACCCTGTACGACATGATCCATCCCGAGCAGTCGGCCACCGCCACCGTGCGCTCGCTGTTCGTGATCGACCCGAACAAGAAGATCCGCCTGACCATCACCTACCCGATGAGCACCGGCCGCAACTTCGACGAAGTGCTGCGCGTGATCGACGCCCTGCAACTGACCGACGGCTATACCGTTGCCACGCCGGGCAACTGGAAAGACGGCGACAACGTCATCATCCCGCTGACCGTCACCGATCCCGACGTCATCAAGCAGAAGTATCCGAAAGGCTTCGAGGCGCCGCGTCCTTACCTGCGCCTGACGCCGCAGCCGAACAAGTAATCCGCATCGCACACTAAAACGGCGAGCCCGGCAATGCCAGGCTCGCCGTTTTTATTTGGTATTTCACAACGACAGCCGAAAAATAATGCGCTCCTTACGAATTTTTCCGCATAAGAACATGCGCTTTTGCCTCGCTGCCACATAGCAATTCGCATCTAAACAAATAAGTATTCTTTCGTTTGCTTTATGAACACACCGTGAGAATATGCGATTCCGATAGAAGAATTTGTAATAAGGACTCGCATGACTTCGCTTGCATTGCCGGGCAACGCGGCAGCAACCAAGCCCAGGCGGCCGGGCCGGGTCATTCCCGGTTTTGGCATTTCGCTGGGCTTTACGCTGTTCTACCTGGCGCTGATCGTCCTCATTCCGCTGTCCGCGGTGTTCCTGAATACCTTCAGCATGAGCTGGGCGGATTTCTGGGCGACCGTCACGTCCGAGCGCGTGATGGCGTCCTACCGCCTCAGCTTCGGCGCGTCCCTGATCGCGGCAGCCCTCAACGTCGTCTTCGGCGGCATCGTGGCCTGGGTGCTGGTGCGCTACCAGTTCCCCGGCAAGCGCCTGGTCGACGCCCTGGTCGACCTGCCGTTCGCGCTGCCGACCGCGGTGGCCGGCATCACGCTCACCGCGCTGTACGCCCACAACGGCTGGATCGGCCAGTACCTGGCCAGCCTGGGCATCAAGGTGGCATTCACGCCGCTGGGCGTGGTGGTGGCGCTGACCTTCATCGGCCTGCCGTTCGTCGTGCGCACGGTGCAGCCGGTGCTCGAAGAAGCCGAGAAGGAACTGGAAGAAGCCGCCGCCAGCCTGGGCGCCGCGCCGCTGCAGACCTTCATCCGCGTGGTGCTGCCGACCATTACCCCGGCGCTGCTGACCGGCTTCGCGCTGGCCTTCGCGCGCGCCACCGGCGAATACGGTTCCGTCATCTTCATCGCCGGCAACCTGCCGATGGTGTCCGAGATCACGCCGCTGCTGATCATTTCCAAGCTGGAGCAATACGACTACGCCGGCGCGACCGCGATCGCGGTGGTGATGCTGGTGTTCTCCTTCATCCTGCTGCTGGCGATTAACCTGCTTCAGGCGTGGACGCGCAAACGGGCGGGCAAGTCATGAGCGCGGTCCTCGACAATGTGGCGCCGGCCAAGCGCCCGGCGAACAACAAGCGCCTCGACACCAGCGTGCTCGAGCCGGGCTGGGTGCGCATCAGCCTGATCGCCGTCGCGCTCATCTTCCTGACCCTGTTCCTGTTCATCCCGCTCGCCGCGGTGTTCACCGAGGCGCTCAAGAAGGGTTGGGAGGTGTATGTCGAATCGGTGATCGACGCCGATGCGCTGTCGGCCATCAAGCTGACCCTGATCGCAGCCGCGATCTCGGTGCCGCTGAATCTCGTGTTCGGCGTGGCCGCGGCATGGGCCATCGCCAAGTTCGAATTCAGGGGCAAGAGCATCCTCTTGACCCTGATCGACCTGCCGTTCTCGATCTCGCCGGTGATCGCGGGCCTGATGTACGTGCTGGTGTTCGGCGCCTCGGGCTGGTTCGGCCCCTGGCTGGCGGAACACGACATCAAGATCCTGTTCGCGGTGCCGGGCATCGTGCTGGCCACCGTGTTCATCACCTTCCCGTTCGTGGCGCGCGAGCTGATTCCGCTGATGCAGCAGCAGGGCACCGAGGAAGAAGAAGCCGCGCTGGTGCTGGGCGCCTCGGGCTGGTCGACCTTCTGGCGCGTGACGATGCCGAACATCAAATGGGGCCTGCTGTATGGCGTGATCCTGTGTAACGCCCGTGCGATGGGCGAGTTCGGCGCGGTGTCGGTGGTCTCGGGCCACATCCGCGGCGAGACCAATACGATGCCGCTGCACGTCGAGATCCTCTACAACGAATACAACTTCACGGCCGCCTTCGCCGTCGCATCGCTGCTGGCGCTGCTCGCACTGGTGACCCTGGCCATCAAGTCCTTTATCGAATGGCGCCTCCACGAAGCCCGCAAGGCTTCGACGACGGACGCCCCTCACTGAAACAACGCCGGAGCCACGCATGACGATCGAAGTACAACATATCCGCAAGCAGTTCGGCCAGTTCACCGCACTCGACGACGTGTCGCTGCAGTTCCCCGACGGTGAGCTGACCGCCTTGCTGGGGCCTTCGGGCTGCGGCAAGACCACGCTGCTGCGCATCATCGCCGGCCTCGAATACCCGGATTCCGGTTCCGTGCTGCTCGACGGCCAGGATTCCTCGCACCGCCACGTGCGCGAGCGCCAGGTCGGTTTCGTGTTCCAGCACTATGCGCTGTTCAAGCACATGACCGTGTTCGAGAACGTCGCCTTCGGCCTGCGCGTCAAGCCGCGCAAGGATCGCCCGAGCGAATCGCAGATCCGCGAGAAAGTCAAAAAGCTGCTCGAGCTGGTGCAGCTCGACTGGATCGCCGACCGCTATCCGCCGCAGCTGTCGGGTGGCCAGCGCCAGCGCATCGCCCTGGCGCGCGCGCTCGCGGTCGAGCCGCGCGTGCTGCTGCTCGATGAACCGTTCGGCGCGCTCGACGCCAAGGTGCGCAAGGAATTGCGCCGCTGGCTGCGCCGCCTGCACGACGACCTGCACGTGACCTCGATCTTCGTCACCCACGACCAGGAAGAGGCGCTCGAAGTGGCCGACCAGGTGGTCCTGATGAACAAGGGCCGCGTGGAGCAGCTGGGCAGCCCGGACCAGGTGTACAACAACCCGGCCTCGCCCTTCGTCTACGGCTTCCTGGGCAACGTCAACCTGTTCCATGGCCGCGTCACCGACGGCGTGCTGGCCAGCGGCGACGTGAGCTTCCAGGCGCCGCAGCATGCCGGCGTGCGCGATGGCGCCGGCATCGGCTACGTGCGTCCGCACGACCTGGACGTCGAGCGCTACACGCCCGGCGCCGCGGGCGTGGTGGCCAAGCTGCGCCGCGCGCATGCGATCGGTCCCCTGGCCCAGCTCGACCTGGAGCGCGCCGACAACCAGCAGATCATCGAGGCGGTGATGCCGAACGAGCGCTTCGCCAGCCTGGGCCTCAAGGAAGGCGAGACGCTGGTCGTGCGTCCGCGCCGCATCGAAGTGTTCGTCGACGAAGGAAACGCGATATGAACTTCCAGCAGCTGCGCTCGGTCCGCGAAGCGGCCCGCCGCGATTTCAACCTGACCGAAGTCGCCAACGCCCTGTTCACCTCGCAGCCGGGCGTGTCACGCCAGATCCGCGAGCTCGAGGAAGAACTCGGCGTGGTCATCTTCGAGCGTAACGGCAAGCGCCTGACCGGCCTGACGCCGCCCGGCAAGGGCATCCTGCGTATCGTCGAAAAGCTGCTGGTCGAAGCCGAGAACCTGCAGCAGGCCAGCCGCGAATACGCCGCGCAAGACAGCGGCACGCTGACGGTCGCCGTGACCCACACCCAGGCGCGCTACGCGCTGCCGCAGGTGGTGCAGTCGTTCCGCGCCGCCTTCCCCAATGTGCGCATCGCCCTGCAGCAGAGCTCACCGGAACACATCGCCGAATGGGTGGCGTCGGGCAAGGCCGACGTCGGGATCGCGACCGAGGGCCTGTCGGCCTTCCCCGACCTGGTGTCCTTCCCGTGCTACCGCTGGAGCCACCTGATCGTGGCGCCCGAGGGCCACCCGATCTTTGCCAGCAAGACGCCGCTGCGCCTGGAAGACCTGGCCGAGCATCCCTTGATCACCTACGACGTCGGCTTCACCGGCCGCAGCCACATCGACGCCGCTTTCGTCGAAGCCGGGCTGGCGCCGGACATCGTGCTCACCGCGATGGATTCGGACGTCATCAAGCAGTACGTGTCGCTGGGCCTGGGCGTGGGCATCGTGGCCTCGATGGCCTTCGACCATGGCCGCGACAAGGGCCTGCGCGCGATCGAGGCCTCGCACCTGTTCGCCCAGAACGTGACGCGCCTGGCGGTACGGCGCGGCTCGTATCTGCGGGCGTATGCCTTCCACTTCATCGAACGTTTCGCCCAGGGCTATACGCGGGCGGATATCGAGAAGGCGATCGCGACGACGGAATGAAGAAACGGGGCATCTGCCCCATTTTGCATTGATCGCTTATTGGCCAGCTTACTGGCCAGCTTACTGGCCGGGATTCGTGATCCGGCCGTGGATCTCGTCGATCCGTTTGAGCACCTCGTCGCTCAACTGGATCTGCGCCGCATCGATGTTTTCCCCGAGCTGCGCCAGCGTGGTCGCCCCGACGATGGTCGAGCCCATGAACCAGCGCGAATAGCACCAGGCCAGCGCCATCTGCGCCGGCGTCAAGCCATGCTCGCGCGCCAGCGCCGCGTACTCGCGGGTCGCTTCGAACACGCTTGGGCGCAGGTAACGCGGACTCCAGGTCGGCGGATAGATCGTCAGGCGCCCGCGCGCCTGCGGGTCGTCGACGTACTTGGCGCTCAGCTGGCCGAAAGCGAGAGGGCTGTAGGCCAGCAGGCTGACCTCCTCGCGGTAGCAGACTTCGTCCAGCAAGGTGGTCTCGAAGGCGCGCGCGGTCAGGTTGTACAGATTCTGGATGGTGGCGATGCGCGGCAGGCCGTGGATCTCGGCCTGCTTGACGAACTCGCACACCCCCCACGGGCTTTCGTTCGACACGCCGATGTGGCGGATCTTGCCCTCCCTGACCAGGTCGGCCAGGGCGCGCAGTGTCTCTTCGATCGCCACGCCGTCGCGTTCCTTGCGCGGATCGAACTGGTTGGCGCCGAAGATCGGCACGTTGCGGCTCGGCCAGTGCAGCTGGTAGAGGTCGATGTAGTCGGTTTGCAGGCGCCGCAGGCTGGCGTCGACGGCCGCGCGCAGGTTGGCGGCGTCGTGGTTGTGTTTCGAACCGCGGATCCAGGCCTGGCTGCCGTTCGGGCCGGCGATCTTGGTCGCCAGCACCAGCTTGTCGCGGCCGCCGCGCGCCTTGAGCCAGGAGCCGATGAAGCGCTCGGTCGAACCCTGGGTCGCCGCGTTCGGCGGTACCGGATACAGCTCGGCGGTATCGATGAAGTTGATGCCGCGCTCGAGGGCGTAGTCCAGCTGGACGTGCGCTTCCTGCTCGGTGTTCTGCTCGCCGAAGGTCATCGTGCCGAGGCAGACGGTGCTCACCTCGAGGTCGGTGCGGCCCAGCTTCTTGCGCTGCATGCTCATTTCTTTTTCTTGTCGGTGGCGCGCAGCGCGTCGGCGCATTCGCGCACCAGGCCCGGGCCGGCGTAGATCAGGCCACTGTACAGCTGTACCAGGCTGGCGCCGGCCGCGATCTTGGCCTTGGCGTCCTGGCCGCGCATGATGCCGCCCACGCCGATGATCGGGATGTCGTCGCGCAGTTCTTTCTTGAGCGCGCGGATCACGATGTTCGACTGCTCGAACACCGGGGCGCCAGACAGGCCGCCGGCCTGCTGCGCGTGCTTCATGCCTTCGACGTCGCGCCGGTTGAGCGTGGTGTTGGTGGCGATCACGCCGTCGATCTTGTGGCGCAGCAGGGCGCCGGCGATGTCGCGGATCTGGTCGGCGTCGACGTCGGGCGCGATCTTGAGCGCGACCGGCACGTAGTGGCCGTGGTGGTCGGCCAGCTTGGTCTGCTCCGCCTTCAGCTGCGACAGCAGGTCGTCCAGTTCCGAGGCGCCCTGCAGCTGGCGCAGGTTCTTGGTGTTGGGCGACGAGATGTTGACCGTCACGTAGCTCGCATACGGGTACACCTTGCGCAGGCAGTGCAGGTAATCCTCGGCCGCGCGTTCGATCGGCGTGTCGGCGTTCTTGCCGATGTTCAGACCCAGCACGCCCTGGCGCTCCTGGTAGAAGCGCGAGGCCTGGACGTTGGCCACGAAGGCGTCGACGCCGCCGTTGTTGAAGCCCATGCGGTTGATGATGCCGCGCGCGCGCGGCAGGCGGAATATGCGGGGCTTGGGGTTGCCGGCCTGGCCGCGTGGGGTCACGGTGCCGATCTCGATCGAGCCGAAGCCGAGCGCGGCCAGGCCGTCGATGTAGGCGCCATCCTTGTCCAGGCCGGCGGCGAGGCCGACCGGGTTGGGGAAGGTAATGCCCATGACGGTGCGTGGGTCGGGCAGGGGTTGCCTGAACGCGCCCGTCAGGCCGAGCGCGCCTGCCCGCCGCAGCATGGGCAGGGTCAGGTTGTGGGCAGTCTCCGGATCGAGGGAGAACAGTGCGGGGCGAACGAGGGTGTACAGGAATTTATCGGGCATGGGGAACTCAAAAAGGATCTCCCCATCATTCTAACGTGATGCGCTGCGGCATACGTATTTGAGTGTCAACGACTTTGTTAGCACTTGTATCACACGGCCGCGCCAGACCCTAGCGTTGAAGCACGCCCCATTCGCCGTCGATGCGGGCTTCGAGGGGCCGGAAGTTGATCTTGTAGGCCATCTTGGGGCTCTGTTCGATCCAGTACCCGAGATAGACGTAGGACAATCCCAGCTCGTGGGCCTGGTTCACCTGCCACAGGATATTGTAGGTGCCGTAGGAGGCGTTCTCGACGTCGGGATCGAAGAAGGTATAGACCGACGACAGGCCGTCGGACAGCACGTCGATGATCGACACCATGCGCAGCGTGCCGTCGGGTTCGCGGAATTCGACCAGGCGCGTGTTGACGCGGCTTTGCAGCAGGAACTGGGCATATTGGTCGCGGCTGTCCTGGTCCATGCCGCCGCCCACGTGGCGCGTGGTCTGGTAGCGCAGGTAGAGCGCGTAGTGCTCGTCGGAGAAGGCCAGGTTGGCCACCATCGCGACCAGGTCGCCATGGCGTTTCCAGGCGCGGCGCTGGGTGCGGTTGGGCATGAAGTCCTCGCACTTGACGCGTACCGGAATGCAGGCCTGGCAGCCGTCGCAGTAGGGGCGGTAAGTGAAGATGCCGCTGCGCCGGAAGCCGTTCTTGACCAGTTCTGAATACACGTCGGCGTTGATGAGGTGCGACGGTGTGGCGACCTGCGAACGCGCCTGGCGCGCGTCGAGATAGCTGCAGGGATAGGGCGCCGTCGTGTAGAACTGCAGCGTCGCGAATGGCAGGTCGTGTAGGTGCGTCATGCAAAAAACTCTCGAGACGACGTGTGAGGAACCTATTCTAGCGAAAACCCGCGCGCGATACCGTTAGCCATCCAACGGTATCGCGGGCGAGTTGCCGGATCGGTCGGGCGCCGCGGCTGATGCTGCGGGCGTTACGGACGCGGCGGACGGTTTGTCGTCCCGCGCCGCGAACGGCGGCCCGACCGTCCAGTCGCCGATCGGTGGCTCGGCGATGGCGGCGCGCAGGTGCTCCAGGAAGCGGCTGCGCGGGATCGGCGCCGCGCCGAGCGAGGCCAGGTGGCCGGTCTCCTGCTGGCAGTCGACCATCCGCACGCCGTGCCGGCGCAGGAAAGCCACCAGGTAGGCCAGCGCGACCTTGGAAGCGTCGGACACGCGCGCGAACATCGATTCGCCATAGAACATGCGGCCTATGCAGACGCCATAGGCGCCGCCGACCAGTTCGCCGTCGAGCCAGACTTCGGACGAGTGGGCGTAGCCCAGCACGTGCAGGCCGCTGTAGCCGTCGACGATCTCGTCCGAGATCCAGGTGCCGGGGCCGTCGCGGCGCGGCGCGGCGCACGCGCGCATCACGTCGCTGAAGGCGGAGTCGAAGCGCACGTCCCAACGGCCGCCGTCGAGGCGGCTGCGCTCGACCTTGCGCAGCGTCTTGGCCAGGCTGTCGCTCACCTTGAAGTCGGCCGTGTACAGCACCATGCGCGGGTCGGTGCTCCACCACAGGATGGGCTGGCCTTCGGAAAACCAGGGAAAGATGCCGTTGCGGTAAGCCTGCAGCAGGCGCGGCGGCGACAGGTCGGCGCCGGCCGCGAGCAGGCCCGGCGCTTCGACCGTCAATGCCTTGGATACGTCGGGAAACGGCGTATCGGTCTCGAGCCAGGGAATCATCTCAATCCGGTTCGCGTGGGGCGATCATCGGGCGATGGATGTCGCGGCTGTGAAAGCCAAAGGCGCCCCCCTCGCGCACTTTGATCCGGTCGGCGAAGAACAGTTCCAGCGTGCTGCGGATGGTAGGGAAGGCCAGGTCGTCCCAGGGGATCTCGTCTTCGGTGAATAACTGGACGTCGAGGCTTTCGATGCCGGCCGCGAAATCGAGGTCGAGCAGGCGCGCGCGGTAGAACAGGTGGACCTGGTGCACGTGGGCCACGTTGAGCAGGGTGAACAAAGGCCCGAGCTCGACGTTGGCGCCGGCTTCTTCCTCGGTCTCGCGCACGGCCGCCTGTTCGGTGGTCTCCTCGTTTTCCATGAAGCCGGCCGGCAGGGTCCAATAGCCGTAGCGCGGCTCGATCGCGCGCTTGCACAGCAAGACCTGGATGTTGCCGTCGCGCTCCCAGACGGGGATCGAGCCGACGACGAGTTTCGGATTCTGGTAATGGATCGTGTTGCAATGGGTGCAGACGTAGCGCGGCCGGTTGTCGCCTTCGGGGATGGAAAGCAGCACGGGGTGGGCGCACTCGGAGCAGAATTTCATGGTCGTGTGGCGAATTGGTATTGCCATTACTTTACACCGAATGCGGGGGCGATAGGGCAGTGCCCGGGTGGTGATCAGGGCCTGTTTTTGGCGCAGGCCATGAGTTATATCGTGTTGCAATCGCACATGGGCGCAGTATTGCATTTGCCTAATAAGGGGAATGGGCGTATAATTCATTTCAACAGACGCGGGGTGGAGCAGTCTGGCAGCTCGTCGGGCTCATAACCCGAAGGTCACAGGTTCAAATCCTGTCCCCGCAACCAGATTCAAGGCCGCTGATTCGCAAGAGTCAGCGGCTTTTTCGTTTTTCAGGCCGATATTTTTCATGTCAGGCAACTCCCTTTCCCCGTCTTAACGGCCTCGACGCAGGTCAAACCCGCTCGTCTCTGCTGCAATGCACACGAGCCCGCCCTGTCCAACCCTGCAAACCGCCGCGCGCATGCGCCATGGCGACATTCAGGGGCGATGATCATGATCGATGTAGACGACATCAACGAGGCCTGGGGCTGGGTCGGCATGAGCGCCGTCGAAGTTCTCGGTGCCAATGCCTTCGGCAACCTCATCATCCGCGACGAGGACGACCATTTCTGGTGCCTGCGTCCGCATGAACTGGTGTGCGAACCGCTGGCGCGCAGCCGCGCTGCGCTCGATGCGCTGGCCTACAACCAGGATTTCCTCAACGACTGGTATATGCCCGAGGCGGTGCGCCTGGCCGAAGCCGCGCTCGGTCCGCTGACCGAGGGGCGCAAATACTGCCTCAAGATTCCCAGCGCGCTGGGCGGGCACTATGGCTGCGACAACCTGGCCACCGTGCCGCTGGCCGAGCTGATCCGGTTTTCGGGAGAAGGAGCGCAGCAGTTTGACGGCTTGCCGCGCTGGAACTGACGTCCCGGGCAGCGGCCGCGCCGCGCTACTCCTTGCGCGGGGCGGCCTGGGGGCGCAGGCGTCCAGCGACGATCTGCCACGCAACCGACGGCACGTACAGTGGCAGCACAGGGTCCATCGCCAGGTGGCGGCGTAGCAGCGGACCGTTGATGGTCTTGCGATGCGTCAGCCGGTGGACGATGTCCTTGAGCATGGTCTGGCGCAAAAACCGGAGTTTGGCGCGGTTGCGTCCCTGTTGTTCGGCATTGAGCTTGAACAGGCGCGGCAGCGCGAGCTCGAGTTTGGTTTCGTAGTGCAGGCGGTCCATCGACTTTTCGGTGCCCCAGCCCGAGCCGGCATAGATGTTGACGCCGCGGCCATAGGTCACTTCCGGCGTGGTGCCGAAGACATAGTTTTTCGTTAGCGTGCTCAGCGTCAGCCAGAACAGGAAGTCCTCGCCGGCATAGACGAATTCTTCGCGAAAACGCAGCTTGGCGAACTTGCGGAAGCGGTACACAACGGTCGACGTGCCGATGACGTTGGCGCCGAGGATCTGTTCCGTCATGTCGCCGCGGTACTGGGCAACCGGGTAGCTGCCCGGCAACACCGGGTGCGCGTCTTTCCTGAACACCATGCTCTGCTCGAACACGGTTGTCGACTGGCCGAGGCGGAAGAAATCCGAAAAATAAAAGTCGTTGCCCGGCGTCAGGGCGGCGCTCGCATGCAGCAGGTGCGTATCGTGCCACTCGTCGTCCGAATCCAGGAAAGCCACGTAGTCGCACTGCGGCGACACGCTGTCGAGTCCCTTGTTGCGCGCCGCGGCCGGTCCGCCGTTCGGCTGTTCGATCACGCGGATGTTCAGGTGCGGCCAGCGCCGCTGCACGGCCTCCACCTCACCCCGCGCCGGGACCGGCGAGCTGTCGTCGACCACGATGACTTCGGCCGGGTACAACTGCTGGGCGGCGATCGAGGCCAGTGCCTTTTGCAGGACGCCTTCCTGGCGCTGGAAATAGGGAATCACGACGGCGATCGCCGCACTCGCAGGCGCGGCGGCAGCGTTGCCGGCGCTGCTGGAGGAGGTGGAAATCGGGGTGCTCATGTTGCTGAATATATCACACGTCCTTGCCGGAACGACGTCCGTCTTTCCAATCGAAAACACTATCAGGTGGCGTTCCTGCTTGCTATCCAGCCAGGCTGGCCCACAGGTAGGCGGCCGCCATGGTGCGGTGCGGCGCATAGCGCGCCAGCAGGCGCTGGGCTTCGAGCAGCGTCGGCCGCTGGGCGCTGCGGGTCAGATTGTGCAGGGCGTTGCGCACGGCCACGTCGCCTTCGAGCGAACAATCCGTGTAGCCGTAGCCGCGCAGCAGCACGTAATTGACGGTCCAGGGGCCGATGCCCTTGACCGCCAGCAGTTCCTGGCTCACTTGGGCGGCATCGCGTTCCCGTTCGAGCGACAGGCTGCCGTCCACCACCATGCGCGCCACGCGCAGGACGGTCTCGGCCTTCGCGCCCGAGAACTTGCGGCTGGTCAGGTCTTCCAGGGCGAGGCGGGCGACGTCTTGCGCTTCCGGATAGCACCACAGCCCGCTCGAATGCGGGCGGCCGGCCAGCTGGATCAGCGTGCGGCGCAGCGCGATCGCGAAGGTCAGGTTGATCTGCTGGCCGATGATGGCCCAGGTGAGCGCTTCGAATACGGTGGCCGATTGCACGATGCGCAGGCCGGGCTGGCGCGCCAGCATGGGGCCGAGCACGGGATCGTCGTGCGCGAAGGCGGCGAAGGCAGCCGGGTCGATGCGCAGGCCCAGCACGTTCAGCAGCGCGTCCTGGACCAGGGCTTCCAGCGCCGGCGTGGCCGGACCATCGCGGGCGATGCGGCAGCGGGCCACGTCGACGTCGAAACGGATGTCGAGCAGGGTCGGCACGCCATCCAGCAGCACGCCCTTGCGCAGGCCTTGCGGCGACACCTGCTCGGCTACGCCCTCGGCGTCGCGGCCATGGAAGGCGATGACGTCGGCGAGGCGGTAGCCAGGCGGCAGGGCGATGTCCTGCGTCGTCTCCATCATTTACCGCCGGCCGGTGCGGCTGCGCGCTTGACGCGGGGCCGGAAGCCCGTCACCAGCGCGGTCCCGAGCAGCACGATGGCCGAGCCGGCGATCGTGTGCCAGCCGATGGCTTCATGCAGGAACAGCGCACCCCACAGGATGCCGAACACCGGGTTGAGGAAGGTGACGGTGAGCGCCGAGGTGGTGCCGACCTCCTCGATCAGCTTGAAATAGATGATGTAGGCGATGCCGCTGCAGACCACGCCCAGCGCCAGTACGGCGGCCATGATGCCCATCGTCGGCTCGCCCGGCGCCGGGAAGAAGAACACCAGCGGCAGCACCAGGATGGCGGCCGCCCACATCGAGCCATGGGCGTTGGCGAACGGCGCGACCGCCGGAGCCGATTTGGCGTATTGGCTGGCGATGCTGTAGCTGAACGCCGCAATCAGGGCCGCGCCGACGGCGATGCCGGCGCCGGGCCGTTCGGCCACGTGGTCGAAGCCGACCAGCAGCGCCACGCCGCCGGTGCCGAGCAGCAGGCCGAGCGCGCTGCGTCCCGACACCTTCTGGCGCGCCCACGCGGCGCCGACCAGTGCGCCCCACATCGGCGCGGTGGCGTTCAGCACCGACAGCACCGAGGCCGACAGGGTGCGCGCGGCGAAGGCGAACAGCAGGAAGGGCAGGGCCGAATTGAACAGGCCGAGGATCAGGTAGTGCTTCCAGTGGCGGCGCACGCCGAGCGGGGCGCCTTTGCCGCGCAGGTGGAGGAACCAGGCCACCAGCGCCAGGAACAGGGCGGCGAAGCCGACCCGGTATTCGATCAGCAGCGCCGGTCCGAGCACGGGTGCGGCGATGCGCATGAAGAGGAAGGAGCCGCCCCAGATGGCGGCCAGCGCCACCAGGCGCAGCATGTTCGCGGTGTTCATTGATAAAAAGATGGCCCGTCTGATAACGGGCCATTGTGGCAGGGTCGGCGTTTTCCTGCCAGCCGCTCCTTGCTTTTGATTTTACGGCGGTAGGGTGGACGGCTACGCCGTCCACGCGTTCAACCCAAGGCTGCGATACCGCATCGCATGCATCGGTTGAACGCGTGGACGGGAGACCCGTCCAACCTACCCATCATCAGGCGGCGCTGGCGAGGGTCAGCGCCGCGGCGTGCGGCACCAGCATCTGCTGCGGCACCGCGTTCTTCACGGCCGTCATCTCGGCCATGATCGAGATCGCGATCTCGGCCGGCGTCTTGCTGCCGATGTAGATGCCGATCGGGCCGTGCAGGCGCGCCAGTTCGGCCTCGGTGAGGTCGAACAATTTGAGGCGCTCGCGCCGCTTGGCGTTGTTGGCGCGCGAGCCGATGGCGCCGACATAGAAGGCGTCGGACTTGAGCGCTTCCATCAGCGCCAGGTCGTCCAGCTTGGGATCGTGGGTCAGCGCCACCACTGCGCTGCGCGCATCGAGCTTCGCCTCGATCACCAGGTCGTCCGGCATCGCGTGCACCAGGCTCACGCCGGGGATGGAAAAGCCGCTGCGGTATTCCTCGCGCGGGTCGCACACGGTGACGCGGTAATCCATGCCGGCCGCGATCGTGGCCAAAAAGCGCGACAGCGGGCCGGCGCCGATGATGTACAGGCGCCAGCGCGGGCCGTGCAGCGTATGCAGCACGCCATCCTCGATGCGCTGGATGGCGCTGGCCTGCGCCAGTTCGAGGGTGACCGCGCCGCTGGCCAGGTGCACGTGGCGCTCGACCAGCTCGCCGCCATCGAGGCGCGCCAGCAGTTCGGGAATGCGGCTCTCGGTCGACAGCGGCTCGATCGCCAGTTCGATGGTGCCGCCGCAGGGCAGGCCGAAGCGGTGCGCCTCGTCGGCGCTGATGCCGTAGCTGATGATCTCGGGGAGGTCGATCTCGATGCCGTTGTCGCGCACGCGGGCGATCAGGTCGTCCTCGATGCAGCCGCCGGAGACCGAGCCGACCACCTGGCCGTCCTCGCAGATGGCGAGCGTGGCGCCGACCGGGCGCGGGCTCGAGCCCCAGGTCTTGATCACCGTGACCAGCTGGCAGCGCTGGCCGCCCGCCAGCCAGGCGGCGCAGGTTTTCAGTACGTCGAGGTCGATGCTGTCCATGGTGTGGTCGCCGCCATATGCGGGATAGATACAAGATGGACAATCATACAAAAAAAGCGGGGAGGGCGCTGGAGCGGGCGTGCGCGGCCCGGGGCCGCGCACGGGGGACTTGCTAGGGCACCAGCGGTTTCTTGCCGCTCTTCTTGGTCTTCACCTCGGCCACCGTCTTGTCGATCGCCGCGATGCGCTGCGTGGTCGATGGGTGGTTGGCCGTGTAGCCGTTGAGGATGCGGGCCGGGTAGGTGGCCGCCAGGCGCTTCCAGAAGGCGGACGCGCCTTCGATGCGGTAGCCGGCGCGCGCCACCAGGTAGATCGCCAGACGGTCGGCCGCCACGTCGTCGGCCACCGGCATGGCCTTGATGCCGCCGCTGCCGATCAGCATCGAAGTGTCGGGCGTGATCGCGGTGAGGTTGTCGATGATGCTGCCGATGGTGGCCGCATTGCGCTGCGTGGCGGCGTGGCCCAGCATATTGTGCGCCATCGTGCGCGCCACGACATAGGCCAGTTCGTCGTCGTTCTGGGCAAAGCCCAGCATGCCGCGGGTGACCATCACGCGCGAGCCGTCGGCATAGGCGTTGATATTGTCGGCGTTGCCAAGTTCGATCGCGAAGGCGCAGGCGCGGGTGACCGGGATGGTCAGGTCGCGCTGGTTGCCGTTGCGCTCGATCGTCAGCGGCAGGCTGGCCTGCTTCGACATGATCGGGCCGAACACGGCGCCGGCCTGGGACAGGGCGTTCGGACCCTCGGGCAGCGGCGTGCCGGCGGCCGCCAGCAGGCGGTCGCCCTGGCGCAGGCCGGCGCGCGCCGCGCCGCTGCCATTGAGGACATTGGTGACCTGCAGGCGCTCGCCCATGCCCAGCACCACCCAGGCCGCCTCGTTGTACTGGCCCGGATAGGTGTAGCGGTTCTTGGCGGTGAAGCCCAGCAGGTTGCGGGCATGCTTGGTGCACAGCTCGGCGTTGTCGATCAGGAGGGGAGCCGCGATCCGGTACAGGCGGTCGTGCTGGGTCGCCATGCGGGTGAGCGTGTCGGCCGCCGCGGCCATCTGCGGCGTGACCTCGGGCTTGCCCGGCGCCTGGCTCGGGATCACGCCAGGCGTGGTCGACGACTGCATCTGGCCTGGCGTGCTGCAGGCGGCCAGCAAGGCCGCCGTGCCCGCGACCAGGGCCGCGGACTTGAAGCGTTGAAGACGGTTTGGGATCATGGTCCTCCTCTATTATTGTTTGCCGGTGCTGCCGAATCCTCCGGCGCCGCGGTCGCTCGATGCGAACTCCTCTACCACATTGAAGCCGACCTGCAGCACCGGCACGACGATCAGCTGCGCCAGCCGGTCCATCGGCTGCAGCACGAAGGTGGTGGCGCCGCGGTTCCAGGTGGAGACCATCAGCTGGCCCTGGTAATCGGAGTCGATCAAGCCTACCAGATTGCCCAGAACGATGCCGCTCTTATGGCCGAGCCCACTGCGCGGCAGGATCATGGCGGCATAGCCCGGATCGCCGATGTGGATGGCGAGACCCGTCGGCACCAGCACCGTCTGGCCAGGCTCGATGGTCAGCGGCGCATCGATGCAGGCGCGCAGGTCGAGGCCCGCGCTGCCTGGGGTGCCGTAGGCCGGCAGCAGGTCTTGCATGCGCGGGTCGAGGATCTTGAGGTCGATATTCTTCATCTGATACTTGTTATGTGTTTTAGGTAAGCAGGGAGCGCTGTTCGAGTCGCTTGGCGATTTCGGACACCAGCTGGCGCGCCAACGTGAGCTTGTCGGCCCGCTCGAGCACCGTGTGGCCGCTTTCGTCGAACAGGATCACGGTATTGTCATCCTGCCCGAAAGTCTGGTGGCCGATATTGCCCACCAACAGAGGGATGCCTTTCTTTTCGCGCTTGGCGGCGCCGTACTGTTCCAGCTGCTCGGATTCGGCCGCGAAGCCCACGCAGTAGGGCCAGCCCGAGAGGGTGACGGTGGCCGCCACCGACGCCAGGATGTCGGCGTTCTGCGCGAACTCCAGTTGCGGCGGCGCGCCATCAAGCGTCTTCTTGATCTTCTGGTACGACGCATTGGCCACGCGCCAGTCGGCCACCGCCGCCACGCCGATGAACACGTGCTGGCCTTCCACGCCCGCCATCACGGCGTCGTGCATCTGCTGCGCGGTGAGCACGTCGATGCGGCGCACGCCATGCGGCGTGGGCAGCGACACAGGGCCCGAGACCAGGGTCACCTCGGCGCCGGCTTCGCGCGCCGCGCGCGCCAGCGCATACCCCATCTTGCCCGACGACAGATTGGTGATGCCGCGCACCGGATCGATCGGCTCGAACGTCGGGCCGGCCGTGATCAGCACGCGCCGTCCGGCCAGCACCTTGTGCTGGAACGAGGCGATCAGTTCTTCGACCAGTTCCTCGGCTTCGAGCATGCGGCCCAGGCCCGTCTCGCCGCAGGCCTGCGAGCCGCAGCCGGGGCCGAACAGCTTGACGCCGTCCTCACGCAGCTGGGCGACGTTGCGCTGGGTGGCCGGGTTTTCCCACATCTCGACATTCATCGCCGGCGCCACGTGCAGCGGCACATGGCGCGGCCGCGCCACGCACAGCGTCGACAGCAGGTCGTCGGCCGCGCCGTGCGCGAGCTTGCGCATGAAGTCGGCCGAGCAGGGCGCGATCAGGATCGCGTCGGCGTTGCGGGTCAGGTCGATGTGGGCCATATTGTTGGCCATGCGCGCATCCCACTGGTCCAGGTAGACCGGCTGGCCCGACAGGGCCTGCATGGTGACCGCGCCGATGAAGTGGGTGGCGGCCTCGGTCATGACCACCTGCACGCTGGCGCCCTGCTTGACCAGGGCGCGACACAGCTCGGCCGCCTTGTAGCAGGCCACGCCGCCGGTGAGGCCGAGGACGATGCGCTTGCCTTTCAGCTCCATGTTCAAGCTCCTTTAAGTCTTGTTCACCCGGCGCAGCTCGTCGAGGACGAACAGCACCGCACCCACCGAGATGCCGATGTCGGCGATATTAAAGGCCGGGAAGTGGCCGATGCCGGTCCAGTAGAAATCGAGGAAGTCGATCACGTGTCCGTGCACCACGCGGTCGATGCCGTTGCCGATCGCGCCGGCCATGATCAGGGCCAGTGCGAAGCAGAACAGGCGCTGGCTCGCGTTCTTCGACATCATATATACGCAGAACACCACGGCGGCGATCGCGATCCCCAGGAACAGCCAGCGCTGCCAGCCGCCGGCGTCGCCCAGGAAGCTGAACGCGGCGCCCGGGTTGTACACCTTGATCAGGTTGAAGAAGCTCGTGATCGGCAGCGTTTCGGCATAGGCGAAAGTGCGTTCGACGGTGATCTTGGTGACCTGGTCGAGCAGGACGATGATCAGGGACAGGCCGATCCAGGGGAACAGGCTGGCGCCGGTGCTGCGCGTGACAAGTTTCGGGCCTGCTGCGATGGGTTTCTTTTTGGTTGCCATGGTGTGTGGTGTCGGTACGCGCCATGCCGCCCGGGAGGCGGCATGGCGGAAAAACCCGCGGGTCGATCGACCCTCGGGAGCTTAGGCGTAGCGGCGCTTCTCGCCGGCGCCGAACAGGTTGCTGGTGCAGCGGCCGCACAGCGTCGGATGCGCGTGGTCGTGGCCGACGTCGCGGCGGTAGTGCCAGCAGCGCTCGCACTTCTCGGCCGTCGACGGTTCCACGGTCACGCTTTCGTCGGCTTCGGCCGCCACTTCGCTGACGGTCGCCTGCGAGGTGATGAAGACGAACTTCAGGTCGTCATCCAGGCTGGCCAGCGCGCGGTACTTGTCGCCCGCGGCCTTGATCGCCAGCTCGGCCTGCAGCGACGAACCGATGGCGCCCGAGGTGCGCACTTCTTCGAGCTGCTTGGTGACGTCCAGGCGCACCTGGCGCAGCAGCGCATATTTCCCCAGCAAGGCCTCGGCATCAGGCAGTTCCGGGAAGGTCCACAGCGTCTGGGTGAAGATGGTCTCGTCGCTTGCGGCAAACGCTTCGGCGCCGGCGAACTTCTCCCACGCTTCTTCAGCGGTGAACGACAGGATCGGCGCCATCACGCGCAGCAGCGAGTGGGCGATATGCCACAGCGCGGTCTGCGCCGAGCGGCGCGCCTGCGATTCCACGCCGGTGGTGTACAGGCGGTCCTTCAGGATGTCGAGGTAGAAGCCGCCCAGGTCTTCCGAGCAGTAGTTCTGCAGGCGCGACACGACTGGGTGGAACTCGTAGCGCTCGAAGTGGGCGGCGACGTCGTTCTGCAGCTGGGCCATCGAGGCGATCGCATAGCGGTCGATCTCGAGCAGCTCGGCCATCGGCACCGCATGTTGCGCCGGGTCGAAGTCCGAGGTGTTCGCCAGCAGGAAGCGCAGCGTGTTGCGGATGCGGCGGTACGACTCGGTCACGCGCTTGAGGATCTCTTCGCCGATCGACAGCTCGCCCGTGTAGTCGGTCGAAGCCACCCACAGGCGCAGGATGTCGGCGCCGAGGGTGTCCGAGATCTTTTGCGGCGCCATCGTGTTGCCGAGCGACTTGGACATCTTCTTGCCGTTCTCGTCGACGGTGAAGCCGTGGGTCAGCAGCGCCTTGTACGGCGGTTCGCCATTGAGCATCGACGAGGTCAGGAGCGACGAGTGGAACCAGCCGCGGTGCTGGTCCGAGCCTTCCAGGTACAGGTCGGCCGGGAAGCTCGACTGCGCCTTGTGCGAGCCGCGCAGCACGGTCTGGTGGGTGCTGCCCGAATCGAACCAGACGTCCAGCGTGTCCTTGTTCTTTTCAAAGATCGCGGCGTCCTCGCCCAGCAGGGTGGCCGGATCGAGTTCGTGCCAGGCCTCGATGCCGCCCGCTTCGATCAGCTTGGCCACCTGCTCCAGCAGTTCCGGGGTGCGCGGGTGCAGGGCGCCGGTTTCCTTGTGCACGAAGAAGGCCATCGGCACGCCCCACTGGCGCTGGCGCGACAGGGTCCAGTCCGGACGGTTCTCGATCATGCCGTGCAGGCGCGCCTGGCCCCAGTCCGGGAAGAACTGGGTCTTTTCGATGCCGGCCAGCGCGGTCTGGCGCAGGGTGGCGCCGCCATCCTTCGGCACGACGTCCATGCCGGCGAACCACTGGTTGGTGGCGCGGTAGACGATCGGGGTTTTATGGCGCCAGCAGTGCATGTAGCTGTGGTCGAACATCTTGAGTTCGAACAGGGCGCCGGTTTCGGTCAGCGCGCCGCAGATCGGCTTGCTGGCTTCCCAGATCGTCATGCCGCCGAACAGCGGCAGGGTCGAGGCGAAGCGGCCGTCGCCCATCACGGGCTTGAGCATCTCGTCGTCCTTCATGCCGTGCGCTTTACAGGACTGGAAGTCTTCCAGGCCGTAGGATGGGGCCGAGTGGACCACGCCGGTGCCGCTGTCGACGGTCACGTAGTCGGCCAGGTAGACCGGCGACAGGCGATCGTAGAACGTGTCCTGCGCGTGCAGCGGGTGCTTGAAGCGGATGCCTTCGAGCTTGGCGCCGACGGTGGTGGCGATGACCGTGCCTTCCAGCTTGTAGCGGGCCAGCACCGACTCCACCAGCTCCGAACCGAGGATCAGCAATTGAGGCTGGCCGTCACGCTCGACCTGCACCAGCGAATAGCCGACTTCCGGGCCCACGTTCAGGGCCTGGTTCGACGGGATGGTCCACGGGGTCGTGGTCCAGATGACGATGAAACCTTTATCGACCGGCAGCTTGTCCAGGCCGAAGGCGGCGGCGATCTTGTCGTGCTCGTAGAACGGGAAGCCGACGTCGATCGCCGGGTCGCGCTTGTCCTGGTATTCCACTTCGGCCTCGGCCAGCGCCGAACCGCAGTCGAAGCACCAGTTGACGGGCTTCAGGCCCCGATAGACATAGCCTTTTTCCAGCAGGGTGCCGAGCGCGCGCAGCTCGTCGGCTTCATTGCCGTGGGCCATGGTCATATACGGGTTGTCCCACTCGCCCAGCACGCCCAGGCGGATGAAGCCGGCGCGCTGGCGGTCGATCTGCTCGAGCGCATAGGCGCGTGCCTTTTGCAGCACTTCGGCGGTCGGCAGGTTCTTGCCGTACAGTTTTTCGATCTGGATCTCGATCGGCATGCCGTGGCAATCCCAGCCCGGCACGTAAGGAGCGTCGAAGCCGGCGATGGTGCGCGACTTGATTACCATGTCCTTGAGGATCTTGTTGACGGCGTGGCCCAGGTGGATGTCGCCGTTGGCGTACGGCGGACCGTCGTGCAGGATGAAGGTTGGACGGCCGGCGGCGGCCTTGCGCACGCGCTCGTAGATTTTCTTGTCCTGCCATTGCTTGACCCAGCCCGGTTCGCGCTTGGCGAGGTCGCCCCGCATCGGGAATGGGGTGTCGGTCATATTGACCGGGTATTTGCTTTCAGGTTTCTTCTGGCCCTTAGTTGCCTGGGACTGGCCGTTGTTCTGTTTGGTATCGGACATAAGCTTCTTCTGGTAAGTGTTCGGTGTGCACGGCGCAGCGCGCCGCGGCAGAGTCTGGTGAGGCGCTTCCAGGAGCCGTCACGGCCCGGGAAACGCGCTCAAATTCGGTCGGTCGCCGTCAGCGCGCTGCTGCGGTGGGCGAAGAAGGCGCGCGCCTGGGCCGCGTCGTTGTCGATCGCGGCAGTGAGCGTGGCCAGGTCGTCGTACTTCTCTTCGTCGCGCAGCTTGGCGAGGAATTCCACGCGCACCAGCTTGCCGTAGCATTGCTGGGCGTAGTCGAATACATGGACTTCAAGCAGCATACGGCCGGCATCCTCGACGGTCGGACGCACGCCCAGGCTGGCCACGGCCGGCAGCGGCGCGTCCGCCAGGCCGTGCACCTGCACGACAAAGATGCCGGAGAGAGCAGGGCGGTGCGCGACTCGCAGGTTCATGGTCGGAAAGCCCAGCGTGCGGCCCAGCTTCTGGCCATGGATCACGTGGCCCGACATCGCATATGGATGGCCGAGCAGCTCCCTGGTACGGGCGAAATCGCCTTCGAGCAGGGCGGCGCGCACGGCCGAGGACGAGATGCGCTGGTCGCCATGCATGACGGCGTCGAGGGTGTGGACGTCGAAGCCGAACTCGCGGCCAGCCTCGACCAGCATCGCGATATCGCCCAGGCGCCGGGCGCCGAAGCGGAAATCGTCGCCGACCATCAGCCACTTGACGTGCAGGCCGTCGACCAGCACGCGCTCGATGAAGTCGCGCGGCGACATGGCGGCGAACTGTTCGTTGAAATGCTCGACGATGACGCGGTCGATGCCGGCCTGGTCGAGATCTTCGAGTTTGTCGCGCAGGTTGGCGATGCGGGCCGGGGCGCGCGACAGGTCGCCGGATTTGCGGGCGAAGTATTCGCGCGGATGGGGTTCGAACGTCATCACGGCCGCTTCCAGGCCGAGCCCCGCTGCGGCGCTGCGCACGTGGGCCAGCAGGGCCTGGTGGCCGCGATGGACGCCGTCGAAATTGCCGATCGTGAGCGCGCAGGGCGCGCGCGCCCTGTCGTTGGGAAGTCCGCGAAATACCTTCATCAAATCTGGGTCCGGTTACAAGCCGCGCGACATTGGTGCGGCGCGAAAACCCTGATTATACGGTAACTCGGTAGTTGCATATGGGCGACGGCCGCAGGGATCGTTAACGCAAAAACGTCGTCCCCGCGCAGGCGGGGACCCAAGCTTGTCAGCGCAGCTACTTCGTTGGACCGAAGTGGGCTGCGCGAAACCTTGGGTCCCCGCCTGCGCGGGGACGACGGGGTAATGCCGCTGTTGCTGATTAGCTCAGCGGATTGTTGATCGCCAGGATCCAGTAGCGGGCCAGTTCGGCGGTGCCGTCCTTGCCGCCCACGGTCTTGAGCGTGGCGATGGCTTGCTGCTTCTTGCCGGCAACAGCGTAGGCTTCGCCCAGGCGCAGCTTGGCGTCTTCAGGGTTCTTCAGGCCGCCGGCCTTGATCGCCGCATCCATCATCTTGAGGCCCTTGTCAGCCTGGCCAGCCTGCACCAGTGCGTAACCCAGGCCCACCAGCGAATCCTGGTCCTTGACCGCGGTGTGCTCGGCTTCCAGCGCAGCGAAGTTCTTGTTCTGCTCTGCCAGGTTCTTCTCGGCCAGGTCCTTCAGGCGCTGGTGACGCGCGGCGTCGGTGCCGGTGCCCAGGGCGCCGGCCTTGTAGCCCTTGTCGATGATCTTGAGCGCTTCGGCCGGGGCTTTCGCCTGCAGCACCAGCTGGGCCATTTCCATGTACTCGCTTGGCTTCTTGAGCAGGTTGTTGGCCAGCTTCAGACGGTACACGTCGACGTTCAGGCGCTGCGAGTAGCCTGGCTGACGCTGCACGCGGTTCAGCAGGTCGGTCCAGTACTGGGCCTTCGGATAGCTGGCGGCCAGCTTCTCGATGGTGCGGACGTAGCCGGCGGTATCGTTCTTCTTGAGCTGGATATTGGCCAGCATGCCGAGCTGGTCTTCGCTCAGGCGGCCGCTTTTCTCGATGGTGCGCAGTTCTTGCTCGAGGGCAGCGGTGTTGCCTTGTTTGTAATAGTTCTGCAGCAGGTAAGCGCGCAGTTTTGGATCTTCTTTCTGCTTGAGCAGGGTCTGGATGGTGCTGTTCGCCTTGTTCAGGTCGCCTGCACGCATATAGATACCCACCAGGCCTTCGGCGAATTGCGAACGCTCGTTGGCGTTCAGCTTGCCGGACGCGAGCAGGGCTTCAAAGGATTTGGCGGCAGTATCGTAATCGCCGGCCGACGATGCTGCCCCGGCGCGCACGCGCTCGATCAGGTAGCTTTCATTGGCGGTCTTGTTGCCCACCTTGTCCAGTCCGCGCAGGGTAGCCAGTGCTTCTTTGTGCTTGCCCTGTTTCATCTGGGCCTGGGCTTGCTGCAGCGGTTTGCCAATCTCCGGGCGCATCGCTTCCTGCGCGACGGCGGAAGACAGGCCGATTACCGGGGTGAGCGCGGTAAAGCCCAGAGCGGCCATTGCAAGGCTGAGGTGAGCGAGACGGAACTTGATCATCTGAAAAATCCTTATTTCAAAATGGACACGGCAGGGATAGCCCTGCCGTGTTGGTCAAAACATGGAACGATTACTGGAACTGCTCGTTACCGACCATGCCGATTTTGGTGACGCCAATACGCTGGGCAGATGCCATGACACCGGCAACAACCTTGTACTCTACCAGCTTATTCGGACGCAGGTGCACTTCGGGCTGGTCAGGGATGGCGGCAACAGCGTTCATCTTGGCTTCCAGCGCAGCGCGGTCCGGCACAACTTCGCCATCCCAGAGGATGGTACCGTCGAAGTCGACGTCGATCGTGATCACGACAGGCTTGATATCGCTCAGCGGCGGGTTACCAACTGGCATGTTCAGATTGACCGAGTGATCTTGCTTCGGAATTGTAATAATCAGCATGATGATAAGAACGAGCAAGACGTCGATCAGCGGCGTCATGTTCATTTCCATCATCGGTTCCGGATCCGCATCCGCTGCGGAGCCTCCACCTACGTTCATACTCATGGTGTGTCCTTATCAAATGTTGGGGAGAAGGTTACGGCGCCCGGCCCGAAAGCCAGGCGCCGCGTGCAGCGCTATCAGCTTATTGCGGCTGAATAACGAAACCAACCTTCTGCACACCAGCACGTTGTGCCGTGTAAATGACCCGGCCGATTGCTTCGTAGCGGGCTTCCTGGTCGCCACGAACTTTCACCGCCGGTTGCGGCACTTTCACCGACTGCTCCGCGAGGAACTTGAACAGCTCGTCCGTGTTCGCGAGGTGAGTCTGGTTGTAGTACATCTCACCGTCTTTATTGACGGTGATATTGACGTCTTCCGGTTTGGACAGGGTGACCTGGTTCTCTTCTTCAGGCAGCGTAACTTTCTGAAGATTCAGAACCACCGGGCTCGTGATCAGGAAGATGATCAGAAGAACCAACATGATGTCAACGAGTGGCGTCGTGTTGATCTCTGAATTCAGTGCATCTTCGCCGGAATCGGAACCGACACTCATCGACATAATTTATCCAATCTTTTTAGCTTGTGCAGCTGCGTTCGAGGTCGACATTGCGCCCGAGATCAGCACCGAGTGCACGTCAGCCGAGAACGAACGGACTTCTTCCAGCACGGTCTTGTTACGACGCACCAGCCAGTTGTAACCCAGGACGGCAGGAACTGCAACGAACAGACCGAAGGCGGTCATGATCAGTGCTTCACCGACTGGACCTGCGACCTTGTCGATCGAGGCGTTACCCGACATGCCGATGGCGGTCAGTGCGTTGTAGATGCCCCAGACGGTACCGAACAGACCGATGAACGGCGAGGTCGAACCGACGGTTGCCAGGAACGACAGGCCATCTTGCAGACGCGACTGGACGCGGTCGACCGAACGCTGGATCTGCATGGTGACCCAGGTCGACAGGTCGATCTGCTCGAGCAGGGCGCCGTCGTGGTGCTGGGTAGCCTTGGTGCCGGTTTCAGCGATGAAGCGGAATGGCGAACCTTCTTTCAGCTGAGCCGAACCAGCAGCGATCGACGGTGCTTTCCAGAACTTGGCTTGCATGTCTTTAGCTTGACGCATCACTTTTTGCTGATCGATCAGCTTGGTGATGATGATGTACCACGAACCGATCGACATCAGCGACAGGATGATCAGGGTGCCCTTGTTGACGAAGTCGCCGTGTTCCCACATGGCTTGCAGGCCGTACGGGTTGTAGACTTCTTCGGTCTGCTCGCCACCTGGAGCAGCGGCTGGCGCGCCAGCATCTGCAGGAGCAGCAGCGTCAGCAGGAGCAGCAGCTGGATCGACAGCTGGTGCAGCTGCGTCGGTCGCCACTGGAGCCGCGTCGGCTGCCGGGGTTTCTTGAGCGAAGGCCGGGGCCGAGACCAGAGCCGATGCTGCAGTAACCGACAACAGGACAGCCGCCAGGAAAGCGGACAAACGGGTATTCTTAAACATGCTTCCTCCAAAGATATTAAATAGACAGTTCGCTGAACTAATGACAACGACAATCAAAATTTGAGACGGTGTTCTGCCTCGGTTTTATTCCAGCGTCCAGACGTACTGCACCGCTGTCCACGCCTGTTCCGGCTTGCCATCAATCATGGCGGGCTTGAATCGGCATTTGCTCAGAGCCGATTGCGCGGCCCGGTCCAAGTCACGGAAGCCACTCGACTTCGCCAGCTTGGCTTCGATCACCCGACCATCGACACCGATCAGGAACTGCAGGGTCGTGGTACCGGTTTCTTCATTGCGCTGCGACGAACGCGGATATTCCGGACGTGCGCAAGTATTAAAGTCAGCGACTGCCTCGGTGCGGCTAGGACCACGTGCCGGCGGTGCCGGCGGAGCCGGAGGTGCTGGCGGTGCCGGCGGAGCCAGCTGGGTGGTTGGCGGCGGCGTGTTGGTCGCGGTAGCGATCGTGTTTTGCGGTGGCGGCGGTTGCTGCACCTGCACTTCGACCGGCGGAATGAACGGCGGCGGCGGCGCTTTCATTTCTGGCGGCGGCGGCGGCGGCGGAGTTTCCGGCGGCGGTGGCGGCGCGGTCTCTTCAATCAGCTTGGTTTCCACAGCTTCGGTCACCGTGGTGACAATCCGGGTCCCCAGGCCAGCCACGAGTGCCCATCCCACGAGAATGTGGAAGATGAGGACAACGATGAATCCTGTGAGATTCTTCCCGGGTTGCTTCTCATTCGAAAAATTCATGCCATATTTCTCCAATACCAACTCTTTTTTGTTGCTACCAAACCCACTAAACACGACAAAAGCCTAGAGCCGCATCCGGGACATCGAAGAATTATACCTACGAATTCTTTTTTGCACATACATTTTTACAGCACCGAAAGGTGCGCTAACTACCTGTAAATGCAGGCAAACAAGCTCATCTATACAAGCCTGGCGAGGTCGATTTGAGGGGTTCGGAAGGCCGGAAAATGTGTAGTTTTATGTATCGATTCTCCTCATCGCGTGGAAGATCAGTGCAGATGCCATATTCACCAAATTTCTGACGCTAAATCAGCAAGTTGGCGAATTTCATATGACACCACAATGACCTTTCTGCAAACAATAGCCTATTCTCATCAGTCCCCGGCTTCCTGCATTGTCCTGGAAGTCGTCCCGAGTGTACATACGGTATAGATAAAAGCGATACCCGTTATTGCGTTTGAGCTGCCTCAACAGAGCGTCAGTTGATGACTTCGGCTTGACAGGAATGAAAGCTGCGCACTCCTACACCCTGAGAGACAAACTATATTACTCAGTTAGTGCTAGACCCTTCACCGACAAATTGCCATGTCGTGGTTGTGACAGCGCTAACATGTGATGTCGCGAACATACCATGAAATCTGTATGTTGGCGATAGCGGACGAGCGTAATTGAACATGCATAAGCAAGGCAAGGTGCTTCTACCCCGCATCGGGCGCGGCGAGGCTGAGTGGAAGGGGGCATGGTGGCGCGGGCGACCGTGGCTGCTGCGAGTTGTCGAGGCCCAGTAGGGTGGACGGCTATGCCGTCCACGCGTCCAACCCAAGCCGCAATACCGAATGGCACGTTGTGGTTGAACGCGTGGACGGCTTAGCCGTCCACCCTACGACTGCGGCAGCTAATCGTTATCGCCGCAGTGACAGGCCGCGGTGGCGAACCGCGGGGCGTCAAGGCAGGCGCGGAGTCGTTCAGCGCCCGCGCTTCTCGCGCCGGCACTCGAGGAAGCTGACCACGTGCCCGGCCGGATCGGCCGTCTCCAGTCGCACGTCGAAGCCCCATAGCCGGGCCACGTGCTTGAGCACTTCTTGCGCCTGTCCGTTGAGCGGGCGGCGGTTGTATTGCGTGTGGCGCAGGGTGAGGGCGCGGTCGTCGCGTGTATTGACTTGCCAGACCTGGATGTTCGGCTCGCGGCTGCCCAGGTTGTATTGCTCGGCCAGCTTGTGGCGCACGTAGCGGTAGCCGGCTTCGTCGTGGATGGCCGAGATGGTCAGCTTGTCGCTGCGGTCGTCATCCAGCACGGCAAAGAAATGAAAGTCGCGAATCAGCTTGGGCGACAGGTACTGGGCGATGAAGCTCTCGTCCTTGAAGTTGCGCATCGCGAAGTCGAGCGTCTTGAGCCAGTCGCTGCCGGCGATGTCGGGGAACCAGGTTCGGTCTTCATCGGTCGGGTTTTCGCAGATGCGCCGGATGTCGGTCATCATCGCGAAACCGAGGGCATAGGGATTGATCCCGCTGTAATACGGGCTGTTGGCCGGCGGCTGGTAGACGACGTTGGTATGGCTTTGCAGGAACTCGAGCATGAAGCCGTCGCCGACGATCCCCTCTTTATACAGGTCTTGCAGGATCGTGTAGTGCCAGAAGGTGGCCCAGCCCTCGTTCATCACCTGGGTCTGGCGCTGCGGATAAAAATACTGCGAAATCTTGCGCGTGATCCGCACCAGTTCACGCTGCCAGGGTTCGAGCAGCGGCGCGTACTTCTCGATGAAATACAGCAGGTTTTCCTCGGGCTCGGGCGGGAAGCGGTGGGTCGGCGCATCCGCCGCCGCCTGTTCTTCGCGCTGGGGCAGGGTGCGCCAGATCGAGTTGACCTGGGATTGGGCGTATTCCTCGCGTTCCTTGGTGCGCGCCGCCTCTTGCGCCACCGACAGCTTGGCCGGCCGCTTGTAGCGGTCGACGCCGTAGTTCTGCAGCGCGTGACAGGAATCGAGCAGCTCTTCGACCGCATCGATGCCATAGCGCTGCTCGCACTCGGCGATATAGTTCTTGGCAAACACCATATAGTCGACGATGGCGTCGGCATCGGTCCAGCTGCGGAACAGGTAATTTCCCTTGAAGAAAGAATTGTGGCCGTAGGCGGCATGGGCGATCACCAGCGCCTGCATCGTCAGGCTGTTTTCTTCCATCAGGTAGGCGATGCAGGGATTCGAGTTGATGACGATCTCGTAGGCCAGTCCCATCTGGCCGCGGCGGTAGCTCTTCTCGGTGCTGAGGAAGTGCTTGCCGAACGACCAGTGGTTATAGGAGACCGGCATGCCTACCGAGGTGTAGGCATCCATCATTTGCTCTGCGGTAATGATCTCGAGCTGGTTCGGATAGGTGTCCAGGCCGTAGCGCTTGGCCACCCGCTTGATTTCTTCGTGTGCCTGCTCGATCAGGTCGAAGGTCCACTCCGACTGTTCGGGCAGGGCGCGCGGATTGCTTGGATCTCTTGGCATGGGGCGCCTCGCTGTGAATGCATCTGTTCCGCAGGCTATTTGGCCTGCTTCTTGAACAGTTCCCGGAAGACCGGGTAAATATCGGCCGGGGTCACGATCTTTTGCATCGCGAAGTTGCGGTGCTGGGCGGCGACGTCGCAGTATTGTTCCCACAAATTCTGCGGCGGGCCATCGGTGATCTCGACATAGGTGTAATACTGCACGCGCGGCATGATCGCGCTGGTGAGAATCTGCTTGCACAGCACCGAGTCGTTATCCCAGTTGTCGCCGTCCGAGGCTTGCGCTACATAGGCGTTCCAGTCGGCGCTGCCATAGCGTTCGGTGATCACCTTCTGCAGCAGGTGCAGGGCCGACGACACGACGGTGCCGCCCGACTCGCGCGAATGGAAGAACTCGTTCTCGTCGACCTCGGCCGCCGCCGTGTGGTGGCGGATGAAGACGACGTCGATCTTTTCGTAGACCCGCTTGAGGAAGAGATACAGCAGGATGAAGAAACGCTTGGCCGTATCCTTGCGCGTCTCGTCCATCGAGCCCGATACGTCCATGATGCAGAACATCACGGCCTGGGTGCTGGGCTTGGGGACCTTGATCCGGTTTGAATAACGCAGGTCGAACGGATCGATGAAGGGGATGGCATTCAGACGGATGTGCAGGTGGTGGATGCGGTCCTTCAGCGCGACCACCTGTTCGTCGTCGGACGGCGCACCTTCGTCGAGCAAGGCCTGCAGCGCTTCTTCCGCCTCGGCCAGCTGGCGCCGGGCAGGACCACCGACGGCGATGCGGCGGCCCAGGGCGCCGCGCAGCGAGCGCAGCACGTGGATGTTCGAGGGCGTGCCGGACACGTTGTAGCCGGCGCGCTGGTTCTTGTATTCGATGGTCTGGGACAGTTGCGTCTTGACCATGTTCGGCAGCTCGAGATCCTCGAAGAAGTAATTCATGAACTCTTCGCGCGACAGCTCGAAGATGAAATCGTCCTCGACGGTCTGGTCGCTATTGCCGGCGCGGCCGCGCCCGGCGCCGCCACCGCCGCCGCGGGGGCGGTTGAGCTGGTCGCCTTTTTGATATTCGGTATTGCCGGGGTTAACGGTTTCATACACGCCGCCATGGGCGTGGCCGAAATGCGGTTCGTTCACGTCCTTGACGGGAATGGTGACTTTTTCACCGTTCTCGATGTCGGTGATCGAGCGGCCCTTGATGGCGCGGCCGACAGCATCCTTGATCTGCGCCTTGTAGCGGCGCAGGAAACGTTCGCGGTTGACCGCTGACTTGTTCTTGCCCTGCAAGCGACGGTCGATGAGGTAAGTCAAAACAGGCCTCCTGCTCTTAATAAGCGCGGAACTGGCGACATGTAGCGCTTGTCGCTGGCGCTTCGGCGCCGTCGCATGCGACGGCACCCCTATCTTAATACGCTGCGCGAACGAGCGTGCGACGCACGCGCAGCGTCGCGTGTTGCCGGCGGCGGCCTGCGGCGAACCGGCAACACGCTAGCTCCCCCGTTACGAGGATTTCCGCACGCGCAGATACCATTCGCACAACAGACGCACCTGCTTCGGTGTATAGCCTTTCTCTACCATGCGGGCGACGAAGTCGGCATGCTTGTTCGCATCCTCGGCACTCGCTTTTGCATTGAAGGAAATTACCGGCAAAAGTTCCTCGGTATTCGAGAACATCTTCTTCTCGATCACGCTGCGGAACTTCTCGTAGCTGGTCCAGGCCGGATTCTTGCCGGCATTGGTGGCTCGCGCCCTGAGGCTGAAGTTGACGATCTCGTTGCGGAAATCCTTCGGATTCGAGATTCCGGCCGGCTTTTCGATCTTTTCCAGCTCGGCGTTGAGCGATTCGCGGTCGAAGCTTTCGCCGGTATCCGGATCGCGGAACTCCTGGTCCTGGATCCAGAAGTCGGCGAAGGTCACGTAGCGGTCGAAGATGTTCTGGCCATACTCGGAATAGCTTTCCAGGTAGGCGGTCTGGATCTCCTTGCCGATGAAATCGACGTAGCGCTGCGCCAGGTGCTCCTTGATATAGGAGAGGTAGCGCTGCTCGGTCTCGGGCGGGAACTGTTCGCGCTCGATCTGCTGTTCGAGCACGTACAGCAGGTGCACCGGATTGGCCGCCACTTCGGTATTGTCGAAGTTGAAGACCTTGGACAGGATCTTGAAGGCGAAGCGGGTCGACAGGCCGTTCATGCCTTCGTCCACGCCGGCATAGTCGACGTATTCGTGCAGCGACTTGGCCTTGGGATCGGTGTCCTTCAGGTTGTCGCCATCGTAGACCAGCATCTTGGAGAAGATGCTCGAATTCTCGGGATCCTTCAGGCGCGACAGCACGGCGAACTGCGACATCATGCGCAGGGTGCCGGGCGCGCACGGCGCCTTGTCGAGCGAGGAGTTGCGCAGCAGCTTGTCGTAGATCTGGATTTCATCGGACACGCGCAGGCAATACGGCACCTTCACGATATAGATACGGTCGAGGAAAGCCTCGTTGTTGCGGTTGTTGCGGAAGGTCTTCCACTCGGATTCGTTCGAGTGCGCCAGCACGATGCCGTCGAAGGGAATCGCGCCGAAGCCTTCGGTGCCCTTGTAGTTGCTCTCTTGCGTGGCCGTCAGCAGCGGATGCAGCACCTTGATCGGCGCCTTGAACATCTCGACGAATTCCATCAGGCCCTGATTCGCCAGGCACAAGCCGCCGGAATAGCTGTAGGCGTCCGGATCGTCCTGCGGGAAATCCTCGAGCTTGCGGATATCGACCTTGCCGACCAGCGAAGAGATGTCTTGGTTGTTTTCGTCGCCCGGTTCGGTCTTGGAAATCGCGATCTGTTTCAGGATCGATGGATAGCGTCGGACGACGCGGAATTTTTCGATGTCGCCGCCAAATTCGTGCAGGCGCTTGACGGCCCACGGACTTGGAATGGCGCGCAGGTAGCGGCGCGGAATGCCGTAGTCTTCTTCGAGGATGGTGCCGTCTTCTTCTTCGCTGAACAGGCCCAGCGGCGATTCATTTACTGGCGAGCCCTTGATCGCATAAAAGGGCACGAGTTCCATCAGGCTTTTGAGTTTCTCGGCGATCGACGATTTGCCGCCGCCGACCGGACCGAGTAAATACAGGATCTGCTTGCGCTCTTCGAGTCCTTGCGCCGCATGGCGGAAATAAGACACCACCTGTTCGATCACTTCTTCCATGCCGTAGAACTCGCGGAAGGCCGGATAGATCTTGATCACTTTGTTGGCGAAGATGCGCGACAGACGCGGATCGAGGCGGGTATCGACCAGGGTGGGTTCGCCGATGGCGGCCAGCATGCGCTCAGGCGCGCTGGCATAGGTCAGCGGGTCTTTCTTGCACAGTTGGAGATATTCCGTCAGGGAGTATTCTTCTTCCCGAGTACGCTCATAGCGGGCCGCGTAGTTTTCAAAGATGCTCATTGAAGTTCCTTTAATGTGCCAACAACGAATCACTGTCACAGCAGCTACTGTCGAAGCTGCCCGGGGCCCCGGTTACTTTGTCGCGTACTCCCTGTTCGGTCGTCACGTGCCGCGCCGGGATGGCCGGCGCCGTTTGTGGAATTCACGTGCGATTGCTTTTGTCGATTCGGCGGTTCGCCAAGGCGGTGCGCCAAATCCTCGCGTGGTGGAGAACGCTTTTTTTGCGTTTATGAAATTTATTATGTGCCTATTAGTTTCCGAAGTCAAAGCAGTGTCGTGCAAGCTGTTGAGGCGGTACCAAGTGCTTGATTCAACTATCGAAAGTCGGTTTTTGCGGGCGTCGCGGCGGCCCAAGGAAGGTGGGACCGGAACACGGCGTCGAGGCCGGTTTGAACGAAAGAACGGCGTGCCGGCGGCACCTCCATTTTCTTCCGTTGTGCGCCGATAGTGCACGAACTGCTCAACACGCGGCGCACGCGAATCGTGCATGTCATAGAGCCGAACGCAGCCATTTTCGCCTTGCCGCAGGCGGAAAGCGCGCATGCGTTACACTTGCCGGTCGGGTCGGAGTGACCCGCACAATTGAATATTTACTGATGTACCTGTTGGAGAAAACCATGCTCGACGAACGCCTGCGCAAGCTGCTGCGAAACATGCCCAAGGCAGAACTGCACATCCACATCGAGGGCTCGCTCGAACCGGAACTGATTTTTGAGCTTGCGCAAAGAAACGGCGTCGACCTCGCCTATAGCTCGGTCGAAGCGTTGCGTGAGGCCTACGCTTTCACCGATCTCCAATCTTTCCTCGACATTTATTATGCCGGCGCCAGCGTGCTGCTGAAGGAACAAGACTTCTACGACATGACCGCGGCCTATCTGGCGCGCGCCCATGCCGACAATGTCCGCCACGCCGAGATCTTCTTCGATCCGCAAACCCATACCGCGCGCGGCGTGCCGTTCGAGACCGCCATCAACGGCATCTGGCGCGCCTGCCAGGACGCGCCGCTCAGCGCCAGCCTGATCATGTGCTTCCTGCGCCACCTGTCCGAAGACGAGGCGCTCGCCACGCTCGAAGAATCGCTGCCGTTCCGCGACAAATTCATCGGCGTCGGCCTCGATTCTTCCGAAGTCGGCCACCCGCCCGAGAAATTCGCGCGCGTATTCGAGCGCGCCCGTGCGCTCGGCCTGCGCCTGGTCGCGCATGCGGGCGAGGAGGGTCCGCCGGCCTATATCGAAAGCGCGCTCGACGTGCTCAAGGTCGAACGCATCGACCACGGCGTGCGCAGCCTGGAAAGCCCGGCCCTGGTCGAGCGCCTGGCGCGCGAGCAGATGGCGCTCACCGTATGCCCGCTGTCGAACATCAAGCTGCGCGTGTTCGACGTGATGGGTTCGCACAATCTGCGCACGCTGCTCGACGCGAACCTGGCGGTGACCGTCAACTCGGACGATCCGGCCTATTTCGGCGGCTACGTCAACGAGAACTACTTCGCTGCCTTCGACGCGCTGCCGCTGGATGAAAGCCATGCGCGCCAGCTGGCGCGCAACAGCTTCCAGGCCGCCTTCGTCGACCCGGAGCGCAAGCGCGCCTTCCTCGCCGAAGTCGACGACTTCTTCGCCAACGCCTGACCTTTAAGAACGGAGCGGATCCATGTTCGTCCAGGCTCTTCGCATGACGGCGCGCGACTGGCGCGCCGGTGAGCTGCGCTTCCTGCTGGTGGCGCTGATTGTCGCGGTTGCGGCTTTGAGTTCGGTCGGCTTCTTCATCGACCGCATGCGCTCGGGCATGGACCGCGACGCCCACCAGCTGCTCGGCGCCGACCTGCTGGTCAATACCGACGACCCGGTGCGCCAGGCGTGGCGCGACGAAGCCCTGAAACGGGGCCTGCTGCTGGCCGACACCGTCACCTTCCCGAGCATGGCGCAAGCCGGCGAGGGCGACGACTCGCTGGCCCAGCTGTCGTCGATCAAGGCGGTATCTCAAGGCTATCCACTGCGCGGCCAGGTGAGCATCACGACCGATCCCGTCGCCGCCGGCGGCGCCCAGGGCACGCCGACACGCGAGGTGCCGGCGCGCGGCACGGTCTGGGTCGATCCCGGCCTGCTGCCGCAGCTGCGCACCGAGGTCGGCGCCACGCTCACGCTGGGCAACAGCCAGTTCCGCATCGCCCAGCTGATCGCCACCGAACCCGATAAAGGCGCCTCGTTCGCCAACTTCGCGCCACGCGTGATGCTGGCGCTGGAAGACCTGCAAGCCACCGGCCTGGTCGACGACTTCGCGCGTGTGAGCTTCCGCCTGATGGTCGCATCGAAAGACGCGAACGACATGGCCGCGGTGCGCGACTACGAACAGTGGATACGCGCCCAGATCCGCACCGAGAATATCAAGGGCGTGCGCATCGAGACGCTGGAAAACGGCCGCCCCGAGATGCGCGCGACGCTCGATCGCGCCGGCCTGTTCCTGTCGCTGGTGGGCTTGCTGTCGGCGATGCTGGCGGCGGTCGCGGTGGCGATGGCGGCGCGCCGCTTCATGGGCCGCCACCTGGACGCCTGCGCCATGCTGCGCTGCCTGGGCCTGACCCAGAACCAGGTCACCGTGCTGTACCTGCTCGAATTCGGATTCATCGGTCTGCTGGGGAGCGCGCTCGGGGTGCTGGTCGGCTTCGGCGCCCACTTCGTGCTGCTCGAGATGATCGCCTCGCTGATCAAGACCGATTTGCCGCCGGTGTCGATGCTGCCCGCGCTGCAGGGCGTGGCGACGGGGTTGATGCTGCTGGTCGGCTTCGCGCTGCCGCCGATTCTCCAGTTGCGCAACGTGCCGCACAACCGGGTGATCCGGCGCGAGCAGGGCGCGCCGCAGCCGGCCGCGCTGGCGACCTATGGCCTGGGCATCGGCGTGTTCTTCCTGCTGCTCCTGTGGCAAGCGGGCGACCCGACCCTGGCCCTGATCACCGCCGGCGGCTTCCTGGGCGGCTTCGCCTTCTTCGCCCTGGTGGCCTGGCTCGGCCTGCAAGGACTGCGCCGGATGCGCGGCGCCTTCCAGCACCAGGCCTGGCGCTTCGCCGTCAACTCGCTGCAGCGCCGGCCCGGCGCCACCGTGGTGCAGGTGGTGTCGCTGGCGCTGGGCCTGATGGCGCTGCTGTTGCTGACCGTGGTGCGCGGCGACCTGATGTCGGCCTGGCAGCTGGCCACGCCGGCCGATGCGCCGAACCGCTTCGTGATCAACATCCTGCCCGAGCAAAAGCAGGGCGTCGAAGGCCAGCTGATTGCGGCCGGCGTCAAGGAACCGGTGCTGTATCCGATGATCCGCGGCCGCCTGACGGCCATCAACGGCGACGCAATCACGCGCGACACCTTTGCGGACGGCGAGGCGCGGCGCCTGGCCAACCGCGAATTCAACCTCTCGACCACGGATGTGCTGCCGCAGGCGAACGAGGTGGTGCAGGGCGAGTGGTTCAAGGACGCGCCGGGCGTGGCCGAGGCCTCGGTCGAGCAGAGCATCATGGAGCGCCTGGGCCTGAAGCTGGGCGACAGCATGCGCTTCGACATGGCGGGCCTGCTGGTCGAGGCGAAGATAACCAGCGTGCGCAAGCTCGAATGGGGCTCGATGCGCGCCAACTTCTTCGTCATCATCAATCCGGCGGCGATGATGGACGCGCCGACCACCTATATGACGGCTTTCCACGTGCCGCCTGAAGGCGCGAACCTGGGCAATGCGCTGACCCGCAATCATCCGAACCTGACCGTGATCGACGTCTCGGGCATCATCCGCCAGCTGCAGGACGTGCTGGACCAGGTGGTGACGGCGGTCGAGTTCCTGTTCCTGTTCACGCTCGCTTCCGGCGTGCTGGTGCTGTATGCGGCGCTGATGGGATCGCAGTCCGAGCGCACGCGCGAAGCCGGCTTGCTGCGCGCGCTGGGCGCCACGCGCCAGCAGCTGGCGCAGGCGCAGCGCATCGAGTTCGTGCTGGTGGGCGGCCTGGCGGGCCTCTTGGCGGCGAGCGGCGCGGCGGCGCTGGGCTGGGCTCTGGCCACCTACCAGTTCAAGTTCCCATGGGTGTTCGAGCCGGGCGTATGGATCGCGGGCCTGTTCGTCGGCGCGCTGTGCGCGATCGTGGGCGGCTGGTTGGGCCTGCGCGGGGTATTGCGCCAGCCGCCGCTGCAGACGTTGCGCGAAGCATAAGCGACGATGGCACGGCCGCGGACAAGGTCCGTGGCCGTGCGCTATCATGATGGGATGTCCGAACACAACACCGAAACACAGACCGACGTGCAGGCCGAACCCCAGACCCTGTACGAGATGATGGGCGGCGGCGAGCGCTTGCGGGCGCTGGTCGACCGCTTCTATGACCTGATGCAGCTGGAGCCCGATTTCGCCGGCATCCACGCCATGCACCCGGTGCCCAACGACAGCTCGCGCGAAAAGACCTTCATGTTCCTGTCCGGCTGGATGGGCGGTCCCGACCTGTACATCGAACGCTATGGCCACCCGCGCCTGCGCGCGCGCCACCTGCCGTTCGCGATCGGCAGCGCGGAGCGTGACCAGTGGCTGCGCTGCATGGCCTGGGCCATGGAAGACCTGGGCTACGACGACACGCTGCGCGTGCGCATGATGAATTCCTTCTTCCAGACCGCGGACTGGATGCGCAATAAACCTGACTGATTGTCACCCATGACCGTTGCCGAAATCCTCATCCTGGTCGGCCTCGTCATCGTGGCCGGCCTGCTGGTCGCTGTCCTCGTGCGCATGCGCGGCAATGGCGACGGCAACCACGTCGAACGCCTCGAGCGCGAACTGCGCCAGGAGCTGCAATCGAGCGCCCAGGCTACGCGCCAGGAACTGTCCTCTCATTTGGCGCAGTATCACAATGCCACCGTCCAGCAACTGGACAGCATGCGCCAGCAGATGCAGCTGCATTCCAGTAGCGGGCGCGAAGAGCAGGCACGCGCTCTGAAACGCTTCGCCGACACCTTGCAGCAGACGCTGGGCAATCTCACCGAATCGAACGCCCAGCGCATGCTCGAGGTGCGCACCACGCTGGAAACCAAGATCCGCGACCTGCAAACCGATAACGCCAAGCGCCTCGAAGAGATGCGCCAGACGGTCGACGAAAAACTGCATGCGACGCTGGAGACGCGCTTGAGTGAATCGTTCCGCCAGGTGTCGGAGCGGCTGGAGAAAGTGCACCAGGGCCTGGGCGAGATGCAGCAGCTGGCGATCGGCGTGGGCGACCTGAAGCGGGTGCTCACCAACGTCAAGACCCGCGGCACCTGGGGCGAGGTGCAATTGGAAATGCTGCTGGAGCAGGTGCTCACTGTCGAACAGTATGCGAAGAACGTCGAGACGGTGGCCGGTTCGAACGCGCGGGTCGAGTTCGCGATCAAGCTGCCCGGCGTGGTCGACGGCGGTGCGCCGCTTTGGCTGCCGATCGACGCCAAATTCCCCAAGGAGCAGTACGAACGCCTGCTGGCGGCCGCCGACGTCGCCGATGCCGATGGCGTCGCGCGCGCCGGCGCCGAGCTGGAACGGGCGGTGCGGAGCGAAGCGCGCACCATCTGCGACAAATACGTGTCGCCGCCTCAGACGACCGACTTCGCCATCCTGTTCCTGCCCACCGAGGGCCTGTACGCCGAGGTGATGCGCCGTCCCGGCCTGGCCGACGACCTGCAGCGCACCTTGCGGGTGACGATCGCGGGTCCGTCGACCCTGGCCGCGCTGTTGAACAGCCTGCAGATGGGCTTTCGCACGTTGGCGCTCGAAAAGCGCTCGTCCGAGGTGTGGCAGGTGCTGGGGGCGGTCAAGACCGAGTTCACCAAATTCGGCGACGTGCTGGCGACCACCAAGCTGACGCTGGAGAAAGCCGCCAAGAACATCGAAAACGCCGAGGTGCGCAGCCGTCAGATGGCGCGCAAGCTCAAGTCGGTCGAGGCGCTGCCGAGCGAGGCGGCACAGTTGATGCTGGGGCCGGATGGCCTGGAGCGGGACGACTGACGCTCGGTGGGTCTGGCGCTCTCAATGAGATGCGCCGAGCATGTTGGTGCATAGCTTTTTGGTGAGCGATCCCGTGACGCGACGCGCCGTTACACGGTGGCCCGGCATCAATATGGGGAGCGTTTGGGGCCATGCGGACTTGGTCACGATTAGCGTTTCCGGATGATGAGATCGAGGCCCAGCAAGTTGAGGACGTCGATCACCTTCTGCGCCTGGACCGTTTCCTTGCCGTGTTCGAGGTCGATGATGAACCTGTTGCCAAGTCCCGCCAGACCCGACACATCTTCTTGTGTCATTTTCTGGGCCTTGCGTGTTTGCCGGATCAGTTTGCCAAGTTCACCTACCGATGTAATGGAGATCTCATCAACGGTATTGCGGGGCATCTCCATACCTTTTCCTTTCAACCCGATCGGTAAGATTTGAAGTAATTATGCCTGAAAATTGGGCGAAAATCACCGATCGGTAAGGATTGCTATGATCTTGAGCAAAAAGCGACCGTGCAATACCGATCGGTAAGATTTTTTTATTGTTTTAGAACAGGCCCTCGAACGGCAGAATATCCACCATCTCCCCCGCCGCGACACTGCCTTGCCCATCATGCAGCACCACCATGCAATTCGCCTCCGACATCGAGCGCAGGATGCCCGATCCCTGCGACCCGGTGATGCGCACTTCAGGCTCCCCGTCCGCCCCGCGCGCGACGATGCCGCGCTGGTATTCGGTACGCCCCGGTTTCTTGCGGATCGCCTCGCTTGATCGCGCACGCAGCAGCGGCAGCGGCGCCTCGGCGCCCATCATGCGCAGCAGCGCCTCGCGTGCGAAGAAGTAGAACGACACCATCACCGCCACTGGATTGCCCGGCAGGCCGAATAGAAAGGCGCTGCGGCCGTTGGACGATACCCGCCCGAAGGCCAGCGGCCGGCCCGGACGCATGCCGATCTTCCAGAACGTCACGTCGCCCAGTTCGGCCATTACCTGCTTCGTGTAGTCGGCCGCGCCCACCGAGACGCCGCCCGAGGTGATGATCGCGTCGGCGTTTTCGCAGGCGGTGCGCAGCGCTTCTTCCAGCGCCTCGGGACTGTCGCGCACCACACCCATGTCGATGATCTCGCAACCCAGGCGGGCCAGCATGCCGTAGATCGTGTAGCGGTTGCTGTCATACACACAGCCTTCGTCGAGCTTCTCGCCGATCGAGCGCAGCTCGTCGCCGGTCGAAAAGAAGGCGACGCGCAGGCGGCGCTGCACGGGAATCTCGGCGAAGCCGAGCGAGGCGCACAGGCCCAGGTCGGCCGGACGGATGACGCGGCCGGACTTCAAAGCGGCGCTGCCGGCCTTCAGGTCTTCGCCGGCCAGGCGGCGATTGTCGCCGGCGCGGATGGCGCCGGCGCGCAGGGTGACCGTGTCGTCGGTCGTGCTCTCGGCGAATTCTTGCGGCAGCACGCTGTCGCAGCCGGCCGGCATCACGCCGCCGGTCATGATGCGCACGCATTCGCCAGGCCCTGGCGTGATGTCCAGTGGCTTTCCGGCATAGGCGATGCCGACCACCTTCAAGGTGACGGTGCCGTCGGCCGGCAGGTCGCCGCCGCGCAGCGCGTAGCCGTCCATGGCCGAGTTGTCATGCGCCGGCACGTTGATCGGCGAGACCAGGTCGCGCGCCAGCACGCGGCCGAGCGCAGTGCGCAGCGCGACCATCTCGACCGCGCGCACCGGTTGCACGAAGTCGCGGATGATGCGCTGGGCATCCTGCACGCGCAGGGCGTCCGGATCGTAGCCGTTGATGCAGCTCGCGACCTGGGCCAGGCTGGCAGGGAAGGGCGGAGAAGAATCGTCCAGCCCGCGCAGCTCGTCCAGCGTATTGATGTTGCGGAAGGCGTCGGCATCGTCGAAGACCACTTCGACCGCCTTCAGGTCGCGGTGCCAGCCGTCGACGCGGCGACCGCCCTCGGCAAGATAGGCCGACAGCTGCGGCAGGCGGTCCACACGCACCAGGCAGAACACGGGATGCGGCTGCGGGCGCTGGCCGGCTTCCTGGGTCGCGGCATAAGCGACGTCGGCATCGGCTTCCTCCAGCGCGGCGAACAGGCGGGATGCCAGGTCGGCCGGGAGGAAGGGCGAATCGCAGGGGACGGCCAGCAGGTAGGGCGTGGCGCAGTGACGCAGCCCGGTTTCAAGGCCGGCCAACGGCCCGGCATAAGGTTCCACCCCGTCCGCGATCTCATCCGGCAACACCATCGCGTCGAATGCACGATAAGTGTCGAGATTGCGGTTGGCGCTGATCGCCACCGGCCCGACCTGCGGCCGCAGGCGCGCCAGCACGTGCTCGACCATGGTGCTCGACCGGAAGGGCTGCAAGCCCTTGTCGACATTGCCCATGCGCGAGCCGCGACCGCCCGCCAATACCAGTCCGCTGATCATCCCTTGTTCCATCATCCGCCTATATAGGACATTTCAACCTTGCGCGCCCCGTCGCGCTGCCCGATGCCGGTCTGGGCCGTACGTGTCTCGGAATAGCGGTCGGCGCGTCCGCGCCACAGCTGGGCGATGGCGCCCGACAGCTCGAGGTCGCTGCGATCGGCGCGCAGCAGCGCGCGCAGGTCGTGGCCGCGGGTGGCGAACAGGCAGGTGTAGAGCTTGCCCTCGGTTGACAGGCGCAGGCGCGAACAGTCGCCGCAGAAAGCCTGGGTGACGCTCGAGATGACGCCGATCTCGCCGCCGCCGTCCACGTAGCGCCAGCGCGACGCGGTTTCGCCGCTGTAGTTGGCCGCGACCGGTTCGAGCGGCAGCTCGGCCGAGATGCGCCGCACCACTTCGTGCGACGGCACGACGTCGCGCATATTCCAGCCGTTCGAGGCGCCGACGTCCATGAATTCGATGAAGCGCAGGATGGTCGGCGAGCCCTTGAAGTGGCGCGCCATGGGCAGGATCTGGTCGTCGTTGGTGCCGCCCTTGACCACCATATTGACCTTGACCGGCCCCAGGCCGGCCGCATGGGCGGCGTCGATGCCGTTCAGCACGTCGGCGACGGCGAAATCGACGTCGTTCATGCTGCGAAACACCGTGTCGTCCATCGCGTCGAGCGAGACCGTGACGCGGTCCAGGCCGGCGTCCGCAAGAAGCCGGGCCTTGCGCGCCAGGATCGAGCCATTGGTGGTCAGCGTGAGGTCGAGCGGACGGCCGCTCGGCGTCGGCAGTGCGCGCAGCATCGCAACCAGGCGCTCGAGGTTCTTGCGCAGCAGCGGCTCGCCGCCGGTCAGGCGCAGCTTCTCGACGCCATGCGCGATGAACAGCCGCGCCACGCGCGTGATTTCCTCGAACGACAGCAGGTCGCCGTGCGGCAGGTACTGGTAATCCTTGTCGAACACTTCCTTCGGCATGCAGTACACGCAGCGGAAGTTGCAGCGGTCGGTGACCGAGATGCGCAGGTCGTGCAGGGGCCGGCCGAGGGCGTCGGTCAAGAGGCCGGTCGGAGCTTCGGGCACGGCCGGGACCTGCAGCGCGGATGATCGCAGGTCATTGATCAGAATGATTTTTTCAGCCATTTCAGTACGATAGCACGGTGCTGATGAAGCTGCCCGTATCGCTAGGGGAATGGGGGCAATGGCTTGATCCCGTTTAGCTAAGTGACAAATTTTTCGCTAGCCCAAAAACGTCGTTCCCGCGAAGGCGGGAACCTAAGTTTGCAAGCGTTACCACAGTGCTTGAAACTTGGGTTCCCGCCTGCGCGGGAACGACGGCGGGTGTAGCTGACTACCGGATTACTGGCGCGTCGTATCGACCTGCACCAGCGGCTCGTCGACCGGCACGACCACTGCCTTGCGGGCGCGGCCGAGGCGGACCGGGGTTGCCACTGCGGCTTCCTGGGCGGCGCGCAGTTTTTCAGGGTCGGTCGCTGCCAGTTGCAGGCCGGCCTGGGCCAGCACGTCGTCCAGCTTGGCCGGTGCTTCGACAGGCGCTGCCGGCGCTGCCGGAGCAGCAGCCAGCGCGGCGCCAGGCGCCGGTGCGCTGACTGCAGGCACGGCGGCTGGCATCGGCGCGACGGTGATGGCCGGTGCGGCTGCAGGAGCCGTCTCGACCGCCGATGCGGCGACCGGTGCAGCCACCGGCGCGGTGTCGACCACCGGAGCGGGTGCTGGCGCCTGCTCGACCGGAGCCGGGGCAGGTGCAACTGCCGGGGCCGGCGCAGCTGCAGGTGCAGGCTCGGCGGCGGCACTTGCCGCAGCCACCGACGCAGCCGTCGGGAACATGTTCTGCTGAGCAGCGACCGAAGCCGCAGTCGGGAACGGGATCTGCTCGGCAGCTACTGGCGCCGGTGCGACCGGAGCAGCAGGTGCTGGAACTGGCGCAGGTGCAGGTGCAGCAGCCTTCTCGGCCTGCGCTTTCTCAGCCGCCACCGACGCCGAGGTCGGGAACGGCCATGCATCCTGGGCAGTGGCGCGCGCCGGCTTGGCCTTCGCGGCCTTGGCGGCAGCGGCAACCTTGGCCGCTTCTTCATCGGCGACCGGGGTGAATGCCGGCGCTTCGTCCGAACCTTCCAGCGCCTCGCTGCCCTCGACCTGGTCACGGTCGCGGCGATTGCGGTTGCGGCCGCCACGGCGGCGGCGGCGGCGTGGCTCGTCGCCGTCGCCTTCGCCATCGATTTCTTCGCCATCCGGGCCGATCGTCGTCACCGACTTCACGACCTGCTGCACGATTTCCTGGCTGCCTTCGGGACCGGTCGTGCTCACCGAGACGACCTCGGTGGAGACGACCTGGCTCACGCTCACTTCATCGAGCTTGGCTTCGATGGCCTGGGTGGTGCGTTCGGTACGCTCGGTACGCTCGCGCGGCTGGCGTGGCTGGCGCTCCTTGCGCTCAGGACGCTCGGTGCCTTCGACACGCGGTGCGCCTTCGACCAGCTCGCGCGGCTCACGCGGCTCGCGTGGCTTGCGCTCGCGTGGCTGGCGTGGCTGGCGGCCTTCGCGGGTTTCATCGGACTGTGCGCCAGGTGCGCCCTTGGCGACTTCCTCGCCCGGCGCGCCCTTGGCGACGGTGGTGGCAACCGCGTCGCGCTCTTCGCGCTCACGGCCCGGCTTGGCGCCGCGTTCGCCGCGTTCGCCATTGCGGCCGCCGTTGCGGCCACCCTTGTTGCGGTTATTGCGGTCGCCGCGCTCGGCCGGCGCAGGCGCGGCCGGCTTCTCGGCCACGACTGGCGCCGGAGCCGGTTCTTCCGGCTTGCCGAAGAAGAAGTCGCGCAGGCGGCCGAAGAAGCTTTTCTCGGCTGGCGCAGGAGCGGGAACGGCGGCCGGAGCGGCGGCGGCTTTCGCCGGCTTGGCCGCTTCGCTGCGGTCGACCACCGGGGCCGGCTGGGCCGGGGTGATGGTCTTGACCACGGCTTCCTGGCGCGGCTTGGCTTCTTCTTTCTGGCGCTTGGCGTAGGCCATGTCGGTGTCGGCGGTCTCGGCCATCGCATAGCTGGCGTGCGCGTCTTCCAGGCGCGGATCGTCGTGCTTGATGCGCTCGAGCTTGTAGTGCGGGGTGTCCAGATGCTTGTTCGGGATCAGGATCACGGTGATGCGGTGGCGGTTCTCGATCTTGAGCACTTCGCCGCGCTTTTCGTTCAGCAGGAAGGCGGCGACGTCGACCGGCACCTGAACGTGGATCGCGGCCGAATTCTCTTTCATGGCCTCTTCCTGGATGATACGCAGGACTTGCAGGGCCGACGATTCGGTATCACGGATGTGGCCGGTGCCCGAGCAGCGCGGGCAGGTCACGTGCGAGCCTTCCGACAGCGAAGGACGCAGGCGCTGGCGCGAAAGCTCCATCAGGCCAAACCGCGAAATCTTGCCCATCTGGACGCGGGCGCGGTCGTGGTGCAGGGCGTCCTTGAGGCGCTGCTCGACTTCGCGCTGGTTCTTGGCCACTTCCATGTCGATGAAGTCGATCACGATCAGGCCGCCCAGGTCGCGCAGGCGCAGCTGGCGGGCGACTTCGTCGGCCGCTTCGCAGTTGGTGTTGAAGGCAGTGGTCTCGATGTCCGAGCCGCGGGTGGCGCGGGCCGAGTTGACGTCGATGGAGACCAGGGCTTCGGTGTGGTCGATCACGATCGCGCCGCCCGATGGCAGCGGCACGGTGCGCGCGTAGGCGGTCTCGATCTGGTGTTCGATCTGGAAACGCGAGAACAGCGGCACGTCGTCGCTATAACGCTTCACGCGGTGCGCCATGTCGGGCATCACGTGGCTCATGAACTGCTGGGCCTGTTCGTAGATCTCGTCGGTGTCGATCAGGACTTCGCCGATATCGGGCTGGAAGTAATCGCGGATGGCGCGGATGACCAGCGACGATTCCTGATAGATCAGGAAAGCGCCGGCGGACGACTTGCCGGCGCCTTCGATTGCGCGCCACAGCTGCATCAGGTAGTTCAAGTCCCACTGCAGCTCTTCGACGTTGCGGCCGATGCCGGCGGTGCGGGCGATCACCGACATGCCTTGCGGCAGGTCGAGCTTGTCCATGGTTTCGCGCAGTTCCTGGCGCTCTTCGCCTTCGACACGGCGCGACACGCCGCCGCCGCGCGGATTGTTCGGCATCAGGACCAGGTAGCGGCCAGCCAGCGAGATGAACGAGGTCAGGGCGGCGCCCTTGTTACCGCGCTCTTCCTTCTCGACCTGGACCATGATTTCCTGGCCTTCGCGCAGCGCTTCCTTGATGGTGCAGTTGCGGACGTCGACGCCCTCGCGGAAATACGTGCGGGCGACTTCTTTGAAGGGGAGGAATCCGTGGCGGTCTTCGCCGTAGGAGACGAAGCAGGCTTCGAGGGAGGGTTCGATGCGGGTGATGACACCCTTGTAGATATTGGACTTGCGCTGTTCGCGACCGGCAGTCTCGATATCGATGTCGATCAGTTTTTGACCGTCGACAATCGCTACGCGCAGCTCCTCTTGCTGCGTAGCGTTAAACAACATGCGTTTCATTTTTATAAACTCCGCGACCCGTGGGCCGTGTGATGGCCGCCCTCGCGGGCGGCGCAGCTACAGGGATGTATGCGGGGATGGGAGTTCAGGAGGGGGAATGCCCGTAGCGTGCGATACAGCGAGAAAAACCGCTGCCGCAACAGGGCGCTGTGGGGTCGAACGTCATTGTCTACGCACGCCGCGACCTCAGCCGGCCGATTGCCACCACGTTGGGGTTGGCACAGCGGCGAACGAAGGGGGCGTGCTAACAGCCAGCCGGATCGATGCCAGCAACCGTCCAGGACCTGGAGGCGAAAAGACAGCCTTGCTCAAGTCATGAGGATGGTTCTGCATCGAGCCCGGCGAAAAACGACAAGCGTTATCGACACCATCACCCGGCAAGCAAGATCTGCTTGCCGGTACTTATCCTTAAGAATCCTGACAATCCAATCCTGCATCCTTGCGCGCAACCCGATTACAACTGCAGGTGCAACCCTGATCGGCGCGAGGATGTGCGTACACATTTCTTTCCATCGAATTTGCAATGAGCAGGGCCGATGGAGCGCGCCCCTGTGTAAAATATCGTTTTAATTCTTACACCAGCAGAGGTTTGACCGCCGCCTGTCGATTATATATTCAAAATGAAGGACTTACAGAGAATTTCTGGGAAGACAGAGCGAATGGCGACCCAAAACGATGTTGTTTCCCCTTCATCACAACAGGCTCTGCAGGCGCAGTTCGTGACAATCGGCGAAGAAGACGCCGGACAGCGTATCGATAACTACCTGTTGCGTGTCTGCAAAGGCGTACCGAAGAGTCATATTTACCGCATCCTCCGTTCGGGCGAGGTCCGTGTCAACAAGGGCCGCATCGACCAGCTGTACCGGCTGGCCGAGGGCGATACCGTGCGCATCCCGCCGATCCGCATCGCCGAAAAAGCCAATAACGACACCGTGCCGGGGACCGAATTCCCCATCGTGTTCGAAGACGCGCACTTGCTTGTCATTAACAAGCCGGCCGGCGTGGCCGTGCATGGCGGCTCCGGCGTGTCCTATGGCGTGATCGAGCAATTGCGCGCGGCGCGGCCGGACGCCAAGTTCCTGGAACTGGTGCATCGGCTCGACCGCGAGACCTCGGGCCTGCTCCTGATCGGCAAGAAGCGCAGCGCGCTGACGAACCTGCACGACCAGATGCGCGACGGCACGACCGACAAGCGTTATTTCGCGGCCGTGAAGGGCGACTGGCAGAACAAGCGCCAGCACGTCAAATTGCCGCTGCATAAATACACGACGGCCGATGGCGAGAAGCGGGTCGTGGTCCAGGCCGGTGGCCAGGAGGCGCACACCATTTTCAACTTATTGAAAAAATGGCAGCATTTCGCCTTGCTCGAAGCCGAGCTCAAGACCGGCCGCACGCACCAGATCCGGGTCCACCTGGCATCAAGCGGCTTCCCGATCCTGGGTGACGAGAAGTATGGCGACTTTGCATTCAATAAACAGTTGCACAAGGCGGGTCAGGGACGCGGGGCGCTCAAGCGCATGTTCCTGCACGCGCACCAGATTACGTTCACCCACCCGGACAGCGGCGAGCGGATGACCTTGCGCGCGCCGATGCCGGAAGAGTGCGAGCGGTTCTTGGTAAGCTTGGGGGGTGCAAGTGCGTGATATAAGCTTGCGCACGACCAAAAAACTACGGAGACAGGCGCCCTGGGCCGCCGCTAACTAATGGCAAGAAAACAATTTGACCTGATCGTGTTCGACTGGGACGGCACGCTGATGGACAGCACGGCCGCCATCGTCAAGTGCATCCAGGCGGCGGCGCGCGACCTCAGCCTGCCGGTTCCGAGCGACAGTTCGGCTGCCCATGTCATCGGCCTCGGCCTGGCTGAGGCGATGCAGGCGGTGATGCCCGACATCCAGCCGGCCATGTACCCGCGCATGGTCGAGCGCTATCGCTATCATTTTCTGACCAAGGATCACGAACTGGTGCTGTTCAAGGGCGTTCGGGAGATGTTGGCCGATCTTAATAACGAGGGTTACTTTCTGGCCGTGGCCACGGGCAAGAGCCGGGTGGGCCTCAACCGGGCCCTGAACGCCACCGGCCTGCTGTCGATCTTCGACGCTACACGTTGCGCGGATGAGACATTCTCGAAGCCCCATCCCGCCATGCTGCAAGAACTGACCCGTGAGCTGGGCCAGGACCTGCGCCGCACCGTGATGATCGGCGACACCACCCACGATCTCCTGATGGCGAACAATGCCGGCGCGTCCGGCATCGCCGTCGAGTTCGGCGCACACCCGGTGTCCCAGCTGCAAGCCTGCCATCCATTGTTCTCGGCGCGCTCGATCCCCGAGTTGCATGCCTGGCTGCTCGAGCATGCCTGAGCCAGGAAGTTTGCAGATGGCGGAAGATGAGCGCCTGTTTGTGTGTGATGCCGATGATTTGGTCGACTCCGGCCGCGGCGTGCGTTTTGCGCTGCAGGCCTGGGGGCAGCCGGCCACCGGTTTCGTGATCCGCCACGGCGGCCAGGTCTATGGCTACCTGAACCGTTGCGCCCACGTTCCGATCGAGCTCGACTGGCGCGAAGGGGAGTTCTTCGAGTCCGGCGGCCAGTACCTGATGTGCGCCACCCACGGCGCGGTCTACGAGCCCGGCAGCGGCAAGTGCACCGGCGGTCCGTGCCGCGGCGGGCGCCTGCATCCGATCGCCGTACATGAAGGCGCGGGCGAGATATACTGGCTGCCCGACGAGCGGTTCCGCGCGCCTGCGCAGGGATAGCGCTCGCCGTCGACCCATCCGACTTTATGAGTGACCAAACGAACCACCCCGGCGACAGCCGGCTCGCATCGAATCCGACGATTGGCAACTGGGAGCGCGAAACGCTCGAGAAACTGGTGTTCGCCACCGTCCAGGAGCGGCGCCGTGCCCGGCGCTGGAGTATTTTCTTCAAACTGAGTTTCCTCACCGTGGCCTTGCTGGCGCTGTGGGCCTATTACGACTTCAATTTCGGCAGCGGCGACGTCGAAAACCTGGGCCGCCACACGGCCCTGATCGAAATTAACGGCGAGATCGAAGCCGAGGGCAGCGGCGCGGCCGATACCGTGATTCCTTCGCTCAACAAGGCGTTTTCCGATCCCGGCTCGGCGGCGGTGGTGCTGCGCATCGACAGTCCCGGCGGCAGCCCGGTGCAGGCCGGCATCATCGTGGACGAGATCCAGCGCCTCAAACGCGGCTACCCCGATAAACCGCTGTACGTGGTGGTGGACGAGATTTGCGCCTCGGGCGGCTATTACATCGCCTCGGCGGCCGACCGTATCTACGTTAACAAGGCCTCGATCGTCGGCTCGGTGGGCGTGCTGATGGACAGCTTCGGCTTCACCGGCACCATGGACAAGCTCGGCATCGAGCGGCGCCTGATGACGGCCGGCGAGAACAAGGGTTTCATGGATCCGTTCAGCCCGCAGTCGGCGAAGCACCGCGAGCACGCCCAGGAGATGCTCAACGAGATCCACCAGCAATTCATCGCGGTGGTGCGCGCCGGGCGCGGCAAGCGCCTGAAGGAAACCCCGGAAACCTTCTCCGGCCTGTACTGGACCGGCGCCAAGGCGGTCGACATGGGCCTGGCCGACGCCTTCGGCACCGTCGACACGGTGGCGCGCGACATCGTCAAGGCCGAGGACATCGTCGACTACACGGCGCACGAAGGCCTGCCAGAAAGAGTGCTCAAGAAATTTGGCGCTGCGGTCGGCGAAAGCGCGGTCAAGGCGGCGTATCACGGCGCCGTGCCGAAATTGCGCTGAGCATTTTGTACTTGAATACAGACGGCGAGCGTCTATAGTGGAACGGTAGCGCGAGCAGCAAGGGTCAAGAGGCAAATGCTTCGGTCGGCCCGGACGGCGACACGCTATCCACCGCACGCAGTGCGGTTTCGAGAGAATTCAATTCCTCATGGTAGTACGTCCCTGGGAGGCTTGCCGCATGGCGCGCCTGCCGCAGGAACGGAAACGACGGCCTTGGCCGTCGTTTTCATTTTTGCACTTCACCAATCTGCACTTCATCGGCTTGTACCTTATCGGTACGGCTACTGCTCTCTTCCAGTTTTTCCGTCGCCCTGTTTTCCGGTCTCATCGGGGTGCCTCCGGCGTCCTGCCGGGAGGCGTGCCGGTTCAGGTACAAGTGCCGCACTGCCGGGAATCGCCGTCGCGATCCGAACGGCAGGGTGACTGCGAATTCTGCTGCGTAGGGTATTGGTTATGTTGTTGTGGGACTTGCAAGCCGCCTTGTGACAAGTTCGCTTGTGGCGGATGCCACATCGCCGGCTTTCGCAAGGGTGCCAGCTGTTCGTGTTGGGCGAAGCCGCCACGGTCGAGCCAAGCCTGGTGGTCGCGCACGGTGCGGGCATACCAGGCGGCGCGCAACGGTGGGTGGCCGCCATGGAGGTGGGGGAGGCCGCCGCCGCGCCAGCGCGCCATGGCGAGTCGGGTGGGGAAAAGCGCCGCGTGGTCCTTGGCGAGCCGTTGGCGCGCACAATGGGACTCTTGAGCGGAAAGCTTTCCATTTGCTGTGTCGAGATCGTCGTTCACGTTCATTCCTATCCTCTGGCTATGGCTTCCCCATGACAAAGACGCCTTAGGTGCCGTTAGGCGGATTCCTAACGTGTTGAAGTCTATCAATGCGAATTTCGAAAGGCTTGACGCTGCTCAAATGAACGAATGCATGCAAAATGGGTTAGAGGTAACGGTAACAAATTTACCCGATAACGCTAACAGGTGTGCCTGGCAACCCTCCCCATAGCGCCTGCGCATCTGGTAAAGTCTCGGCCCATGAGTAAATTGTCCCTAGACCGTATCCTGCAATCGCAGGGATTCGGCACCCGCAAATATTGCCGCGCGCTGATCGAGGACGGCGACGTCGCCGTCAACGGCGAGACCGTCGACAGCTACAAGGCCACCTTCGACACCGACGGCCTGGTCCTGACGGTGTTCGACGAAGAATGGCCTTATCGCGAGCACGCCTACATCGCGCTGTACAAGCCAGCCAACTTCGAATGCTCGCGCAAGCCGAGCCACCATCCGGGAGTGCTGACCTTGCTGCCGGAACAGTTCACCTGGCGCGATGTACAGCCGGTCGGCCGCCTCGACCACGACACCACGGGCATGCTCCTGATGTCGGACGACGGCCCCTTCATCCACGCCCAGTCCTCGCCCAAGCGCCACGTGCCCAAGGTCTACCAGGCCACGACCGCCGAGCCGGTGACAGCCGAGCTGGTCGCCCACATGCTGGCCGGCGTGCAGCTGAACGACGAACCGGCGCCTTTGACGGCGGTATCCTGCGTCCAACGCGGCGAACATACCCTCGAGATCGTCCTGGAGCAGGGCAAATACCACCAGGTCAAACGGATGCTGGCCGCCGCCGGCAATCACTGCAGCGCGCTGCACCGCTCGCAGATCGGCGGCCTGACCCTGGAATCGCTCGGCCTCGAAGAGGGCGAATGGTGCTTCCTGGACCAGGCCCAGCTCGACCTGCTGGTGCCTGCCTGATCGATCCGCAGTCAGGGCCGGGGCCGTTTGCCGCATGCCTGAATGCAATACGTGCGACATCGATAAGAAATATCCGCGACACTTACGCGCGATGGCAACTGAACATCAGTTGCTGCGCGAACGTTTTGATATAGAACAATAAATATGCACGCTTATCGCCCGAGACTTCCCCACACCATCGCCCTGATTCCGCTCCTGCTGGCCTTGCCGGCATTGGCCCAGACCGCGCCGCAAACCATGGCGGAATGCGCCGCCATTGCGGATGCCGGCCAGCGCCTGGCCTGCTTCGACGGCGTCGTTGCCAGCCAGAAGGCCGCCGCCGCCAGTACCGGCCCGGCTACCGCGGCCGTCGCCACGCCCACCACGCCCGGCGCCGTGGCGCCGGTGCCGACCACGGCGCCTGTGGCCGAGGGCGCCTTCGATGCGCCGCGCACCAGCGCGGTGGACAGCACCGCCTCGGTCGATCCGGTGGTACAGGCCGCGTCCCAGTACACGCTGAGCAGCCATTGGGAACTCGACCCGCGCGACAAGCGCGGCGTGTTCAAGTTCCGTCCGCACCGCCCGAGCTACCTGATGGCGACCCGCACCCACCGCCCGAACGAAGAGCCGTACCGCGACTTCCTGGCCACCGATCCGGATGCCGAGGGCCTGTCGAAGGCCGAGCTGGAATTCCAGCTCAGCTTCAAGATGAAGATGGCCGAAACGCTGTTCGAACTGCCGGTCGACGTCTGGTTCGGCTATACCCAGAACAGCTTCTGGCAGGCGGCCAACCACGAGGCGTCCAGCCCGTTCCGCGAGACCAATTACCAGCCCGAGGTCATGGTCGTCACGCCGCTCGACTACGCGCTGGCCGGCGTCAACGTGCGCTTCCTGAACCTGGGCTTCGTGCACCAGTCGAATGGCCAGTCGTCGACCCTGTCGCGCAGCTGGAACCGCTTCTATGCCCAGGTCGGCCTGGAGCGCGGCCCGCTGACCATGACGGCCAAGGTCTGGAAACGCGTCAATGAGTCGTTCGATGACGACAATAATCCGGACATCATCGACTACATGGGCCGCTTCGAGCTGGAAGGCAATTACCGCCTGAATGGCGGCCACGAACTGTCCGCCATGGTCCGCCGTAACTTCAGCACCGACAAAGGTGCGGTCCAGGTCGGATGGGCCTTCCCGCTGGCGGGCCCGGTCAAGGGCTATATCAATGCCTTCGCCGGCTATGGCCAGAGCATGATCGACTACAACTACTTCCAGCGTTCGCTCGGCGCCGGCGTCATCGTCAAGTACTGAGCGGTATCGTAAAATGGCGGCCTCGAACCAAGAGGCCCCTCCATGAAACTCGCCACGCTCGACGACGGCACGCGCGACGGCCAGCTGGCCGTGGTGTCGCGTGACCTCAAAACCGCCCACGTCGCCGACGGCATCGCGCCCAGCCTGCGCGCCGCCCTCGACGACTGGGCTTTCATCGCGCCCCAGCTCGACGCCCTGTACCGCCAACTGAACGAGGGCAAGGCGCGCCGTCCGTTCGACTTCGACCCGGCCCGCTGCATGGCCCCGCTGCCGCGCGCGAGCGGGCGCGTGTGCGGCGCCGCCTATCTGCATCACCACGAGCTGGAGCACCGCGCCTTGGGGCGCGAACTGCCGGCGGCCTGGCGCGAGGCGCCGCAGCTGGCCTGGGCGGCGAGCGACGGTTTCCTCGGTCCGCGGCAAGAGCTGGTGCTGGCGCGCGAGGAATGGGGTATCGATTTCGGCGCCGAACTGGCAGTCGTGAGCGGCGACCTGGCGCAGGGCGCGACGCCGGACCAGGCGCACGGCCAGATCCGCCTGCTGTTGCTGGCCAATGACGTGACCTTGCAGAACCTGGTGGCAGATGAGCGGGCCGCGGGCCTGGGCCTGCTGCATGCAAAGCCGGCAACGGCCTTCGCGCCGGTGGCGGTGACGCCGGACGAGCTGGGCGAGGCCTGGCGCGGCGGCAAGGCCGCGCTGCCGCTGCGGGTGGTGTGGAACGGCAATCCGGTCGGCACCCTGGAGGCGGGCGAGGACATGGCCTTCAATTTCCCGCAATTGCTGGCGGCGCTGGCCGGCAGCCGCAAGGTCGCGGCGGGCACGGTCGTCGGCGCCGGCGTGGTGGCGAACCGCGCAACGCGCCGCCACACGCCGGGTTACGCCAGCATCTCCACCCAGCGCTGGCAGGAAACGATCGATGGCGGCGAAGCCGTCACCCAGTACCTGCGCTTCGGCGACACGGTGCGCATCGAGATGCTCGATGAGAACGGCAAATCGCTGTTTGGGGCGATCGAGCAGACGCTCAAACATCCGGATTCGGCCTGAGACACGTGCACGTCGCCCCCGCGCAGGCGGGGGCCTAAGTTTGCATGCAGCCCTGTGGTGCGGGCAGCACTTGGATCCCCGCCTTCGCGGGGATGACGTTGGTTATGGGTAACTATTGTTCAACGTTGCGAGTTCCAGAATTCGTCGGAAACGCGCTCGCCACGTAATTGCACCTCCACCGGCCGGCTGACCCGGCGCAGCGCGTCGGCGCGCAGCAGGCGGCCGTCCGGCTCGTGCAGCCGGTACCACAGGAAGGCCACGCCGGACAGGGACAGGCGTTCGCCGCCGAACAGGTTGCCGCGCACCTGGGTCAGGCCTTCCAGCCGCAGGTCGACGTCCAGCACCAGGGCGCCGGCACTGCGTTCGGCCTGGCCGAGGTAGCGCGCGGCGGTGAACAGGGGACTCTTGTCGCTGGCCTCGCCCGCGCGTAAGCCCTCGCTGAAGGCGTCGACCGCCTTCAGCTGGGCCCTGGCGGCGGCCTCGACGGCCTGCAGCTCTTTCTTGAGCTCGCCCTTGGCGGCGTCGGCCAGCACCTCCAGCCGCACCGCGTGCTGGGCCAGCACCGACCGCTCGGTCCCCATCAGCCTGACGCGCTCGAGCAGGCGGTCATGCCGCGCGATGTCGAGTTCGCCCATATAGCCGCCGCTCAGCCCGGCGAGGCGGGCGGGGCAGCTGCGCGCGAGCGCGCTGGCGAACAGGGCGCGTGCGCCGTCGCCATAGGCGCTGCCGGCCAGCGTCGCGTCGCTCTTGAACAGGCTGGCCAGGTCGGCGCCGGCGCGCAGCAATACCGTGGGCGTCGTGAGCCAGATCAGCGGTATTGCCGGGCGGCGGTCAGCCGATTCCGGGGTCTGCGCGTTAATGTAGCGTTGCAGCTCGAGATTGCGCTCGGCCAATTCCTGCGCGGTGCGTGCAAGGGCGCCGTCGACGGTGCGCGCCGCCACCACGCCCTGGCTGACCCCCGGGTCGTACAGGGTGACCTGGCGATCCTGGGGCAGGCCGGCGCAGACTTCATGTGCGAGTTCCAGCGCCAGGTCGAAGGCGCGCGCCAGGCCGGCCGCGCCGAGCTTGCCCGCTTCGACGTTGCCGCTCAAGGCCTTGGCCTGGACCGGCGGCAGGCGCGCCAGCAGTTCGGCGCGCTCGGCTTCGGCCAGCGCCCGCCGGGTTTCCGCTTCCAGCAGGCGGGCCCGGGCTTCCAGTAATTCGGGGGAGGGGACGCCCTGCGGCCGGGCCATTCCCGGGTACAGCGCGCTCAGGCATAACACAATGCAGAAAATGAAAGTTTGCGGATTGCGATTATGTTTCGCCATGGTCCACCTTATTTGTGAACAAGAAATAAATCTATCCAAATATCACTGGAGAAAAGTGTAACAATTTGTCGAGAAATATTAGGAGAAGTTTCAGGGCGATTGATTGGCAGATCGCAACCTACCTAGAATCGTCGAATTGTTCTTGCACAATCAATGGCTTGCATTACGGAACAGAGCATTTGTGACATTGGGATAGAATCCGTGCCCGGGCACGTTTGCCGGAAAATCAACGAGAAATGCGCTAGAATTGACGAGTTAACAAAGTGGTTCTATGAGTATTAATAACCTTCCCATGGCCGGCCTCGAAATCGGCTTTGCCACATCGCTGATCTGCTCCCTCCTGCTCGTGTTCACCACACGCTGGCATGGGCGCTATTCGCTTGACGCGACGCGCGGTGTGCAGAAATTCCATATCACCCCGACCCCGCGCATCGGCGGCGCCGCCATCATGATCGGCCTGTGGATGGCGCTGGGCGTCCTGCCGCAGGCGCAGCAGGAACTGCTGCTGCCGGTGCTGGTGGCCGCGTTGCCGGCTTTCGTGTTCGGCCTGGCCGAAGACCTGACCCGCACCGTGTCGGTGCGCGCGCGCCTGCTGGCGACCATGGCCAGCGGCGCGGTCTGCTGGTTCCTGACAGGCGTCACCCTGCAATACACCGGCCTGCCGCTGATCGACGGCCTGCTGGGCTGGCTGCCGTTCTCGGTGCTGTTCACCGCCTTCGCGGTGGGCGGCGTGGCCAATGCGGTCAACATCATCGACGGTTTCAACGGCCTGGCCAGCGGCACGGTCGTGATCGGCCTGGCCACCCTGGGCCTGATGGCCCTGGGCGCCGGCGACGTCCACCTGGCCCAGCTGTGCTTCGTGATCTGCGCGGTGACGGCCGGCTTCTTTGTCGTCAATTTCCCGTTTGGTAAATTATTCCTCGGCGACGGCGGCGCCTACCTGCTTGGCTTCCTGCTGGCCTGGCTGTCGGTGATGCTGGTCTACCGCAATCCGTCGGTTTCGGCCTGGGCCCCGCTGCTGGCCTGCGCCTATCCGGTCTTCGAAACCCTGTTCACCATCTGCCGCCGCCTGTGGTGCCGCCGCCATCCGGGCCATCCGGATAGCTGGCACCTGCACAGCCTGGTCAAGACGGCGATCACCGCGCGCTACCTGCGCATGCTGCCGGCGCCGCTGCGCAATGCCTGCGTGTCGCCGGTGTCGTGGAGCATCGCCCTGGTGCCGGCGGCGCTGGCCGTCAACCATGCCGGCACGCCCGACGTGCTGATGCAGGGTGTGGTCGCCAGTTTCGCGCTGTACCTGGCCGTCTACGGCCTGGTGGTCGCCGCCTGGCGCGCCCGCCGCCGCCTGCCGACCCATATGGCCGCCGCCCCGCTGGCGCCGGCCACCACGGCCACGGTCAAGGTCGTCAAGCCGATCGCCTCCCCAATCGCCCCGATCGTCCCGATGTCGGCGCCGGTGATTACGCCGGTCATCTCTCCGGTCATCGTGGCGGCCCGCGTCGCCAAGCCGAGCGCGGCCAACCAGGCAACGCCCTTGTCCGACCTTGGCCGCGAGCAGCCGGCCCGGGCCTTCGTCCGCCGCCGCATGTAACGCCTACCAGCCGCGAACAGCGGCTGGTTCCTCCCTCTGTTTTCTTCCTGGCCGCACGGCAATTCCGGCGATAATTTCATTTGCGCGGTACAAAGGCGCATGTGACATAGTTTTGGCGGAGTACGGATGTCGGAAGATAGCGACGCAGAGAAGACAGAAGACGCATCGCCCCGGAAGATCGAGAAGGCGCGCGAGGACGGCGACGTTCCCAGATCGCGGGAGCTGGCCACCTTTACCGTCCTGATGACCGCCGGGGCTTGCCTGTGGGCCTTTGGGGGCATGCTCGTCGGTAAGCTGAGCCTGGCGCTCAAGTCCGGCCTGACGCTCGACCGTGAGCAGGTCTTCAATCCCGCCATCCTGATCGAACGCATCCTCAACGACCTGGTGGGCGTGCTGCTGGCCTGCCTGCCGATCGCCGGCGCCATCATGGTCATCGCCCTGGTGTCGCCGCTCCTGATCGGCGGCTGGCTGTTCTCGTCCAAGGCGTTCATGCCCAATTTCGGAAAGCTGAACCCGATCAAGGGTATTGGCAATATGTTTTCGAAAAACGCCCTGGTCGAGCTGTTCAAGGCGGTGGCCAAGACCATCGTGGTGGGCGTGGTGGCCTATATCGTCGTCAGCGGCCAGAAGGAGGCGATGCTGGGCCTGGCGGTCGAACCCCTCAACGAAAGCAGCGCCCACGTGGGCGCCATGATCGGCAAATCCTTCCTGTTCATCGTCGGCGCGCTGGGCTTCATCGCCCTGATCGACGGTCCTTACCAGTTGTGGCACTGGAAAGACAAACTGAAAATGACGCGCCAGGAAATGATCCAGGAATCGAAGGAGTCGGACGGCAATCCTCAGATTAAGGGGAAGATTCGCCAGCTGCAGCGCGAAATGGCCCGGGGCCGGATGATGCAAAATGTTCCTACTGCAGATGTGATTGTCACTAACCCGACCCACTATGCAGTGGCGCTGAAGTATACGGATGGCAAAGGCGCGCCGCGGGTCGTGGCCAAGGGCATCGACGACGTGGCCGCCAAGATCCGCGAGCTGGGCCAGGAACACAAGGTCACGCTGATGGAAGCCCCGGCCCTGGCCCGCGCCCTGTACAAGCATACCGATATCGACGACGAGATCCCGGAAAAGCTGTACTCGGCGGTGGCGGAAGTGCTGGCTTATGTCTACCAGCTGCGCGCCTACAAGAAGGGTGACGGGGATTACCCGGATCGCCCGACGAAGTTGAAAGTGCCTGACGAGATGGACCCGCTGAACCCGGCGTCGCAAGCGCCTTTCACGCCAGGGGGGCCGAACTGAACTGAACACGGAGATTGAATGACCAACAGCATGAAACTGCCAGCCTGGATGAGCGGCCTTGGTGCGCAAGGCAGCAAGGCGGCAGCGCCGATCCTGATCATCATGCTGCTGGCAATGATGATCCTGCCGTTGCCGGCTTTCGTGCTCGACGTGTTCTTCAGCTTCAATATCGCGCTGTCGATCATCGTGCTGCTGACTGCACTGTATACAGTCAAACCGCTCGACTTCCTGGCCTTCCCGGCCATCCTGCTGGTCTCGACCATGCTGCGCCTGGCGCTGAACGTCGCCTCTACCCGTATCGTCCTGACCGAAGGCCACACCGGCGGCGCCGCCGCCGGCAAGGTCATCGAGGCCTTCGGCCACTTCCTGATCGGCGGTAACTATACCGTTGGTATCGTCGTCTTCATCATCCTCACCATCATCAACTTCTCGGTCGTGACCAAGGGCGCCGGCCGTATCGCCGAAGTCGGCGCACGCTTCGCCCTGGACGCGATGCCAGGCAAGCAGATGGCGATCGACGCCGACCTGAACGCCGGCCTGATCGGCGAAGCCGAAGCCCGCAAGCGCCGCGCCGAAGTCAGCCAGGAAGCCGAATTCTACGGCGCCATGGACGGCGCCTCGAAGTACGTGAAAGGCGACGCCGTCGCCGGTATCATGATTACCGTCATCAATATCGTCGGCGGCCTGATCGTCGGCGTGGTGATGCACGACCTGGCCTTCGGCGAAGCGACCAAGATCTACACCCTGCTGGCCATCGGTGACGGCCTGGTGGCGCAGATTCCTTCGCTGATCATCTCGATCGCGGCCGGTATGGTCGTGTCGCGCGTGGCCAACGACGAAGACGTGAGCTCGCAGCTGACCAACCAGCTGATGGCGCGTCCGGAATCGATGTACATCACCGCCGCCATCATCGGCGGCCTGGGCCTGATCCCGGGCATGCCGAACCTGGTGTTCCTGCTGCTGGCCGGTTCGTTGGCCGGCGCCGGCTACATGATCTCGAAGCGCCAGAAGGCGGCGCCGGCCAAGGAAGAAGCGGCCGCCGCGGCCGCCGCCGACGCCACCGCCGCCAAGCAGGCGCCAGCCGAGAGCGAAGAAGCGACCTGGCAGGACGTCATGCCGGTCGACACCCTGGGCCTGGAAGTCGGCTACCGCCTGATTCCGCTGGTCGACAAGAACCAGGGCGGCGAGCTGCTCAAGCGCATCAAGGGCATCCGCAAGAAGTTCGCGCAAGAAGTGGGCTTCCTGGCGCCGCCAGTGCACATCCGCGACAACCTGGAATTGAAGCCATCGGCCTACCGCATCACCCTCAAGGGCGTGGAAGTGGGCAGCGGCGAAGCGATCAATGGCCAGTTCCTGGCGATCAACCCCGGCATGGCCAGCGGCACCTTGCCAGGCCTGGTGACCACCGATCCGGCCTTCGGCCTGCCGGCCACCTGGATCGAAGCCGGCCTGCGCGACGAAGCGCAGAGCATGGGCTACACCGTGGTCGACGCCGGTACTGTCGTGGCGACCCACCTGAACCACCTGATCACGATGCACGCCTCGGAACTGCTGGGCCGCATGGAAGTGCAGGCGCTGCTGGACCACCTGGGCAAGGAAACGCCGAAGCTGGTCGAAGACCTGGTGCCGAAGGTCGTCTCGCTGTCGGTCCTGCAAAAAGTGCTGCAGAACCTGCTGGTCGAAGGCGTGCACATCCGCGACATGCGCTCGGTCATCGAGGCGCTGTCGGAGCACGCGAACATTACGCAGGATCCGTCGGAACTGACCGCCGTGGTGCGTGTGGCCCTGGGCCGCGCCATCGTCCAGCAGCTGTTCCCGGGAGAGAACGAGCTGTCGGTGATGACCCTGGACAACCGCCTCGAGCGCCTGCTGCTGCAAGCCATGGGCAATGGCGGCGACGGTACCGGCATCGAGCCGGGCCTGGCCGACACCATCGCCCAGCAGGCGGCCAACTCGGCCAACCAGCAGGAGCAGATGGGCCACACCCCGGTGCTGCTGGTGCCGGCCCCGCTGCGCGTGCTGCTGTCGCGCTTCCTGCGCCGCGCCGTGCCGCAGCTGAAGGTGCTGTCGCATGCGGAAGTGCCGGAGAGCAAAACAATTCGGGTGACCAGCCTGGTGGGTGTGCCGATGTAATGGGGGAGGGCGGTTCGTGTGCTGCCCGGTCAGTCGGCGAGCGCCGTGAAGCGGCCGGCTCTGCGCCAGATGAATCTGCAGAGCGCCGTGACGAGCAGCACGACGATGAATGAAAAGCCAAGTGCGAGCAGCGTTTCGAGATCGGCCAGTTCCTCGCCATTTGTCGAACCATACACATCGATTGCCCAGAGTGCGAATGACTCGGGAACTCGAGGGAAAAGGTCGGGGCGGACAAGGATCAGTCGGGTGAGCGCGACGGTAGCGACAAGGGTCCAGATGGCGAGAAGAAAACGCGTAACGGTTTTGTTCACCTGACGATGACCCTTCCATAGGCCTGTAGCGAGCTTCCCCGGAACGTCCACCTGATTACTTGCTTTGAGATGGGCGCGCAAAGTATTGAAGTCAGCCAGACTCTCCAAAGTGATGCATCCCTGGCTTACGCCGCCGACTCGGTTCGGATGAAGTCTGAAGTTTCCTCGCTTTACATTGTCGCAAAATACTTCGTCATCAATCTTCCCGTCGGCTGCATAGAGGGCGAACCACTCCGATCGGTCTCGTAACAGATCACGTAGAGCGCCTAGTCTGCCGCCCGACTGATGGTCCACAATATAGTAGCTGCCGGGAGGAATAGGACCGACGTTGGGAGTACAAATGAACTGTCGTTGGTTCACATGCCTTCCCAAGCCTGAGAACGCTGGAAAGTGAGTAGCGCCTATCTTAAACAGGCTCATTGGCTTGCCGTTGAGTTCGAACGTGCACTCGACCATGCGCTATCTCCTGGAAATTTAGTCCACACGCTTTTGATCATAGGGAGATGGCGTAGGCAGTCAGTGAGTCTTCGCAATACCTTGGCAGGTATACCGGCGTGGCGTGGGGCTACCCTGATCGTTCAGGGCGCAGCACCAGCGGGCGGTATTTGCGCCAGACCCAACGTGATAGCAATGTGACAGGGGGGGGCGGCGTGCGAATGCTGCCTGGTCAGTCAACTCCATGTAATGCGACCGTAAATGCCGCGCTGGGAGCGTCGACTATCGATCGACTGTGCGGTCGCGGATACGTTGCCAAATAAGGATGCCCGAATATGTGAGTCCCAGGACGAGAGGAAACGCGACGGCTAGTCCGAGCAGTACCTCGAGATCCCGAATTTCTTCCGCATTGTTTGCGCCATACAGATCAACAAGCCATATCGCGAATGGCTGGGGGATCGTCGGGAGCCGACTTGAATTGACGATCCATAGATGTGTAAGGGCGAAGCTGGCAAAAATGACCCATAGCGCGAGAATGAGTCGTTGGTTTGTCTTTTTCACCGGACGGTCACTCTTCCGTAGACTTTTAGTGTGCTGCCAGGAATACTCTTCTGACCCACGCCATCTCCATGAGCGCTGTGCTCCCAAGCTGTCGATCATAGGTAAATGGCGTATGCCGTCGATGAGCCTGCTCAAAACTGGCCTGTTCGGCAGCAGTCACTTGACGAACACCGTGCGCTCAACCTGCCCAAGGTCGGTAATGGTCACCAGCACATCCAGCGGCGTGTCGGAGTCGGCATGCAGATAGAACTCGACGCCGCCTGGCCCGCCCTCGGAATCGTGCGGTCCGATATTGGTCACATACACATTGGCCTGGCCCAAGTGGGGGTGGCCGGGAGAGGAATCGCTGGTAAAGGTCACAGCGCCCGGCCCAGCCCCACCGCTCCACTCCACGGCGGTGACCATGACGGCGGAGCGCTCGCACATCTTTTGCCAGTCCCAGTTGTAATTGCATCGCACGCGGCCCTGGACGTTGCGGTACAACAGTCGAATTGATTTGACCATGGTCTCCTCCCTGCGCCATCGATAAGGTGGCCTTGTCTGTTTAGACCTTTCTGCGGCGGCAAAGATCGCCCAGCCATAGACGCCTTTTGACGACAAATCCGGCTTGTCACTCCGTCAAAAGGTATCGGTTTTACTGATTCCGTCGAAATAGACCATTTTCCCCATCCTTTTCCCATGATGGTTTCCTGAGGGCATCGTCAATAATGCTTCCTATCGACAGGCATCGTGCCCGTCATGCAGAACCAGATTGAAGCGCGGAGAACCAGATGAAGGTTAAGAAATTTACGGCAGCAACTTCCCGAGATGCATTGCGCAAGGTGCGCGAAGCGCTGGGGCCGGATGCCGTCATCCTCTCCAACCGTCCAGTCGACGGCCAGGTCGAGATCCTGGCGCTGGACAACGATGACGTGGCCTCGCTGGCCGCGCCGGCCGCCGATTCGGAAATGGCCCAGCCGCGGCCGAACCTGCAGCTGCAGCAATTCGACGACGTGGCGCCTGCCGCACCGGCGCCAGCGCCAGCCTTCCTGTCGCGCCGCCTGCAGGACGCCGCCCCGGCCGCGCCAGCCGCACCGATCGCACCAGCCTACGCCGAGCCAGCCCCGACCTACGCCGAGCGCCGCGCTCCGGCCGCGGAGCCGGCGATCGACATGAGCGCCATGACCTCGATGATGAGCGCCGCCATCTCCCAGGCCAAGGAATCGGCCGCCGCCGAAATGAACGGCATGATGAGCGAGATCCGCGCCATGCGCGGCCTGATGGAAACCCAGCTGGCCGAACTGTCGTGGAACGCCACCGCCCAGCGCGAGCCGCAAAAGGCGACCGTGCTGCGCGAGATGCTGGCCGCCGGTTTCTCGGCCACCCTGGCGCGCTTCCTGATTGAAAAAATGCCGGCAACCAAGGATGCCGCGGAAGCCATGCGCTGGGTTAAGTCCGTGCTGACCCGTAACCTGACCACCATCGGCAACGAAGACGCGCTGCTGGAGCAGGGCGGCGTCTACGCCCTGGTCGGCCCGACCGGCGTCGGCAAGACCACCACCACCGCCAAGCTGGCCGCGCGCTGCGTGATGCGTCACGGCCCGGACAAGCTGGCCCTGATCACCACCGATGCCTACCGTATCGGCGGCCACGAACAACTGCGCATCTACGGCAAGATCCTGGGCGTGATGGTGCACTCGGTGAAGGACGAAGCCGACCTGCGCATCGCCCTGAAGGAACTGCGCAACAAGCACACCGTGCTGATCGACACCATCGGCATGTCGCAGCGCGACCACATGGTGGCCGAGCAGGTCGCCATGCTGTCCGGTTCGGGCGCCGACGTGAAGCGCCTGCTGTGCCTGAACTCGACCTCGACCAACGAAACGCTGAACGAAGTGGTGCGCGCCTATCAGGGCAGCGGCCTGCACGGCGCCATCATGACCAAGATGGACGAAGCCGCATCGATCGGCGGCGTGCTCGACGTCGTGATCCGCCAGAAGCTGAACCTGCACTACATCTCGAACGGCCAGCGCGTGCCGGAAGACCTGCACGTGGCCGACCGCGCCATGCTGGTCGACCGCGCCTTCCGCAACCGCGGCAACGCGGCCGCAGACGCCGACCTGCCGCTGATGATGGCCGCCGCCCAATCCGCTGCCGCACGCGAGGTGAACCTTGGCTAGTTTCGATTTCGACCAGGCCGAAGGCCTGCGTCGCATGCTGCAGGGCCCGCGTCCGCGCGTGGTCACGTTTCTGTCGGCCACGCCGGAAGACGACAAGGGCGCCATGCTGGTCAACCTGGGCGCCTCGCTGGCCCAGGCCGGCAACGACGTGCTGATCGTCGACGCCTGCGAAGTGGAATACGGCGTCGCACGCCGGCTCGGCATGAACCGCAGCGCCTCGCTGCTGCAGGTGGCGCGCCAGGAAAGCGCCTTGAATCAGGTGATCCGCCCGGCGCCGCAAGGCTTCTCGGTGGTGCCGATGGGCGCGCCCGAGACGGCGGCCGAAGCTCGTCGCCTGGGCAATACCTTCGACGTGCTGGCGCTGCAATCGGGAATCGTGATCGTCGACGCCGAACTCGGCCCGGACGGCGATTTCCCGGTGGCCTCGATGGTTGAATCCGAGATCGTGGTGCAGGTATCCACCAGCGCGGCGTCGATCACCAATGCCTATTCGCTGGTCAAGCGCTTGTCGCAGCAACTGGGCCGGCGCCCTTTCGGGATCCTTGTTACCGGTGCGACAGAGGCAGAAGCCAAGGTGGTATACGATAATATGTCAGCAGCAGCAACACGTTACCTTGCCGTCAAGCTCAGTTTCATGGGCTCGGTGCCGGCCGACGAGTACTTGCACCGGGCCGCGCGCCTGGGCCGGGCCGTGGTCGACGCCTTCCCATTGGCCGGCGCTTCGGTGGCGTTTCGCCAGCTGGCAGGCAAGTTCGCGCTGCACGCCATGCCGCAGTTCGGCAAGCAGGGGAGCGCAGCCCACTTTGGTTCGTAATCGATATCGGCAATAGAGCACAAGCAGAGAGAAGACTTACACCAGCATGTACACGGTCAAAGGGAAAGCGGACAAGAATTCTTTGCTGACGGAGCATATGCCGTTGGTAAAGCGCCTTGCCCACCACATGAAGGCCAAGCTGCCGCCTTCGGTGGAAGTGGATGACCTGGTGCAAGCCGGCATGATCGGCCTGCTGGATGCCATCAACCGCTACGAAGACAACCACGGCGCCCAGTTCGAGACCTATGCGGTGCTGCGCATCCGCGGCGCCATGCTCGACGAGCTGCGCAGCAGCGACTGGATGCCGCGCAGTACGCGCCAGAACATGCGCAAGGTCGAGAGCGCGATGCACGAGCTGCAGCAGCGCCTGGGCCGGCCGCCGAGCGAATCCGAAGTGGCCAAGTCGCTCAAGCTTTCGCTCGAGGATTACCAGGACATGCTGGCCGACTCGGGCGGCCACCAGCTGCTCTATTACGAAGATTTCCATGACGACGACGGCGACGGCAACTTCCTCGACCGTTACGCGGTGGATGACAGCGACCCCTTGCGCGGCCTGATGGAAACCGACTTCCGCCACGCGGTAATCGAGGCCATCGACAACCTGCCGCCGCGCGAAAAGCTGTTGATGGGCCTGTACTACGAAGAAGAGCTGAACCTGAAGGAAATCGGCGCCGTCATGGGCGTCTCTGAATCGCGGGTGTCGCAGCTGCACACCCAGGCCGTTGCGCGCCTGCGCACCACCTTGCGGGAGCATATATGGACTGGGCCAGCGTAATCGGCCTGGTGCTGGCGATCGCCGGCATCTTCCTCGGCTACACGCTCGACGGCGGCAGGTTCGCATCGCTGATGCAGCCGGCCGCCTTCGCCATTGTCGTCGTCGGCACCTTCGGCGCCGTACTGCTGCAGAGCGAAACGCGCACCTTCCTGCGCGGCATCGGCATGCTGCGCTGGGTATTCGTGCCGCCCAAAAACGGGCGCCAGAAGCTGTCGCGCGACATCACCCTGTGGAGCCAGACGGCGCGCCGCGACGGCCTGCTGTCGCTCGAGCAGTACATGGCCAAGGCCGACCCCTTCGTGGCCAAGGGCCTGCGGCTGGTGGTGGACGGCATCGCGCCGGACAAGCTGCGCAGCCTGCTCGAACACGAGATCAACGGCTATGAATTCGCCCAGCGGCAAGCGGCGCGCATCTGGGAGTCGGCGGCCGGCTATGCGCCGACGATCGGCATCCTGGGCGCCGTGCTGGGCCTGATCCACGTGATGGAAAACCTGTCCGACCCGGCGCGCCTGGGTTCCGGCATCGCGGTCGCTTTCGTCTCGACCGTGTACGGCGTCGGCCTGGCCAACCTGTTCTTCTACCCGGTCGGCAACAAGCTCAAGGCGATCGTCAACGACCGGGTCTCGCAGTACGAGATCCTGGCCGAGGTCTTCGCGGATCTCGCCAGCGGCGACCATGGCCGCGTGGTCGACGAACGCGTCGCCAGCCTGCTGGCGCGGCACTGATCGGGGAACCAGGTCATGGCCCGCAAGCGCTACGACGACGACGTCCCGCAAGAGCACCACGAGCGCTGGCTGATCTCCTACGCCGACCTGATCACCTTGCTGTTCGCCTTCTTCGTGGTGATGTATGCGATCTCCATCGTCAACGAGGGCAAGTACCAGGTGCTGTCGGACGCGCTGGGCGACGCCTTTGGTGGACGCGGCGCGGCGACCCAGGTCAATACCAATGTCGAGCCGGTGCTGCCGCTGTCGCACATCATCAACCGCAAGCGCAACGAGGCCGCCCGCCGCGAGCAGGAGCGCATGGGCGTGATGGCGCGCGAGCTGTCGGCGACCCTGCTGCCTCTGGTGAAGTCGGGCCAGGTGCGGGTGACCCAGAATGCGCGCGGCATCAGCGTGGAGATCAATGCCAGCGTGCTGTTCGAGCAGGGCCAGGCCTTGCTCGACCCTGAAGCGCGCGAAGTGCTGGGCGCCGTGGCGGGCCTCTTGAAGGACGATACCCACCGCATCGAGGTCGAGGGCCATACCGACGACGTGCCGATCGCCAGCCCCGTGTATCCATCGAACTGGGAACTGTCGACCGCGCGCGCATCGAGCGTGGTGCGGCTGTTCATCGACAACGGCCTGCCGCCCGCGCGCCTGTCGGCGATCGGGTTTGCCGACACGCGGCCGGTGGCGCCGAACACGGACATCGCCGGGCAAACCCGCAACCGGCGGGTGGCGGTGACCATCCTGGCGGCGCTGCCTGAAACAGGCGGTAACATACTGCCCTGAACTGTCACTCCAACTCGTGTCATAATCGAAAGGCGATTGCCGCGTTTGCGGCGGCGCGTTGGTAAACCGAGGTGGCCCCGTCCCGGAAGGAGGCAAGATGCATGTCAAACGAAGCATGCCGGCAGCTGTGCTGGCGACGTTGCTGGCGCTGGGCGGCCTGGCCGGCGCGGTCAAGGCCGTGGAGGCCAAGGTGAACGTGCATCACCGGCTTGAAGTCGAGACCGGCGCCAAGTCGGTCAAGGTGCGGGTGCTGATCGAGAACCGCGGCGACCAGTCGGTATGGATCCCGCGCGAGATCGCCCTGGGCGACGATCTGTCCGCCCCGCGCTTCAACCTGCGCACGCCCGGAGAAGAAGTGGCCTATACGGGCCGCATGGTCAAGCGCGCCGCGCCCGGCCCGGCCGACTACCTCGAGGTCAAGCCTCAGACCACGCACCTGAACACGATCGACATTACCGAAGCCTATGCCTTCAAGCCGGGGCAGCACAGCTACGAGATCCGCTATGCGGGGCCGTGGCTGAGTAGCCTGGGCAAGCTCGATGCGGCCAGTATCAAGAGCAGTCCGGCGATTCCGGTGAAGTTTTCGTTTACGCAGCGTTGAACGGTGACCGCGTCGGCCGATCGCGACACTGTTCTATTGTTAGCCTAAAAACGTCGTTCCCGCGCAGGCGGGAACCTAATTTTGCATGCGCTAACGCAGCGCTAATAACTTAGGTTCCCGCCTGCGCGGGAACGACGTGCTGGTGTTGTTGGCCATTGCCAGCGCCAGCAATCTTCCGACGCCCGACCCTCACTGCTGTACCGGCGTATTCTCCCCAAAATACTCATGTGAATCGGCGTTATTGATCGCCCGCTCCGGCGCCTCGCGCGCCAGCTCGGCGGCGCCGGCCTGGCCGTACACGTGGTCGTCGGTCGCCGCCACCACGTTGAAATGGCTGAGCTCATGCAGCAGGGTGCCGCCGCGCGAATCGGTGCCGGTCACGGCGGCGGCCCAGAACGCCCTGCACACCCACACGGTGTACGGCCGCGCCGGATACACATAGGCGAAATACGGCTCGTCGCAATCGCAATCGATCTTGACTGGCTTGTTCTCGAACGCATCCTTGATGGCCGTGAAATTGCTGGTGACCTTGGCGCCGCGCGCGGCGTCGAGCGCGCCGAACCACGTGGTGTAGCGCTCGCCATACTGCTTGCCCGAGGTGAGATAGGCATGGCTGTCGCCCGTCATCGCCCGTCCCGCATCCATCGCCGTCACCAACTGCTCCTGCTGGGCGTTCGAGCAGTTGGCGTAGCTCAGGCCGGCGGCGCCCGGTTCCGGCGCCATGCCGGCCGGCTTGGCGCCGCGCGGCAGGCGACCGTCGACCCAGATGCTGACCGGTTTCGAGACCAGCTCGCCGACCACCGCCTGGACACCGGCGCCCGGCGCCGGCATGGCCGCGCTGTGGTAGCGGATCGTGTAGCTGCCGGTCACGCTCATCTCGTACAGCCGCGACAGCTCCACCGTCTTGCTGAGCGAGGCGCCGGGCTCCAGGCGCACGTAGTCCGACGGGCCGGGCGCCGCGCGCTTGATCTGCCGGCCGAGGTAGCGCACCGGCTGGCCGTCGCGCCGCACCTCGAACAGGGGGGATTCGACCCCGTCGAGCGGCGTGCGCCAGCGCAGCAGGTGCTGCGCCGTGGCCGATGTGTTGGTCATGACGACACGCACGAGCACATCGTCGCCGCGGTCGACCGTCGGTTGCAGTGGGGTTACGGCAACCTCGACGTTGGCTGCGGCGCTGGCCGAGATGGCACAGCCGAGTACCGCAGTGGCAATCTGTAGCAGCTGGGGTGATAGCGGCATGATGGTTTCCCTAAGAGATATACATCAAGCACTTTCCCTCTGATATTTGTTACGGACATTGCGCTACTACAAGGCTGCACATCGAAGCGCTTGCGCACCATTCATGAGAAAGACGAGCGGCGTACCGGCCCCTGCGATCGTTCTCGAACGCATGTCAACGGACACGCGCGGCAACTGCTAGACTGTCTCTTTGATTTAACTCAGCAACAACATTTTAGCGAAGGTATCAATGTGGGCACGCTGATCAGAACCGGTATCGCAGGACTCGATGAAATCCTTCTTGGCGGCATTCCGCGTCATAACAACCTGATCGTCGAAGGCCCGCCAGGCTCGGGCAAGACGACGCTCGGCCTAGGTTTCATCCATGCGGGCGCCGAGCAGTATGACGAGCCCGGCGTGATCGTGTCGTTCGAACTCGATTCGGAGAAGCTGCTGCGTGATGCGGCAGGCTTCGACTGGGATCTGCAAAAGCAGATCGATGCCGGAAAGATCAAGATCATCCAGACCAGCCCCGCCGTGCTGCTGTCCGAGTTCCGCAACGGCGACGGCGTGTTCGCCGATGCGCTGCGCGGGATGGGCGCCAAGCGCCTGCTGATTGATGGCCTGACACCGATGCGCCTGTATGCCGAGGTGCATGACCTACCATTCCGCGAAGACGTCCATGTCCTGATCGAAGGCCTCAACCGGCTCGGCGTGACCACCATGGTCACGGCCGAACGCGACGAGTCGCTGGCAACGCCGGCGCATGAACGCTTCGTGTTCGACACCATCATCGAACTGCGCCGCGAGGAGCACAAGCGGCGGGTCGAGCGCCGCCTGACGGTCGCCAAGTCGCGCGGCCAGGATTTCATCGGTGGCAGCCACACCATGCGCATCGAGGCGCATCAGGGCGTGCATGTATATCGTCGCGCACAGTCGCGCCCCAAGCTGCTCGACGACCAGCCGACCTCGAACCAGCGCATCTCGACCGGCGCTCCCGCCATCGACGTCCTGATGGACGGCGGCCTGTACGAAGGCTCGGTGACCATGGTGAGCGGGATTTCGGGAACCGGCAAGACCGTGCTGTCGGTGCAGTTCCTGACCGCGGCAGCCCAGGCCGGCCGCAAGACCCTGCTGGTCACGCTCGACGAACATCCACGCCAACTGATCCGCAATGCCGCATCGCTCGGCTTCGACCTGCAGGGCATGATCGACCGCGGTGAATTGTTCCTGCTATACGAATCGCCGCTCGAACTGGAGCTGGACGTGCACTTCGACTACGTCACCAGCCTGGTCGAGCGCGAAGGCATCGACTGCATCGTGTTCGACTCGGTCGCCGTGTACGAGCTGGCCAGCCGCCATGAGGTGGCCGATTTCCTGTATGCGGTGGCAACCTATTTCAAGAACCGGCTGGCTACGGTGTTCTTCAACTATGAGAGTCCGGAATTGCTGGGGGTGTCGCAGATCAGCGAAGAACTCAAGGGATCGCACCTGGTCGACAATATCATCCTGCTGAGCTACGTCGAGATCTCGACGGTATTGCGCCGTGCGATCGCGATTCCGAAGGTGCGCGGCAGCCGCATCCAGCAAGTTACCCGCGAATACATCATCGCAACCGGCGGGGTGGCACTGCTCGAAGATGACGCGTCGGATGCCCACAATGCCAATGCGGTCCCGCAACTGCCGTTTTCTGCCTATTCCAGCCTGTTGTCACGCTCGCCTACACGCCACAGTCCCGCCATCGAGGTCGCCGTCGCCCAAGGCGAGGCGCTACCGTCATCGGTGGCGCAGGCGGTCGAAGATCCGACGTGATTCGCATCGCCCAATCCTTCTCGAAACAGCTCGACTGGAGCGAATGGCAGGCACCGTTGCTGCAGTTCTGCCAGGCTAGCGGCATGGTGGTGTCGGCCTACGACATTGGGGGAGGGCGCCAGATCGGACCGATGCTGGGCTCGCAAACGGCACGCCTGCTGGGTACATCGTGCCTGTGGAACGAGGATGGGCCGGGTTCAGCCGTCGAGCAGCGGATTGTCGCGGCGCTGAACGGCCCGGTCGACTATGCCGAGGAAGAGTTTCACGGCATGCGCGTCTGCGGCCTGCCATTGACCCGCGCGGGACAGCGCTACGGTGCGGTGGTATTCGGCTGGCGCTGGAGCGATTTCAGTTCTCCCATGGCATGCGAACGACTGGCCAGGCTATTGAAGCTGCCTGGCCAGGCATTGTGGAACGAAGTGCGGCTGGAGGCGCCGCTGGCTGCGGGACGCCTGGCCACCTTCCGCGCACTGCTGCGCACGCTGGCCGATTCGCTCGATCGCCAACGCGACACGATCGACGAGCTCCAGCGCGTCAGCCAGACACGCGACCTGTTCCTGGCCACCGTTTCGCACGAAATGCGCACCCCGCTTTCGGCGCTGGCGCTGCGCATCGACCTGCTGCTCAAGACCATGCAGGATCCGCCGCCGGCACTGACCGCGGCGTTGACGGCGATGCGGGTGCATGTACGCCAGGAAGCCGCCATGGTCGAGGACCTGATCGACGCCGCCCGCACGCTCACCGGCACCATGTCGATCGAGCGCATCCCGGTATCGCTGGGCCGGATCGTGCGCGAGGCGGTATCGACCATCGAGGCGAAAGCGCACGACAAGCGCATCGCGTTCAAGGTCACGCCGGCCGATTTCGGCGACCGTTTCCAGGTGCTTGCCGACCCGCGCCGGTTGCAGCAAGTGTTGTGGAACCTGATCCTCAATGCGATCAAGTTTACCGACGAAGGCGGTGCGATCGAGGTTCTGATCACGGGCGCCGCCGATGGGGTGCGCATCCGTGTGAATGACAGCGGCCATGGCATCGCCGCCCACGACCTGCCGCATGTATTCGGGGCATTTACCCTGCAGACCCATGCCAACTCAAGCGGCCTGGGCCTGGGACTGTATATCGTCCGCCGTATCGTGGAGCTGCACGAGGGATCGATCAGCGTCGAAAGCGCCGGCCCGGGCCGTGGCTCGAGTTTCATCGTCTTCCTGCCGCAAGCGGACCCGACCCATGCCGGGTCGCCGCCGTCGCCCGGTTCTTAACCTGGTTTATTGAACTGACGCTTCAGGGACCAATAAACAACAGCAGATAAAGGAGTCGCGACTCGGGGCAATGAACTTGCTATCATGCAAGTGAAATTTTCATAAATCATCAATCTTGGTAATGTGCGTCGACCGAGTCTTGCCCCATGACGATCCAGTTTGAATCCCGCAGGTACCGGACGGTGTCGCCCCCATCGCGCCGGTGGAGGTTTGCATGAGGGAAAGCGGGGAATTGATCGACGCCCTGGCGCGCGAGATCGGTCTGGATGAAGAGGAAATCGCGGCGCGAAAAGGTTTCCTGCAGTTCGGCGGGCGCGACGCCGCCGTCTTGCGCGAAGTGCACGCGTTGCTGGAACAGGAGCGCGATACCTTTTCGGACAGCTTCTACGAGCATTTGCTGGCCTTCCCGCGCATGCGTGAGCTGCTGGGCGACGCCGACACCACGGCGCGCCTGCGCCGCGCGCAAGCGGCTTACTTCAGCAGCCTGACGTCCGGCGACTACGGCCCGGCCTACATCCACGAGCGCCTGCGCGTGGGCGCGGCCCACCAGCGCATCGGGCTGGACCCGAAATGGTATATCGGCGCCTACCGCAAATACCTCTCTGAACTATCCAGCATGCTGTGGCAGAAGCTGCACCACGACCCGGCGCGCTTCATCGAGGCCTGGGATGCGGTGCTGAAGGTGGTCTGCTTCGACATGGGGCTGGCGCTGGACACCTATGCCCACGCCGACCAGCGCAATGTGCGCCAGAACCGCGACTATCTGGAGCAAGTCATCGACGGCATGCCGGCCGGCCTGGTGGTGGTGGACGCCGATCGCAAGGTGCGCTCGATGAACCGCACGATGGCCGACCTGATCGGCGCGCCCGAAGAAGCCGCGGCGGCCGGGCGCCCGCTCGAGGAATGGCTGCCCGACGCCGAGCTGGCGGCGCGCGTCGACGAGGCGCTGCGCACCGGCACCCCGCAAGACAACGTGCTGGTGACGCTGGACGGCCGCGCAGACGGCGTGCGCTACGTGGAGTTCAACATCCGCCGCACCCAACAGGCCGGCGGCCACATGCTGCTGTTGATCGGCCAGGACATCACCTTCCGCCGCAAGGCGCGCCTGCGCCTGCAGGAGAGCGAGGAATTCTTCCGGCTCACCTTCAGCCAGGCGGCGGTGGGTATCGTGCTGCTGGGCCCCGACGGACGCCTGCTGCGCGTCAACCGCAAGATGGCGCAGATCCTGGGCTATAGCGAAGTAGAGCTGCTGCAGCGCTTCTTCCAGCAACTGACCTACGAAGACGACTTGCCCGACGAGCTGGCGCTGGTCAAACGCCTGCGCGCCGGAGAAATCGGCGACTACCAGCGCGAGCGGCGCCTGCTGCGGCGCGACGGCACGCCGATCTGGGTGAACATCAGCGTCTCCATGATGCGCGACGCCAATGGCAACCAGCGCTTCATCTCGGTGGTCGAGGACATCTCGCGCCGCAAGAGCGCCGAGGAGGCCTTGCTGCGCATGGCTAACCACGACGCGCTGACCGGCCTGCCGAACCGGGTGCTGCTGCAGGACCGCCTGGCGCAAGCCATCGTGCACGCCCACCGCGCCAGCACGCAGGTGGCGGTGATGTTCATCGACCTGGACCGCTTCAAGCACGTCAACGACAGCCTGGGCCACGACGCCGGCGACAAGATGATCGTCGAGATCGCGCGCCGCCTGGCGAGCAGCCTGCGCGAGAGCGACACGGTGGCGCGCCAGGGCGGTGACGAATTCGTGGTGGTGCTGCCCGAGCTGGCCGGGGAGGGCGATGCGGCCAAGGTGGCGCAGAAGCTGCTGGATAACCTGTTCCAGCCGCTGCTGCTGTGCAGCCAGGAGGTCTTTCCGACCGGCTCGATCGGCATCTCGATGTACCCGCGCGACGGCCTGGACGCGGCGACCCTGCTCAAGTGCGCCGACAGCGCCATGTACCAGTCGAAGGGCTCGGGCGGCAACCACTACAGTTTCTACGTGGCCGACATGGGCGCCCAGTCGGTGGAGCACCTGCGCATGGAAGGCGCGCTGCAACGCGCGCTGCAGCGCCAGGAGTTCCTGCTGCACTACCAGCCGGTGGTCGACATCGCAACCGGCAACGTGAGCGGCGTGGAAGCGCTGCTGCGCTGGAAGCCGCACGGCCGGCCGATGGTGGCGCCGTCCGACTTCATCCCGCTGGCCGAAGAGACCGGGCTGATCGTCCCGATCGGCGAATGGGTGCTCGAGACCGCGATGGCGCAGCAGGTGGCCTGGCTGCGCCGTGGCCTGCCGCCGGTGCGCGTGAGCGTGAACCTGTCGGCGCGCCAGTTCCTGGGCCAGGACGTGGCCCAGCGCGTGGCCGCGCTGCTGGCGAAAACCGGCTGCGATCCGCGCTGGCTGACGCTGGAGATCACCGAGAGCGTATTGATGCAGAACCCGGCCGCCGCCGCCGAGACCATGGCCAGGCTGGCGAACATGGGCGTGCAGCTGGCGATCGACGATTTCGGGACCGGGTATTCGAGCCTGGCCAGTTTGAAACGCTTCCCGATCCACAGCCTCAAGATCGACCGCTCCTTCGTGAGCGACCTGACCCAGGATGCGGACGACGCCGCGATCGTCAACGCGGTGATCGCGCTGGCGCATTCGATGAAGCTGAACGTGATCGCGGAAGGAGTGGAGACGTCGGAGCAGCTGGCCTTCTTGCACGAGCATGGGTGTGATCAGATGCAGGGGTATTGTTTCAGCAGGCCGGTGGAGCCGCAGGGGATCGAGGCGTTGTTGAAGGCGGCGGAGGCGGCGTGAACCCGAGTGGGAATCCGCGTATTTTCATGCAGCCGGCATTTGTTATGCTTATGTCCTGTAGCGGCAGGGCGGACTGATTCATCGTCAATACGGTGATATCCGATAGTCGGATCTCCGCACCGGCACTTTTATCTACGCCGCCGTCACATTGACAATCCGGCCAGATCGCGCCGAAAATGTCACGGTAATCTTCGGGCTCGGGTATGCGCCCTGGCGCTGCCGATCTCTACACATCTACCAGGAATCGCAGGAATGACCATCCTCGTGACGGGCGGAGCGGGCTTCATCGGCTCGAACTTCGTCATCGACTGGCTGGCGCAGCATGACGAGCCAGTCGTCAACCTCGACAAGCTGACTTACGCAGGCAATCTCCAGAACCTCGCCAGTCTTGAAGACAACCCGCGCCACCATTTCGTGCGTGGCGACATCGGCGACGGCGCCCTGGTGGGCCGCCTGCTGGCCGAACACCACGTTCGCGCGGTACTGAACTTTGCGGCCGAGAGCCACGTCGACCGTTCGATCGAAGGTCCCGGGGCCTTCATCCAGACCAACATCGTCGGCACCTTCAATTTGCTGGAAGCAGTGCGCGCTTACTGGGGCAGCCTGGAGGCGGACGCGCGTTCGGCGTTTCGCTTCCTGCACGTGTCCACGGACGAGGTGTACGGCTCGTTGTCGAGCGATGCGCCGGCATTCGACGAGCAGAATCGCTACGAACCGAACAGCCCGTATTCCGCCAGCAAGGCGGCGTCCGACCACCTGGTGCGCGCCTACCACCACACCTATGGCTTGCCGGTCGTGACAACCAACTGCTCCAATAACTACGGACCTTTCCACTTCCCGGAGAAGCTGATTCCGCTGGTGATCCACAACGCGCTGGCCGGCAAGCCGCTGCCGATCTATGGCGATGGCCAGCAGATCCGCGACTGGCTGTATGTGACCGACCACTGCAGCGCCATCCGCCGCGTGCTGGCCGAGGGGAGGCTGGGCGAGACCTATAACGTCGGCGGTTGCAACGAGAAGGCGAATATCGACGTGGTGCGCACCTTGTGCGCGATCCTCGATGAACTGCGCCCGCGTGCCGATGGCGAATCGTATGCGTCGCAGATGACCTTCGTGAAGGACCGTCCCGGCCACGACCGTCGTTACGCGATCGACGCCGGGAAGCTGGAGCGCGAGCTGGGCTGGAGTCCGGCCGAAACCTTCGAGACCGGCATCCGCAAGACCGTCGAGTGGTATCTGGCCAACGGGGAGTGGGTGCGCAACGTGACCAGTGGCGGCTACCGGGAGTGGATCGACCGGCAATATGCCGACGGGCGGCCAGCCGCATGAAGATTCTGTTGCTCGGCAAGGATGGCCAGCTTGGCTGGGAGTTGCAGCGTGCGCTGGCGCCGCTGGGCGAATTGCTTGCGTATGGCCGCAGTGAAGCCGATTTCGACGATCCCACGTCGCTGCGCGCGCTGGTACGCGATGTTGCGCCCGACGTCATCGTGAACGCGGCGGCTTATACCGCGGTGGACAAGGCCGAAAGCGACCAGCTTGCCGCGCACGCTTGCAACGCGGTTGCTCCCGGCGTGCTGGCTGAAGAGGCCGCCGCCCTCGGCGCGTGGCTGGTGCATTATTCGACCGATTACGTGTTCGACGGCTCGAAAGAGGGCGCTTGGGTCGAGACCGATGCCGTCAATCCGTTGTCGGTGTATGGCCGTACCAAGTACGAGGGCGAGGAGCGGATTCGCGCCAGCGGCGCCATGCATCTGATCCTGCGCACGAGCTGGGTATTCGCCACGCGCGGCGGCAATTTTGCCAAGACCATGCTGCGCCTGGCGAAGGAGCGCGAAACCCTGAGCGTGGTGGCCGACCAGCATGGCGCACCGACTGGCGCGGAACTGCTGGCCGATGTCACGGCACTGGCTTTGCATCGCATCGCGGTCTTGGGGCCGGAGGCGCTCGCTCTGTCCGGCACCTATCACCTGGCTGCAAGTGGGGCCACCACGTGGCATGCCTATGCGCGGCACGTGCTGGCGCAGGCGCAGGAACATGGCGCAATCTTGAAGGCAGGGCCCGAGTCGGTGCAGCCGATCGCTTCGAGCGCATTTCCGACGCCAGCTGTGCGGCCGGCTAACTCGCGCATGGATTGCAGCAAATTCTGCGCGACTTTCGGCCTGGTGCTGCCAGACTGGCGCTACCACGTGAACCGCATGATCGCCGAATTGTCGGCGCAAGGAAACCTAGGAGCGAACCCGTGAAACGCAAGGGCATCATTCTCGCCGGCGGCAGCGGCACCCGGCTGCATCCGGCCACGCTGGCGATCTCGAAGCAGTTGTTGCCGGTGTTTGACAAGCCGATGATTTACTACCCGCTGAGCACACTGATGCTGGGTGGGATTCGCGACATCCTGATTATTTCGACGCCGCAGGATACGCCGCGTTTTCAGCAATTGCTGGGGGACGGCGCGCGTTGGGGCCTGAATCTGTCGTATGCCGAGCAGGCGTCGCCGGACGGACTGGCGCAGGCTTTCCTGATCGGCGAGCGATTCCTCGATAACTCTCCCTCGGCGCTGGTCCTGGGCGACAACCTGTTCTACGGGCACAACCTCAACATCTTGCTCGACAGTGCGAATGCGCGGACCGATTGCGCGACCGTCTTTGCCTATCACGTGCAGGATCCGGAACGGTATGGGGTCATTGAATTCGATCGTGAAGGCAAGGCCGTGAGCCTGGACGAAAAGCCGGCGGCGCCGCGTTCGAACTACGCTGTGACGGGCTTGTATTTTTACGATGAGAACGTGTCGCAGATGGCTCGCACGCTCAAGCCGTCCGCGCGCGGAGAACTCGAGATCACGGACCTGAACCGCCTCTATCTGGAAACGGGCAAGCTGCACGTTGAGATCATGCGACGCGGTTACGCCTGGCTCGATACAGGTACCCACGAGTCACTGCTCGACGCAAGCCAGTTCATCGCGACGATCGAGCGTCGGCAGGGGTTGAAAGTGGCATGTCCGGAAGAGATTGCTTTCCGCAAGGGGTGGATCGACGCTGGTCAGCTCGAAAAACTGGCTGATCCGATGAAGAAGAACGGATATGGCCAATACCTGATGCGTGTTTTGAAAGAAACGGTGTTTTAATGCAGATTACCCGCTTGGCCATTCCTGACGTCCTGCGTATCGAACCTCGCGTGTTTGGTGATGAGCGTGGATTTTTCTACGAGAGCTTTCATCAAGCCCGGTTCGAGGAGGCAGTCGGCCGGTCGGTGACCTTCGTGCAGGACAACCATTCGAAATCGGCTCATAACGTGCTGCGCGGTCTGCATTACCAGATTCGCCAGCCGCAGGGCAAGCTGGTGCGGGTCGTCGCCGGCAGCGTCTTTGACGTAGCGGTGGATTTGCGTCGCTCGTCGCCGACGTTCGGACAATGGGTGGGCGAGGTCCTGAGCGCTGAGAACAAGGCGCAGATGTGGGTTCCTGAAGGGTTTGCTCACGGTTTCTTAGTGCTGTCCGAATCCGCTGAATTCGTCTACAAGACAACAGATTACTACGCGCCCGAGCACGAACGCTGCATCGCCTGGAATGATCCAGCCATCAACGTCGATTGGCCGATCGGCCACGCGCCGATGTTGTCGGCCAAGGATGGTTGTGGCTTGCTGCTCAAGACCGCAGAAACCTTCGACTAAGCCTTACCTTCATTGGCAAGCCGGTCGGGCAGATCGACACGTTGGCCAATCGCGGCACGCTCACGGCCGGCAACTGGAAAGTGATCGCGGCGGATTACAACTAGATGAACATCATCGAGATCACGCTGGCTAACGGGGTCTGGGAGGGATGACATGGCTATGGGCTCTGCTATGGCAGACTATCTCTCGTCGGCAAGCCGACCTGTTTTCCATCCAGTGCCATACCAAGATAGTGCTCAGGGACGGAGTCGGCGCTTTTCTTGAATGCCGTGCTGCAGATAGTGCTGGGCTGGATCGATTCCGGCTGCCGCCACGTCCGGATTGGCGAGCAGGTACAACTGTGGATCGAACGCTTCTTCCTCCCGCCATTTCACCTGACCCGGCGTCGTTGCTTCGATGAAGCGCGCAGGCACATCGTGCCCAGCGATACGGTTGGGGACAGGTTCTCCGGTCACGATGTTGGTGAGCGCTCGGAACGCAATGCTGCCGTAGAAGGGATCGGACATCATCGGCGTGTAGTAGGCGCAGTCGTCAAAGAAGTAGTGGGTGACTTGCGACCAGCGGGTGCGCGCCGGGTCGCGCTGCTTCGTCCCGCCGTGCATCAGGTTCGCGGCCCAGATCAGGGCCTGTCCCTTCTTGGCATGAAAATACTGCGGCTCCACGCCATGCGCTTCCACCAGGTCGCGCCACATCGCCTCGTAGATCGCCTGCGTCGGCGTGCCTTCCAGCTCGGCGACGCAAGTGCCGATGTGCTCATTCGTATAAATTGGCCAGCGGTGGCTACCGGGGAAATACATCAGCGGACCGTTGGTCTCGTCGATGTCTTCCATCGCCACCCAGACACCGCACATGAAGCGCTCGGGACTTGAGCTGAAGTGGATCGAATCGGTATGGAAGTGCTGCTGGGTGCCGACCGGGAAGTTCAGCGTCTGAAAGGGCCAGGCCTGGCGGCCGTAGAGGCGCGAAAGCAGCGCGATGATATGCTCGTTGCAGGCGATGCGTTTGACGTTCTCGTCGAAGGACCAGGCGTCCTGCACGCGCAGGCTGATGCCGGCTGGGTGGCCGTGGGTGCGCCAGCCGTCGAAGTCGTAGTGGGCGTGCAGGTTCGCCTTGATCCTGTCGGTCATTCCGGCGAAAGCGACGTCGGGGAACTCGAGCACGGCGTAGCCTTTGACGGACAGGTCGAAGGCGATACGGCGGGTTTCCTCGTCCATGTCAGGCGCACTGAAGATGCGCGAGAAGAAAGGCGACTCGACATGTGGAACGCCGGGAAGGGGGGTAGTAGTCATATGCGCTGTCACAGGAGCAGACCGTGTTTAGATGGCCGAAGCCTGCGAAGCTCGATTGAGCCAAGCCATGTATTTTGTAACCCCTTCCTCGATCGTGTGAAAGGATTTGTCGTAACCAGCTGCACGTAGATTGCGAATGTCGGCCTGCGTGTAGCTCTGGTACACACCTTTCAGATGTTCGGGGAACGGAATGTACTCGATGTGGCCCCGACCGTGCCAGGCGATGACCGCTCTGGCGACGTCGTTGAAGGTGCGCGCCATACCGGTACCAAGGTTGAATATACCGCTGCGCTGTGGGTTGTCGAAGAACCAGAGGTTCACCGCGACGCAGTCCTCGACATAAACGAAATCTCTCTGCTGCAAGCCATCACCGATCCCATCGGCGCCACTGAAGAGGCGCGCAACGCCGTTTGCGACGATCTGATTGTTGAAATGGAATGGCGTGCTGGACATCGACCCTTTGTGCGACTCGCGCGGACCATACACGTTGAAATAGCGCAGGCCGACGACTTGCCGTTTCAGCTCATTTTTCAGCGACCGGACGTACTGGTCGAACTGGAATTTCGAGAAAGCGTACATATTGATCGGCATCTCGCATTCCCGATTTTCGCTGAACCCGTGTTCGGCCAACCCATAGACTGAGGCCGACGAAGCGTAGAGAAACTGTGCGTTTTGTCGCTGACACCAATGCAGCAATTCTTTTGAATATTCAAAATTGTTGCGCATGATGAACTGCCCATCCCATTCAGTAGTGGCCGAGCACGCGCCTTCGTGAAAGACAGCCTCCACCTTGCCGAACGAATGGCCCGACCGCAGGCGCGCGATGAAGTCCTCCCTGTCCATATAGTCGATAAAGTTGAGGTCGGCAAGATTGATCATCTTGCGGCCATTTTTCAGGTGATCGACCACCAGAATATTGCTGATCCCACGTGCGTTGAGTGCCGCGATAATGTTGCTGCCGACAAGACCGGCGCCGCCAGTGACGATGATCATTCTGCGCCCCTCCGGATGCGTTCGATGAGCGCACTCGTCGAATGCCCCTCCGTCAAACCAAGGATCTGTACGAGCCCCCCTGAGTTGCGTACGGCTTCCGCCCCTGCCACCTGATCCACGGTATAGTCGCCACCCTTGACCAGAATATCCGGCAGGACAGCGCCAATCAGCCGCGCGGGGGTATCTTCCGAAAATGGCACTACCCAGTCGATGGATGCCAGGCCGGCTAGCATCCGTGCCCTGATGTCGATGCTGTTTACCGGACGCTCATGCCCCTTGATGCGGGTAATCGATGCATCGTCATTGATCGCAACAATCAGCCGGTCGCCCAGCATGCGCGCTTCTTCCAGGTAGTCGAGATGGCCAGGATGTAGCATATCGAAACAGCCGTTCGTCATCACGATGCGTTCTCCGCGTGCGCGGGCTGCACGGACTGCGCGAATGAGGCGCTCTTCAGATACAAGGCCTTTTTCACTGTATTCCGGCGCGCCAGAATGTAGGGCATTCTGCAGCTCTTTGACCGAGACCGTCGCCGTACCCAGCTTGGCCACCACAATGCCTGCGGCCATATTCGACAGTATGACGGCTTCATGCAAGGATAGGCCCGCGCCCAAGGCGGCGCCCAGGGTCGCAACGACCGTATCGCCGGCGCCGGTAACATCGAAAACCTCCTGTGCACGCGTTGGCAGGTGAAATGGTTCGTGCCCGCGGGCCAGCAAGGTCATGCCTTTCTCGCTTCGCGTAATCAGGACCGCATCCAATTCAAGTTTGTCACGCAGCTCGGTGCCACGCTGGACGATTTCCTCGTCGTTTTGGCATGGCCCGACAACGGCTTCGAACTCGGACATATTGGGCGTGATGACGGTGGCACCGCGGTACTGGTAGAAATCGGATCCCTTTGGATCCACGACCACTGCCTTGCCGAGAGTCTTTGCAGCACGAATCAGCTCCGGGCAGTGGCGTAATGCCCCCTTCTTGTAGTCCGACAGAAGGACCACGTCGACATCGGCCAGTCGGTCCTGGTATTCCGCAAGCATTCTGCCCGTGTCCCAGTGCGGGAAATTATCTTCGAAGTCGGCACGGATCAACTGCTGATGTTTCGAGACGATACGAAGCTTAGTGATGGTTCTGGACCCGGGTACCTCCTGCAGCAGCGGCTCGACGTTCGCGGCCGACAGCAGCGCACGCAACTGGTCGGCTGCGGCATCTCCGCCGACCAGTCCGATCAGGGACGAAGATGCGCCAAGGGACGCCACATTGAGCGCTACGTTGCCCGCACCGCCGACCCGGACTTCTTCCTGATCGATTTTTACCACTGGGACAGGTGCCTCGGGAGAAATTCGGTTAGTCACCCCATGCCAGTAGCTGTCGAGCATGACGTCACCGACGACTAATAGCTTGGCTCCCGAAAAATCGGGAATCCGCGTAAGGAAACGTTGTCCGTTACCTGAGTCCATTACAATCCAATCCTCTATCGATACTTAAGATTATTAGTAGCCAAGCTTTTGCTCGAGCGCCGAGCAAAAATGATGACCAATGAAGATGTGCGCTTCCTGAATATGCGCTGTCACGTTCGATGGCACTACGATGGCTACATCCACCATGTCCTTGAGCGCGCCGCCATCGCGACCGAGCAGCGCGACCGTATGCACACCCCTCTGTTTTGCTGCTTCTACAGCACGGATGACGTTGGCCGAATTGCCCGAGGTGGATATGCCGATGAGCGTGTCGCCTGCGCGGCCGAGCGAGCTCACTTGGCGGGAAAACACGTGCTCATATCCATAGTCATTACTAATGCATGTTAGTGCTGAAGTATCTGTAGAAAGAGCAATTGCGGCGATTGGAGGTCGATCGTTAATGTATCGCCCAACAAACTCTGCAGCCAGATGTTGGCTGTCGGCGGCAGAGCCACCGTTTCCGCAAAACATCAGTTTGTCGTCGTTTTTCAACGACTCATACATGATTTCAATCGCGCGGTCCAGCTCGGGTTCAATCGAGAGTAGGCGGCTGAAAACGTCTAAGTGATTCTGTAGAGATTCTTTAAACATGATCTAGGTTATTGTTTGGTGAGAGCGTCGATTGCTGAGAGCGTGGTTGGGTCATTTGGCCTGATTCTGTCGGCTTCCCGGTAGTGACCAACTGCGGCTTGTGTCATTCCTATGTCCTTGTAGGCATTCGCAAGGCAGAACTGCACTTCGCTGACGCTTAGGCCACCTTTTTCCATGGCTGCGATAAAGTTATGTACGCTTTCCCACATTTTCTGCATCTTTGCCAAATTGCGGGCTTTCCAATAAAAATATCGCCAATTCGCCGTTCTTTCAGTGGGGTAATGGTCGAACTCGATATCTACGGAAATTCCATTCTCCCGGCAATAGAGCGCATACGTCGAGGCTGCAATGCGGGCATCGTATAAGGAAGCACGCAAAGGAGCGATTTTGTCTTCCGGAATTCGCGATGTCTGTAGATACCAGTTCACCAACTCAGGTAATGGAAGATGGGTATTGATATCGTGCGTACAGTTAAGGTAGTGGATCGCCAGATGTGGATAATCCCCTGTCAGTGCCAATGCATCAGCGATGTTGACCCCATCTTGATGGTCGAAGCACGGAAAAAACAGATGTATATCAGCCGATGTTCTCGCCAAACCTTCAGTCACGCTCCCTGATCCATTCTGGTGCTCTACTTCCATCTGTAAGGCCGAGCGGGAATAGGGATGATCCAGCCTAAAAGCCGGAGCGTACGAGAACAATGCAATCGTTTCCTTGAACTGGGGTCCGAACAGTAAGGCGCCGTATCCCCCCATAGAGCTGCCGCAAATGATCAGTTTTTTCGCCTGCGTAGTGACCAGTGAACTGGAGATCAGCTCTTTAACTTCTATTTCGCAGTCTTGGTAGAAGTTTGAGTTTGCCGGATTGATAAGGAGTTTGCTGGCATTTATGATCTCCGAATTCCTGTAGTGTGGAAGTTGCGTTGCTGGCAAGTTCATCGGCGCTAAGATCACGACGAGCGTGTCTGAGTCACAGGGCCGGAGTACGGAGTAGACTTTGGTTTTCATATGATCTCTACAGCGCTTGTGAACGGTCGTGCAATCGCTCTTCTGGCGTACTTCAACTTAATTTGATTGCAACTTACACGTGTCGTTCAGATGGCTACCATTTGCGTTATGCCGTCAATAAATCGCTAATGATGAGTGCGATCTGATTATTCATTGGAGACCGCTTGAAGGCCTCCTGATAGTAGCCGAGTGCTGCGTGTTTCAAGCCAAGCGTCTTGAGTGTGTTAGCAACGCAGAAGTGTGTTTCCACTACATTATCGCCACCATTCGACATTGATACCATATAGTTGCATAGGCTCTCCCAATGTTGCTCCTGCCTCGCTTGATAGCGGGCTTTCCAATAGAAATACAACCAGTTTTTAGTGTTTTCCAGCGGCATGCTTGGGAACTCAAATGTTATCTTCGAGTTTTCCAACTCCGCAATATAGAACTGATAGGTGTATTGCGAAAATTTCTTATCATCCTCAGTGGCGGCCAGTTGTTCGATCTTTTCTGTCGAAACCTTGCCCGAATCTATGAGGTCGGCTACTAGTGCTGGTAAGCCTATGTGCTGATGAATATTATGTTCGCACATCAGATAATATCTGGCGATATGCGCACACTCGTTAAATGCTTCCGATTCAGCGATCTTTACCCCATCTTGTCCATCAATACAGGGATAGAAAAGGAATACTTTGGCCTTGGTATTTTTTAATCTCTCTGTCAATTCACTAGAGTTGCGATCTTCATCCATGAGAAAATCAGGATCGATAGATGACTTCGATAACGTGCCAGGATGATCAAGGCGGATGAACGGTGCATAAGCGACGATGTACTTGGTCTCTACGAATAGAGAGCCCATATAAATCGCCCCGAATGCGCCCATCGATGATCCGCAGAAAACCAAGTGTTTAGCGCCGGTCTCCTTTATCGCAGTTGATATGGCATCCCGCACTTCTGCAACGCAGTCTTTATAGTAATTTCGTGAGCCAGGATTGATCAATATTCGGCTGAAATTATCGAAATTCTCATCCTTGTAATGGGGGAGTTTATCGATCGGAAGTTCCATCGGCGACATCACGACAATGAGGTGCTCGGTCGAATTGTTAAAAACTTCAAAGTTTATTCGATTGCAGCTATTCATTATTTCGTTCCATGGTGCGGGTTTGGTATGCGGCTAGAATGATTGACTTAAGGGTGACGGGAAAAATCTGGATACGTGATTCTTTAGAAAATCACGTTATACGTTTTTTAAGTCGTCCCTAGATCGGCGACATAGTTTCCGCTGGATTCGATGCTGATGCGAATTGTATCTACCCACTTCTGTATGCGGAATTCACATAATAATGCTGAGACGTTGTCGAAATTAACTGTTCGTTGTTGGTCATCCGTTGCGCTATGAATCGTTACTTTGAAACTGCCTGTGCCGCCGAGAGCACCCAGCGAAAGCAACACGCGTCCTTCATTTCCCAAGTAGACGTTACGCAGTGCTAGCGTTGTATTCTGGTTTAACCAGCGCAGATCATGAATGCGATTTTCGAACGGCTTCTTCTTATACATGAGCATCGCACCGCGCACGCAAATCCATCGTCTGAAACTCAGGTCGTGGTGGAAAAGATCGTGGTCTTTCGGTGGTGTGGACGAGGAAATTTGATGAAACGCATAGCCGATATCGCCGCTTTGTAGTTGGAAGTCCTTGTATCCGGTCGCTTCCGCAAAATAACGGCGCAGTCGAGACCGATAAAGTGGTAGCTCCTGAAAACCATGTCTGATCAGCCAAGCGTTGCGATCTTGTTCACTTTGCAGTTGGGGCCTGATATCCGGACGAATATACGCCAGCAGTCTCCGGGCAGTCGGGTGTGGGCGGCGCTCCTCAACGAGCAGGTCATCCCAGTCTCCCAAGGGCAGCGCCGCCCTATAGAAATCTAGCAGGCAAGCATTGACCACATCCCCGTTGAGCTGGGATGAGCCGTTGGTGCGCAGGTAATATAAGCCTTGCAGGAGCAAAGGGATACCTTGGCCCAAGGGACTGGTGCCGAAGCGTCGTCCAAGCAGCATTTTCAGGAACTCTTGGTCCAGATAGGCAATGAGGTTAGCGTCGGAGAGATCGCCGGAATTCGTGTTCGTGATCAGATTGCAGGCAAGAGTGAGACTAGAATCGAAATAATTCGAACGAACTTCCTCCGGCTGAGCTTGTAGAGAAGATACTAGGTCCTCCATCAATCGCGCGACGTTCATTCAGCCGCCCACTTGATCGTGACGTAGTAGTTGGTATCAGATGACAGCTTTTTCGGTTTAAGAGCTTTGAAGGGGTGGCCTTTCGCAGTAAATGCCGAAATGATTTCTTGGAATGCAGTCTCGATGGCGCCGGACGAGAGGCCATTCAACTTCTGCGCCTCGAGCCTACCCACGGCAATCGTGCCTGCCCCTCCTGCGTCAAGGATGTTTGACACGTTCGTTACCTGAAGTTTCAGTCGATGAAGGTCGGACCCATCGACGAAGGTATAGTTCTTGATAGACAGGGCATGGGGAACATTGTTCCTCTTCAGGACAAGGACACCAGAATCGCCAGCGTAATCGACATAAGACGACACGATTGTATGCGGCAATGAACTTTCAGGGAGGTCCTGATAGATGGAGCCCATGTCAGGAAAACCGTCACTTGGAACTGCATCGAAGCTGAGCTGTTTCTCGGGCACGATTGTGAGTTCAAGCTTGCGGACCTGCCTGCTGTGCAAGGTCCTTACGCCGTCAATCAAATCGGCAGCACTCACCCCTTTCATGCAACCGTGCCGCTCGGTCTGCGAGATGCAGCGCGTCATCCATTCACGCGTAGTCCACCAGCAAGGCGTACACTGATTGGTGCTGATGTTCACGTTTTCGTCATAGCCGAAGAACGCTGCGGGGGTGGGACCGAAGGAGACGACGGACGGAGTGCCCACCGCTTTTGCCATATGCACGAGGCCGCCCTCCACACCGACGAAGCAGACGGCTAATTTCAGGATCGCGGCGGACTCGCGGACGGCAAGGCGCCCACGCATGTCGACCGCAACACTCCCGATCATGGGCTCATGGGACATCCCGAGTTGAACGGTCAGATATCCCAATTTGTTGAGTTCGTCGGCTGTCGCAATGACAGTTTCCAGCGGAATGGTTTTTGTCGACAAGCCCTTGTCGCTCGCCATCTTGGCATCACTACCGATGCCCAAGCATACGATAGGCTTCTTGAACGCCAGGAGTTCATCGATCGCGGAAGAGTAGCTTGGCTCGATGTCCATGACCGGTCTCATACGGACGTTGCCGAGCGCGAGCGAGTGTGGGAATAGCGAATACGCGGTGAGCTTGGCTTCCATCGCGGCATTCGCGAAATGGTGGTTGAGGTGCGGCCAATCGAAGAGGTTGTACTTGAACCACGGCTCGCTGAAGCTACGCACCGTGAGTTGATACTCGAGCGGGACACGGGATTGTGGCGGAAAGAATGCGACTGCCGCATAGCGGACGTCGATCACGATATCGAAGATATCGATTGCTGTCGCTACCGAGAACAGTGCATCCCGAGTCTCATGGTTGAGTGAAAGCGCTGCGTCCGCCAGTGCGGTGTCGGCAAAGATCTCCTTGACCTGTTTCGATTCGAAACCGACCGCCAAGTAATCTACCGGGAGGTAAGCGCGAACCAGCGCTGCCAAGTAGGTAAGGATCAGGCAATCGCCCATACCCCCCGCACTCAACAGCAGGACGCGGTAGCGAGAGCCCATTCCGTTGTGGGGATGTAGCGCCTGCAGGCTATCGCAGCCTGGGATATCCGAGACGAGCTTTAGGAACGCTTCGCGCCGCGTCGGGATGTCTCCCATATTACCGGCTGCGGGCTCGCCCGTAATTCCGTACAGCGCGGTTCGGTGCCGGCGATACAGATCGCGGCGGTGTTCGTTGAAATAACGTTCGAAGCCGGCATGCTGGATGCGAAGGGAACTGTTTTCGGATTCGAGTTGGCTGACACGACCAGACAGCGTGGCATTTTGCGCGATTAGCGTATCGATCAGCGATTTGTGATGCATTTCCGTAGTCATTGGATTCTTTTCATTATGTTTGTAGTCATGGGCGTCGCGCCGATGCCAACGCTGGGCCGCAGCACTTCGGCATTGGTCGGTGTTGGTCCTATCGTTCGCTCGGCAATGAGGACCTTCTTGGAGATCGCTCCCGCGGCGGCAGTGCCACCCCACCAAATGCATGACTATTCGGATCCAGGTTGAGTGCCGGGTGATACGCCGGATCCCGCATTAGTACATGCCTCCACTTCATCCGCAGCTGATCGACCTCGCGCTGCGCGCGCGCCTTCTTCTGTGGCGTGTCTTCGTGCCCGCGGCTGGCCGATTCGGCGTGCAGCAGCTTGGCGTATGGGGTCCAGACGATCGCCTTGCCCGATGCCCGCACTTTCAGACACAGGTCAACGTCGTTGAAGGCGACCGGGAACGCATTCGCATCCATGCCCCCGAGCTGGAGGTAGTCAGTCTTGCGCAGGAAGAGGCAGGCGGCAGTGCAGCCGCTGACCTGCTGCACCAGCTGGTTTCGTCCATGGTCGCCCCAGTCCGCGTCCGCGAGGCGGTTGCCGAAGTGGCCGGCAACGTTGCCGACGCCGAGCAACACTCCGCCATGCTGCACCATGCCGTTTGGCCAGAGCAACTTGGCTCCGACTGCGCCGACATTGGGGCGCAACAGTTGGGCCATGATCTCGTCCAGCCAGCCTGAGTGAAGCGCCTCGATATCGTTGTTGACCAGACCGATGATGTCGCCGCTGGCCTGGGCGATCGCTCGGTTGTTCAGGTCCGCGTAGTTGAAGGGGCCGGGCATCGGCAGTACCCGCACGCCTTGCGCAGAGATCGCGGCAAAATAGGCATGCGTGGCTGCTTCGGCCGAACCATTGTCGATCACGACGATTTCAAGTTTTGGCCAGTCGGTGAAGTGCCGGATGGTGTCGATGCAGCGCTGAAGCAGGTCGGCGCGGTCGCGCGTCGGGATGACTAGGCTAACGGTCAATTCGCGTGCGCCGGTTGGCAGCGGATGGCGGACCCGGCGCGCGGAATGCGCGCTGCCGGGCGAGATACTGTCCAGCTCTTCCAGCACGGCCTGCGGCGACACTGCGGCCAAGGCGCGCGTGGCGGCCGCCAGGCGTGCGGACTGTTCGGCAGCATCCGGCGGCGAGGCTCTTTGCAACAGCACGCGTGGCACGTGCACGATGGTTTCAGAGCCTTGCGACCAAGCCGCGGCCAACGCCGACCAGGCGAAGTCGGCGGCATCGTGCACTTCAAGCAGGCATTTTGCCGTTGTTGCACGTACCAGCAGCAGATCGAGCGGATAGTCGCTGGCCAGCGCATAGTCAGGATTCCACGCCGGCTTGAACCACGGCGTGCCATTGGTTTCACTGTCGGTATACACCACCTGTGCCTGTGGCAGCGCGAATCCCTCCAACGCCCAAGCCAGCGCATGCCGTGCCAGGGTGTCTCCGGTGCGTACGCAGCAGAGCACATCGCAGTTTGATGCCAGCGCCTGCGCTAGCAGGGCCGCGAATGGCTGGTCGGAGAAGACCTGCACGGTCATGCCGTGCTGCGACTCCAGGCTGGCTAGCGTGCGCTCCAGCGCCTCTGCGTCTGCCTCTCCTGTCACAATTACGGCTGTCGTCAATGCCGGCAGGGTGGTCGGGCCCTCACGATCGAATCGCGCCGACCATTCCGGCCAGGCCGACATGGGAAGACTGCGCGGCAGGTGACGCTGATAGATATCGGCCACCTTCAGCAGCAGTTCGTCGGCGTCGTCCGGCAGCAGGCCGACCAGGCCATCCATCGAGCAGCAGATCGTCAACGGGCTGCCGTTTATCGACCGTCCCTCGTCATCCACCACGCGCACGCTGTGCACGGCGCCATCGGCCAACGACGCCGGCAGTGCCAGGTCGAATCCGTGCGCGCCGTCGATATAGCCGCGCATCGAAGGATGGATAATATTGGCGGCGGCTTGCGCCACCATCTCGTTGCCGACGAACGCGCGCACCGTCACGGTTCTTTTCTGGTCGGCGGGGTCGAGCGCCCAGCCATGCAGGCGCAGGCCGCCGTCTCCGACGACGTTATTGATGGCGGCCGCAGGCGGTGTCTTCGATTCCTCGAGCCGGAAGCCGCCCGTCAGCGTAACCTCTGTATTCGCCACGCGTGCCGAGATGACGCCGCCGGACGAAGCCGGGAGCGCGCCGAGATCGGCCACGAAGCCATGGCACAAGTCAGGCGCGCCGAGTACCTCCAGCTCCGCAGCCAGATCGGTTCGCGCCACATCGGCCAGGATGCAGGCGATAGGCACATCGTCGCGGCAGATCTCAACGATCACACGTGCGTCAGGACGATTCCGGTCAACGGCCCAACCGTACACCAGCTGTTTATACATGCCATCGAGCGCGCCATGCCAACGCGCGGCGCCGACAGTCGCCTCATCAAGAATTTCGGATTCGTTTTTCATTCAGGGAAAGCAGAAATCAGGCGGCCTTGGCGCCTGCGTTGCGGGTAAGCCAGTCGTTCAGCCAGGCGGCGGCATTGAAGCCGTCGTCGAGGAGCACGGGACGCAGCTTGGAAGGCAGGCCCGCAGGGTCATCGGTCAGTACGGCGCGGCAGCCGGCTATCTGAAGCAGGCGCACGTCGTCCAGCAGCGCCAGGGCATCGCCCTGGAGTTCCGGTACGTGGTCGACTACGCCGGTGTGAAGGAGCGCGTCGCTCGCGCCGCCGATCACCAGCAGCCGCAAATGTAGCTGCGGCCGGCTGGCAAGCATGCGCGCCAGCGCCAGCACTTGTCGGGCCACTGGCGCCAGCGGATCATGCCGCCAGACGGCAATGCGCTGCACAGATGACGGCAGCGCAGGCAGCGTCGCCGGCAAGGGCTTCTTCGCCACCGTTTGCGGCAGGGCGGCGGTGTGCTGCGCGGCGTCGGCCTTGCGCAGCCAGCCGGCTGCGCGCGACTGGGCCAGCGCATCGCGCAACTGCGCGCGGGCGCCGGACAGGGGATCGTTGCGCGTAAAGTCCGAAAACTCGGAGTAATAATCGGGATAACGCGCCACCACTACGCCCCGGTTCTGCGCCACGCGCAGCGTCTTCTCGGCACGGAACGACACCGTCCCTTCGTGCGCCACGAAGACACCGGTGGCCTGCAGATGCCGCCAGCCGGCAGCGCGGGCGCGCATGCACCAGTCGACTTCTTCGCCGTAGCCGCGGATGAGCGCGGTGCCGTCCAGCATGCCGACGGCGTCGAGCACCGTGCGCCGGATCAGCATCGTGAAACCGCAGCAGGACGGCAGCTCGATGTCGGCGCCGTCCGGGGCGGCGCGCACTTCGGCCGCCACCTGGTCGAGCAGCGCGAGTTCGCGCGTGTCAGGCGCAGGCGCAGCCTGGCTCATCACCGGAAAGCTGCTGATCTCACCGTTATTGGTCCATGGCGTCACGGAGGCGACGTCAGTCGTCGCATACAGCGCGCGCGCCAGGCGGTCGATCCAGTCGCCGTGCACCTGGGTGTCGGCGTTGAGCAGCAGCACATCGTGGTCCGGGTGGGCGCGCATGCCACGGTTGACCGTCTCGATGAAGCCGAGGTTGCAGGCATTGCGCAGCAGCGTGATGGCGCCAGCCGCAGCCTGCTTGTCGAGCCAGGCCGACAGCGCGGGTTCCGGACTGCAGTCGTCCACCACCACCATCCGGGCCGGGGTTTGGTTGAGCGGCAGGCTGCTCTTGACGCTCTCGATGCAGGCGCGCACCAGCGCCAGCTCGCGGTAGACGGGGATCACGATCGATACCGGCCGAATATCGGTCTCGGCAGGATTCGTCGCGGCTGGCGCCGCGCCAGCGCGAATGGTTGGCGTTTCGTAGAACGCCAGCGGCGATCCGGGCAGCAGTTGCCGGCGTCCGTCGGGTTGCAGCAGGGTGATCGACCACACGGCGCCGGGGCGCGGCGGCATCAGGCGCACGCGGGCGCCGTCGCCGGGCACCTCGAACTGGTATTGGGTGGTTTCGTCGGACAGTAGCAGGGTCGCGCGTGGCGCGTTGTTGCCGGCGGTGCCGAGGAAGACCATCGCTTCGATCGCGTCGCCATTCTTCCAGCAGGCGCCGGTATGGGTGACGCCGGCCGCGCGCAGGATGGGCATCAGGCTGTCATGGCGCCCCGCGCGGCAGCGCGCGGGCAGGAAGGCCGGGCCCAGGCTGGCGACGTCGGCGCGGCCGCCGTCCTTCAGCCAGGTCTGCAGCATGATGTCCTGCAACAGGGGATTCTCCGCTTCGCTCAGCCATGCAGCGTGCCAGGCGCGGGATGCCATGAACGGATAGGCCGTTTGCAGGATCTTGGCGCGCAGGATGGCGGGGATGCGGTTCATGGGCAAGCGGCGGCATACGTACTCGGCGGCCAGTAGCGCATCGGCGTGCTGGCCAGCCGTGAACAATTCCACAGCTCGCGTCAGAAGTGCATCGTCCCGCAGGCGGGACGTGCACGTAGAGAGGAAAAAGGGGGCAGGGCCCCCTTTTGGGTGTTGCATCGTGCTACAGATTACGCGGTTGGGTCGATGATGGTGACCGAACCGACGATCTCCACTTCGTCGCCGTCGACCGACGCTTCCGCGAATGCGGTTGCCACGTCTGCGCGCGACGCACCGTCTTCCAGGCGCTCCAGCCAGTACGCGGCGCCGGTGGCGTCGGTGCGGTCGAACAGGCCTTCGTACAGGGCGGCGACGAATTCGGCGTCATCCTGGTCAAGGGCGGTGTACTCGGCCGACTCCAGGAAGCCCGAGGCGATCGTGTGCAGGGTGGTGGTGCCATCGGCGTGGTCGTACCAGAACTCCAGACCGCCGGCGTCCGCGTTACGGCCCAGCAGTGCGTGGTACAGGTTGGCCACGGCTGCCTGCTTTTCGTTGGCAGCGAAGATCAGGACATCGTCGCCATCCAGCTGGACGAAGTCGACGTCGCTCATGGTCACCGACACGCCGGTCGCGGCGTTGACGATGGTGGCTTTGCCGTCTGCGGTGGTGATGACGAAGTCTTCTTCAGCGCCCGTTGCCTGGACGACGGTCTTGTCGTTGCCCACGACGGTGCTGCTGCCTTCGGCTGCGATCACCAGGGTGCGGCCCGAACCTGCGACGACGGTGTCTTCGTCACCGGCGACCACCTGGGTGTTCTTGCCGTCGACGATGGTGATGGTGTCGGCGCCTGCGGTACCGACCACGACACGCACGATTTCTTCACCGGCAACGATAGCTGCCGACGAGTTGCCTTCAGCGCTCGGTGTTGGAGCAGCACCGATGCTTGCATTCACGCCGCCTGCGCCCTGGAAGAAGATTGCCGGGATGTCGGCAGTCACGTTGACGTTCGTGCGCTCGGTAGCCGAGGTCTCCACGAACACGATATCGACGCCAGCGGCATCGCTAATGGTGGTGTTGTTCGAAGCCTGGACGTTGTTGGCAACGATTGTGCTGTTGTTAGGCGTGGAGATCAGATCCAGGATGCTGGCGATCGTGTCATCGGTGAAGAAGGTCGCCGAAGTGGATTTCAGCTGGTTGCTGATCGCGGTGGCGTTGGTATCGTACATTTACTACTCCTAAGTAGGATCAAAATTCCCGGCATGACCGGACGCTCCAGATACACAAGCAATGCCTGTGGACCTTGCTTGCGCACCCTAGATATCGTGGGCCCGTCGTGACTGGGGCGGCTCCCGAGGCAATACTGCTGACGGGAAATCGATACAGATCGAAGAGTTCGGCACGAGCTTCGCCGTCATTGCAACGGGTCAAGTTGAGAGCGTTATCACTACAGGCCAGCAATCTTGACTCCACCGATTCACAGAGTTTCCATGATGCAGTGCGCAATCGTCGGGATTCTACATGGATCGTTCTTCAACAAAACTCTCCGATTGTTTCATGGCTAAAAAATGTATTCAATTGTGCATGATGTATTTACGCGCAAATGACACGAAATTACGGACAGATAAATGCACTATACCAATAGTATTACCTTGTCGAAACATTTTTAGGTAGTGTTGCTGCTATGCGGCATGAACACTTGATGGAGTGCTATCCCGCTTGTTCGCTGCTATCGCTTGTCTGGCGCACCGGTCGCGGAGGCAATTGAATCGCCGCCAGCGCCCCATAAAGCGGTGGTCCGAGCACCCGCGACACCGTGCTCGCCACCACGGCACAAGCCATCAGGCTCAGCACCATTTCATGTCCATCGACCATCTCCATGACGATGATAAAAGCCGTCAACGGCGCCTGGGTCGCCGCAGCCAGGAAGCCGACCATCCCGAGCGCGATCAATGCTGGCGCATGCGGATAGCCGGTCAGCAGGGCGATGTCGTGGCCCAGGGCGGCGCCGATCGACAGCGATGGCGCGAAAATCCCGGCAGGCACGCCCGACCAGGCGGTCAGCCATGTGGCGGCGAACTTGAACAGGGCGAACGCGACCGGCACGCTGGACTCGTTCTCCAGCAGGCTGCGGGTGGCTTCATTGCCGCTGCCATAGGTGGCGCCGCCGCTGACGATGCCGATGACGGCGACCGCCAGGCCGCAGCCGAGCGCGAAACGCACCGGATGGCGGGCGCGCCAGCGGCTGGGCAGGTCGGGCGAGGTGCCGCGCAAGCTGGCCAGCAGCACCCGCGCGAACAGGCCGCCGGCGAAGCCGCACACCACGGCGGCCAGCAGTCCCGGCCACAGCAGCGCCAGGCCGATCGGGCCGGGATGAATCACGCCGAAGTGGGGGCCGTTGCCATGGACCGAGACGGCGATCAGGCCGGCCAGCACGATGCCCGCCACGATCAGGCCGCTATTGCGCTGCTCAGGTGTGCGCGACAGTTCTTCGATCGCGAACATGATGCCCGCCAGCGGGGTGTTGAAGGCGGCGGCGATGCCGGCCGCGCCGCCCGCCACTAATAAGGAGTGCGCGCTGATGCCGCTGCGCCGTGGCAACCAGCGCCGGGCCGATAGCATCACGCCGGCCGCGATCTGCACCGACGGGCCTTCGCGTCCCAGGGACAAGCCGCCCAGCAGGCCTGCCGAGGTCAGGCCGATCTTGGCAAGGCTCAGCTTGAGCGAAACGAGGAGGGGGCGGCGTCCGCCCGACAGCGCGGGATCGAGCGCCGCCATTACTTGCGGGATGCCGGAGCCGCCCGCGCCGCGCACATAACGGCGCGTCACCCAGACGATTGCGGCGCAGCACAGCGGCGTCCATATCAGGGGCGCCCACCATGCCAGGTCATTTAGTTGCTGGAATCGTCCGAAGGCGGATTCGGCGAGCCAGGTGAAGGCGACCACGACCAGGCCGGCGATGGCGGCCATGCTGACCACGACGATCCGGGTGCGCCAGAGATGAGGGGAAACGAATTCACGCCGGAAGGCGGAGCGCACATCGTGCGAAGAGGGTTCGGGCGGCATGATGGCCGGTGAATAGGGGAAGCCATCATTATAAACATTTGTACGAATGTATTGCTGTTTGGTGCGTAATTACGACACTAAACACATTAGCCGAAATTCGCACCACCCCGTCGTTCCCGCGAAGGCGGGAACCTAAGTGTGCTCGAGCTGACGGAATATATGAACAGATCGACTGCGCAACGGACTTAGGTTCCCGCCTCCGCGGGAACGACGTGCAGAGGCTACAGGCAGAATGAAGGCCCGCTTGAATTCAGGCTGCCAAACTATCGCGGCCCATCCCCCGGCGTCCCCGAACTCTCGGCCCCATCCGCCAGCCGCTCACTGATCTTGTCATTACTGGCCCGCCCCACATAATCCTGCGCCGCGCGGTCGAGATGGGTGCGCGGCGAGCCGCCGGTCGCCGCGCCGCCGATCGCCGACTGGCTGTTCTGCCCGGCTTCCGCCTTGCCCAGCACGCCGCCGGGAAGCGGCCCCGACGCATTGCCATGGCTGCTCTGCGCCGCACCCGCCGGGCCGACATTGCTTTCAGGCGAAGCCTTGGCGAAGTTGCTGTTGACGCCGGACTGCTGGTTGCCCGAGCCGATGCTCGACGTGCCGTCCTGGTCGTCGGTCACGAAGCCCGCATAGGAATCCGCGCGGCCCTGGCGCAGGCCCTGGTCCGGATTGTCCTGCTGGATGTCCTTCGATTTCTTATCTTCCATGATGCGCTCCTTGGCATAGCTGAGAAAATAATCATCTGGGTCTGCCTGCCATCGTTCCCAATAGGAGGGCAGAGCGCCTGCGCGTAGGACTTTCCGTTCAATCGGTCGCAGCCAATGCCAGCTCACTTTTCTTGATGTCGGCGATCGGTCCCAGGATGCCGCTGTCGAAGGCGCGCGGCGCCAGACCGCGCTGCCACAATCCCGGCATGTCGGGATTGGCCAGGGCGCCGCGCCCCAGCGCCAGCACATCGGCGCCGGCGGCGCGCACCTGGCCCGCGCGTTGCGCGTCATGCAAGCCGCCATTGGCGATGATGGGCACGCCCGGTGCATGTTTGCGCGCCAGTGCGACCAGGCTGTCGCCGCCATCGGTGAAGGCCGGTTGCCATGCCTCGAACTCGGTAACGTGGATGAAGTCGGCGCCGGCCCGCGCCAGTGCGCCGAAGATCGCCTGTGCATCGTGCTCGCCGCCGGGCCATTTATTGGTGAAATCGTTCACCTTGCCTTGCGAGATCCGGATGCCGACCGGCGCCTGGTCGCCCACGGCCGCCTTGACCGCCGTCAGCACCTCGACCAGCAGGCCGACACGTTGCTCGACCGGCCCGCCCCAGCGGTCGGTGCGCAGATTGGTGTGCGCGGTCAGGAACTGGTCCAGCAGATAACCGTTGGCGCCGTGGATCTCGATGCCGTCGAAGCCGGCGATGCCTACCGCGCGCACGGCGCTGTCGACGAAGCCCTGCACGACCTGCGCGATCTCTTCCTCGCCGATCTCGTGCGGCACGGCATACTCGCCTTTGCCGTAGTAAAAGGTCATCTGCTGGCCCTTCGGCTGGACGGCCGACGGCGCCACGCCGTGGCTGCGGAAGCGATTGCCCTGGCTCAGCGCGCCGGCATGCATCAGCTGGGCGAAGGCGAGGGCGCCCTGTTCGTGCAGCGCCGCCGTGATCGGCGCCCAACCGCGCGCCTGTTCGTCGTCGGCCAGGCCGGGCTGGTTCAGGTAGCCTTGCGAAAACGCCCCGTCGGTGTACAGGCCTTCGGTGATCACGAGGCCGAAGCCGCCGCGGGCAAAGCGCAGGTAGTAGTCATGCATGGCCTGGGTCGGGGCGCCTTCCGGCGTCGCGGAGACACGGGTCATCGGCGCCACCGCCAGCCGGTTGCGCAGCTTGGCGCCTTTTATATCGGTTGCGGATAAAATCTGGTTCAGGGAATCGTTCATGCCGGTCCTCGCTCGGTTGGTGTCGCTTAACGACGATGAAGCCATGGTAGGCGAGCGCCGGCGGACGATAAAGACGGGGTGGCGTGCAGCCGCTTTAACGTATTCGGTTATAAACATGCAGATTTTGGATGTACGCATCTTTCTTGCGGTGGCGGCCGGCGGCACCCTGTCGGCGGCCGCGCGCCGGCTCGATATCGGGCCGATGCAGGCCTCGCGCCGCATCGCCGCGCTCGAAGCCGAGCTTGGCGTGCGGTTGTTTCACCGCACCACGCGTTCGCTGGCGCTGACCGCCGAAGGGGAGGCCTTCGCACCGTATGCAGCCACCCTGGCCGAGGCCGAGGAGAGCGCGCGCGGCGCGCTGCGGCCCAGCGCCACGCGCGCCTCCGGCCTGCTGCGCCTGACGGCGCCCAGCGTGTTCGGCCAGGCGATCGTGCTGCCGTTGCTGCCGTCCCTGCTCGAGCGGCATCCCGACCTGCGCGTCGACCTCGACCTGTCCGACCGGGTGCAGGACATCGTCGGCCAGGGCCTGGACCTGGCGCTGCGGGTGGCCACCCTGGGCGATTCGGAACTGGTGGCGCGGCGCCTGGCCGCCAATCCGCGCCTGCTGTGCGCGGCGCCGCGCTACCTGCGCGCGCACGGCACGCCCGCCACCCTGGCCGATCTCGAACGCCACCAGTGCATCGGCCTGCACGCGGTGGCGCGCTGGCCCTTCGTGGTGGGCGCAAGCCTGCAGCGCAGGCGGGTCGATGCCCGCGTGCTCACCAGCAGCGTCGATGCCGCGCGCACCGCCGCCGTACAGGGGCTGGGCCTGGCGATGCTGACGTTCTGGGACGTGCATGAACACCTGCGCGCGGGCAGCCTGGTGCGCGTCGAACTGGAGGATGCGGCGATGGAAGTGCTGTCGGTGTGGGCCGTGACGCCGACCCGGCGCTACGTGCCGGAACGGGTCAAGGTGTTCCTCGATGCGCTGGAGGACGAGCTGGTCCGCCTGGGCGGCTGAATCAGCCTGCCTGGCGCGGGCGCACCGGCTGCAGCTGCGGCGCCAGCGCGATCACCTTGTCGCGGCCGGCCGACTTGGCCGCGTACAGCGCGGCGTCGGCGCGCGCCAGGGTCGCCTTGAACGGCTCGTCGGCCTGGGTCGCCGTCACGCCGATGCTCAGGGTCAGCGGCGGTTGTCCGGCATGGCGCTGCAGGGCGGCGGCCAACTGGCGCAGCTCGGCCTGCAGCTTGTCGCCGACCGTGCAGGCCTGGGCCAGGGTGGTGTCCGGCAGCAGCACCGCGAACTCGTCGCCGCCCAGGCGCGCCATGCAGTCGACCGCGCGCAGCGAGGCGCGGGCGCGTTCGGCCACCAGTTGCAGGGCGACGTCGCCGGCTTCGTGGCCGCCGCTGTCGTTGATTGCCTTGAAATGGTCGAGGTCGATCAGCATCAGGGCCAGCGGCTGGCCGTTGCGCCGGCTGCGCGCCAGCTCGCGCTCGGCGATGTCGAAGAAGGCCTTGCGCGACCAGGCGCCGGTCAGGTGGTCGTGGTTGGCGATGTACTCGGCCTGGTGCAGGATGTAGCGGTGCATGGTCAACAGGCCGCCGAGGGTCAGGGCTGGCAGCGCCAGCGCGGCGGCGGTCAGGATCGCCAGGCTGGCGATGCTCGGCTGCAGCAGCGAGCCAGGCGGTTCGGTCGCCAGCAGCAGCCAGGCCATGCGCACCGCGTGGCCCGTTACAATCAGGCCGCACATGAGCAGCACGAAGCGCTGCACCTTGTCGAGGGTGGCCGGCGCCTGCCGCGCCGGCGGTCCGCCCAGGGGCTGCGCCAGGCCGGCGCCGCGGCGCACCAGCACACTGCGCGCGATGTCGGCGCAGACGGCCGCCTGGAACAGCGACGCAACGGCGCTGCGCGCGGCGAAGGAATCGATACGGTAATGGAATAGCGCGATCAGCAGGCCGACGGCGCCGACCAGCAGGGCCAATGGCTTGATGCGGGCCGGCAGGCCGGCCAGCTGGCGGTAGCCGGCCGCCAGCGCCGCGCCGGCGCCGGCATAGGCCATATTCGCCACTTCATAGGCCAGCAGCGGCGGCAGTTCACGGCCGAAGGCGTACAGCAGGTTGCCAGCCAGGCCCAGCACGGTGGACGCCAGCATCGCGCGCATGCCCCGCACGTTCTCCGATCCGGCCGCCAGCAGGGCCAGGAAGACGAGAAAGCAGAGCAGGGCGGCGATCAGGAAGATCTGCTGGGTGGCGAGCATGGGAAACAGCCTATGGATCGGGCCGCTAAGATAGCAAAAGAATTTTCACAGTTAGCGGCAGCACGTCGTTCCCGCGCAGGCGGGAACCTAAGCTTGCCAGCGTACCGATGACGCAAAAAACTTGGGTTCCCGCCTGCGCGGGAACGACGTGCTGGGGTTCCGTGATACGGATGAAGCAGCATTATGCCGCTAATGTTTTGCCAGCAGGAATGTTTATCGTGACTCTTCAGCCGACCACATACCGCTTCGACACCCCCAGCCCAACAGTCTGGCCGCTGGCGCCGTAGATCGCGCCGGTCGGCGCATTGGTCGGGGTGCGCAGGGCGTTGAGCACGCCCTGGTTGTGCGCCAGTTGCTTGCTGATCAGCATGCCGTTGACGCGGTTGAGTTCCTTGGCCTCGCGGGCCACGTGCAGCATGCGTTGCCATTGTTCCCGCACTTCGCCATCGTCGCTGGCGGCCAGCCATGGCTCCATGCCCGCTTCCGATCCTTCGCATCCGGCTGCCTGCAGCGCCGCGTGGCGCTGTTGCGACAGGCTCGACAGGCTGGCCAGCAGGGCGTTCTTCTGCGTGGTCAGGCTGGATAGCTCGTCGGCGTCGAGCGCGACCAGGGATTGCTGTTCCTGTTTCATCAATGCCACGAGGGCATCGAGGTGTTGGTGTTCTGCGGCAATAGTCTGGATCGGGCTCGGCGTCATGGTTTAGCGTTGTCTTGAATGGAGCAAGTCACGTACGGTTTCTAGCAAGCCGTCCGCCACTTTCTCGGAGTTGACTTGGAACTGGCCATCGGCGATGGCCATCTTGATGCGTTCGACCTTCTTCGCGTCGAACACCTGCGCGCCGCCGCCCACTGCATTGGCCATGGCCTGGCCTTGCGAGGACAGCCGCACGCTGTCGGTCTGCGCCTGGGTCGTCGGCGCCGTCGTTGCGGCCTTGTCGGCGCCACGCGCGGTATTCGTCTGCGTGGCCGCCGGCTGGAGGCCAGGGTTGCCCTTGAGCGTATCGTTGATTTTCACAGCATCATCCTTCTCGGTTCGAAGCTACAAGCTCCGGGATCTGCTTGTTGTAACGGCTGCGCCTTTACAAACTTTAGCGATCAATCACGAAATAGACGCGTCAAAATCACAATTTCTTTACAGCACTATTTCCACCATCCCGCCGTTGCGCGCCAGGCCGCTGACGACGGTGCCGGATTGGGTGCGCACCTGCACCACCTGGCCGTCGCTGGCGTTGTTGATCGCCTTCGCTTCGCTCGAAACCGAGAAGTTCGAACCGCGCGATACCAGTCGTACCGCCTGGCCCTGCTTGATCACCTGCTGGCTGCGCAGGGTGTCGGTGCGCAACGCGGTGCCGGCCGGCAGCGAGATGGTCGGGGTGCGGCCGATCGCCTGCGCCACGTCGGTGATGATGCCGTTCGGCATGGCGGCGATGTCGGCCTTTACCAGCACCAGCTGGCTCGCATCGAGCGGCTGGCCCTGGGCCAGCGGCACGGCGGCGGCGACGTAGTCGGCCACCACGCTCACCTGCGCCTGCAGATAGAGCGACCAGGCCGGGGCGCTGCAGCGCACGCCTACCGTGGTCTTGCCCCAGGGACGGGCGCCCGGTTGCAGGAAGGCTTCCGGCGCAGGGCAGGCCGGCAGGGAGAGGCGCGGGTCGACCCCGCCCACTTTCACCGTCACCTGGCCCGGCAGGCCGGCGCTCTGGGTCTTCAGGAACTGTTCGGCGACCGCGCGCACGCTTTCCGGCTTCTGGCGCGCGGCGCCGGGCGTCTGTTGCGCCTGGGCGCCGCCAACCAGCAAAGCCAGCAGCGAAAAAGCGACAAATTGCTGTTTCATAGTGATTCCAGTTGAAGGGACATCGGGAATGCTGCAATCTTAGATCCAATGATTCCGTAGCGAAACATTGAATAGCGGGGGATTTCCACCTCCTTATTCGTCGATTGGCCGGCAGGCAGGGTCCGTATCATCGCTTCTGTCCAAACAAGCCACCATCGGAGGCAGCATGATCGGCAATCTCGACAACTACCTGCGTTTCAATGAAACCGCACTGTCCCTGCGCTCGCAGCGCCAGGAACTGCTGGCGTCGAACATCGCCAACGCCGACACGCCCAACTACAAGGCACGCGACATCGACTTCGCCAGCGCCCTGCAGAACGCGATGGCGGGCGGCAAGAACGCCGGCGCGATGAACACCACCAGCAATAACCATATGCCGCGCGGCGCCGCCACCGGCGACACCCTGGCCAATGGCACGCCGGTGATGTACCGCGGTGTGGTGCAGGGCAGCGTCGACGGCAATACCGTCGACATGGACGTCGAGCGCAACCAGTTCGCCGACAACGCGCTGCGCTACGAGGCCGGGGTCATGATGATCAACAGCCAGCTCAAGGGCCTGATGACGGCGCTGCAGAGCCAATAAGGAGCTGACTGATTATGTCGCTATTTAATATCTTCAATGTGTCGGGCTCGGCGATGAGCGCCCAGGCCCAGCGCCTGAATACCACCGCCAGCAACCTGGCCAACGCCGACAGCGCCACGTCGCCCACCGGCGAAGCCTACCGCGCCAAGGCGGTCGTGTTCGAATCGGTGCCGACCGCCTCGGGCGCCACCGGCGTGCGGGTGCGCGAAGTGGTCGAAGACCCGTCGCCGCTCAAGCAGGTCTACGATCCCAAGCATCCGATGGCCGACGACAAGGGTTATGTGTCGATGCCCAACGTGAACGTGGTCGACGAGATGGTGAACATGCTGTCGGCCTCGCGCTCCTACCAGACCAACGTCGAAACCATGAACGCAGCCAAGACCATGCTGCTCAAGACCCTGACCATCGGACAATAAACTTTTATTCATCATGACCAGCCCGATCAGCACCCAGAGTGCCGCCAATAATATCTCCGACCTGCAGTCGGCAATGAACGCCAAGCCGAAAGCCGAAGTCGATGGCGTCCAGGCCGACACCGACAAGTTCATGACCCTGCTGGTGACCCAGCTGCAGAACCAGGATCCATTGAATCCGATGGACAATGCGCAGATGACCAGCCAGCTGGCCCAGCTGCAGACCGTGACCGGCGTGAACAAGCTGAACACGACCCTGGAATCGCTCAAGGCCAGCTACCAGTCGACCGAATCGCTGCAGGCCACCCAGCTGATCGGCGCCGGCGTGCTGGTCGAGGGCGAAAACATCCTGCTGCACAAGAGCCAGGCGATCCTGGGCCTGGAGCTGGAAACCCCGGCCGACAAGGTGCAGATCACCATCGTCGATTCCAAGACCGGCAAGGACGTGGCCTCGATCGAGCTGGGCGAACAGGAAGCCGGCATCCTGCCGATCGCCTGGGACGGCGTGCCCGACCCGACCAAGGTCGACGCCGACGGCAAGCCGATCGCGCTGCCCGACGGCGCCTATACCTTCCGCGTGGAGGCTTCGCGCGGCGGCGAGAAGCTCAAGGACGTCAAGACGCTGGCCTTCGACAGCGTCGCCAGTGTCACCACCGGCGGCAAGGATGGCGTCAAACTCAATCTTCCTGGCAAGGGTGCTGTGACCCTCGCCGACATCAAGCAAGTCATGTAAGCAAGCCGCTTACGCCTTTTACTTATTCAGGAGTATTACCATGTCTTTCCAACAAGGCTTGAGCGGCTTGAACGGCGCCGCAAAATCGCTTGACGTCATCGGCAACAATATCGCCAACGCCAGCACGGTCGGCTTCAAGGGCTCGACCACCCAGTTCGCCGACGTCTACGCCAACGCGCTCAACGGCGCCGGCGGCATTTCGGCCGGTATCGGCGTCAAAGTGGCGGCCGTCGCCCAGCAGTTCAACCAGGGCAATATCGAAACCTCGGGCAATCCGCTCGACATCGCCATCAACGGCGCCGGCTTCTTCCGCATCGAACAGGCCGGCGTGGTGCAATACTCGCGCAATGGCCAGTTCTCGCTCGACAAGCAGGGCTTCATCGTCAATGCGCAGGGCGCGAAACTGACCGGCTACGGCCTGGGCCCGAACGGCCAACTGGCCGCCGGCGCGCCGGTGCCGATCAAGATCGACACCTCGGACCAGCCGCCGAAGGTCACCGAGAACATCTTTGCCGAGATCCAGCTCGATTCGCGCGTCGAACCGCCGAAGAACAAGCCGTTCAATGCGGCCGATCCTTTCTCGTACAACAAGCAGAGCGCCATGTCCACGTATGACACGCTGGGCAATCCGCATACCCTGCAACTGTATTACGTGAAGACCGAAGCCGGCACCTGGGATGTCTACACCAGCATGGGCGGCACCGAAAAAACCGCGCTGGACGTGGCCGGCGTCACGCTGACCGACGGTCCGACGCAGACCGCGCGCACGGCATGGGACAACGCGGCCACGGCCGGCAAGGGCGCCGCGATCACTGCATATGCAACCGCCGCTTCCGGCGCCGTGCTGACCCGCGCACTCGCCGCTTACACAGCCGCCGGCACCACGATGAGCGCGGACGACCAGGCCGCCATCGCCGCCGCCGCCAACGCCGCCGCCGCCGTGCCGGGCACCACGCCGGAGCAGGTCGATGCGGCCATCCTGAAGGCGCTCAAAGTGCCTGCGGCAAAGCTCGGCACCCTGAATTTCGACACCAATGGCGCCCTGAACATGGCGACCAGCGGCACCTCGCCTGGCTTCAACGGCAAGTTCTCGACGTCGCTGCCGGTGGTGCCGGCCACCGGCGCCGAACTGCAGATCCCGGTGACCTTCGACTTCACCAACAGCACCCAGTACGGCGGCCCGACCAGCGAAGGCCGCCTGGACCAGGACGGCTACAAGCCGGGCGCCCTGCAGCGCTTCACCACCGGCGCCGACGGCACCATCCTGGGCCAGTACAGCAACGGCCAGACCAAGCCGCTGGGCCAGGTGATCCTGGCCAATTTCACCAACCCGAACGGGCTGGAGTCGCTGGGCAATAACGCCTGGGCCGAATCGGCCGCCTCGGGCACTGCGCTGATCGGCACCGCCGGCACCGGCGGCATGGGCGTGATGCAGTCGGGCGCGACCGAAGCCTCGAGCGTCGACCTGACCGCCGAACTGGTCAACATGATCACCGCGCAGCGCGTCTACCAGGCGAATGCGCAGACCATCAAGACGCAGGACTCGGTGCTGCAGACGCTGGTGAACCTGCGTTAATGATCATGCCGGCGGTGGTTGAACGCGTGGACGGCAAGCCGTCCACCCTACCGCCTGCATCGTAGGGTGGACGGGTCTCCCGTCCACGCGTTCAACGCACGCTCGCGCACCAACGACGTAACACACTGCCGCACTACCGCAACAAACTAAGGACCACACCATGGACCGCCTGATCTACACCGCCGCCTCCGGCGCCAAGCACATCCTCGAGCAGCAGGCCACGACCTCGAACAACCTGGCCAACGTCAGCACCACCGGCTTCCGCGCCCAGATGGACGTGTTCCGCGCCGCGCCGGTGCAGGGCCCGGGCCTGCCGACGCGCGCCTTCGTGGTCGACTCGACCGCCGGCAACGATTTTTCGTCGGGCGCGCTGCAGGTCACGGGCCGCGACCTGGACGTGGCGGTGAAAGGGCAGGGCTGGCTGGCGGTGCAGATGCCGGACGGTACCGAGGCATATACCCGCAACGGTTCGCTGCAGATGAGTCCGAACGGCGTGCTGACCACGGCATCCGGCCAGACCATCGCCGGCGAGGGCGGTCCGATCACGCTTCCGCCCGACGCCACCGTGACGGTCGGCGGCGACGGCACCGTCTCGACCATCTCCAACGTCGATTCGCCGGCTGCGCCGGCCGTGCTGGGGCGCCTGAAGCTGGTCAACCCGCCGGAAGGCGACCTGGTGCGCGGCGACGACGGATTGTTCCGCCTGAAGGATGGCGGCAACGCCCAGCTCGACCCCAATGTGCGGGTGGCGGGCGGCGCGCTCGAGGGCAGCAACGTCAATCCGGTCGATTGCATGGTCGACATGATTTCCCTGGCAAGGTCGTTCGACACGCAAATGAGCCTGTTGAAGAACGCCGAGAATAACGCCGCAAAAGCGACCCAGATCCTCGCTTTGAATTGATAGTTGCCCCGGCATAATTCTATTGTGCGTGGCGGTGTTCGCCTGCCACCAATAGGAGAATGCCATGATTCGTTCGCTGTATATCGCCAAGACCGGTCTGGAAGCCCAGCAGACCAACCTGGACGTCATTTCGAACAACCTCGCCAACGTCAGCACCAACGGCTTCAAGAAGTCGCGCGCCGTGTTCGAGGACCTGCTGTACCAGAACGTGCGCCAGCCGGGCGCCCAGTCGTCGCAGCAAACCAACCTGCCATCGGGCCTGCAGATCGGTACCGGCGTGCGCACCGTCGCCACCGAGCGCATCCACACCCAGGGCAATCCCCAGCTGACCGGCAATGACAAGGACGTCATGGTCAACGGTCCTGGCTATTTCCCGGTCATGATGCCGGACGGCACCCAGGCATATACCCGCGACGGCTCCTTCCAGAAAGACCAGAACGGCCAGCTCGTCACCTCGAGCGGCTTCGTGGTCCAGCCCGCCATCACCGTGCCGGTGAATGCCGAATCGATCAGCGTCGGCCGTGACGGCACCGTGTCGGTCAAGATCGCCGGCGAAGCCGCGATGACCCAGATCGGCGCCCTGCAGCTGGCCACCTTCATCAATCCCGCCGGCCTCGAGTCGCGCGGCGAGAACCTGTACGTCGAAACCACCGCCTCCGGCGCGCCGAACCTGAACGTGCCTGGCACCAATGGCGCCGGCAACCTGATGCAGGGTTACGTCGAAGCCTCGAACGTCAACGTGGTCGAAGAGATGGTCGCGATGATCCAGACCCAGCGCGCCTACGAGATCAACAGCAAGGCGATCACGACGTCCGACCAGATGCTCCAGAAACTGTCGCAGCTCTAATCCAGTCCTCATGAAAATCCTGTCCCTGTCCTTGGTTGCAGCCGTGGTCCTGCTTGCCGGTTGCAATACCGCGCCGACCACCATCGTGCAAGGCCCGACCAGCGCCCGTCCGATGATGGTCGACAACGCGCCGGCCACCGATGGCGCCATCTTCAACGTCAACAGCTACCGCCCGATGTTCGAAGACCGCCGCGCGCGCCATATCGGCGACCTGCTGACCGTCAACATCAGCGAGCGCACCAGCGCCACCAAGGCCGGCGCCAGCTCGGGTAACAAGACCGGCAGCGCCAGCTTCACCGCGCCTGGCCTGCTGGCTGGCGTCATCGGCGCCGGTGTCGACCTCGAGTCGGGCACCAAGTTTGCCGACGGCGACAACCAGAGCGCCTCGAACAACTTCACCGGCACCATCGGCGTGACCGTCACCGAAGTGCTGCCCAACGGTAACCTGATCGTGGCCGGCGAAAAGCAGGTCGCGATGAACAAGGGCACCGAGTTCATCCGTTTCTCGGGCATGGTCAGCCCGGACACCATCCAGGCCGGCAATACGGTCTCGTCGGCGCTGATCGCCGATGCGCGGGTCGAATACCGCACCAACAGCCGTCTCGACCGCGCCGAGGTGACCTCGATGCTGTCGCGTTTCTTCCTGTCGATGCTGCCGTTCTGATTGTTAGAGAATCCCATGCGTAAAATCACCGTCTTCATGCTGCTCGCCGCCGTGCTCGGGGGAACTGCTCCAGTAGCCCAGGCCGAGCGCCTGAAGGACCTGGCGACCATCGCCGGCGTGCGCCAGAACCAATTGTCCGGCTACGGCATCGTCGTGGGCCTGGATGGCACCGGCGACCAGACCACGCAGACCCCATTCACCGTGCAGTCGATCAAGGCGATGCTGCAGCAGAAGGGCGTCAACCTGCCGCCCGGCGTCCAGCTGCAGCTCAAGAACGTGGCGGCCGTCATGGTCACCACCTCGCTGCCGGCCTTCGCCCAGCCGGGCCAGACGCTGGACGTCACGGTGTCGTCGATCGGCAACGCGAAAAGCCTGCGCGGCGGCACCTTGCTGATGGCGCCGCTGCACGGCGCCGACGGCCAGGTGTACGCGATGGCCCAGGGCAGCCTGGTGGTCGGCGGCGTCGGCGCGCAAGCCCCGGGCGGCGGCGCGCAGGTGCAGGTCAATCACCTGTCGGTGGGCCGCGTCTCGGGCGGCGCGACCGTCGAGCGCGCGGTGGCCTCGAACCTGGGCGCCGACAACCAGATCCGCCTGGAACTGAAAGAGACCGACTTCGCCACCGCGGCGCGCGTCGTGGAAGCTGTCAACGACCAGTTCGGTCCTGGCGTCGCGACCGCCCTGGACGGCCGCGTGGTGCGCGTGCGCACCCCGTCGTCGAGCGACCAGCGCGTGGCCTTCCTGGGCCAGCTGGAACAGATCGACGTCAAGCAGCCGCTGGCCTCGGCCAAGGTAATCATGAACGCGCGCACCGGTTCGGTGGTGATGAACCAGGCCGTGATGCTGGACGACTGCGCGATCTCGCACGGCAACCTGTCGATCACGATCGGCAACGACACCCAGGTGAGCCAGCCGAATCCGGGCACCCTGGGCGCCACCGTCGTGACCCAGAATCCGAGCGTCGAGATCCGAAAGGAACCGGGCCAGGTGCTCAACGTGAAGGGCGGCGCTTCGCTGGCCGAAGTGGTGAAGGCGATGAATTCGATCGGCGCCACCCCGCAAGACCTGCTGGCCATCCTGCAGGCGCTGAAGGCGTCCGGTTCGCTGCGCGCCGAACTCGAAATCATCTGATCGCATCTCAAATTAACCTGCCGAGCCACGCATGATCGCTTCGACCACTTCCGCCGACCAGACCGCCAAACTGGCGCTCGACACCAACAGCCTCAATGGCTTGCGGCAGAGCGCGAAGGACGGCTCGCCGGCCGCCATGAAGGAAGCGGCGACCCAGTTCGAAGCGATGTTCATCAATATGATGATGAAGAGCATGCGCGACGCCACGCCGCAGGAAGGCCTGATGGACAACCAGCAGACCAAGACCTTCACCACCATGCTCGACCAGCAGACCAGCCAGAATCTGGCCAAGCGCGGCGTCGGCCTGGCCGACGTGCTGGTGCGTCAGCTGAGCTCGCAGCAGATGGGCCAGCAGGCGCTGGCGATCGGCGCCGACGGTGTGAGCGCCGGTGCTGCTGCTGGTGCTGCCGGCGTCACCGCGCCTGGCATGAAGGGCCTGCCGACGGCGATGAACGCCGCCGCCATGTACCAGAATGGCGCGATGGCCGGCTCGGCCGCCAGCAAGGCGCCGCCGCTGGCCGCCACCACCGAGAGTGGCCGGGTGCAGGCGCCGCACGTGCGCGCCTTCCAGGAAAAGATGCATGAGCACGCCCACGCCGCCGAGCAGACCACCGGCGTGCCGGCCAAGTTCATGCTGGGCCAGGCTGCGCTCGAGACCGGCTGGGGCAAGCGCATGATCAAGAATGCCGACGGCACCAGCAGCAACAACCTGTTCGGCATCAAGGCCGGCCCTGGCTGGAAAGGCAAGGTTGCCACCGCCGTGACCACCGAGTACGTGAACGGCAAGCCGCAGACCCGGGTCGAGAAATTCCGCGCCTACGATACGCCGGCCGATTCCTTCCGCGACTATGCCAAGCTGATCGCCAACAATCCGCGTTACGAAAAAGTCATCGCCAGCGGTGGCGATGCCGAGTCGTTCGCCAAGGGCCTGCAGCGCGCCGGCTATGCGACCGACCCGAATTACGCGGCCAAGCTGACCCGATTGATCAAGAACTCGCTGGCCTGAAGACCTGGCCCAGAAAAATGTCCTTACAAATGACCGTCAAGTTTTCCCAAAAACTGCCGTAGACGGACTTGTTAAAGAGAGAAAAAAATCATGAGTAGCCTCCTCGCCATCGGTAAAACAGGTCTGTACGCAGCACAGGCGGCCCTGTCCACGACCGGCCACAACATCACCAACGCCAATGTGGCCGGCTATAGCCGCCAGGTGGTGGTGCAGGCGACCGCGGCGGCCCTGAACACCGGCGTCGGCTTTATGGGCACCGGCACCCAGATTTCGCAGATCAAGCGCTACAGCGACGACTTTCTCAATACCCAAGTACGCACCGCCCAGGCCGGCACGAGCGGCCTGGAATCGTATTATTCGCAGATCAAGCAGATCGACAACCTGCTTGCCGACACCACCTCGGGCCTGACCCCGGCGACCCAGGGCTTCTTCAAGGGCATCCAGGACATGGCGGCCAACCGCGCCTCGGTGCCGTCGCGCCAGGCGATGCTGTCGAGCGCCGAGACGCTGGCCACGCGCCTGAACGACCTCGATGCGCGCCTCGGCCAGATCCGCGAAGGCGTCAATTCCGAGATCGAGTCGAGCGTCACCGCGATCAACACCTATGCCAAGCAGATCGCCAAGCTCAATGACCAGATCGGCAACTACGCATCGTCGGATCAGCGTCCGCCGAACGACCTGCTGGACCAGCGCGACCAACTGGTGCTGGAACTGAACAAATACGTCAAGGCCGACGCCCGGCCAGGCGACAACAACAGCCTGACCGTGTCGATCGGCAATGGCCAACCGCTGGTGGTGGGCCAGGATTCCTTCCAGCTGGCAGCCATGGCGTCGCCAACCGACCTGAGCCGCCTCGAAGTGGGCTACCTGGTGGGCGGCAAGGTGTCGGTGCTGCCGGACGGCGCGCTGCCCGGTGGCAAGCTGGGCGGTGCGCTAGATTTCCGCAGCACGACCCTGGACAAGGCCCAGAGCCAGCTGGGCAAGATCGCGGTCGGCCTGGCCTTCGAGTTCAACCAGCAGCACGAGCTGGGCCTGGACCAGAATGGCCAGCCGGGCAAGCCCTTCTTCAATATCGCGCCGGGATTTGTCGGCGCAAGCATCAATAACGCCAAGGGCACCGCCGCTGATCCCGCCGCCGCAGTGACTGCCAAGATCGTCGATCCGAGCAAGCTGAGCGACAACGACTACGAGGTCAAGTTCAACGATGGCGAATACCATGTTGTCAGCCTGCCGAGCCGGCAAGCGGTCGGTTCGGTCGAGCCGGATGCCGACGGCAATGCCACGCTGGTCGTGAACGGCGTCGAACTTTCGTTCTCCGAGCGTCCACGCCAGGGCGATACCTTCCTGGTGCGTCCGACCATCAATGGCGCCTCCGATTTCAAGGTGTTGATCAACGACGTGTCGCAGATCGCAGCGGCGGCGCCGATCCTGGGTGGCGACCTGCCGACCAACACCGGCACCGGCAAGATCTCCGAGACCAAGGTCGACAGCGAGTTCCTGGACACGCCGCCGGCGCTGCCGATCACGCTCACCTTCAACAAGGGCACGCCCGCCGCGCCTCCCGCGCCCGCCACGCCCGACACGCTGACCGGTTTCCCGGCCGGCGAGACCATCTACAAGGTGGACGCCAAGGGCAACAAGACCGAAATCACCGGCCCTGTCGAATTCGAGAACGGCGCCACCTACAGCTTCGGCGGCATCAGCGTGACCATGACCGGCGCGCCCAACGGCGGCGACCAGTTCACCATCAGCGACAACAGCAGCGGCGTCGGCGACACCCGCAATATCGCGGCGCTGGGCGAGCTGCAGACCAAGAACATCTTCAACGGCGGCACCGCCACCCTGCAGTCGTCGTACGCCCAGATGGTGAGCGAAGTCGGCAACAAGACGCGCGAAGTCCAGATCAACGCCGCGGCCGGCAATGCCCAACTGGCGCAGGCCCAGGGCGCGCAGGCCGACGTCTCGGGCGTCAACCTGGACGAGGAAGCCACCAACCTGATCAAGTACCAGCAGGCCTACCAGGCGGCCAGCAAGGTGATGCAGATCGCCGGCACGATCTTCGACTCGCTGCTGTCGATCAGCCGCTAACGCCCGGGCCCACGCGAAAGTTAATCATGCGCATCAGTACCCAGAGTTTCTACAACACCTCGACCAACCAGCTCAACAACCTGCAGTCGGCGCTCGCGCGCACGCAGATGCAGCTGTCGACCGACCGCCGCCTGCTGACCCCGGCCGACGATCCGGTGGCGTCGGCGCGCGCGCTCGAGGTGACCCAGTCGCAGAACATCAACGCCCAGTTCGCGACCAACCGCAGCAGTGCGAAGTCGTCGATGGCCCACGTGGAATCGGCACTGCAGAACGCCGGCGACCTGCTCCAGGAAATCCAGGAGCTGGCGGTGGAGGCCGGCAACGGCATCATGCTGCCAGCCGACCGCGAGAAGCTGGCGACCGAACTCGAAGGACGCCTGACCGACCTGCTGGGCGTGGCCAATACCTCCGACGGCGTGGGTGGCTACCTGTTCTCGGGTTTCAAGACCACCACCCAGCCGTTCACGGCGACGGCGAATGGCGCCGCCTACCAGGGCGATGCGGGCGTGCGCCAGCTGCAGGTGAGCGACTCGCGCAAGGTGCCGCTGTCGGCCTCCGGCAGCACCGTGTTCGAATCGATCCCGACCGGCAACGGCGTGTTCACCACCAAGGCCGACGCCACCAACAAGGGCGCCGCGATCATCTCGTCGGGCTCGGTGGTCAACCGCCCGGGCCTGGACAACACGAGGTACGAGATCGAGTTCGGCATGAGCGCGGACACGCCGCCGGTGCCGACGTATTCGGTGTACAACACCAGCAACGATCCGCGCACCGTCTTGCCGGACCAGCAGGACCTGCCCTACAAGGAAGGCCAGCAGATCTCCTTCGGCGGCATGGCGATGGACATCAAGGGCGTGCCGACCGCCGGCGACAAGTTCAGCGTCGAGCCGAGCCAGAAGCAATCGGTGTTCACCACCGTGACCGACCTGATCAAGACGCTGCGCTCGCCCACCGATGGCTCCACCGGCAAGGCGGCCCTGACCAACCAGCTGAACTCGGCGATCGACAACCTCAAGAACGCCCACGACAACGTGCTGACGGTGCAGGCCTCGGTCGGCGCTCACATGAACGAGCTCGACTACCTGGACAGCGCCGGCATGGACCTCGACATCCAGTATGCGAGCACGCTGGACGACCTGCAGGGACTGGACACGGTCAAGGCGATCTCGGACTTCTCCCAGCAGCAGCTGACCTTGCAGGCGGCGCAGATGTCGTTCAAGACGATGTCGGGGCTGTCGCTGTTCAACGTCATCTGATTAGCCGGCCGCCACCGGCTTCGGCGGCGTCTTCGCATTCACCTTTGGCGGCTTGGTCGCTTCCCGGATCTCGGCGCCGCAGTTGGTGTCCGGCGCCTTGTCGACGTTCACCAGCGGCAGCAGGGCGGCCAGCGGGTTCACCGCCGCCAGCGCCACGGCGGCGCCAGCCTTCAGCGCCAGCGGACCCACATGCGGCCCGACTTTCGGATCGGTGAAGGTGCCGCGCGCATACAGCGGCGTGCGCAAGGTCAGGATGCGCGCACCCTTCGATTTCGGCCGCACGTCGACGTCCAGGCTTTCGCTGGCCAGGTCGACATAACCCGAGGCATTCACCACCGCATCCTCGCTGTCGAGCACGAAGCGGTCGATATTCGCGCGGCCGTTGCGCACCGTGGTCTGCGCCGCCACGCAATTGAGCATGGTCTGCTTGTCGCCGAAGATCTTCGCATAGACGGCGTTCGCCACGTTCAGCCCGGCCAGTTCGAGGATGAACTGGCTGACCGTGCCTTCGGTAACGACGGCATTGATCTCGCCCTGCGAGGTGCCCAGCATGGCCGCGACCGTATTGCCCTTGCCGGCCAGCACGCCATCGCCATTGACTTCACCGAAGCTGGCCTGCAGCGATTGCAGCTTGGGGAACAGCTCGCGAATTTTGAGGCCGCGCGCCGCCAGGCGGGCCGAGGCGTCGAGCGTCTTGGTGCTGCCGTCGAGGCGGATGTTCGAGACGATGCGTCCGCCCGCCATGCCGAAGCTGAGCGGGGTGAGCGTGAGCACCTTGTTCTTCATGCGGATGGTGGTCTCGAGGTTTTCCAGCGGAATGTCATTGGTACGCACGATGCGCTTGCCGGAGAACTTGACGTCGGCATCCAGCGCACCCCATTTCGCGGTATTGAATCCCTCCACCGGCAAGGCCTTGCCGGCCGGCGGCGCCTTGACGCGGCCCGCTGCCTTGGTGCCGGCGCCGGTATCGGCGCCAATGGTCGGACCCAGGTCGGCCAGGCGCAGCTGTTTCGAGGTCAGGGTGCCGCTCAGGAAGGGACGCGGCTTGCGTTGGGCAAAGCTCAGGGTGCCGGCCAGGTCGCTGGCGCCGACCTTGCCCGTGAAGTCTTTATACGTGAACGTCCAGAATTCGCCTTCCTTCTTGCCCAGCAGATCGCCGCGCGTGGAGTAGGGCGGCGTTTCTGGCAGCAGCACGCCGGTCAGCCCGTACAGGTCGGCCATGCTGGCGCCGGCCAGTTCCATCTTGAGGGCGAAGCCGGACGGCGAGCGCGGATCGCGGACCACGCCGCGCAGGCCGAGCTTGTTTTCACCGGCGCTGGCCTTGGCCTCGATCGGGAAGGTGATGTCTTCGCCGGTCAGCGACAGCACGGCGCCGGCCTTGCCGCCGCCGGTGATCTTCGCCTTGTTGTAGGTGCCGGATAGCGTGAAGGCCAGGCCATACGGCGGTACGCCCTCGGCCGGCGCAGGCTGCTGGCCGTCGATCGAGCGTGCGTCGGCGCGCAGGTCCAGGCGCAGCGGCTCGTCCTGGTAGCGCAGCTTGCCGCTATTGAAGGACAGGCGCTGGATGTCGACCTTCCATTGCGACGGACCGTTGTCCTTGAAGGTCCAGGAATTGCGGCCGTCCTCGAGGCGCTGCACGGCGATGTCCGGCCCCGCCAGGCGCAGGTCGGTGATGACGACGTCCTTGCGCAGCAGCGGCAGCACGTGCAGGCCCATCTCGACGCGCTGGGCAGTGGCCATCTGCGGGCCGACGGTGCTCCAGGTCGGGTTGCTCATGGTGACGTCGTTGGCGCTGATGAATGGCCGTGGCACGTAGCGCCGCCAGCCGCGTTCGCTGTCCAGGCCACGCTGGAACTTCACGTCCAGGTCGCCCCGGATCGCGAATTCACGGCCGGTGGTCTCCGACACCTTGCGGTTGATATACGGCCGCAACATATTCCAGTCGAACAGGAGGAAGAACAGGATCACGATGACCGTGATTCCGAGCAGGATCCAGCCGACGATCTTGAGAGGACTTGATGTTTTCATGTCGATAGCGGCCACATGCATGGCTTGGTGGAGGCGCTACGCCCTGGGATGTTCAGGCTACCCCTGCCATGCGGGTTTGTTTGTTGGCTAAGTAGCATTACGGCTCAAAAGGTGGAATTTCAGCATCCGGGGTCTGGCCAATGGCGTAAGTACGAGTTGCTGCCATTCAACCTTGCCCGGAATATAATCACGCTCCATGACCATTCCCGCCCACGTCCTGCTCACTTTCGGCCTGCTGGCCCTGACCGTCCTGTCGCTATGGGCGCCGCTGCCCGCGATCCGCGGCAACCGCGCCTGGCCCTGGTGCGGCGGCCTGGTGCTGGCGATACTCGCGGGCTTGCACGGCGGCATCCTCGACTGGCGCGCACCGCTGTCGATCGCGGTCTTTGCCGCACTGGCCTGGAGTGCACGCGCGGCGCGGGGCAAGACCGCGCGGGCGCTGCTGGTGGTGCTGACCGCCGTCGCCGCCCTGGCGCTGGCCCTGCACAAGGCGCCGGGCTTCCACAATCCCATGCTGGCCGACGGCATCCGGTTTTCCAGCGACGGCGCCCTGTTCGCGCTGTGGGCCAACTTTGACAAGGCGGTCGTGGGCATCGTGCTGGTCGGCGTGTTCTGCGAGCGGATCGGCAGCGCGGCCGAATGGCGGGAAATGCTGCGCCGGATCGCGCCGGTGGTGGCGTCAGTGCTGGTGCTCGTGTTGGGACTGGGGTGGCTGCTGGGGGAGATCCGTCCGGACGTCAAATGGACGCCCTGGTCGGCCTGGTTCCTCGCTTCCAACCTGTTGATCACCTGCGTGGCGGAGGAAGCGTTTTTCCGCGGCTTCCTGCTCGGGAAGATGGCCCATGCCATGCGCGGCTGGCGCGGCGGCGTGCTCGTCGCCACGCTCGTGACGTCGATCCTGTTCGGCCTGGCGCACCTGGGCGGCGGGAGCCTGCTGGCGCTGCTGGCCACGATCGCGGGCCTGCACTATGCGGCGGCCTACCTGCTGTCAAAGCGGGTGGAGGGCGCGATTCTGGCGCACTTCGCCCTCAATGCGGTGCACTTCGTGGCGTTTACCTATCCGGCACTGGCAGGTTGAGCACTGGCGCGGCGAAGCCGTTACACTGCTATCTATTGCCTTATGGAGATTGCAGATGCCGGGCCTCAGGATCCACGAGTTCAGCGACGCGCTTGCGCACCACTTTCACGACATCAATGCGGAGTGGATCAACGCCATGTTCAAGCTCGAAGCGACCGACCGCGAGGTGCTGGAAAACCCGCGCGCGAAGATCGTCGACCCGGGCGGCGTGATCCTGTTCGTGGAGGCGCACGGCCTGGGCATTGTCGGCACCTGTGCGCTGCAAAAGACGGGTGAGCGCAGTTTCGAGCTGACCAAGATGGGCGTGCGCGAAAGCGCGCGCGGCCTGAAAGCCGGCGAGTTCCTGCTGGAGGCGATGATCGCGCGCGCCATGCAGCTCGAGGCAGAGCCGCTCTACCTGCTCAGCAACGCCAAGTGCGCCGCCGCCATCCACCTGTACGAGAAGCTGGGCTTCGAGCACGACGCCGGGATCATGGCGGACTATGGCGCGCGCTATGCGCGCTGCGACGTCGCCATGCGTTATCGCGCGCCGGCGAACTAAGCGAGGAAGAACTCCAGCCCGCGCGCCATGGCCGGGAACATCGCCGAGCCATGGTTCTCGTGGGCCAGCAGGTGGAACCGGACCCGCGCCAGTGTTTGCTCCGCCTGCAGCCGACTGGCGAGCTCGCGCGCCTCGTCGACCATGCGCCGCCTGGCTGCGATCGCCTGGCGGCCTTCCAGCACGGCGCCATTCGCCACCGGCTGTTCCAGTTCGCCCACGGCCAGCATCAAGGAGGGCTTCGAGGGCAGGGCGGCGAGGCGTTTGGCGAATCCGTCCATGCCCGTCAGCACCGCACGTTCGCCATACCAGATCGATGGGCTGGCCGCGAGATAGGTCTGGAACATGGCGGGGCGGGTGAACAGCGCGTGCAGCGTGCACAGGCCGCCATACGAGTGCCCATACAAGGCCTGGCGCGCCGGATTGAGCGGCGCCAGCGTTGCCACCAGCGGCTTGAGTTCCTTGTCGATGAAGTCGAGGAACAGGTCGGCGCCGCCTTCGGTCGCCGGTCCTGCGGCGCCGGTCGGTGGCGTGTAGTCGCGGCCGCGTGCGCTGTTCCAGGGCTGGTCGCCGGCATAGCCGATGCCGACGATGACGGGCGGCGTCTGGCCGGTCACACTGCTGCGCACGCCCGCCGTGCGGCCCATCAGCGCCAGCGTCGGGAAGGTGGCATTGCCATCCAGCGCGTACAGCACCGGATGCCCGGTGGCAGGTGCCGGGCCGGACGGCACGGCGACGAAGATGCGGTAATGCTGGCCGGTGATGGCGGACTTCAGCTCATATTGCCGGGCCAGCGGCAGGGTGGCGGTTTGCCATCCCTCGGCGGCGCGCGCCAGCGGTGCGGCGAGGCCGGCCAGGGTGGTGACGGCGGCGGCGCCGAGCAGGCGGCGGCGAGGTAAGGAGTCGGGCATAGGAAACAAGGCGAATGAGAATTATTCTCATTTTAACCTTGTTTCCTGTGATCATCCAGGCGCCGGCACCACCGGCGTCGGCTGCGCCGGCGCCGCGCCCGGCTGCGGATTACCGGCCCGCGGCAGCGAACGGGTGGTCTCGATGCCCTGGTTGAACAGGTTGACGATCGGTGCGCTGAGGTAGGGCAGGGCCAGGCTCAGGGTCAGGAAGCCCACGCCCAGCGTGATCGGGAAGCCGATGCCGAAGATGTTCAGCTGCGGCGCGGCGCGCGTCAGGATGCCGAGGGCGACTTGCGTGATCAGGAGGGCGGCGATGATCGGCATCGCGATCTGCAGGCCGGCCGAGAAGATCCGCCCGCCCCAGCGCGCCAGTTCCAGCGCCGCGTTCGAGGAAAACGGCGTCTCGGTGATCGGCATGGTGATGAAACTCTCGGCCAGCGCCTCGAGCAGCACCAGGTGGCCGTTCACGGCCAGGAAGGCCATGGTCGCGACCAGGGCCATGAACTGGCTGATGGCCGACGAGCGTCCGCGCGTGCTGGGATCGAAGAACATGGCGAAACCCAGGCCCATGGTCTGGCTGGCCACCTCGCCCGCATACTCGACGGCGGCGAACACGAGGCGCATGGCGAAGCCCATCGCCAGTCCGATGATCATTTCCTTGACCAGGATGAGCAGGCCCGCCCACGAGGTGGGATCGACGGCCGGCACCGCCGGCACCAGCGGCGCGATCACCAGCGCCAGGAACACGCCCAGCAAGACCTTGACGCGCAGCGGCACGGCGGCGTTGCCGAACAGCGGCGCGGCCGCGATCAGGCCCAGGATGCGCGACAGCGGCCACAGCAGCGCAGCGATCCAGGTGTTGATCTCCGCCGAAGTCAATGTCAGCACGAAGTGCTTTACCCGATCAACCCCGGAATCCCGGTGAACACCTGCCGCATGTAATCGAGCATCACCGACAGCATCCACGGTCCGGCCACCACCAGGGCGACGAACACGCCGACCAGCTTCGGAATGAACGACAGGGTCGCCTCGTTGATCTGGGTCGCGGCCTGGAAGATGCTGATGATCAGGCCGATGATCAGCGCCACCAGCAGCAGCGGCGCCGAGATCATCAGGGTCACCTCCATGGCCGTGCGGCCCATCGTCATCACGCTTTCGGGTGTCATGGCCGCGTCCTCAGTAGAAACTCTGGGACAGCGAGCCCAGCAGTAACTGCCAGCCGTCGACCAGCACGAACAGCATCAGCTTGAATGGCAGGGCGATGACGGCGGGAGACATCATCATCATACCCATCGCCATCAGCACCGAGGCCACCACCATGTCGATGATCAGGAACGGTATGAAGATCGCAAAGCCGATCTGGAACGCCGTCTTGAGTTCGCTGGTGACGAAGGCCGGGATCAGGACCCGCAGCGGAATGTCTTCGGGTCCCTGCAGCGCCTCCGAGCGCGAGATCTTGACGAACAGCGCCAGGTCGGACTGGCGCGTCTGCTTGACCATGAATTCCTTGAGCGGCACCGCGCCGCGGTTCATCGCATCGGTCATCTGGATCTCGTTGCGCTGCAGCGGCAGATAGGCCTCGCTGTAGATGCGGTCGAACGTCGGCCCCATCACGAAGAAGGTCAGGAACAGCGCCAGCCCCACCATCACCTGGTTCGGCGGCGCGGTTTGCGTGCCCAGCGCCTGGCGCAGCAGCGACAGCACGATGATGATGCGGGTGAACGCCGTCATCATCAGCAGCGCGGCCGGCAGGAAGGTGAGGGAGGTCAGCAGCAGCAGGGTCTGGACCGGCAGCGAGTACGAGGTGCCGCCGCCCGCCGCCGGGCTGCTCTGGAATGCCGGGATGCCGGGCTGGGCCGCCGCGATCAGCGGCAGGGCCAGTGCGCCGGCCAACAGGAAATATTTAGCTCGCATTGCGTTTGTCGATCGTCTTCTTGAGCCAGTCGGAGAAGTTATTCGCCGGGATGGCGCCGTGGGCGGCGGCCGGCGTCAGGTCCGCTTCCTGGCGTGGCATGGTGTGCAGGGCGTTGACGCGGCCCGGCGCGGCGCCGACCACGATCCACTGGTCGCCGACTTCGACCACCATGATGCGTTCGCGTCCGCCCAGGTTCAGGGCGCCGACCACGCGCAGGTTGGCGCTGCCGCCGCTCATCTTGGGGCCATAGCGCTTCATCACCCAGGCCAGGCCGGCCAGCAGGCCGAGCACCAGCATCAGGGCCATGATGGTCTTGAGCAGGCCTCCGGCGCCGGGGCTGGCGGTGGACGAGGTGGGCATCGAGGCGGGCATCGACACCCGCGGCGCTTCGCTCAGCGGCGCGGTGGAGGTCGGCGACACGGGCGCGGTGGAGACCGGCGGGGTGGTGTCAGTCGTCGCGGCGCCATCGCCGGGGAGCGGGGCGGTCGGCGGGGCTTTCGCGCTGGGTGTGGTGGCCGGGGCCGGCACGGCCGGCGCCGGTGGGCGGCCGGTGGTGGTTTCGCCGGGCCGGCGAGGGGTTTCGGCATCCTCGTGGGCGGCCGGAGCCGGTGCGGTCGAGGTGCCGGCCATGCTGGCCGGCGTCGCTGGCTTCGATGTGGTGTCGGTGGCTTGCTGGGCGAAGGCAAGGCAAGGTGCGAGCAATAACGAGGCGGTGACGACTCGTATGCAATCAAAGACAGGGGCGCGGCGCGGGGTCATTTATTCAGTTTGCGAATCCGTTCAGATGGCGTGATGATATCAGTGAGTCGGATCCCGAACTTGTCATTCACGACCACCACCTCGCCCTGGGCGATCAGGCAGCCATTGACCAGCACGTCCATCGGCTCGCCGGCCAGGCCGTCCAGCTCGACCACCGAGCCCTGCGCCAGCTGCAGCAGGTTCTTGATGGCGATCTTGGTGCGGCCCAGTTCCACCGTCAATTGCACCGGGATGTCGAGGATGAAGTCGATGTCGTTCGGCGTCTCGTTGCGCGCGCCCTTGTTCGAGAAATCCTTGAACACGGCGGCAGCCGCGGCCGGGGCGGTCGCCTGCTGTTGCTGGCGCTCGAGCGCTGCGGCTTCGGCCGCGGCCTGCTCGGCGATCGCCGCGCCCCAATCGTCGTCGATGTGGTCCTGGTCTTCCTGGTTGTCCGACATGGTGTTCTCCTGTATTGCCTTGGTCGGCGCCGTGCGCCTGTCCCAATAGTATCGATTACTTGCTGAAGGTGTCGCTATTCGCGAGCAGCTTTTCGACCTTCAGCGCATATTGCCCGTTGTGCACGCCGTAGCTGCAATCCATCACCGGCACGCCGTCGACCGTGGCCTGCAGCATTTCCGGCACCACGATCGGGATCACGTCGCCGATCTTCATGTTCAGGATCTCGTCGAAGTTCGCCTTGCCGTTGCCCAGCACCGCGACCAGCTCGACCTCGGCCACCTGGATCTGCTGCGTCAGCAGGCGCACCCAGCGCTTGTCGACTTCCAGCGCCTCGCCCTGGATGCTCGAGGTCAGCGCATCGCGGATCGGCTCGATCATCGAGTAGGGCATGCAGAAGTGGATCTGGCCCGACACCGAGCCCAGCTCGACCGTGAAGGTGCAGGACACCACGACTTCGTTCGGGGTCGCGATGTTGGCGAACTGCGTGTTCATCTCGGAGCGGATGTACTCGAACTCGATCGGGTACACCGGCTCCCACGACTTGCCATAGGCCTCGAACACGATGTCGAGGATGCGCATGATGATGCGCTGCTCGGTCTGGGTAAAGTCGCGGCCCTCGACGCGGGTGTGGAAGCGCCCGTCGCCGCCGAACAGGTTGTCCACCAGCAGGAACACCAGGCCCGGATCGAACACCATCAGGGCGGTGCCGCGCAGCGGCTTCATGTGGATCAGGTTGAGGTTGGTCGGGACCACCAGGTTGCGGATGAATTCGCTGTACTTGGAGACCCGCACCGATCCTACCGAGACCTCGGCGCTGCGGCGCAGGAAGTTGAACAGGCCGACCCGCAGATACCTGGCGAAACGCTCGTTGATGATCTCGAGCGTCGGCATGCGGCCGCGCACGATGCGCTCCTGCGTTGCCAGGTTATAGGTGCGTACCCCCGAGGTGTCTTCAGGCGCCGCAATGTCGTCCTGATCGCCGTTGACCCCTTTTAAGAGGGCATCGACTTCTTCCTGTGAGAGGAAATTATCGGCCATGTTTCTTCGTGTTTACTGAATGCTTATTGGATGATAAACGAAGTGAATAATACGTCGGACACTTCCTGTTCGTCGCCCTGTTTTTCAAACGGCTCGACGATCGCCGCCTGGATTTCGGACGCCAATTGCTGCTTGCCCTCCACCGTATTGATTTCGGATGCTTTTTTGCTCGACAACAGGAGCAGCACGCGATTGCGCACGATCGCCATATTATCCTTCACCAGGGTCGCCTGTTCCGCGCCCTCGACTTGCAGGGTGAACTGTACCTGCAAATACTGCTCGCCGTTTTCCGGCTGCAGATTGACGGTGAATGCCTCGATCGGCACATATTCCGGCTTGACCGCCGGGTCTTTCTTTTTCTTTTTCTTGGATTCCTTGGCCGGTGCTTCTTCTTCGCCATGGGCGGCCGATGACTGGCTGAAATACCAGCCGCCGCCGACGCCCGCGCCAAGCACGAGAACTGCGGCGAGGATCATGATGACGAGCTTTTTCTTCGAGCCGGCCGGCGCCGCTGCTGCCGTGTCCGCTTTCGGATCAGCCTTCATTTTCGGATTCGCTTTCAAAATAGGTCTTCAGTGCTGGTTAAAGGGATTCAACATTATGGCATTGTCGCGGAAAGATGCACCCGGGCAAGCCTAGAAAAGAGGGGGGAAGAGGCAGTAAATCCGGAATTGTTGCAGGCGCGCGATGACGGAAAGTAAAAGGGCGGGTGATTTATGGTCGGGCTTATTCGAACGTTACCCTTAAGACCGTCGTTCCCGCGGAGGCGGGAACCCAAGTGTGCATGCGAACCGACTGTGGTGAATGGTGCGGCGGTGCTGAGGAACTTAGGTTCCCGCCTGCGCGGGAACGACGTGCTTAAGCTAACGACGTGTTTGAGTAAGTGGCCGGGGTCAGGCGAACAGATCCACCATTCCACGGTCGCCCAGCCCCACGGTGCGGGTACGCGGCGCCACTTCGTTCAACGCTGCCTCGCCCTCGTCGCCGGTACCGGCGCCGGCCAGGTTGCCATGGGCGCCCGCGCCGCCGGGCGTACGGCGTTGCTCATCCTGCTGCTGGCGTGCGCCGGCGTCGACCGTCGCATTGTTCAGGGCGATGCCGCTTTCACTCATCATCTCGCGCAGGCGCGGGAGGGCGTTTTCCAGTGCCTGGCGCACTTCCAGCTGCTCGGCCGAGAAGGCCACGGTGGCCTGGTCGTTGCTCACGTTGAGCACGATCTGGACCGGACCCAGGTCCGGCGGATTCAACGTCAGGGTGGCGGCCTGCTCCTTGCCGACCATGTAGACGATGCGCTGGCTGACCTGGTTGTCCCAGGCCTGGCTGCCCACCCGGGCCGGGATGCGGTCGCCCGGCACGGCGGCCGGGTTGCCGACCGCATCCGCCATCTTGGCGGCCTGGGCCTGCAGCTGGGCCAGCGGGGCCGGGGCTTCCTCGACGCTTGCCGCCAGCTGCTGCTGGCTCTCGCGCAACTGGGTCTGGAACTGGGCGGCATCCTGCTGGCCTTCCGGCAGGGCGCCGGCCTGGGCCTGGGGCGCGTTCGGGTCGACCGGGGCGCGCTGCACGCCGGTGGCCAGCGTGACGCCCTTGCCGAGTTCGTCGGTGACGGCGGCGCCGGCCGCGGCGTCATCGCCCGCGCCGGTAGCTGCGCCGGTCATGTTCTCCAGCGCGCTTTCCAGTGCCTTCAATTGCTGGTCGCCGGCGTCGGCGGCCGCAGCGTCGGTTGGCACGGCTGCGGCGTCGGCCGCCGCTGGCCTGGTCAGGCTGGCCATGAAAGCCAGCATGTCGGTGACCGGCGTCGTGGCCGCAGCGGCGGCTTCGGCCGCCTCGGCCGCACCTTCGGCTGCCCCGGATTCTTCCTTGCCCTCGGCGGACGCGGTCTTCGCGGTCTTCGCATCGCCTTCGTGGCTGGCCGGCCTGGCGCCGGCCCTGGCCTGCTCGCGCACCGGCTCGCGGTTGGCGGGCTTGTCGGCGGCGTTCGGCTTCGATTGCTGCTGCGCGGCCGGCTTGGGCTGCTGGACCGCCGGAGTCGGTGCCTGTGGCTGCGGCGCCTGCTGGCGCGCCGCCAGTTCGCGCGACAGGGTGGCGCCGAAGGCGCCATTGTTGCGTGCACTGTCGGCCAGCCGGTCCTGACTCGTGTTGCGCGGCGCGGCGGCATTGGCGCCCGTGGTCTGGAACAGGAGATTCGTGGTCTGCGTCGTCATGTTTGGCTCAGCGTTGTTTGTAGCGGGCGCCACGCGCCGCGTGGTCGTCCATCTGTTTCTGGTCGCGCTTGTTCTGCACCTTGAGCGCCTCGCTCGCGGCACGTTCGTTCAGCGTGCGATACGACAAGCGCTTGCGTTCGCTTTCCTGCAACGTCTTGCGCTCGGTGTCTGCCTTGAATATTGCATGCTTCAACACGTCGCGCTGGCCATTCAAGGCATTGTCCAGCTTGCCAATAAAGGCAACGAAGTTGTGGTACGCGAACGGCGTGATGCCGGCCACCTGGGCCGCATCCAGCTTGCGCGCATATTCGTCGCGGTAGCCGACCAGCATTTCCAGCTTCTGTTCGGCTTCCTCGACCAGTTTATTGGCCGCGCCCAGGCGCTTGGCGGCAGCATCGGAATCCTTCTGCGCCAGGTCGATCAGTGTTTCAAGTGCGGATAGTTGGGCCATGGTGCAGCGATTCTACCGCTGAGCAATTCTTGCCAATCAGTTGAATAGCGAGGAAAGTTGCCCCAAGCTCTGGGGAAGCGTGGCGTTGTCGTGGATTTCCTGGCACAGGAATTCCTCGATGACCCCATTCTTCGCGATGGCCTGGTCGAGCACCGGATCGCTGCCGGCGGCATAGGCGCCGACATTGATCAGGTCGCGCGAGCGCTGATAACGTGAATACAGTTGCTTGAGCTTGCGCGCCGCCAGTTGGTGTTCGTGGGTCGTGATCGAGTGCATCGCCCGCGAAATCGACTGCTCGATGTCGATGGCCGGATAATGCCCGGCCTCGGCCAGGTGGCGATTGAGCACGATGTGGCCGTCGAGAATACCGCGCGCCGCATCGGCGATCGGATCCTGCTGGTCATCGCCCTCGGACAGCACGGTATAGAAGGCCGTGATCGAACCGCCTCCTTCCAGGCCGTTGCCGGCGCGCTCGACCAGCACCGGGAGTTTTGCAAACACCGATGGTGGATAACCCTTGGTGGCCGGCGGCTCGCCGATCGCCAGCGCGATCTCGCGCTGCGCCATGGCGTAGCGGGTCAGCGAATCCATGATCAGCATCACGTTCTTGCCCTGGTCGCGGAAGTGTTCGGCGATCGCCGTGGCGTAGGCCGCTCCCTGCAAGCGCAGCAGTGGCGGCGAGTCGGCCGGGGCCGCCACGACGGCCGAGCGGGCGCGGCCTTCCGGGCCCAGGATCTGGTCGATGAATTCCTTGACCTCGCGGCCACGTTCGCCGATGAGGCCGACCACGATGACGTCGGCTTCGGTGTAGCGCGCGATCATCCCCAGCAGCACCGATTTGCCGACGCCGGTGCCCGCGAACAGGCCCAGGCGCTGGCCGCGGCCGACGGTAAGCATCGCATTGATGGCGCGCACGCCGACGTCGAGCGTGTCCTTGATCGGCGCGCGGTCGAGCGGATTGACCGGCCGCGCATTGAGCGGGCCCACCTCGGTCGTGTTGAGCGGGCCGAGGCCGTCGAGCGGACGGCCGGCGCCATCGACCACGCGGCCCAGCAGCTGCATGCCGACCGGCAGGTGGCGCGCGCGGTCTTGCGGACGGCGGCGTCCGTGCGGCACAGTGCCCGGCGGCGGCAGCACGCTCTCGACCGGGAACACGCGCGAACCGGGCACCACGCCCTCGGTATCGCTTTGCGGCATCAGGAACAGGCGCTCGCCCTCGAAACCGACCACTTCGGCCTCGATGAAGCCGCTGGCGGTCGGGATCGTGGCGGCGGCGCCCACCGCAAGGCGCAGGCCGACGCATTCCATCACCAGCCCGGCCACGCGCGTGACGCGGCCCGACACTTGCAGCGGATCGGCGAAGCTGACCAGGGTGTCGCAATCGCGCAGATAGGATTTCCAGCGCCCCGTGTGCGGGTCGCTGCTGCCCGTGCCTTCCTGGTGATGCTGGTGGTCGTCCATCAGTCGCCCAGCCATTCGACGTTGGCGCCCAGCGCATGGGTCAGGCGGTTCCAGCGCGCCGTGGCCTGCGCGTCGATCTGATTGGTGGCGGTCTCGACCTTGCAGCCGCCGCGTGCGATGGAACCGTTCTCGACGATGCGCCAGCCGCCTTTCGTCAATTCCTCGGCCATGCCATGGCGCACCAGTTCGGCGTCCTGCGGGTTCAGGGTGAGCACGGCCGGCTGTTGCAGCACGGGCAGCTGGTCGATGGCGTCGCGCACCACCGACAGGATGAGTTCGGGACGCACGTCGAAACCGGTGCGCACCATGCCGCGCGCCAGGCGCAGGGCCAGTTCGAGCACGTCGCGGGCGATGGTCTCGTCGGCCTGGGCGATGGCGTCGCTGAAGCCGGCGGCCACCTGGCGCAGCTGCTCCAGCTCGGCCGCGGCTTCGCGCTGGCCGGCCTCGGCGCCTTCGGCATAACCCTGAGCATGGCCCTCTTGATGGCCCTGGGCGCGGCCTTCGTCCAGACCTTGTGCGAATCCTTCCTGGCGCGCCGCTTCGCGCATCGCTTCCAGTTCTTCGACGCTCGGCAGGTTGAATCCCGGCGGCAGGGCGGGGCTGCTGTCAGCAGGGGGCGCGGCCACGGCGGCTTCGGCCGCGCGGCGTGCGAGCGTGCTCGGGCGCTCGTCGCCGAACGACGCCATTTCCCAGCGCTGGTAGGCGCTCTGCTGTTCTTTCGGTAGTGCCATCAGACGAACGAATCCTCACCTTTACCGCCCAGCACGATCTGGCCTTCGTCGGACAGACGACGCACGATCTGCAGGATCTGTTTCTGCTGCGATTCTACTTCGGACAGGCGCACCGGACCTTTCGATTCGAGGTCTTCGCGCATCATCTCGCTGGCACGCTGCGACATATTCTTGAAGATCTTCTCGCGCAGATCCTGCGAGGCGCCTTTCAAGGCAATGATCAGCATCTCGGACTGCACTTCACGCAACAGCAACTGGATGCCGCGATCGTCGATATCGATGATGTTGTCGAACACGAACATCTCGTCCATGATCTTCTGCGCCATGTCGTTGTCGTAGTTCTTGATATTGTCCATCACGGCCGACTCTTGTTCGCCGCTCATGAAGTTCAGGATCTCGGCCGCGGTGCGCACGCCGCCCAGCGAGGACTTCTTGATGTGTTCGTTACCCGACAACAGCTTGGTCAGCACGTCGTTCAGTTCGCGCAGTGCGGCCGGCTGCACGCCGTCCAGCGTGGCGATGCGCAGCACGACGTCGTTGCGCAGTCGTTCGGTAAAGTTTGCCAGAATTTCGCAAGCCTGGTCGCGCTCGAGGTGGACCAGGATGGTGGCGATGATCTGCGGGTGCTCGTTGCGGATCAGCTCGGCCACCGAGACCGAGTCCATCCACTTCAGGCTCTCGATGCCCGACGCGTCCTTGCCGCCGAGAATACGGTTCAGCAAAACGGCTGCCTTGTCGTCGCCCAGGGCCTTGGTCAGCACCTGGCGGATGTACTCGTCCGAATCCAGGCCGACGGTCGAGTGGAGGTTGGTCTCTTCGACGAACTCTTCGAGCACCGTGACCACCTGGCCGTGTTGCACCGCCTTCATCTGCGCCATCGCGGCGCCCAGCTTGAGCACTTCGCGCGGGCCGAGGAATTTCATCACCTCGGCCGCTTCGGCTTCACCCAGGGCCAGCATCAGGATTGCCGCCTTGTTCGTGCCGTCCTTGTCTTTATCACTCATTTGAACCCAACCATGCTTTGATCACGTTTGCGACGATGCGCGGATCCTGGTTTGCCAGGTCTTTCGCCAGTTTCAGGTTGGCGCGGTAACCCATGTCACGGCGAATCTTTTCTTCTTCCTCGAGCTCTTCTTCGTCCGCCTCGGCTTCCTCTTCGCCTGCCTCGCCTTCGGCCTTGTCTTCTTCCTTCGGCTCTTCGGGCACGGCGGTCGCTTCGTCGAACTTCTTGATCGCCGGACGCAGCAGCGGGCGCAGGAAGCGGAAGTACAGGAAGGCGATCACTGCTGCCACGAAAGCGTAGCGGGCCAGGTCCTTGAACAGCGGCATATTTGCCGGGTCACGCCACCAGTCCGGTTCTACCACTGCTTCGGCCGGCTTGTCCACACCGTCGAACGGTGCGTTGGTCACGTTCAGGGTGTCGCCGCGTGCCTGGCTGTAACCCATTGCCTGCTTGACCAGCTCATTGATCTGGGCCACTTCATTGGCCGCCAGCGGACGCACGGTGACCTTGCCGGTGGCCGGGTCGACGATGCGGCGGTAGTTGACCACCACGCCGACCGTCAGGCGCTTGACGCCGCCCATCGGACGCTGTTCGTAGCGGATGGTCTTGTCGACTTCGAAATTGGTGGTCGAATTCTTGGTGCTCGGACCGGTAGGAGCAGGCGCTTCGGCCGGGGCTTCGCCATCGATCGGTGCGGTGTTCACGCCCGGCGGCTGGTTCGACAGTGCGCCTGGGATGCCGGATGCGCCGGCGCCGGCGCCTTGCGTTTCCGAGGTCTGCTGGCTGCGGATCGCCTGCGGCTCGGGCGGCGAATTCGGCTTGTACATCTCGGCCGCGGTATCCACCTGGGCGAAATCGATCTCGGCGGTCGCCTGGGCGCGCACATTGCCCTCGCCGACCAGCGGCTTGATCATCGCTTCGACCTGCTTGATGATGTTTTCCTGGACCTGGTCCACGTACTTCAGCTGGGTGGCGTCGAGCATCTTGTTGCCCGCGCCTTTGCCGGCCTGTTCCGACAGCAGGGCGCCCGTCTGGTCGACCACGGTCACGTTGCCGAAGGTCAGTTCAGGCACGCTGGAGGCGACCAGGTGGACGATGGCGCTGACCTGGCCCTGGTCGAGGGCGCGGCCCGGCTGCAGGTTGAGCAGCACCGAGGCGGTCGGCTTTTGCTGGTCGCGCACGAACACGGACGGCTTCGGCAGCGCCAGGTGGACGCGCGCGGCGCTCACCGAACCCAGCGACTGGATCGAACGCGCCAGCTCGCCTTCGAGCGAACGCTGGTAGTTGACCTGTTCCAGGAACTGGGACACGCCCAGCTTCTGGTTTTCCATCAGCTCGAAGCCGACGTTGCCGCCCTTCGGCAGGCCTTGCGCGGCCAGCTTCAGGCGCAGGTCGTGGATCTGCTCGGCCGGCACCAGGATCGCCGTGCCGCCTTCGGAAAACTTGTATTGCACCCCCATCTGGTCGAGCGATGCGGTGATCGCACCACCGTCGCGGTCGCTGTAATTCGAGAACAGCACGCGATATTCAGGCGCCTGGCTCCACATCCAGACAGCGATCATCAGCGCCAGGATGAGCGCGATGCCGCCGCCGATGGCGACGCGCTTGCCCATGGTCGTCTGGAAAAACGACTGGGGCGCTGCCGGAGGCTGGCCCTGGGTGGTGTCGAGAAGGTCTTCCGCAGTTGCAGCCATGTTGGATGGATTCAGGTGAATGTGTGGGAACAGGCAGCATTATGGAGCCCGGGGGCAACATTCAAACCCCGAAATAGGGGGCGTTTACCGCCCTAACTCACGGGTGAAATTGGCGCCTGCGCTGATATTCTGCTTTCCTGAGTGCATTTTTAGATGATTCTACAAGGCAATAACGTGCAGGAGGGTAACATGAGTATTGGCGGTATCGGCGGCATCGACAGCAGCCGCATCCAGGCCATGATGGAGCAGCTCAAGGCGGCGGCCACCAAGCCGGAGTCGGCGGGGCCGGTTGCGCCTGGTGGCCTTGGCAGTGCCAGCGCGGTGGGCGGCAAGTCTGCGGTCAAGCTGGACTTCGCGGAGGCATTGCACAATTCCTTGCAGGGCGTGAGCGACCGCTCGGCCGAGGCGCAGGCGCTCAGCAAGCGCTTTACCATGGGCGACGACACGGTCAGCCTGTCGGACACCATGGTCGCGATGCAGAAATCGAGCATCGCCTTCCAGGCGACGGTGCAGGTGCGCAACAAACTGGTGTCGGCCTATCACGACATCATGAATATGCAGGTGTAAGGTCGTTGGGGGCCTATCGTTTTCCTGGTTCGGGGAGCGCCGAGGCGCGACGCCTGGCGTGCCCCTGCGACCAATCGGGTGTCGTGAAATCGACACGCCCCCACGAATATGTCAGGCCGGCGACGCCAGCTTCAGGCCGACGATGCCCGCCGCGATCAGGCCGATGCAGGCCAGGCGCGCCGGATTGGCGGATTCGCCGAACAGGACGATGCCGACCAGGGCAGTGCCAACCGCGCCGATGCCGGTCCAGATCGCATATGCCGTACCCAGCGGCAGCGTCTTCATGGCCTGGGACAGCAGGCCGAAGCTGACCGCCATCGCCGCCACCGTGCCGACCGTCGGCCACAGGCGGGTGAAACCTTCCGTGTACTTCAAGCCGACGGCCCAGCACACCTCGAACAAACCGGCCAGAAACAAGACCAACCACACCATGATGCTCTCCTTGGATGAATACGGCAGACCTTGCCGTTGATAATGAGCACATCTTATGTGAATCGAGATGATGGAAAAAGTCAGCAGCTATCAGTATGATTGATAGATGGCCTTCGATCTCGACCAATTGCGCATCGTGCTCGCCGCCGTCGACCACGGCTCCTTCTCCGCCGCCGCACGCGCACTGGGACGCGTGCCGTCCGCCGTCAGCATGGCCATCGCCAACCTGGAAGCCGAACTCGGCCTGGAACTGTTCGATCGCAGCGGCCGCGAACCGCGTCCCACCGCACACGCGCTGGCCCTGCTGCCGCAGGCGCGCCTGCTGGTCGAGCAGTTGCGGCTGCTGAACCAGCACGCGCTGTCGCTGAGCCAGGACCTCGAACCTTCGCTGACCCTGGTGCTGGTGCCCGAGCTGATGGCCGCCGCACCCTGGCATGATGCGTTGCGCGCGCTGTCCGATGCGTTCCCCTTGCTGGAAGTGAACGTCCTGAGCGCGGCGCAAGCCGATGCGCTGGCGATGTTGCAGGATGGCCGCGCCGACCTGGCGCTGGTGTTCGAGCGCTATGGCATGGACCCGCGCGAGGGTTTCCAGGAAGTGGCCCACGAAACCCTGGTGGCGGTGCTGGCGCCCGATCACCCCTTGCTGGCGCGGGTGCCGGCCGGCGCGATCCGCGACCAGCACCTGCTGGGCGAGCGCCAGATCGTGATGGCCGGCCGCCACGCCGACCAGGTCGACAAGCGCATTGCCATGTCGCGCCTGCAGTGGAAGACCGACAACCCGGTCGCGGCGCTCAGCCTCGTCACCGCCGGCCTCGGCTGGGCCTGGCTGCCCGCCGGCTTCGTGCGTGCACCGCTGGCGGATGGTCAGCTGGTGCAAATCCCTTCGGCCAATTTCACCAACATCATGAAGCTGTTCGTCGACGTGGTATGGGCCAACAACCGTCCGCAAGGATTGGCGGCGCGGCGCTTCGTGGCCTTGTTGAACGAGCGCCGCATCCATTCGGCCTGAGGCCAGGGCAGGCCGCAAGGCTGGCCGGACGCAGTGCGGGCCATAAGAAGCATAGCGTTTGCATCTTTACGGAAATCGCATTACACTTGGTTAACTGCTGAGCACAAGCCTCGGTAGACAGACGAAGGAAGCGATCATGAACATCGATAAATTCAAGCACCAGCATCTCGACATCCTCGAAGGCATCGACCGCCTGCGCGCCAGCAGCCAGCAGGGCGTGGCCGAGCACGCGGAAGAGATCGCCGCGCAGATCCTGGCGATGAGCGGCGTGGTGCGGCTGCACCTGGCAGTCGAGAACGACACGTTGTATCCGGCGCTGGCGAAAGGCGACCTGCGCCTGGCGCGCATGAGCCAGTCTTACCAGAACGAGATGGGTGACATCGCCGCCGACTACCTGGCGTTCGCCGGGCGCTGGAACCTGGCCAGCCGGCTGGTCAAGGCGCCGGAACAGTTCAGGCAAGAGGCGAATCGGGTGCTGCGCAAGTTGTACCAGCGCATCCGGCGCGAAGACCGGGAATTCTATCCGGCGATCGAGGCCGGGGCGGTTGCTGCCTGACGGTTCAGGCGGCCTTGCGCCGGTGCACCGTGACCGGTACTTCGCGCGGACGCGGCTCGGGCAGCAGGGAAGCGAGGGTATGGCGGTCGAGTTCGGCCAGATAGGCGGCGGTGGCATTGCCCAGCACGCTCTTCAGGCCGCAAGCCTTGACCAGGCCGCAGGGCGTGCCGTTGGGGTCGAAGCACTCGGCCATGTAGAAGTCGCTCTCGCTCATGCGCACGATGGCGCCGACGTTGATGTCCTTCGGTTCGTGTGCCAAGCGGAAACCACCGTTGCGACCGCGAATGGTTTCGATGGTGCCGTTGCGCGCGAGTTCATTCACCACCTTCATGAGGTGGTTTTTAGAAATGCTGTGCAGGTCAGCGATCTCCTGGATCGTCACCAGGCGACCGGGGTTGCTGCCCAGGTGCAGCAGCGTGCGCAACGTGTAATCGGTGAAGGAGGTCAGACGCATGATCGCCCAAGTATAACGCATTCGACCCGACGCCGACCGGGGACCTGCCGGCGCAATTTTTACATGTATTAACTTGCCGGACTTAACTTGTCGTTCCAATATGAACGAACGGGTAGCGAGCCCGACGCAGCTAAATCAGGAGTACACCATGCCTACCATTCCATCCGCCGTTCATATCATCCACAACGATCCGGTGATGACCGCCGGCCTGCACGCCATCCTCGCCGACCGCCCCGAATGGCGCGTCAGCACCCACCTGAGCCAGCCCGAGGCGCGGCAAGTGGCGCGGGTGCTGGTCGCCGACTACGACACGGGCCTCGCGCTGGCGCGCCAGCCCGAGCACGCGGGGCTGCGCCGACCCAGTGTCCTGATCGTCACCCAGCTCGACAAGGAATGGGAAGTGCGCCTCGCGATGGACGCGGGCGTGCATGGTTACGTGCTGCAGTCGTGCAGCCAGGACGAGCTGCTCAAGGCGGTCACGTCGCTGGCCCAGGGCCAGCGCTACCTGAGCGAATCGGTGACGCGCAGCGTGGCCGATAGCCTCAGCCGCGAGAACCTGACCGGCCGCGAGACCGATGTGCTGCAACTGCTGGCCGAAGGCTGCTGCAACAAGTCGATCGCGCGCAAGCTGGGCATCGGCGTCGGCACCGTCAAGACCCATGTGAAGGGCGTGATGAGCAAGCTCGACGCCACCGCGCGCACCCATGCGGTGGTGGTCGCCACCCAGCGCGGCCTGATCCGTCCCGGCAGCGGCATCCGCAGCGCGTATAACTGAGCCGCAGCACGTCATCGGGTAGCCCGCAGCCCAAGCACGTCATTCCCGCGCAGGCGGGAATCCAAGGCTTCCGAGCAGTGGCAAGCGCCAAATTATGTGGTCAAGCATGCATACTTGGATTCCCGCCTGCGCGGGAATGACGTGCTGAGGCTGCGGGCCACTGAGTGGCCGCTACGACTTTTCCGGCGGATCCGCAAAATGTCGGGCATTGACGATGCACCAGGCGATGCCCAGCGCCAGCGCCAGGCCGACCAGCGCGCTGCCGGTCACGGTCTGGTCGTCGAGCAGGTAGGCGTTGCACAGGCGCTGCGGCAGTTCACGGTACAGCATGCCGGCGATCGCCATCATGGCGCAGATATTGGCGACGTAAAACAGCTGGACCACCACATGGGCCCGGCGCAGGGCGCCCGGCAGGGCGGCGCCGAGCAGCAGCATGCTAACGAATTTGGCGCCGGCCGCGAGCGGCTCGAACAGCGCCTGTTCCAGCGCGCGCGGAATCATCCAGTAGGTGGTGATGAAGGCCGTCGCGGTGAAGGTCGCCAGGCCCTGGAAGTCCCAGCGCGCCAGGCCCGGCGGCAGGCGCAGCCAGGGCCGCAGCAGCGCGCCGCACAGCACCAGCAGCGGCAGCTGCACCAGCATATGGCACAGCATCGATGCTTCCAGCGGCGCGCGGGTGGCCAGCAGCACCCCCAGCAGCGCGGGGCCGCTCCAGCGCATCAGGCGCGTCATCGCCTACGTCCTTTCCGCGGCGCGCGCCAGCGCGTCGTCGAGCGCGGCGTCGGGCTCGGTATAGTCGAGGATGCGCACCAGGCGACCGTCGCGGCCGACCACGTGGAAGGCCGCATTGTGTTCGAACTCGCCCAGCGGCGCCGGCACCACGATCACGCCGAAGGCGTCGAGCAGGCGGCGCCGTTCGGCATCGTTCGTTATTCCGTACAGGCGCCACACGTCCGGATCGCTCTTCATCATGCGGCCGTACTGGGTCAGCGCGCGCGCATCGTCGCGCGGGTCGAAGCTGATCGTCACCAGGCGCACCTTGTCCGCCGCGCCGCGCGCGCGGATCTGCTCCTGCATCTGCTGCAGCTCGGTGCCCACCACGCGGCAGATCGACTGGCAGCGCGCATAGATGAAGGTGACCAGGGTGATGCGGCCGTCGCGCGCCAGCTCGTCGGCGAGCAGGCGCGCCGCGCCGTCGGCGCCGCCCAGGGTCGCCGGCGGCAAGCGCAGCGGACGTTCGGCCACCTCGATGCGGCGCGCGGCCTCGGTCGAGATCGCGCGAAAGCCGCTGCTGCCGTAGTACAGGGCGGCGCTGCCGGCCAGGGAGATGGCCAGCACGGCAAGGAGGGTGGCGCGGCTACCGGCGTTATTTGAATGAGGCGAGTTCATCGTCGCCCTTCCATGGCGCCGTGCGATCGGCGCTGGCGCTGCGCGCCTCGGCGACCAGTTTCGCATCGACCGCATCGGCGCGGTTGCCGAACTGGCTGCGGATATGGGTCAGAAGGGCCGCCATCTCGGCGTCCTCCAGCTTGTCCTTGAACGGCGGCATCGTGCCGTTGTAGGCCGCGCCTTTCACCGTCAGGGTGCCGGAGACGCCGTGCAGCACGATCTGCGCCAGGCGCTTCGGATCGCCCGTCACCCATTCCGATTCCGCCAGCGGCGGGAACACGCCGGCCAGGCCCAGGCCGCTGGCCTGGTGGCAGGCCACGCACTGGGCGTTGTAGATCTGGGCGCCGTCTACCTTGGCGCCCGGCGCCGGCCCTTGCAGGGTAGCCAGGGTACGGTGGTCGCCGAAGGCGGCGTCGTCGTTGCTCTGGGTGACGTAGATATAGCCGATGCCCCAGGCCACCAGGCCGATCACCACCGCCATCAGCGGCTTCGGAAACGGGCGCTCGCCTTCGGTCGGATCGGGGTTCTCGCGGCGCTGCGCGCGCTCGTGCTCACGCTCTTGATCATTCATCTGCTCACTCATTTGCGTTCCCTCTGCGTGCCGATGGTCTCGACCGCCGGATAGGTATGATCGAGGCCCACCAGGTAGGCCACCAGGTCGAGCGCCTCCTGGCGCGCCACCACCACCTTGCCGGCCGGCGTATAGCCGCGCGGCAGCGTCACCACGCGGTCGCCTTCGTCCGCCTTGTCCTTGACCTCGAACAGGTAGGGATAGGCCGGCATGATCGAGCCGGCGACGTAGGCGCGCGGCTGGTACATATGGCCCAGGTGCCAGTCGACGCTGGGCTGGCGCGCGCCGATGTTGAACAGGTCGGGGCCGGTGCGCATGGTGCCCAGCAGGTGCGGCTTGTCGTAGTGGTAGTCGGCCGCCACCGAGGCGCGGCCCCAGCCGCGCTTGTCGTCCGGCGCCTGGATCGGGTCGCGCGGCTGCTGCGAGTGGCAATAGATGCAGCCGTTGGCGATGTACACCTGGCGTCCGCGCAGCTCGGCCGAGGAATAGGGCTTCAGGCCCGGCGGCGGTTCGCCGTCCTTGAGCTGCATGTGCGGCACCACGACCAGCGCCGATGTCGCCAGCGCCAGCGTCACCATCGCGCCGCCCAGCAGTTTGAGTTCGTCTTGCATGATCTTCCTTTCAGGCGGCCGTTGCGACCGGGGTGGCCCTCAGCGGTTCGTTCAGCAGCGCCGCGCCGTCGCGCGCCACGCCGCGGCGGGTCGCCATCAGCACGAAGTGGATCGCGAACACCAGGTGGCCGAGGGCCATGATGGCGCCGCCCACCGAGCGGCTCTTGAGCCAGGGGATGGTCACGTTGACCGAATCCATGAACGGCTTCGCCGCGTCCAGCATGGCCAAGCCCTGCAGCCAGCCGCCGATCGAAAGGCCGACGAAATAGATGCCGAAACCGACCACCACCAGCCAGAAGTGCAGCGAGATCAGGTTCGGATACGGCCACTCCCAGTCCATCACGCGCGGCATCACGAAGTACACGGCGCCAAACATGACCAGCGTGAAGAAGCCGTACAGGCCGAGGTGGGCGTGGGCGACCGTAAAGTGGGTGAAGTGCGCCACCGTGTTCACGCTGCGCAGCGCCTCGATGGAACCCTGGACGGAACTGAGCGTGTACATCATCCCGCCCAGCACGATGAAGCGCAGCGTGGGCGAATCCCACAGGCGCTTGAAGTGGCCTTTCATGGTCAGGTGCTGGTTGATCGAGAATGCCAGCACCGGCACGATCATCATCACGCTCTGCACGATCGACAGCGTGATCAGCCAGCCCGGCACCGGGCCGCCGATCAGGTGGTGGCCGCCGACCTGGCCGTAGAAGAAGGCCAGCGACCAGAAACCCACCAGCGACAGGTTGTACGACTGGATCGGACGGCCGATGATCTTCGGCAGGAAGTAATACACGCAGGCCAGCGCCATCGGCGTGTAGAACAGGCCCAGCACGTTGTGGCCGAACCACCAGTTCATGGCCGCCTGCTGCACGCCGAAGTGCATCGCCGGCAGGTTACCGACCAGGAACAGGGTGGGGAACCAGAACAGCGCCGCGCCCATGTACCAGACCGATACGTACAGGTGGCGCACGGTGCGCGCCTGCAGCGTGTACACCAGCGGCAGGCCCACCAGGGCGCCGCCGACCACGAACAGGATGTCGACCTGCCACGGGATCTCGAGCCATTCCATGCCGTCGGACAGGCCCACGGCGATGCAGCCCAGGCCCGCGATCAGGCCCGCGTTCCACACCATGGCGCCGGCGATCGCGTAGCGCGCGCCGACCAGCGGCGTCTTGAGCAGGCGTGGCAGCAGCCACATCGCCAATCCCAGCGCCGCCATCGGCGCCCAGCCATAGGCCACCGCGTTCAGGTGGATGGTGCGCATGCGCCCGAAGGTGAGCCAGGCCTGGTTCACCAGCAGGTCGGGCTCGTGCAATTTGATGGAGCTGAGCAGGCCGGCGGCGGTCGCCACCAGCAGCCACACGACGGCGCAGGCCAGGAACAGGAAGGTCACGAGCGAGCTGGAACGGTCGGCCTCGACCCGCGCCTGCAATTCCTCGTTCAACCGCCGCGCCTCGTCCTCGGTCAGGGGCGGCGCGGCATCGTGCGCGGCCTGGGCCGCGGCTTGTCTCGGCGTGGCGGCGGGGTCGTCGCTGCGGCCGATTTCGCCTTCCGAGAAGATGGTGCGGGCCGCGGCGGGGCTGGCCTCGAACAGGCGGTTGCGCAGCGACCAGATGAAGATCGCCAATCCCGTCACCGAGAGGATGAACGAGGACAGCAGGATGGTCATGGTATTCATGGCGGGTCCAGGCGAAAGAAGGTCGGCCCAGGCGCGGGTGCGCAGGCCGTAAAAAGATGCCTCAAAGATACGAAATAGGGCGGGACCGCCGCAATACGCCTTTGGGTAGAGCGGCGCGGGCCGCCCCGTGTACCCTGGATTAAGGGAGAGGCGCGTCCATCGCCTGCGCCACCCGCCGCGCCAGTTCTTCGGCCTGGCCTTCGCTGGCCACGTTGGTGAAGTTCATCAGGAGCGCGCTGCGGGTGGGCGTGCCGGCATGGAAATCGGCCAGCGCCAGCGGCGCCAGGCCGTGCTCGCGCAGGCGCGCGGCGAGCAGGCGGTCAGTGCCCGGCGCGACTTCGGCCACCAGGTGCAGGCCGCCGGCCTGGGGCAGGATCGTGGCGCGCGCGCGGAAGGCCGGGGCCAGTGCGCGCGCCGTGAGCTCGCAACGCTCGGCGTACAGGCGGCGCATGGCCTGGACGTGGCGCACGAAGTGGCCGTCCTGCATGAATTCGCACAGGATGGACTGGGTGAGCGCCGGACAGCCGTTGCTGAGCAGGCTCGCGGCATCCTCGAAGCGCTCGACCAGCTCGGGCGGCACCACCACGTAGGACAGGCGCAGCCCCGGGAACATCACCTTGCTGAAGCTGCCGCTATAGATCACACGGCCGGCGCGGTCCATGCTGGCCAGGGCCGGCAGCGGCCGTCCGCTGTGGCGGAACTCGCCGTCGTAGTCGTCCTCGACGATCCAGGCATCGTGGGCGCCGGCCCAGTCGAGGAGAAGCCGGCGCCGCGCCGGCGGCATGCTGACCGTGAGCGGGCACTGGTGGCCCGGGGTGACCACCGCCATGCGCGCGCCCGGCGCCAGCAGCGCGGCGCGCGCCACGTCCAGGCCATGCTCGTCGACCGGGGCCGGACGCGGCACGTAGCCCAGGCCCGCCAGCAGGTGGCGCGTGGGCGGGAAACCCGGCTCTTCGGTCCACACCATGTCGCCCGGAGACAGCAGGGCGTGTGCAATCAATCCCAGGACCTCGCGGTAGCCTGCGCTGACGAATACTTGGCACGGCGTGCAGTCGATCCCGCGCGAGAGCTTGAGGTAGCTGGCGATGGCGGTGCGCAAAGCGGGCGCGCCGAAGCTCGATTCCTTCAGCAGGTGGCGCGTCTGCAGCGAACGCGCGGTGCGCGCGGCCATGCGCGCCCACACCTTGCGCGGAAAGGCGTCCAGCGCCGGCAATCCCATCTGGAACGGCAGCGGGGCGACGGCGCCGCCGACGTCCAGCGGCAGCGGGCGTGCGCGCGGCGCCACCTTGGCGCGCGCCGGCGGCCGGTGCAGGGGATCGCGGCGCGCGACCACCGAGCCGGCCGCGCCGCGCACTTCCAGGTAGCCCTCGGCCGACAACAGGGCATAGGCGGCGGCCACCGTGCCGCGCGCCAGGCCGAGTTCCTCGGCCAGCACGCGGGTGGCGGGGATGCGGTCGCCCGCCTTGAGCACGCCCGTGTCGACCGCTTCGCGCACGCGGGCGTGGATCTGGCGGTACAGCGGGATGGGGCTGCCGGCGTCGAATGTCAGGTAGTCGCTGACGGACAGGTCTTGCATTGGAAACGTTACCTCCTTGGCAGTAGATTATGCACTTGGACCGGTAGTTACGAAAGAGCGGACTGGGCCAAGAACGGCTTGGCCCAGCCTTAAATCCAGATCTTGGTCCATGGCGTGGGTAGCGTCCCATGCGACTTCGCATCGCCGCCGCGATGGCCCCAGTCATTGGCCCGATCTTGGCTCTTTATCCAGCGCGCATTCGGCGCGACGATGACAGTCCCTCATCCATGATGGAGCAGCCATGCAGATTTCTTCCAGCCTGTCGTCGGCGCTGTCGTCGGCAATGCCCCGTATCGCGAGTGCGAAGCCGTCGGCCAGCCAGGTGCCGTTCGCGATCGCCCAGGCGCGCGCCGACTCGGCGGAAGACAAGCGCCGCCTTGAGGAAAACGCGGCGCGCCATGCCGATGCGATCGCCGGTTTCGCCGCCAAGGGCATGACCATGACCCAGGGCTCGTACACCATGCTGTACAAGCAGGAGGTGGCGAAGTCGATCGATACCGACGGCGACGGCATCATCGGCGTCGACGAACTGGCGACCGGGCTCGGTGGCGACGAAGGCATGGAGCGCGCCAGGCAACTTCACTCGATGCTTGACGTCGATGGCGATGGCCGCCTGGGACTGGAAGAATTCGGCGACAGCGTGCGCGACCCCTTCCGCGATGCGGATTTCCGCCGCCAGCTCGAACAGCGCGGCGCCATGGACCCGGCCGCGATGGGCGCGCTGCACCGGCGCCATGCGGCGCAGTACGACGCCGCGGCGGTGCTTGAGTCGATGGCGCGCGCGCTCGATACCGCGGCATGATCAATGGCGCGGCCACGCCGCGCCTTGCAGGAGAGTGATAGTGAAGACAGGTTGGCGCATCGGACCATGCGTGCTGTTCCCGCGCCGGCGCCGGCTGGAAGCCGGCGGGCGCGAAGTGGCGCTGGGCTCGCGCGCCTTCGACCTGCTGGTGTGCCTGGTACGGGGCGCCGGCGAGGTGGTGGGCAAGGACGAACTGCTGCGCCAGGTGTGGCCGGGCCTGGTGGTGGAAGAAGCGAACGTGCGCGTACACGTCTCGAACCTGCGCAAGGCGCTGGGCGCGGTGGCGCCCGATGCCGGCGCCTGGATCGTCAACGTGCCGCTGCGCGGCTATATGTTCCGCGGTCCGCTCGAGCAGATTTCGGGTTCAGATCAGGCCCAGGGTCAGGGCCTTGAGGGTGGCGGCGGCGCGGGTCGAGCAATCGAGCTTGCGGAAGATGCTCTCGACGTGGGTGCGCACGGTGCTGGGGCTGATGCGCATGGCGCGCGCGGCCTCCTTGTTGCTCTCTCCGAGGCTGATGCGCTGCAAGACCTCGGCTTCGCGCGCCGACAGCGTGGCGCGCACCGGCGCGCCGGCGCTTCCATTCGCGCTGCCTCCACCATTCGCGCCCGCATCTCTCGTTCCATTTACCGTCGCGGTGCGAACGCCCGTCGCCGCGGCCATGACAGCGTCTACCATGACGCGGTCGAAGCGTCCTCCCGTCACCTGGGCCGCGAGCAGGGCGCCGGCCGCCGCCGGCTCATGGGGCGCGCGCCATGGCCGCGGCGAGCGCAGCGCCACCAAGGCGGCGGCCACGCCCAGCAGGCGCTGCGGCGCCCCGAGGGCGCTCGCGTCCAGGCTGCGAAAGTAGCCGCTGCCGTCGAGCCGCTCGTAGACGTGCGAGGCCAGTTGCGCATCCGGCCCCAGGCCGTCGATGCGGCTGCCGGCGCGCGCGGTCCAGTAGGGCACCAGGCGCACGGCTTCCCAGTCGGCGGCGCTCAGTTTGCCGCTGCGTTCCCACACCGTGTTGGTCACCGCCGCGCGCCCGATCCCGTGCAGCAGGGCGGCGCGCGCCAGGCTGCGCTGCTGCGCCTCGGGCAGGCCGGCCAGCTGCGCCGCCTCCTGCGCCAGCAGCGCGACGCGGCGCGAATAGCCGGCCAGCCAGGGCAGCTTCAGTTCAATCATGTCGGACACCAGCGTGAGCGGCACCGACACCGGAAGAAAATCCGCCTGCGACGATGGCGCTTCGTCGGCCTCCAGTTCGTCGAGCCAGGCGCGCGCGTGCGGCGCCACGAGCGCCACCAGGCGCGCCGGATACTTGACGTCGCCCAACTGCGCGATCATCTCCAGCGCGCGGTCAATGCCATGCACGCGCGCCAGGATCTCGAGGTCGCCGCCCAGCGCCGCGTGGTACACCACGGTCGGCACTTCGTCGCCGCGCAGGTGGAACGGAAGGCCGCTGCCGTCGTAGTTCTCCCACACGTGGCGCAAGCCGCTTTCGACCGCGGCCGGCAAGCCCATCATGGCGGCGATGTCGCCCGCGACTTCGCAGTGGACTTCGGCCAGCTCGGTGGTGTCGCGCAGGCGCGCAATCTGCTGGGTATTGAGGGTGCGGCTGACCAGTGCATGGCGCGCGCCGACGTCGTCGCCCATCATCGCGGCGAAGCCGGCGGCGTTGGCGGTACAGCCCGACCAGCGCAGCAGCGCCACCATGCGCGCATGCTCGCAGGCGGCGGCATTGGCGCCGGCCGCCGCGGCCACGCGCGCGGCCAGGCGCGCGGCGCGCTCCGAGCCGTCGATCGGCTGGCCCATGCTCAGGTCGCCGACGATGGCGAGCAGTCCCATCGCCTGGGACAGAGTCGCGGTGTCGTGGCCGTGCAGCCAGGCCGCGGGAAGCGACAGGGAAGAAGAAGGTTCGCGCGCGGCCGTGTCCATCGATCGTCGGTTACATGCCCGGGGCGGGATGCACCGGGATCTGGTTGCGCAGACTCAGGTTGATGACGTTCCAACCGCGAATCGCCGCGATAGTATAGCCAAGTTCGGCGATCTCGTTCTCGCTGAAATGCTCGCGCAGGGCCGGCCACGCGGCGTCGGTGTCGTCGCGGTGCGGCAGCGCGTTGACGGCGTCGGCCCAGGCCAGGGCGGCACGTTCGCGCTCGCTGAAGAACGGCGATTCGCGCCATGCGGCCAGCGAGTTCAGGTGGCGCGGATCGGCGCCCTGCTTGATCAGGTCGCGCCAGTGCATGTCGATGCAGACCCCGCAGCCGTTCACTTGCGAGACGCGCAGCTGCACCAGCTCGAACAGGCGTTCGCCGATCGAGCTCTGGCGGTTGGTCATCGACAGGTTGACCATGGCTTTCAGGTTGGCGGGGGCCAGGGTGAACAGGTTCAGACGTGCGGACATGATGTGTTCCTTTCAGGGTGGCGAGGGCGCACTGTGCGGCCTTCTTGCAGATAAGACGAGCGGGCGCGCGCGGCTGTGACATGCGGCGCGATTTTTTCTCGAAACTCTCCCGAAAGGAGGAGCGCGCCGTCCCGGGCCTGCCGATGCGCGATGCCGGCCTCCCTCCGATTAAAGAGGCATCAAGATTGCACCTTTATGGGCGGCTCGCTACACTGGTCCCGCCAATTTCTGAAAGGGACATCCAATGACGCACGCAAACAAGGGAACCGCTGTGATTACCGGCGCATCGACCGGCATGGGCGCGGTGTATGCCGACCGCCTGGCGCGCCAGGGCTACGACCTGGTGCTGATCGCGCGCGACGAGGAACGCCTGGCGCGGGTGGCGAGCCTGGTGCGCGCCGCCACCGACCGCAAGGTCGAGGTGCTGGCCGCCGACCTGGTCGATCCGCAGGCGCTGCGCCGCGTCGAAGCGCTGCTGCGCGTACGCGCCGACGTCACGCTGCTGGTGAACAACGCGGGCATCGGTTCGGTGGCGCCGCTGCATGGCGACGACGTCGATGCGATGGACCGGATGATCGCGCTGAACGTCACCGCGCTGACCCGCCTGACCTATGCGGTGGCGCCGGGCATGGCGGCGCGCGGCGCCGGCGCCATCGTCAACGTGTCGTCGATCGTCGCGGTCGCGACCGAGATGATGAATGGCGTGTATGGCGCCAGCAAATCCTATGTGCTGGCGTTCACCCAGGCGCTGCAGCACGAGTTCGGGGCCAAGGGGCTGCGCGTGCAGGCGGTGCTGCCGGGCGTGACCGCCACCGGTTTCTGGGACACGCTGGGCCATCCCCTGGAGCGCTTGCCGGCCGGGGTCATCATGAGCGTGGACGACCTGGTCGACGCCGCGCTGGCGGGCCTGGCGCAGGGCGAGCAGGTCACCATTCCGGGCCTGCACGATGGAGAGAAGTGGGCCGCCTTCGATACGGCGCGGCGCGAGCTGGCCGGGATGTTCGGCAATATCGCGCCGGCGCCACGCTACGGCGTGCCGGCGCGGCGGGCCGCCTGAAGGTTCAGGCCAAGCCCGCCAGTTTGGCGTTGCGCTCGCGTTCGAGCTTGGTGATGTAGCGCTGCACGGCCGCCAGGCCGCCGCGCGAGATGTCGACGAACTGGCAGCCCAGGCGGCGGCTGGTCTTGTGGTTCAGCAGGGTGAGGTCGAGCGAGTTGCGGATCTCGAGCGAGGTCGCGATCGGACCGATCTCGGGCAGCTCGATGCGGCAGCCTTCGATCACGCGGCCGATGCCCGCGCCTAGCTGGAGCTTGTTGTCGAGCAGGGCGATGCCGCCGACGCTGATGTCGTGCAGCGGGAACACGCCCATGCCGCCGCCGGCGTCGATCGGCACCGGAATCAATGCGCGCACCGGATTGCTGACTGGCGTCGGCATGCGGTAGTACTCGCGCCGCTGCAGGCGGATCAGAGTGGGCGGGATGTCGGCGCGCAGCGCGGGCTCGCCGCGCCAGGTGGTGGCGGCCAGGCCATCGGCGCCGAACAGGATGCGGATCTTGTCGAGCGTGGTTTCGCACTTGACGCGGCCGGTGGCCACGATGCGCTCGTTCTGGGCGCGGTCGACCGAGCGGTCGAGCACCACGGTGCCGCTGTCTTCGTCCACCGCCAGGATCGAGGTCACGCAGACGTCGGCCTCGCCCTTGATCAGCATGCGAATCAGCTGGTTCTTTTCTCCGATCTGGCGCAGCAGCGCCACGATCTCGCGGCGCGATCCGACTTCGTAGTCGTGCCAGTCTTCCAGTTCTGCTTCAATCATTGCTTGCATCTGTCCTTGCCGCTAATTCCGTTGGGAGGTGGGGCGTCGGATCGGGCGCGGGAGGCAAGAGCTCACCATGTTGTCGAGCCGACTCTATATGATATAGCCATGCCAACAGTTCCGCAATTGCCCGATACAGGGCCGGCGGAATCTCGCGGTCGAGATCGACCTGCATCAGCAGCGACACCAGCTCCTTCGATTCGTGCACGAACACCCCGGCGTCCTGGGCGCGCTGGATGATCTGCTCGGCCACCATGCCGGAACCCTTGGCCACCACCGTCGGGGCGCGCTCGCCGGCGCCATAGGCCAGCGCCACGGCGTTCTGGCGCCGCTTGCCGGCCGATTCAGTCATCGCCTACATCCTTCGAATCAGGCTTGCCGGCGCGCGCGCGCGCGTCGAAGCCGGCCAGCGGTGTGCCCACCGCATCGAGGGCGCTCGCCAGTTCCGGCATGTGCTCGCGCAGCAGGCCGGCGGTGGCGTCGTCGGCCGCCGCGAACTGCACCTGCAAGGCGCCGTTCACCATGCGCAGCTGCGCCTCGAGTTCGCCCAGCTGCGGAAAGCGCAGGCGCAGGCGCGAGTGCCAGATCGCCTGCTCGCCCTCGCCATCCTTGCCGCCATGGGCCTCGCGCTGCACGTCCCATTCCATCGGCTGGCCCGGCCACAGCTGGCCCTTCCAGGCCAGCTGCGATTGTTCCTGGGCCGCCAGCTGCATGCTGATGAACTGGGCGGTGGCCGGATCTTGCGGATTGGGGCGCACGCCGCCCTGGGCGGCCTGCTGCTGCGGCTCGCCGGCCAGTTCGGACAGCGGGAGGGCGCCGCGCGCCCATTCCGCCACATGCGATTCGTAGAACAGGCCGCTCTTGCCGAAGGCCTGCTGCAGGCCTGCGGCCAGCGCCGCCGGATCGGCCCCGGGGGCGCCCACCAGCGGCGCGCGGCCGACAATGCTCGACAGCTGGCTGTCGGCCTTCTGGGCCGCGGCCAGCACGCCGGCCAGGGCCTGGGCGGTGGGACTCAAGGTGGTGTTCTTCGCTTCGGTGCCGCCGGCGAAGGCCTGCGCGGCCATCGCGCCGCTGGAAGCCAGCAGGGCGCTGGCGCGGCCAACGGCGGCGCCTTCGCGGTACGACAGCGGCGCATGCGCGCCATCGGCATCCTCTTGCGGCGCGGGGCCGGCTTCGGCGAAGGCGGTGGTCGTTTGCGAGCCGACCTGGAAGGTGGGCCGCGGATGCAGGCCGACCAGGGTCATCGGCACGTCGGCGCCGACCTGGGCGCCGGGCGGCAGCTGCATGCGGGCCTGGGTGTCGGCGAATTTGACGACGAAGGTACCATCTAGCAGGCGGGCCTGGACCGCGCCGTGGATTGCCTTGCCCAGCAACGGCGCCATTTCGCGCGCAAAGGCTTGCTGGCGCGGATCGGCGGCCTGCTCGGCCGCCCGCGCCGGGGTGACAGGCGCGACGCTGCCGACGAGTTCACGCGGCAGCATCGGGCCCTCCCATTATCAGACGCCGTAGGCGCGCACGACGCGGCGTTCGGTCGAGGTGCTCTTCATCAGCGACGACAGGTGGGCCATCCATGGCATGGTGAGGTCGCGGATCTGGCGGTCGAAGTCGAGCATGCGGCGGATCGCGTTGACCTTGCGCAGGCGCTCCGGGCCGCCCAGCGGCGCGCCGCCTTCATTCGCTTTCAGGCGGTTGGCATGGCGTGCGCATTCCTGCTCCAGCTCGGCCAGGCGATCCCACTCATTGGCGCTGGCTGCATCCAGCATGCGCTCGGTGATGCCGACCATGGTTTCGTAGGTGGTCACGACTTCCTGTCCGCTCATCGTCATCGTCATCATTTCCTCAAACGCTCATCAGGGTAGGGGCTTTCTGGATCGCCGGCGGCATCGGCTCGGGCGCTTCCTGCTGCTCGCCGATCTGGACCCAGGCGCCGCGCAGGTCGGCCATCAGGCCGTGGACTTCTTCGACGATCGCCGCGTCGTTCTTGATGTTCGCTTCCAGCAGGCGACGGCTCATGTAGTCATACAGCGAGTCGAGGTTGGCGGCGATCTCGCCACCGGCCTTCTTGTCGAGCGAGGCGCGCAGGCCGTTGTCGATGATGGTGATGGCCTTCGAGATCGAGGCGCCCTTGATGGCGATGTTCGACGACTTGATGCCGTTGATGGCGCTGAGCAGGGCGACGATCACGCCGTCGTACAGCATCACCACCAGCTTGTGCGGCGAGGCGGCGGCGACGCCGGTTTCCAGGCCAACCGTGGCATAGGCGCCGACACCGCGTTTTGGGGTTCCAAACATGTGATTCTCCAGTAATGCTTAATTAACCCCAGTTGGACGACAGGGTCGCCAGCTGCTGGGTGAGATAGTTAGAAGTGTTCTGCATCGAGCTCATCATGGCGTCGAGCGCGACGAACTGCGCGCGGTAGCGCTTTTCGATGCTTTCCAGGCGCGTCTCGAAGCGTTCGCGCTGCGAGGCGATCGACTTGATCGAGACGCTCAGGCCATCGGTCTTGGTTTGCAGCAGGCTGTCCTTGCCGACGAAGCCCGCGGCCAGGTTGGTCAGCTGGTGGGCGAAACCCTGCGAGAAGGTGACGCTGCCGCGGTCGCCGATCACGCCACCGGTGACCGACACCTGGATGCCTTCGGCCGGCGAGCCGGCCGCCGCGGTCAGCGACTGGCCGTTGCCGGTGGCGGCGACGCCGCCGATGGTGCCTTCCACGTCCGTGCCCTTGGTCGGCGCGGCGCCACCGAAGATGCTGTCGACCGGGCTGCCGCTGACGGCGGCAATCGAGATGTTCGACAGTTCGCCGTACTTGCTCGACGACAGCTTCAGGCGGCCATCGTCGCCCACCTCGGACTCGACCGTGTCACCGGCGCCGGCGAAGACGGAGTTGCCGTTGATCGCGGAGCGGATCAGGGCGGCCAGGTCGTCGTTGCTGTAGGTGCCGGCCTGGAGCTTGATCTCCTGGGTCTTGGTTTCGGTGACCGGGTCGGTCTGGTTCAGCGTGACGCTCCAGACCGTGTTCGGTGCAATCGTGGTCGAACCGCTCAGCGCGGCGCTGCTGGTCAGGTTGCCGCGGGTCGCCAGGTTGGTGATATTGATCGCGTAGGTGCCGGCCTTGGTGGCGGCGCTCGACTGGCCGAACTTGATCATGTTGTCGGTGGTCGAACCCATCGCGGCGAACAGGCCGCCGAAGTCGGCCGCATTGTCCGTGATCGCCTTGTTGAGCTTGGTCGAATTGACTTGCAGGCTGCCATCTTTCTGGAAGCCGATGCCGATCTGGCTCAGCGAGGTCAGCTTGCCGCCAGTGCCTTCCATGACCGTGCTGATCTGCTTGCGCAGCTGGCTCTGGATCGCGCGCACGCTGGCGTCGCCCTGCAAGACCGCGCCTTTCTGGGTCTCGGTGTTATAAGCGGTCAGGCCGTTGATCGTCTTGTTGAGTTCATTGTAGGCCTTGACGAATTCGTTCACCGAGCTGGTGATGGCCGCGGTGTCCTTCGACACCGTCAGCGTCGAGCTGCCGACGGCCGACACATCCAGGGTCACGCCCTGGATGGCCCCCGAGACCGAGTTGCTGTCGCTCTTGATCTCGATGCCGTTCATGTTCAGCTTGGTGCTCTGGGCGCCGGCGGTCTGGGTCATGCCCTGCGTGCCGGCCGGGTCGTAGCCGAGCATGGCGGCGATGGCCGGATCGCCTGCTTCGCCGTCCTCGCCGCCGACGGTAATCTTCATGGTCGTCGCTTCGCCGGTCTTGTTCGAGGTCAGCACCAGGTGGTAGGGCTTGGCGCTGCCGTCGGACACGATGGTGGCCGTCACGCCCATATCGCCCTTGTTGATGGCGTCGCGGATGCCTTGCAGCGACTGGTCGCCGGTGCCGAGGGTGATCGTCTTGCTGTTGATGGCGCCGTTCAGCGAAAAGCCCGCGCCCATATGGGTGCCGACGCTGCCGGCGGTGAAGCCGGCGGCGGCCGGGTTGGTGCCACCGACAGTGATCTGGTTACCGTCGTTCGAGCTCAGGGTGACGCCGGCGGTCGCCGTCACGGTCGAACCGGTATTGGCCGCGGTAGCGGCCAGGCCGATGCCGCCGCGCACGGTACCGGTCACGGTCTCGGTCACGTCGATGGAGGAGCCGTCGGACGCGCTGAACTGCAGCGTGCCGTCGGCGGCGCTGCCGCTGACGGTGATATTGGCTGCCGCCAGTGCATTGCGGGTGCTGGCGCTGGCCAGCGCGGTGTCGAGGCCGGCGCCGGTAAGGGGCGCGCTGCCGGGCGTCAGGTTGGTCAGCTGCACGCCGCCGACCGACAGGGCATAGCTGGAACCGGGGTCCACGCTGACCTGGCCGAAGTTGTTGAACAGGCCGGCGCTGGTGCTGGCGGCGCCGGCCGTGGCGACCACGCCGGTCTTGTCGGACTGCGCATTGATCGCCTCGGCCAGGGCGCGCGCGCTGCGCGTGGTCGGGCCGGTGCCGATCGCGACGCCGTTCAGGCTCAGCGAACCGTTGCCGATGCCGCTCGATGCAGCGGCCAGGCTCAGCGCATTGCCGGTGGTGCCGAAGGTGCCGCCGCTCGCGGTGCCGAACTGGAAGGTCAGGGTGGTCGGCGCGCTGCCGCCGATGGTCGAGGTCGTGCTGGCGTAGCCATTGCTTTTGAGGCTCTGGGCCTGCGCCAGCTGGGTGACGTTGATCTTGTACTTGCCCGCGACGGCGTCGGCGCCGGCAGTGGCGGAAAAGACGTCCTTGTTGCTGGCGCTGGCGCTCAGGCCCAGGAAGGTGGCGGGAGTGTTCAGCTTGGTCAGGGCGGACTGGAAGGTGCCGACCGCGGCGCTGACCTGACTGTACGCGGCGCTGCGCGACTGCAGCGCGAGCGTTTTCTTGTCGTAGTTGGCCAGCGGTGCAGCCTCTTGCTGCATCAGCTGTGAAACCAGGCCATTGATGTCGAGTGCCACTTGTATCTCCCGTGAAAGCGATAATGTAAGTGATTATCGGCAGAAACAATCGGTACTTAAGAGCGGTAAATGTGGCTTTATTTTGATTTTGCGAAACAGTTACGATGCCGCTCAGGCTAGAACCATATAAAAAGCGCCACGTCCTCGCGGAGGTGGCGCTTTTTCACCCGATAGTGACTCAGGCGGTTTGCCGGATCAGCAATCCCTGCATCTTGTCGATTGCCTTGGCCATTTCCAGTGCTTCCTTGCTCGGCATCTGACGCACCACTTCCCTGGTGCTCTGGTCGATGATCTTGACAACGATTTCCTGGCTGTCCTCGTCGATCTCGAACTCCAGGGACTGGGCCGAGGGCGGCATCGCCTCATTGAGCTTCTTGACGGCTGCCGACACTTCGTCCTTGCCGGGCAGCGCATCGGGCGCATCCGGCGTATCCGGACGCACCTGGCGCGCGTTGACCGTGCCCGTCGCAGTGGCCGCAGCCGAACGTTCCTCGGGCTTGGCGATGCTGGGCGTACCAATTGACTGGATCTGCATGTCGCACTCCCTAATGAAAATTCCCCGGCCAGATTTCTCTGGCCGAGGAACCGCTTACCTCGCGTTGTTACTACCGTTGGCTAGCGATTAGCCACGCAGCAGCGACAGGACGCCGTTCGGCAGCGAGTTGGCCTGGGCCAGCATCGAGGTACCAGCCTGTTGCAGGATCTGACCGCGGGTCATCTTTGCGGTTTCAGCAGCGAAGTCGGTATCGACGATGCGGCTGCGCGATGCCGACAGGTTCTCGGTCGACGAACCCAGGTTCGAGATCGCCGATTCGAAACGCGACTGTAGTGCACCGTATTCGGCGCGCTGGCTGTTGACTGCCGCCAGGGCTGCATCGGCGGTGCGGATGGCAGCCTGTGCGCCTTCGAAGGTGCCGATGTCGAGGTCGGCCACCGAATCGAGGTCCGAGTTGCCGCCCAGGCCCATCGTGGTGGTCGCGTCAACCACCGAGAAGCTCTTTTCCGAGTTCATGGTGATCTTGCCCATCGCGGTGCCGCCGTTCGCGCCCATCGTGTCAACTGCGGTGCCCTTGACGCCTTCCGTGTCGTACGTCGACAGATTGGCGTCGTTGGCAGCTGCGGTAGTGGTGGTGTTCTTCAGCTTGATGTCGTTGCCGTCGGCGTGGGTCAGCTTGATGCCGCCGTTCTTGCTGTCGTACGAGGCGGTGACGCCGGTCTTGGCCGACTGGGCATTGAAGGCGCTGATGGCGCCGGCATGGCCGTTGGCGTCGTCGGTGCCGACCGAGAACGAGATCGTCACTGCGGTATCGTTATCCGACTCCAGCGTCATCGTGTACGACTTGTTGGCGGCCAGGTCCAGGTTGGCATCGGTCTTGGCGGTCGCGGTAACACCGGTTTCGCCGCTGGCGTTGTTGATCTGGGCCGCGGTGGCTTTGGCGGTGTCGCCGGCAGCAACGTTGATGCCCTTCGAACCTTGCGAACCGTTGATGGTGACGGTGCCGGCAACCACGCCGTTGGTCGCGGCGGAAGAGGCGCTCTTGGCGGCGATGTCGGTGGTGTTATTGCCGTAGGTCGAGGTGGTGAAGTTCGAACCCGACATCGAGATCAGCTGGCCTGCATTGGCGCCGACCTGGAAGTTCGCGGTGCCCATCGTGCCGTCCATCAGCTTCTGGCCGTTGAACTCGGTGGTGTTGGCGATACGGTTCAGTTCCGAGGTCAGTTGGGTAACTTCGGTCTGCAGGGCTTTACGGTCGCTCGACGAGTTCGACGAGTTCGACGACTGCACTGCCAGTTCACGGATACGCTGCAGGATGTCGCCCGAGCTCGACAGGGCGCCTTCGGCGGTTTGCGCCATCGACACGCCATCGTTGGCGTTACGGGTGGCCTGGGTCATGCCCTTGATCTGCGAGTTCATGCGGTCGGAAATCGCGAGGCCGGCGGCGTCGTCCTTGGCGCTGTTGATGCGCATGCCCGACGACAGGCGTTGGATCGAGGTGTTCAGCTGCGACTGCGAGGTCGACAGGTTACGCTGCGAGTTCAGGGAAGGAACGTTGGTATTGATTACGGATGCCATGGTGTCTACTCCAGAGACGTGGTCTTACAGGGTGCAGCGACCGTGCTGCTGTGTACTTTGGTCCGTCGCGCTGTTCCGTGACGTTCAAACCGCTGTTGTTGCTGGTAACGGTGCCCTATGGAAAAAGTTTAGGGCCCCGTTTCGAAATAAATGGCTTGCGAGGAGGGCGCTGGCAAAAAGCGCTGGCCTTGGCGGCAGGCAAAAAAGGAACTTGAGGGCAAAAATAATTTTTATTTTTGGGCTCAGGTCTTGAGTAATGTGTACAGTTTGCCAAGTTCCGCCCAGCCGCTGTCATACAGGGAATCGTTGACGCGCTTGGTATAGCCGGGCACATGCTGGAAACGCCGGCAATGCAGTTGCACCGTCGACACCAGGGTGGCCAGCGGCGGCAGCTCGCCTTCGGTATTGCATTGCACGGCAAGAATCAGGCGCAACAGGCCGAAGCGCGCCATCAGCTGCACATAGCTGTCGTAGGGCGTTGCGCCGTTGAACGGAATCAGTTCGACCAGGACTTCATTGACCAGGTAATGATCGAGCAGCCATGGGGCCTGGGCCAGTGCCTCGTCGAGGCGGCCCAGGCCATGCCGGTAGGCGCCCACCAGGCGCTCGGCGCTGACCTGGCCGTGGGCATCGGCGCCGAACCTGGTGGCGACCTCGTGCATCAAGGCCTGTTCGAGCGTTGAGCTGGATTCGAAGCCCTTGGTTGCCCACAAGGTGGCGAACACCATGGCCTGGGCGTCATGGTCGGGCTGGATCAGGTCCAGCGTCGCGACCAGCTCGCCGTTTTCGACCAGGCGCACGAAGTCGTCGATCATGGCGGGAATGCTCTCCTGTCCGCCACTCGCGCATAGCGCGCTCAGGGTGTCGCAGAAGGCGCCCAGCAGCGCCAGGCGCTGCCACAAGGACAGTTCGCGGGTACGCAGCAGGTTCAGGCAAAAGATGCGCGTCTCGGCCATCAGCGCCGGCGATACACCGAAACGCGGCCCGACGCCGAGCATGGCCGCATGCCTGAGCTGGACCGGGGCCTCGACGAAATCGAAGGCGTCTTCGGCCAGCAGGGCCAGGCGCGCGGCTTCGGGACAGGACAGGGTGATCGACTGCTCGACCTGGCCATGCACGCTGCGGTTGGTGCGCGGGTAGGTGTGGCAGGTGTCGGACAGATAGGTTTCGCCGAGGTGGGTCTGCACCGAGCACATGCCGTCCTGGAGTGCCGGGCATCGCTGTTCCTGGCCAACCGCCGTGATCGCACCGTAGGCATCCTCGCCGCCACCGTCCAGGCGCGTCATATTGGCCATCATGCGCCCGAGGGCCGGGACCGATTCCTTGCGATAGGCCTTGTAGGTCTTCTTGTCGACATACACCGTCCAGCCGGAGCAGCAGGTGTCCTCGCAACTGGCGCCGATGCAGCGGAACCGCTCGACGAAGCGGGGCATGAGCGCGGACAAGGACTGGGTGCGATGCAGGATGGGCATGGACTGGCTGCTTGATGATGACTACATTGCAGCCGAGTATAAATCCGGCATGACGCCGGTCAATCCGCGATCACCACCCGATTCTTCCCGCTATTCTTGGCTTGGTACATCGCCTTGTCGGCGCGCGCCATGAGCGAGGCCTGCTCTTCGTTGGGCGTGCGCAGCGCCACCCCGCACGAGAATGTAATAAGCATCTTCTCGTTATCGTGCAAGAAGAAATGCTTGGTCAGCTCGCGCTGCACCCGCACCATGGCGGCGGCGGCGGCATCGACCGTGGTCTCCGGCAGCAGGATCAGGAATTCCTCGCCGCCGAAGCGGGCGATGACGTCCATCGAGCGCAGCGTCTCGCGCACCACCTTCACCAGGTGCTTGAGCGCGGCGTCGCCCGCCATATGGCCGTAGGTATCGTTGAGCCGCTTGAAATTGTCGAGGTCGAGCAGGGCCACGCACAGCGGCGTCTTGCGGCGGTCGGCGCGCGCGCTCTCGCGCTCGAACACATCGTCCAGGCCGCGGCGGTTGAGGCTGCCGGTCAGCTGGTCTTCGCGCACCAGCTCGCTCATATGCTGCAGCTCGGCTTCGAGCTCGCGGATGCGCTGCTCGGCTTCCTGCACCTCTTTATGCGCGCCGACCATGCGGTCGCGCGAAGCCAGCGCCTCGTCCTGGGCGCTGCGCATCTCGCGCAGCACTTCGTCGAGCACGCCGTTGATCTCGTTCACGTCGGTGGCGCGGCCGATGCGCTCCGAGAATCCGCCCAGCCTGGCGTGGTAGTCGCTGGTGGAGGCGGCGGCCGAGCCGAGGCGGTCGATGAAGGTCATCATCATATTCTTCATGGCCCCCCGCACGTCGTCGATGCCGTGCTTGAGGTGACCCTGCTTGATGATCACGTCCTTCAGGCCGCGGGTGGCGTCTTCCAGCGCGCGCGTGTCGAGCGGACCCTTGATCAGGTCCTGCACCACCAGCACCTGGCCGCGCATATAGTTGTCGTCGTCGAGCAGGCCTTCGATATTGTCGAGCAGCAGGCGGAACAGGCGCAGCAGCAGCTCCTGCTGTTCGGCGCCATCGTCCTTGCGCAGCTCGATCTGGAAGCACAACTGCTTCAGGCGCGCCGCGATGTCTTGCAGTTCCGATTCGCCGACGGCGATCTTGACCGCCGCGCCCAACGCCTCGGCCTCGGCCGAGAGCTCGGCGTCGCCGCTCAGCAGTGAGGCGCAGGCGAAGGACAGGGTGCGCGCCAGCATGTCGCGCAGCAGCACGGTGTCCGGCTCCTCGTCGCCCAGGGCCATCACCGGGGTATTGCGGCGCAGATGACGTTCGGACATCTGCCCCAGCGCCTGGGTGTAGCCGGTCCAGTCTTCGAGCTTGACCGCGCGCGCCATGCGCCGGCCATACTCGGACAGCTCGCCCGGCGTCTCGGCCATGCGCCGCGCAAAGCCGGCCAGGACCTCGATCGCGCCAAGGTCGGGAGTCGATGCGGGAGGCGGCGCCGATGGCGTGCCGGCGATCTCGTCGTAGATGGCGCGGTAATTGTCCGGCGTCGGCGCGAGGCGGCGCGTGGCGAGGCGGCGGAAGGCCTCGCGTGCAATCTCAGCGGGGTTGGCTGGCTGGTTCACGGCGGGCGCGGCAGGAGTTGAGATGGACATGGATTACTGCGCAATGACGAATTCGCGGGATTGGCGACATGATAATCAGCTTTTTTGCCGTGCATCAATTAAAAAACGGTAACACAGCCATTGGATGCGCCGGTTGCCGCCCCAGCGCAACGGATTGTCACATTCAATCCACCAAACCGTTACGGATGGCGTAGGTCGTCAGTTCGGCACTGGTCTTGAGTTGCATTTTGACCAACAAGCGGGCGCGGTATTCGCTGATGGTCTTGACCGACAGCGACAGCTCGCGCGCGATCTCGCTGACCGTCATGCCGGAAGCGATCATGGTCAGGGTCTGGTACTCGCGGTCGGACAGGCCTTCGTGCACCGCCGCCTCGTGGTCGGCGCCGATCGAGCTGGCCAGGGTCTGGGCCAGCGCCGCGCTCACGTATTTCTGGCCGCCCGCCACCTGGCGGATTGCAGTCACCAGCTCGCGCGGCGCGCTCTGCTTGGTGAGATAGCCGGACGCGCCGGCCTTCAGCGCGCGGATCGCGTACTGGTCTTCGCGGTGCATCGACAGCATCAGCACCGCCAGTTCGGGCCGGTCTTTCTTTATCTGCTTCAACACGTCGATACCGTTGCGGTCGGGCAGCGAGATATCGAGCAGCATCACATTGGCCTTGGACTTGCCCACCAGCCGGGCGGCGTCGACGCCGTTCTCGGCTTCGCCGGCGACGTCGATGTCGCGCTGCTCGGCCAGGATCTGCTTCAGGCCCTCGCGCACGATGGCATGGTCGTCGGCAATGAAAACGCGGATGGTAATTTTCTCGGTCATTCTTCTTCTTGGGCTGCCCGGTCGGTCGCGGCTTGCTGCGTGGAGGTCCGGGGTGCCAGCCTGGTCTTGATGGTCACCATCGTGCCACCTCCGGGCGCGGACGACAAGGCCAGCGTGCCGCCCAGCGCGCTGGCGCGCTCGCTCATGCCGCGCAGGCCGAACGATTGCGGCTTGAGGCGGTCGGCGGGCTGGATGCCGCGGCCGTTGTCGCAGATCGACAGCGTCAGCAGCTTGCGCTGGCGCCGCAGCGACACCGTTACCCTGGTTGCATCGGCATGCTTGGCGATGTTCGTGAGCGCTTCCTGGAAGATGCGGAACAGCGCGCTCGCATGGTCGGGCTCGAGTTCCAGGTCTCCATCGTCCCTATGCGGGCAGCGCATGACGACGGCGATCCCCATCTGCTTCTCGAACTCGCGTGCCTGCCATTCCATAGCGGCGACGATGCCGAGGTCGAGCGTGCTCGGGCGCAGGTCGAGCGAAATGCGGTGCACCGCCTCGATGGTGCGGTCGACCAGGTCGTCGACGTAGTTGGCCTTGTCGATCAGGTCCGGCTGATCGGCAGGCAGGCGCGCCGACAGCATGGCCAGCGCCATCTTGATCGCAGTGAGGTTGCCGCCCAGGTCGTCGTGGATCTCGCGCGCGATGCGGGTGCGCTCGTCTTCCTTGGCCTGCTCGATATGCGCGGTCAGCTCGGCCAGGCGTTCGCGCGAACGGTGCGATTCTTCCTGCTCCTGCTTGCTTGCCGTGATATTGGTCATGATGCCATCCCACTGAACTGCGCCGTCCTCGCGGGTATGCGGGGTGGCGCGCAGGTTGATCCACTTGACGTCGTTCCAGGCTGGAATGCGGATGCGACCTTCCCAGTTCCAGGCCGCCAGGGCGGCGGCCGACATCTGCATCGCCTCGTGATAGGCGCGGCGGTCTTCCGGCAGGATCAGGCCTTCGAACAGGGACGGATCGTCCCGCAGCTCGCCGGGCGCGAGGCCGAGCAGCGCGCTGCAGCCGTCGTTCAGGCTGGGAAAGCCGATGGCGCCGTCGGGATGCAGGACGAACTGGTAGACTAGGCCGGAGGTGGAAGGATGTTCGGTGTGGAAAGAGGAGGGCAGGCTCATTGTTTGTCTCGTCGCTTCTTTTTTCGTGCGCTGCTTTTGGCTTGTCTGCATCATACGATAAAAGCGCGTGAATCCCGGCGCAGGCGACGCCAAGTCTCGTTACAATAAGGTCATGAATAAGGCATTTGTTAAAGAGTCGGACAACGACGACGATGAAGAAGCGTTGGCCCTGGCGCAGGCGATTCCCGCCGGCGCCAAGAACTACATCACCCCGGCCGGCTACCAGCGCATCAAGGATGAGCTGCTGCAGCTGATCGACGTCGACCGGCCCGAGGTGGTGCGCATCGTGCACTGGGCCGCGTCGAACGGCGACCGTTCCGAGAACGGCGACTATATCTACGGCAAGCGCCGCCTGCGCGAGATCGACCGCCGCATCCGCTTTCTCACCAAGCGCATGGATTCGGCCTTCGTGGTCGACCCGACTGTTCATTACGGCAATGACCAGGTCTTTTTCGGGGCCACGGTGGGCTATATCAACAAGGCGGGCGAGGAACACACGGTCACCATCGTCGGCGTGGACGAGCTCGACCCGTTGAAGGGCAAGATCAGCTGGGTGTCGCCGGTGGCGCGCGCGCTCACCAAGTGCCGCGAGGGCGATGTGGTGCCGCTGCAGACGCCGCTCGGCATGGACGAGCTCGAGATCATCTCGGTCGACTATCCGGAGCCCGTGGCCGACTGAGTGATTGGTTCGCTGCTAAGATGAGGGGATGAACCGACCTCACGATACGGCGCCCGATGTGGACGCCCTGGCCGCGCTGCGCGCCGCCACTTCCGAACGCCATGAACGGCTCGACAGCGGCCTGCCGCTGTCCGGTCCCGCTCCCGATATGCACGACTATGCCACGCACCTGACCCTGGTGCGCGACTGGCTGGCGCCGCTGCAGGCCTGGCTGGATGGTTTCAACGATGGCCCGCAAACGGTCTTGCCGGCGGTCGAGCGGCTGGCGCTGATCGATGCAGACTTGAACGAACCCGGCATGCCGCCGGTGCGCGTGCCTTCAATACCGCATGCCTGGCCACAGGATGCCAGCGCCGCCTACCGCTGGGGCGTGGTGTACGTGATCGAAGGATCGCAGCTGGGCGGGAAGGTGTTGTACGGGAAGCTCTCGGAGCGGCTGGCGCCGCATCCGCTGCGCTACCTGCGCGGGGCCGACGAAGGCCCGGGGCCGCGCTGGCGCGCGTTCATGCTGGCGCTGAAAGAGCACGTGAAGTCGCCCGACGAGATCGCGGATGCGTGCGCGGGGGCGTGTGCGGCGTTCGACAGCATCCTTGCGCTGAGTATCGACAAGAAAGCCTGAGGGAGGCTCACCGCAGCCCGCATCCCCAGCACGTCGTTCCCGCGAAGGCGGGAACCTAAGTCTTCTGCCGTAAGTTGAAGTCAACCGTAGCCGCTGCTCAAGCGGCCTTAGGTTCCCGCCTTCGCGGGAACGACGGCGGGCAAGCTTACGACCGCTCCCGCTCCACGCGATTGACCCCCGCCACCCGGCGCAGATTGCGAATCAGCTGCGCCAGGTGCACCCGGTCCTTGATCTGGATCGTGAAGCGCAGCTGCGTCATGCTGTGCTCGTCATCCTCGTCCATGCCCACATAGGTGATGTTGGCGTCCGACTCGCCGATCTCGGCGGCCACGCGGGCGAGAATGCCTTTTTCGTTGTTGATCAACAGGCGGATGCGGCAGTCGAAGCGGCGGTTGAGCTCGTCACCCCATTGCACCGCGATCCAGCGGTCGGGTTCCTTGGCCTGGATGCGCTTGGCCGGCAGGCAGTCGCAGGTGTGGACCACCAGCGCCTGGTCGCGCCGCAGCTGGCCGGTGATCTGGTCGCCCGGGATCGGCAGGCAGCACGGCGCCAGTTGCACCGCCACGCCTTCGCTGCCGTAGATCGTGACCGGCGCGATCTCGCTGCTGGGGATCGGTTTGTTCGAGGGCAGCAGTTCGGGGTCGCCCTCCATCAGGCCGAAGATGTGGCGCGCCACCAGGGCCGGCATGCGCTTGCCGATGCCGATGTCGGCATACATTTCTTCGAGCGACTTGGCCGAGGTCTCGGCCAGCAGGCGCTCGATGACGGCGTCCGACAGCTCTGGCTTGATATTGCGCACCGCCAGAGCCTGGGCCAGCAGTTCCTGGCCCAGCTCGACCGATTCGTTGACGTCGATCGCGCGCAGGTGGTGGCGGATCGCCGAGCGCGCCTTGCCGGTGCGCACGAACGTGAGCCAGGTCGGGCTCGGACGCGACTCCGGGTTGGTGATGATCTCGACGATGTCGCCGTTGTGCAGCTCGGTGCGCAGCGGTTGATCTTCGTTGTTGATCTTGACGCCCACCGTGTGGTCGCCGATGCCGGTGTGGATCGAGTAGGCGAAGTCCAGCGCCGTGGCGCCGCGCGGCAGCGCGATGATCTTCGACTTGGGCGTGAACACATAGACCGAATCCGGGAACAGGTCGACTTTCACGTGTTCGAGGAACTCGGCCGAGTCGCCGGTCTGCTGCTGGATGTCGAGCAGCGACTGCAGCCAGGCATGGGTGCGGTGCTGCAGGTCGGTGATGTTGGAGTCGCCCGTCTTGTACAGCCAGTGCGCCGCCACGCCGCTTTCGGCGGTGCGGTGCATCTCTTGCGTGCGGATCTGGAATTCGACCGGGGTGCCGTAGGGGCCGATCAGGGTGGTGTGCAGCGACTGGTAGCCGTTGATCTTGCCGATCGCAATATAGTCCTTGAACTTGCCGGGCATCGGCTTGTACAGGGCGTGCAGGGTGCCGAGCGCAACATAACAGTTGGGCACGCTGTCGACGACGACGCGAAAGCCATACACGTCCAGCACCTGCGAGAACGACAGGTGCTTGTTGCGCATCTTTTTATAGATGCCGTACAGCGTCTTTTCGCGGCCATCGACTTCGAACTGCAATCCGCTCGACTCGAGCTGGGCCTTGACCGCCTCGAGGATCTTCTTGACCACTTCGCGGCGGTTGCCGCGCGCGGCCTTGATCGCCTTCGACAGGGTCTGGTAGCGCAGAGGATACAGGTGCGAGAACGACAGGTCTTGCAGCTCGCGATAGATATTGTTCAGGCCGAGGCGGTGGGCGATCGGCACATACACTTCCATCGTCTCGCCGGCGATGCGGCGCTTCTTGGCCGGCACCATGACGCCCAGCGTGCGCATATTGTGCAGGCGGTCGGCCAGCTTGATCAGGATGACGCGCACGTCGGACGCCATCGCCAGCAGCATCTTGCGGAAATTCTCGGCCTGCGCTTCGAGCTGGCTCTGGAATTCGATCTTCTCGAGCTTGGACAGGCCATCGACGAGGTTGGCGACCTGGGCGCCGAAGCGCTCGATCAGCTCGTCCTTCTTGACGTCCTGGTCTTCGATCACGTCGTGCAGCAGGGCGGCCATGATGGCTTGCGCATCGAGCTTCCACTCGGCGCATATCTCGGCGACGGCGATCGGATGGGAGATATAGGGTTCGCCCGACTTGCGGACCTGGCCCAGGTGCATCTCGTCGGAGAAGCGGTAGGCTTCCTTGACCTTCTTGAGTTCGGCGGGCGTGAGGTATTCGGACAGCTTCGCGATCAGCTGCGTAACGGACGCTACGCCGGGCGCGACCGGCTCGGCAAAGTCCGGAGGACGATTGTCGGCGCGCCGCTCGCGTGGAGCAACGGGGTTGCGTGAATTGGTCGAATCTGGAGGAAACAGGTTCATTACGTTAATCGTCAAGCCGTAGTAGGTACAGAATAACAGAAGACGGGATGACGCTAATTCAGGCAACCCCGAAGGGAATTACATCGGCACTTTTTTCAGCATTTCGATGCCGACCTTACCGGCGGCGATCTCGCGCAGGGCGACGACGGTAGGCTTGTCCTTGGCTTCGACCTTCGGGGTGTGGCCTTGCAGCAGCTGACGAGCACGGTAGGTAGCCGACAGGGTCAGCTGGAAGCGGTTAGGGATGTTCTTGAGGCAGTCTTCGATGGTGATGCGGGCCATGTGTGCTCCTAATGTGCAATAAATACAAAACGCGAGGGCAACGACAACAGTGAAAGCGCGCCTAAATGGCGCGCTGATCAGGATTGAGGTTGATGCGCGTGGATTCCCAGCTGGGCAAACAGCGTAGCGTTGCGGGCGGCCTGTTGGGCGAACCGGCAACGTGTCGCTTTGACAATCGCCTGCAGTTCGGCCAGGGCGACGTTAAACTCTTCGTTGATGATAGCATACTCGAACTCGGGAGCGTGAGCCATCTCGCCGCCGGCCGCCAGCAGGCGGCGCGTGATGATGTGCGGCTCGTCGGTGCCACGCTTGTGCAGGCGTTCTTCCAGCGCCTCGATCGACGGCGGCAGAATAAAGATGCCGGCCGCGTCCGGGAACAGTTTCTTCACCTGGCGGGCGCCCTGCCAGTCGATCTCGAGCAGGATGTCGGTGCCGTTCTTCATCTCTTGTTCGACGGTCAGGCGGCTCGTGCCGTAGTAATTGCCGTGCACCTCGGCCCATTCCAGGAATTCGCCGCGTTCGGCGCGGGTGACGAAGTCCTCGGCGGTGGTGAAGTGGTAATGCTCGCCATCCAGCTCGCCCGTCCGCGGCTTGCGGGTTGTGGTCGAGATCGACAGCTTGATGCCGGGTTCCTGCGCCAGCAGGGCGTTGACCAGGCTCGACTTGCCGGCGCCGGACGGGGCGGCGACGATGAACAGGCTGCCGGAGAAGGCTTGTGGGAGCATGGTGGTTCCTTGAATAAAGCGTTTTGTTGCGAGCTTGGTCGCGGTGTTTGTTTTGATACGTTAGCTCAAACACGTCGTTCCCGCGAAGGCGGGAACCTAAGTTTGCCAGCGATATCGAAACGCTTGCAACTTGGGTTCCCGCCTGCGCGGGAACGACGGTTTTGGGGCTAACAAAAAAATTAATTCACTTGCTGAACAACGTCAGCCGGATCACTCCAGATTCTGCACCTGTTCCCGCATCTGCTCGATGAGCAGCTTCAGCTCCATCGACGCATCCGCCAGCTCCTTGACCGAGGCCTTGGCGCCCAGCGTGTTCGCTTCGCGGTTCAGTTCCTGCATCATGAAGTCGAGGCGCTTGCCGACCTGGCCGCCTTTTTTCAGGATGTGGCGGGTTTCGTTCAGGTGGGCCGACAGGCGCGACAGTTCTTCGGAGACGTCGATGCGGATGCCGTACAAGGTCACTTCCTGGCGGATCCGCTCCAGCACTTCCTGGCGCGTGAGCGTGGACGGATTGCCGTGGCCGGCCAGGCCCAATGCATCCTGCATGCGCTCGATGGCCTTGTGCTGGAATTGCGAAATGACTTGCGGGATCAGCGGCGTGATGCGCTTGACGATCGCTTCCATCGATTCGATCCGCGATTGCAGCATCGTTTCGAGCGCCGCGCCTTCGCGCCTGCGGCTGTCGACGAAAGCGGCGATGGTGGTGGCGGTGAGGCCGGCCACGTCGGCCTGCAACGACTCCTGGCCGATCGTCGATTCTTCGATGACGCCGGGCCAGCGCAGCAGCTCGGCCACCGTCATCGGGGATGCCTGGGCAAAGTGACGCGTCACTTCGCCCTGCAGGCGGGCGAGGTCGGCCAGCAGTTCCTGGTTCAGTGCCGAGGAGCCGCCGCTGACCTTGCGGCCGAACGACAGGCGTACCTCGACCTTGCCGCGCGTGATCGCGGCCATGATCGCCGAACGCAGGTCGGGTTCCAGCGCGCGCAATTCGTCATTGATGCGGAACTGCAGATCGAGGAAGCGCGAGTTGACGCTCTTGATTTCGATCGTGAGGGTTCCGGCAGCGCCTTCGCTGGTGGCGACCGCATAACCTGTCATGCTTGAAATGCTCAATGGGATCCCCGGTTTTTATTCTTTACAAAGCCGACATTTATCCACACAATCGCCCTGTTTAGCAAGGAAACCCACTTGGATGGCTGCACAGAATAACGCTCCCCTGCCCGATGGGCTGGACATTGCCGGATACCGCATTGTAAAGAAAATTGCGTCCGGTGGGTTCAGTATTGTTTACCTTGCCTATGACGGCGAGGGCAATGCGGTCGCCATCAAGGAGTATTTGCCGAGCGCCCTGGCGCTGCGCCAGCCGGGCGAACTGGTGCCGGTCGTCGCCAAGCCGCACCTGGCCGTGTTCCGTATCGGCCTCAAGTGTTTCTTCGAAGAGGGCAGGGCACTGGCGCGTATCGTGCACCCGAACGTGGTGCGCGTGCTGAACTTTTTCCGCGCCCACGACACCGTGTACATGGTGATGGCCTACGAATCCGGCCACTCGCTGCAGGAACACATCGCGCGCGCCGCCGCTAAGGGCAGCCGCCCCGGCGAGCAGTTCGTACGCCAGGTATTTACGGGTGTCTGCGCCGGCCTGCGCGAGGTGCACGCCAACAAGCTGCTGCACCTCGACCTCAAGCCCGCCAACATCTACCTGCGCACCGATGGTTCTCCCTTGCTGCTCGACTTCGGCGCCGCGCGCCAGACCCTGCACAGCGATGCGCCGATGCTGGCGCCGATGTACACGCCGGGCTTCGCCGCGCCCGAGCTGTCCACGCGCGGCGCCACGCTCGGGCCGTGGACCGATATCTACAGCCTGGGCGCCGCCATGCTGGCCTGCATGAGCTGCTCGACCCCGCAGTCGGTCGAGGCGCGCCGCGCCGGCGACAAGCTGCTCGAGCAGCTCGATAAACTGGTGGGCCGCTATTCGCCCGAGCTGATTGACCTCGTGCAGGCCTGCCTGGCGCTCGATCCGCTCGCGCGGCCGCAGAGCGTGTTCGCGATCCAGAAAGCGCTGCAGGCCGCGCCGGCGAAGCCGCTCGCGGCGCCGTCCGCATCGGCATCGGCAAAGGTGGCGCTTCAGGGCGAGGCGCGTGGCGGCTGGCGCGGACTCGTCGACCGTCTCGGCGCACTCGGGCGCGGCCAGGGGTAATCATGCAATTTTCCGTCTACCAGCAAAGCCATATCGGCGGCCGCAAGGTCAACCAGGACCGCATGGGCTACTGCTTCACGCGCGACTCGCTGCTGCTCCTGCTGGCCGACGGCATGGGCGGGCACATGAACGGCGAGATCGCCGCCACCATCGCGCTGCAGACGGTGTCGATGATGTTCCGCATGCAGGCGCGTCCCTACGTCAAGCGCCCCGAGCGCTTCCTGGAAGAAGCGCTGCTGCAGGCCCACCACGACATCCAGGCCTATGCCGCCACCCACGGCCTGCCCGAGATGCCGCGCACGACCGTCGTGGCCTGCCTGGTGCAGCACAACTGCGCGGTATGGGCCCATGCCGGCGACTCGCGCCTGTACTGGGTGCGGCGCAACCAGGTGCTGGCGCGCACGCGCGACCATTCGCATTTCGAGTACCTGGTCGACCGCGGCCGCGCCGATCCGAACGAGCGCGCGACCCACCCCGACCGCAACAAACTATATAACTGCCTGGGCGCCTCGAGCGCGCCGAAGATCGAGCTGTCGCACCAGGTCAGCCTGCAGCCGGGCGACGTCCTGCTGCTGTGCTCCGACGGCCTGTGGTCGATGCTGCCCGAGGCCGAGATCGTGCACCGCCTGGCCACCGGCAGCGTGGTGCAGGCCGTGCCCGACATGGTGCAGATGGCGGCCGCCGTCGGCGGCGCCCAGGCCGACAACACGACCGCGCTGGCCATCGCCTGGCAGGGCGCCGACACCGCGCATGCCGGCCTGCCGAATGTGATCTCGACCCAGTTGCTGGGCGAGGACATGGTCAGGTCGACCATCGTCGAGGCCGATGCGGCCCCCGGCGGCGCGGACGCCTTCGGCGACGACGATATCGAAAAAGCGATCGCCGAGATCCGTGCGGCGATCGAGAAGTCATCCCAAGTCATCAAGTAAATAAGAAAGCAACCGTCATGACATTTGAACAGCGCCCCAGCGGCCGCGCGGTCGACCAGCTGCGTCCCGTCGCCTTCACCCGCAACTACACGCGTCACGCCGAAGGCTCGGTGCTGATCGAGTTCGGCGACACCAAGGTGATCTGCACCGCCAGCATCGAAGAGAAGGTGCCGGGATTTTTGAAAGGGAAGGGCCAGGGCTGGCTGACCGCCGAATACGGCATGCTGCCGCGCTCGACCCACAGCCGCATGGACCGCGAAGCCGCGCGCGGCAAGCAGAGCGGCCGCACCCAGGAAATCCAGCGCCTGATCGGCCGCTCGCTGCGCGCCGCCTTCGACCTGGAAGCCTTCGGCGAGCGCACCCTGCACCTCGACTGCGACGTGATCCAGGCCGACGGCGGCACCCGCACGGCAAGCATCACCGGCGCCATGGTGGCGGCCCATGACGCCTTCGCCAAACTGGTGGCGGCCGGCCTGATCCCGGCGATCCCGGTGCGCCATTTCGTGGCCGCCGTCTCGGTGGGCGTGTATCGCGGCGAGCCGGTGCTCGACCTCGACTATCCGGAAGATTCGGATTGCGATACCGACATGAACGTGGTGATGACCGAGACCGGCCACTTCATCGAAGTACAGGGCACGGCCGAGGGCGCGGCCTTCGACCGCGCCGGCATGAACCACCTGCTGGACCTGGCGCAGCATGGCATCGCCGACCTGATCCACCTGCAGAAGCAGGCCTTGCAGCTGTTGTAGCCTGTAACACCGGGGTCAGGTCTGACAATCAGACACGATCTCAGCCGTAAAAGCGATCATTGCTGAGGCTGTGTCCGAATGTCAGACCTGACCCCGCCGTCTTGACCGGCCTTGCAGCTGTTGTAGCCTGTAACACCGGGGTCAGGTCTGACAATCAGACACGATCTCAGCCGTAAAAGCGATCATTGCTGAGGCTGTGTCCGAATGTCAGACCTGACCCCGCCGTCTGACCCCCGATCTCAGCCGTAAAAGCGATCATTGCTGAGGCTGTGTCCGAATGTCAGACCTGACCCCGCCGTCTTGACCCCGCCGTCTCGTGAAGCCGGTAAAATAGCCGGCTCATTCAATCCAATCCGCATAACCATGACCCAACGCCTGATCCTCGCTTCCAACAACGCCGGCAAGCTGAAGGAGTTCGCCCAGCTGCTCGGCCCCATCGGTTTCGAGCTGCATCCGCAGGGCGAATTCGACGTGCCGGAGGCGGAAGAGCCGTTCGGCACCTTCGTCGAGAACGCGCTGGCCAAGGCGCGCCACGCGTCGCGCCTGACCGGCCTGCCGGCGCTGGCCGACGATTCGGGCGTGTGCGTGAATGCGCTCGGCGGCGCGCCGGGGGTGTATTCGGCCCGCTTTGCCGGGGAACCGAAATCGGATGCCCGCAACAACCAGAAGCTCGTCGCCGATCTGGCGGGGCTCGGCGATAAATCGGCCTATTATTATTGTGTGCTGGTCTACGTGCGCCATCCGGACGATCCGCAGCCGGTGATCGCCGATGGTCGCTGGAATGGCGAGATCATCGCCAGCCCGCGCGGCGAGAACGGCTTCGGCTACGATCCGCATTTCCTGATCCCGTCGCTCGGCAAGACCACGGCCGAACTGGCGCCGGATGAAAAGAACGGACTGTCCCACCGCGGCCAGGCGCTGCGCGCACTGGTCGAGAAACTGAAGTCCGCCTGACATGATCCCGATTAAAGTCGCCGCCCCCGGGCCGGGCGAGCCGCGTTCGCCGGCCAGCGCCGCGCTGCAATACCTGCAGCCGGGCGCGCTCAACCTCTCCGCCTTGCCGCCGCTGTCGCTGTACGTGCACTGGCCCTGGTGCGTGCGCAAATGCCCGTACTGCGATTTCAATTCGCACGAGGCGAAGGGCGAGTTGCCCGAGCAGGCCTACCTGGACGCGCTGCGCCTCGACCTGGAGCAGTCGCTGCCGCTGATCTGGGGCCGCAAGATCCACACCGTCTTCATTGGCGGCGGCACGCCGAGCCTGATGTCGGCCGCCGGCCTGGACCGTCTGATGTCCGACCTGCGCACCCTGCTGCCGCTGGAGCTGGACGCCGAGATCACGATGGAAGCCAATCCCGGCACCTTCGAGGCCGAGCGTTTCAAAAGCTACCGCGAGAGCGGCATCAACCGGCTGTCGATCGGCATCCAGAGCTTCAACCCGGCGCACCTGAAGGCGCTGGGCCGCATCCATGACGGTGACGAGGCGCTGCGCGCGGTCGAGATCGCGAAGAGCACCTTCGAGAACTTCAACCTCGACCTGATGTATGCGTTGCCGTCGCAGACACTGGAAGAAGCGCGCCGTGATCTGGAAACGGCGCTGTCGTTCGCGCCGCCGCACCTGTCGCTGTACCACCTGACGATGGAACCGAACACGGTGTTCGCCAAGTATCCGCCGGCGCTGCCGGACGACGACCTCTCCGCCGACATGCAGGACATGATCGCCGAGGTGACCGGCGCCGCGGGCTACGAGCACTACGAGGTCTCGGCCTATGCCCAGCCGGGCCGGCGCGCGCGCCACAACCTGAACTACTGGAAGTTCGGCGACTACCTGGGTATCGGCGCCGGCGCCCACTCGAAGCTCTCGTTCCCGCACCGCGTGCTGCGCCAGGCGCGCTTCAAGCAGCCGGCATCTTTCATCGAGGCGGCCAAGCGCGGCAATCCGGTGCAGGAAGAACACGAGATCGGCCGAGCCGACATGGGCTTCGAATTCATGCTCAACGCGCTGCGCCTGACCGGCGGTTTCGATCCGAACCTGTTCGCCGAGCGCACCGGCATGAACATCAGTGCGATCGCAAAGGCGCTCAACGAGGCCGAGGCGAAGGGGCTGATCTACCGCGACCACAAGCTGATCAAGCCGACCGAGCTGGGGCAGCGCTTCCTGAACGACCTGCAAGAGATGTTCCTGGCCGGGTAAGGCCTACGTTTCGACCGCGCCGGCCAGCGCAGCCAGGGTGCGCGACAAGCCGCCGACGATGCGCGCCATGCCGTCGTAGTCGTTACGGTCTTGCGCCTGGGCGGTTGGCGTCTCGGCGTGGAAATAGGGGAAGCGCAGGAAGCCGGCATCGGTGATCACCAGCGCCGGCCCGTCTTGCGGCCCGCTGCCATGCCCGGACAGGGTGAGCCCCATCACGTGGGCCGGCGCCGCCAGTCCCTGGTGGACCAGCATCGGATCGCTGCGCAGGGCAGCCAGCGCCTGGCGCACCTGCGCCGACGATTCACGCGTTCCGATAAAAGCCATGAAATTGCCGCCATCGCGGCGGCCGGCGCTGGCGCGCCGCTCCGCGCTTGCGGAAGGCTCATCGTTCACGAAAAAGACGAAGCGGACCTCGGTGCCATAGGCGGGATGCAGCGTCCGGGCCGCGCGCGCCAGTTCGAGCACGGCGGCCGTGCCCGCGCTGCCCGCAGCCGCGTCGTGACCGAAGTGGGCGCCGACGATGAAAGTGCGGCTGGGACGCTCGCCGGGCGCCAGCCTGGACACCGTCACCTCGATGCTGCGGCCCGGATGCGCCGCATCGCCGCCTTGCCGGACACGAGGGGAATAGCCGTAACGCCGCAGCGAGGTTTCGACGTGGCGCAGCGTGCCCTGCCGTGTGTAATGTGGCGTGCCCGATGCGGCGGCCGCCAGCGCCTGGGTGTGCGCCTGCAGGCGCGCCGCCAGCGGCGGCACGCTCGAACTCGTGTCCATGGTCACCATCGCCAGCACGATGGCCAGCAGGATCGCGAGGATGACTTTCCAGTGTGAGTTGAAAAAATTGCGCATGGCGTCACACTGCGCCGCGGGGCGCATTGGCAGCAGTCGGTGAATCCAGTGTATCCAAATCGCCGCAGATAAGCGCCGGCGCACCGGCAATTCCGCGTTACAACTTGGACAAGACGGGCTGCGCCGGCGTGCGCCGACCGCCGCGCAGGCGCGCCCGGCGGCGCTGCCACCACAGCACCAGGCCGGTGCCGCCGAGCGCGCTCAACATCAGGCCGAGCACGGCCACCGCGGCCTCGCCCGCGATGCCGCCCAGTTCCCCCGTGTGCAGCGGATAGACGATGGAATTCATGCGCGTGCCGGGATCGAGCGTGTCCCAGCGCTGGCGCGCCAGCACCTGGCTGCTGCGCGGGTCGAGCCAGACGACCGAACGCCCGTTGGGATGCGGATCGTCGGGCACGTGCATGCGCACGGCCAGCGGGCGATCCAGGTGCGGCGTGTACAGGAACAGGCCGATGCGGCCATCCGGGAAGGCCGCTTGCGCGGCGGCGGCCAGCTCGTCGAGCGAGGCCGCCGGTCCGTCACCGGCGGGCAGCTTCGGGGCTGCGACGACAGGCGCGCCCGCGAGCCGGCTGATCCAGCCGCCGATCGGCCGCCAGGCGAGATAGGCGCCGGTGGCGATGCTCACGCCCAGGATCAGCGCGAACACGACGCCGCCGATGCGGTGCAGGTCGAAGGAAGCGCGTGTAAATCCCTTGCCCAGCTCGATCCCCAGCGAGGGCGGCCAGCGGCGCGGCCACCACAACACGATGCCGGACACGGCCAGCACCAGGTAGACAAACGCGGCCAGCGCCAGGATGGCCCTGCCGGTCTGCTCCAGCCACAAGGCGCTGTGCAGGCCGTGCAGCAGCGACACTACCCCTTCATGTTCGCCGCGCCGGCCCTGTTCGGCGCCGGTGGCCGGATGCAGATAGAGCGAGCCGCGCCACTCGCCGCGCACCAGCACCTCCAGCGTGGCGCCGGCTTCGCGTGGAGGACGGAAGGAGAAGGCGGCCTTGGGGCCGAATTCAGCGGCCAGGCGCGCGCGCAGCGCTTCCAGCGAGACCGCCTGCGCCGCCGGCTGCTGCGCGGCCACGAAGTAGTCCGGATGCAGCCAGCGGTCCAGCGGCCGCGCCACGACCAGCAGCGAGCCGGTCAGCCCGGAGACGATCAGCAGCCACCCCAGGCCGAGCGCGGTCCAGCGGTGGCACTTGAGCCAGAGTCCGCGCAACGATGCCGTCATCAGTACGCCAGCCGCAGCTGGACGTAAAGCATGCGCGGTGCGCCGACCATGCGGCCGCCGTTGGTGTCGGTATTGCGCGTGTAATAGCGGCGGTCGGCCAGGTTGTTGATCCCCAGCTGGAAGTCGGGTCCCTTCTTGCCCGCCATCTTGTAGCTCAGCTGCGCATTGAGCACGCCGAAGCCCGCCACCCGGCCGAGCGCCGCGTTGGCCGTCTCCGGCACCGTGTTCGCGGTGTCGGTGTAGTGCTTGCCCTGCGCCGTGGCCGACAGGCCGAAGGCCCAGGCGTTGGCCGTATAGCGTGCGCCGACCGAGCCGGTCTGGCGTGAGTAGAAGGGCACGTCGCGGCCTTCGAACTCGCCCGACTCCTGGATCGCGCGCACATAGGTATAGTTGGCGTACAGGTTCAGGCCGGCGAGCGGCCCGGCCTTGTCGAAGTCGTAGTCGAGCGCGAGCTCGACGCCATCGTGGGTGGTCGCGCCCAGGTTGCGGAACACGGCCGGGTTGGTGCCGGGGATCGACAGGATCTGGTTGTCGAAGCGCAGGTCGAACAGCGTCAATTCGGAGCGCAGCTGCTGGCCCGCGTAGCGCACGCCGGCCTCCCACGTCTTTGCGACTTCCGGGTCGAGCGGATTGGTCTCGGACATCGAGTTCAGCTGCGTGTACTGCACGGCGCCGAACGAGGTGCTGTAGGCCGTGTACAGGGTCAGGCGCTCGCTCGGCAGCCAGGAGACGTTCATTGACGGTAGCGCGCGGCTGTTCCGCACGTGGAAGGGCGTGTCGTCGGCCGTGCCGCTCGGGTTGCGGTCGCTCTCGATCTTTTCGTAGCGCAGGCCCGGTGTGATCCGCCACATGCCGTAGGCGATGCGGTCGTCGATGTAGACGGCGTGCGCGCGCGTGCCGTTCTCGAACACCTGGATGGCGCCGACCTGCTGGCCGGTGGCGGCGATCGTCGGAATGCGCCGGTCCTGGCCCGTTTCGCGGATGTAGCGGTAGCCGACCGTGACGTCGTGGGTGGCCGGCCCCCACGCCAGGCGCTGCGTGTAGCGCGGCTCGAATCCGCGCACCTCGTTGTCGCGCGGCTGGTATTCGATGCGGCCCTGGGCGGCATTGGCCAGCGAGCTTTCGCGCGCGCTGTCGTAAGCGTAGGCGCGCACTTCGAATTCGCGGGTGGCCGAGATGGCATTGACGTAGCCGATGTCGACCTGGTCGCGCTCGCCCTTCCAGTAGTCGGTGGGATGGGTGTTCTGGAACGGATCGCGTTCGTACTGGGCTGGTGTGAGGCCGCCCGGCGTCATCGACTTGACGTCGTAGTGCGCGATCTTGCCGTAGACCTCGGACGATGGGCCGAGCTTCTGGCGCCACTTCAGCGCGATGTCGTTGTAGCGGTCGTCGCTGCCGGCGCGCCAATGCTCGCCCTCCATGCCGGAATAGAGCAGGGCGACGCCGAAACCGTTATCGAGTTCGGTGCCAAGGTAGGCCGAGACCTGATGGTTCGAGCCGCCGCGCTCATAGGTGGTGTAGCGCGCCGAGGCATCCGCCGTCAGGCCGCCCTGGCTGGGCACCGGCCGGGTCTTGAAATTGATGATCCCGCCGACGTTCTGCGGGCCGTAACGCACCGCGCCGCCGCCGCGCACGACGTCGATCGAATTGAGGTTGCCGAGACTCGTCGGCGCCAGCACCAGGTTCGGCTGGCCATACGGCGCCATGGCCAACGGGATCCCGTCGATCAGCATGGTCGAGCGGAAGGAGTTGCGCGGGTTCAGGCCGCGGATGCCGATATGCAGGCCGACCGAGCTGCCGGTATTGCTGGTGCTGCCGCTGATCTGCACGCCGGGAATGCCGCGCAAGACGTCGGAGATCGTCGCCGCGCCGCTATCGACGATCTGTTCGCGCCGCACCAGGGTCCGGGCGCCGCCGAAGCCCTGCACACTGTTTTCCAGGCCGGTGCCCAGCCAGTCGCCGACCACCGTGATGGTCTCCAGCATGCCGATGTCGGTTGGCGCGGCGTCGGACGTCGATGGCGCCGGCCGCTGGATGACGTAGCCCTCGCCGGACTGCGGCGCGGCCTGTGCGCCGGTACCGGCCAGCAGGGCCGCGAGGCCGTCGGCGACCGTGTAGCGTCCGTCCAGGCCCGGGCTGGCCAGGCCGGCCAGGTCTTCAGGGCGAAACGCGATCGTGACCCCGGCTTCGCGGGCGAAGCTGGACAAGGCCTGCGCCAGGGGACTGGCGGCGATGCGGTAATGCCGTGCGTCTGGCGTGGCGGCTTGCGCATGGGCCGCGGGCGCATGCGTGGCTGCGGCCAGCGCGGTACAGGCGATGAGCGCCGGCAGGGTGAGGCGGGCCAGGGCGGCAGGGATGTGCGGCGACTCCAATTCGATTCCTTTCGTTTGCTTGACGGCGTAGTAGCCGAACGGGCGACGGAAAAGGGACAGGAGAAAGCAAAAATTTTTCAGCCGGCCTGCGACGTCACCGTGACCCAATAGGCGGTGCGCCGGACGATGCGCACCGGCAGGGTTTGGCCGATGACGTCCAGGACATGGTCGGTATCCTCGATCCGGAACACGCCCGACACGCGCAGCTTCGCTACCTCTGGCGCGCAGCGGATGATCCCGGGGCGAAAGCGCGACAGCTCCTGCAGGAAGGCGTCGAGCCGCATGGCGTCGGCTTCCAGCATGCCCCTGGTCCAGGCCGGCGCGGCGGACGAGGGCAGGCGCGCGGCTTCGACGTCCTCGAACGCCCGCGCCGAGAATCGCACGCTGTCCCCGGCCTCCACGATCCTGCGTTGGCCGCTGTCGCGCAGGACGATTTCGACCCGGTGCTCCAGCACGTTCAACAGCGTGCGGCCGCCATCCTCGTCGAGCGCGCGCACGGTGAAGCGGGTGCCGAGGGCGCGCAGCCGTCCGTGGGCGGTATCGACCATGAAGGGCCGTGCCTTGCCAAGCGTGTCGCGGGCGGTCTCGATATAGATTTCTCCACGTTCAAGTTCGACCAGTCGTGTGCTCTCCGAATAGCGCACCGCGATATCGGTGGCCGTGTTGAGCCGCACCGCGCTGCGGTCGGCCAATACCACGGGACGCTGTTCTCCGACGCCGGCGCGGAAGACGCTGTCCGCTTCGCCGCGTGACATCCGGTAGCCGAACCAGCCGGCCGGCAGCGCAACGCCCAGCGTCGCCAGGGTCTTGAGGATGGCGCGCCGGTTGCCGCCTGGTTGCCGGGTGAGGACGGGAACGCCCAGCTCAGGGGCGACCGCGCCGAATTTGCGGCTCAGCCGTTCGGCGCGCTGCCAGGCCTGTTCGTGTTCGGGCCTGGCCTTGCGCCAGCGCGCGAAGGCCTGGTGGTCGGCTTCGCCGGCCGCGCCGGAATGCAGGCGCACCAGCCAGTTCGCCGCTTCCTTGATGACGTCCGGATCGAGCGGGGCGATGGGATCATGGCCAGGCACCGTGGTTCAGCCCATCGCGTTCAGGCACAGCTCGAAGCCCTGGGCCATATAGCGCTTGACCGTGCGGTCGGAGAGCCCGGTGCGGGCGGCGATCTGCACATAGGTCAGTCCCTCGAGCTGCGACAGCACGAACACTTCGCGCGCCTTGGGCGCCAGCTGGCCCAGCATGGCGTCCAGCTGCTGCAGTTCCTGCTGCATGGAGACGAGCTGCTCGGGCGAGAAGGCGACATCTTCTGGAAGGGCGGCCAGCGTTTCCAGCCATGCCTGCTCGAGCGTGCGGCGCCGCCAATGGTCGTTGAGCAGGCCGCGCGCGATGGTGGCCAGGAAGGCGCGCGGCTCGACGATGCCGGGGACTTCGTCCGGCCGGCGCAGCAGGCGCAAGAAAGTGTCATGCGCGAGATCCACCGCATCATCGGCACTGTCGAGCCGCTGACGCAACCAGCGGCATAGCCAGCCGTGGTTGTCCTTGTACAGAAGTTGGATGGTAGACATGGCGGATCACTTCGCGCTGCCTGGTGTTTGCCAAGAGAGCAAAGGCCTTACGGCAAGGATGGTCGGTGTAAATCGCAAATGATATCGATTATTGTTCTCATTTGCAATCGATGTCAGGCACCCACCGTGCCTCGTGGTGCAGTTGCGCCCTGTCAACCTCATCGTGATTTGGCATGGCTATGATCGGCTTTGCTCACCGGCACTAACGAACTATTCATTCATGAGGTGGATAACGTGATCATCGATAAGATTGCAGCCGGTGTCAGTAGTTTGACCGACATGAACCGCGCCATACGGCTGCGTCTGTCCACCCCAAGTGGTATCGTCGACGACCTGCTGTTGGTGAAATACGTCAGTGGCGTCGAGACGATCTGTGGAGGGATTGAATATGCGCTGCAGTGCGTTTCACTCCAGGCGGGCATGGAGCTCAAGCGCTTTATCGCCAATCCGGTCGAACTTCAGTTCGTGACCGACTCGGGGAAGCTTCGCACTGTATGCGGGATTATCGGTGGAGTGAGCGAAGGGCAGAGCGACGGAGGGCTTGCAACTTATCAGTTGATGGTTCGGGACGCGCTTTCGCTGCTGGAGCAGACCTGTAATACACGGGTCTTCCGCAATCGCAACGAGATCGACATCACCGAGACTATCTTGCGCGAGTGGCGCCTGGCCAATCCAATCGCAGCGGCCGCATTTCGTTTCGAGTCGGTTGGGTTGAAGCAGTACCCGCCTCGCGAGTTCACGATGCAATATAACGAATCCAATGCTGCCTTCTTGCGGCGTCTCTGGAAGCGTCGGGGTATCGCGTGGTTCATCAAGGCGGGCGCGTCGAATGAACGGGGAAGCAGCGATGTCCCGGTCCATACGCTAGTCCTTTTCGATAGCCCGAACGCGCTGGAGCAGAATCCGGCCGGTGCGGCCCGCTACCACCGTGATCACGGTACGGAGCAACGCGACAGCATTACGTCCTGGCATGCGGTACGTAAGCTGACGGCTGGGCGTGTCAATCGCCACAGTTGGGATTATGCCCAGACGTGGTCCATGAGTAGTCAGGAAACGAGTCTGGTCGACCAGGGAGCGATGGGCAACCAGTTCGCGGCGAGTCTCGACGAGTACCTGATCGATTCCCCACATGCTGGGGACAATGCTGATGATTATCGGAGCCTTGGCGTGCTGCGCATGCAGCGCAAGGAATATGAAGCGAAGTTCTTCCAGGGAGAGGGCGGCGATCGGGACATGCGGGTTGGGCAATGGCGTCGCATGAATGGGCATCCGGAGATCGATACCCATCCGGCGGATCAACGGGAATTCGTCTGTACCGAGTTGCGGGTGGAAGCCGAGAACAACCTGCCGAAAACGCTCGACGAAAAAATCGGACGTTTATTTTCCCTGAACCGTTGGAGCAGCGATCGCGCAGCCTTGTTGCAGGCCAGCGCTGAACGCGGCGTGCGTTATACGAACCGCTTTACATGTGTGCGGAGAGGGACCCCGATTGTTCCCGCCTACGATCCGCGCATCGAGCTTCCACGGACCGAGGCGCAGACCGCCATCGTGGTCGGACCTGCGAATCAGGAAATTCATTGTGACGAGCGTGGTCGCATCAAAGTCCGCTTTCCCGCATGCCGTTCGGAAGACCATGCGCATGCGGATGGAGCGGGCGCTTCTGGTAGCGATCGTGACTCGGCATGGCTACGCGTGGCGTCAGGGTGGGCGGGAAACCAATATGGGGCGATCTCCCTGCCGCGCGTAGGTGACGAGGTCGTGGTGGTGTTCATGGGCGGTGATCCAGACAAGCCTCTTGTCATCGGAAACGTTCACGGCGCACGGACGCCCTCACCTTCGTTCAGCCGTAATAGCGTGCTTCCCGGCGACAAGCACCTCTCTGGCATCGTGAGCAAGGAAGGGCAGGGCACGCGTGCCAATCAGCTTCGCATGGACGACACGCCGGGGCAGATCAGCGCGCAGCTTGGAAGCGAACACGCGCATAGCCAGCTGAATCTCGGTTATCTCACGCATCCAAGGCGAGACGGTTCGGCCGAGCCGCGTGGCGAAGGTGCGGAATTGCGTACTGACGCAGCGCTGTCCTTGCGGGGTGGGCAGGGGATTCTCATCAGTGCGGACGCGTCGCTGCGCGCTGCGGGGCGATTGCTAGATCGTGATGGATTGGCTGGCCTGTCTGAAGCCCTGTCGGGTATTCAAAAGCAATTAGCCGAGTTGGCTGAGGCGCATGAGACGGATGCCGTGGAAAGCGATTCGCTGACTCAGCTAAAGACACATCTGGAGAAGTGGGAGGAAGGCAGCAATACCGCAGGGCAATCAGCATCAGGAAACAGCGAAGGCCGGATCGTGGCTATCGAGGCGCCTTCGGGCGTGCTGGTCGGAAGCCAGACAGGTGTCGCGATCGGTGCGCAAACACATATTGACCTCTTAAGCGTTCGAAACACACAGGTATCTGCCGGCCGCAAGCTGCTTCTTCATGCGTTGCAGGGGATCAGCGTATTCGCACATTCTCTCGGCGCCAAGCTAGTTGCGGGGAGCGGAAAGGTCGAGATCGAAGCACAAGACGAGAATGTTGAGATTACAGCGGCTAAACGCATTGTCTTAGCTGCATCGGAGGAAATAGTTCTGCAATCTCCTAAGGTCACGATCATCACGCAGGGCGCTCAAGTCGCTTTCGGCGATGGTGGGATCACACACCATTGCACAGGGAATTTCGTGGTTAAGGCGGCTAAATTTGAGTTTCCTGGGGCTGGTGGAAGCGAGAAGGTAGTGATGCGCATGCCCGAGAGCGTCGTGAAACACAACCAGCGCGTCCGCATGGTTGATCTAAGTACGGGCTCACCTATGGTAGGTCAGCGGTATCGAGTCACGTTAGAAGACGGGCAGATTATCGAGGGGTGTACAGACGCAGATGGTATGACTCAAGATTTTACTTCCGAAATCCCATTTGCTCATTACGACATTGAAGCTATAGATGAATAGTTTCTTGGTATCGATATTGAGAGGAATGTCGTGGCGACCGGTCAAAAATTAAATGGTTACAAGCTTCCAACGAAACCCGAGGAGCGTGGGGGAAAGCTTGCCCAAGGTTTCATTACCCCTAGGCAGGACAAGATGCCGCAGGTTCATAGCGTTCCCCCCAAGCGGGTCGTGCCCATTATATTCATTCCTGGGATCATGGGATCAAATTTGAGAATGAGCTCAGATCGGCAGGCTAGGCTTGGAAAGAAAAACAATATCGCATGGCGTCCCGATAATATATTAGAGACGATTCCCATGGCGGACGATAGCGCGGCGGAACGGCAAATGCGATTTGATCCTAATAACACTGAGCTCGATACATATGATCCAAATGGCAATTCCCCCGGAAATATTTATGAAGCAGCGGATTTGCGTAACCAATCTGCACATTTCTCAAGCCAATACGGCGGAAGCTGGAGGCGTTTGGACGGCCCGCTCCTTCAAAGTGATAGGCCAGGGTCGCCAAATGCGAAGACCAGAGATAGAAAAGCACGCGAGCGTGGATGGGGCGAGGTATTCTTTGGTAGTTATGAAACAATTCTTAGCGCGTGTGAAGTACGGTTGAATGGAGCTTTCTCGGAAAAATTTAAAGATCCCTACTTGATGAGTTCGATTGTCAATGTCAGTCCATCTCAATGGGAGGCAAACCCGACACCGCCCTTGGATAAAATCGACGAAGTGTCATTGCGTGCTGCTGTCAAAGGGTGCTGGTTTCCTGTTCACGCAATGGGATATAACTGGTTAAAGGGAAACAAAAAATCTGGAATCGCTACTGCTAATAGGATCAAGGCACTGATCAAAAATTATCAGCAGCAAGGGTATGAGTGTGAAAAAGTGATCTTAATTACGCATTCAATGGGAGGGTTAGTTGCCCGCGCAGTGGTTCATCCGGATATGGGGAATATTCGCGATCACGTTCTTGGTGTTATACATGGAGTAATGCCGGCAATCGGGGCCGGAACGGCCTATAAGCGCATGCGGTGTGGATTTGAAGGGGACGATACTGCAGCGAAGATCCTTGGTAATCTTGGTTCTCACGTTACGCCCGTTCTTGGCAATTCTCAGGGCGGCTTGGAGTTGCTTCCAACTCAAGCATATGGGAACGGATGGCTTCAGTTTGTACACGAAGGGAAGATAGTTAAGGCCCTTCCTCAGAATGGTGATCCATACGAAGAAATATATAAGATGAGCAACAAGTGGTATGGTTTGCTCAGGAAGGAGTGGCTTAATCCTGCAAATCTGCCTGGGGTTAGTTTAAAGTCTTCGTTTGAACTCCTTGATCGTGCAAAAGCCTTTCACAATCAAATTGAAGAATTCTACCACGATCAAAGCTATGCTCATTATGGTGCTGATCCTAAGGGGCTAGCATGGCACAAAGTCACATGGAAAATCGATGGAGGTTTTTTTGTTGATGACTTGGAGTCGATGAGTATTGCTAATGATGATGGGAGAGGAGGGTTGAGGCTTGAGGTGCTAGATGATGCACCAAAGAAAACAGCAAAGACAAGAGAATTAAGATCTACTTTGCTTCCACCGATTGATCCTGGCGACCAAACTGTTCCTATGTATTCGGCGGATGCTCAGTTGAGATGCGGTAAGTTTAAGGGAGTATTCAGGCAAACGGGGTATGAGCATCAAGCCAGTTACAGTGATGAGGCAGTGATAGCAGCGACGATTTACTGTTTATATAAGATTATCTTAACTATGAAATGGCCGAAGTGATGAAAGTTTTTAAAGTGCGTCATTTTTTTCTCATCATCTTTGTAGCTCTTTGTTTTTTTCACGGTCTTGGCGGATGTCGCCGCACAGTAAATCAAGATTCTGGAGGAAATGTGATCAGTTTATCGCCGCAATTGCAGGGAATATTCGATAAAACCAAAGTGGTTTGCTTCGGCCGATTTTTGATGAGTGTGCCTGAAGAGACAATAATCGTATATGGGCCAGCGCAAGTTGAGTCTACTATTATGTATCAGGAGGGAGCAGCTAAGAAGGTAGCCGAGCTTATCTCGTCAAAGATAATGGAGGTTGAAAAGGAAAGGCAGTTTCTTGATAAATCCGACTTGAAAAATCTTCCTTTGTTTGGCAAGGTTATCGAAGGAGGCAGGCCAGAGCAAAAAATTGTTGTAGGATCGAAAGATCAGATTGGATACGAACTATTTTCGTTGGTGCCTATCCAAGAAGATCTATTCATACAAACGCTTGATGGAGGGCTACCAGAATATAATTTTATTGAGAGGATCAATAACGTTGCAAAATCGATACGACTTAGAAAAAATGAAGAAATACCAAGTGAGTCAGGAATGTGCATTGATGGTGGTTTTGTTTCAGGTACGTACGAATACGAGCAAGCAACAGTTGGTATCAGGTTTAACCAGTTCCCAGATGTGCATCTGTCTATAGATGCACATAAAAACCTGGAGTTCGTGAATGAGGATGCGAATCCAAAAACATTGCACGAGCGTGCGCGAAAGAAGGCTGAGGCAATGGGGCTAAGCGCGGTGTTCTCTAAGGGGAAAATCTTACGCGAGCAAGTTCGACAGATCGGACATTGGACTGGCCAAGAGATGGCATTCCGAACGCCTGCATATAAGCACGCGGAATCTGTTCATGAGTTCCGATTTTATAGTGTCGGATTGGCTAATGATCCGTTTCATCCTCAGTTGGATATTAGGCTCGATTCTGGCGTCAAGGACGATGTAAAGGGCGCGATCCGTCCAAGCATTACCGATGACGAGGCGCTGGCCCTGTGGGATAAGGTTATCAAGACAATCAGGCTGCGCGAGCCGGGTGATGCAACGCCGGCCAAGATCGACAAAGTCTCGCTAGGAACTCAGGTTCGTGCTGGGAAAACCTGTCCGCAAGCTGGCTGGTGGGAGGCTACCGATAAACATCTCGTCAGTGACGACCGTCGACAGTTCTTGCAAGCAGGTGATGCTATGCCCTATACCTTTACTTCGAGAGGGGCAGGAGTCTGGACCAAAATTTTCGGTGGCAGCCGGGTACAGACCGCCACCGCATGGACACTCGTTGCGTATGAGGATAAGCCTGCGCAAGCTGCCTTGGACACCTCAATAACTGATTTATATGAGAACACCGATGGTGCGAGGGAGAAGCATGCCTAACGTCATTCGGCTCGCTGATCCCAGCAGTCACGGAGGTAAAGTCACTCAAGTCGCAGCTACACAGTTCACTGTGAGCGGAATCGCTGTTGCCTGTGTTGGCGACAAGTGTAGTTGTCCTGTACATGGGGAGGGGGAAATCGTCGAGGGAGACTCCCGACATACCATTAACGGCGTTCCTGTTGCCTATGATGGACATCGGACCAGTTGCGGTGCTCTCCTGATGTCCACAGTAGGAAATTTCATAATTAGCTGATTCGCCGAGACCAGTTTGATTTAGATGTGAGCAAACTTCGACTCTGCCCCATTCAGAAAAGCAAAAAAAACCGGGCCATAAGGCCCGGTTCTAGTTCTCGCATCTACTTGGTCTGCGCTTAGCGCGCCGCCACCGGCGCCCCACCTTCCGCCGGCGCCGCAGGCTCCGTCCACCCGCCACCGAGCACGCGATACAACACCACCTGATTCTGCAACCTCAGCAGATTCGCCTGCACCGACAACTGCTGCGACTGGAACAGCGAACGCTGTGCATCGAGCAGGTCGAGCTGGCTGGCCGCGCCGCTGCGGTAGCGCAGGTCGGACAGGTTGAAGCGGTCGGCTTCGGCCTCGGTCACCGCGGATTGCGCGCGCAGCTGTTCGCTGAAGGTCGCCTGGCCGGCCAGCGCGTCCGCCACTTCGCGGAACGCGGTCTGGATCGATTGCTCGTACTGCGCCACCGCGATGTCGCGCTGGGCCCGGGCGCTGCCCAGGGTGGCGCTGTTGCGGCCATAGTCGAAGATCGGCAGGATCGCCTGCGGTGCGAAGGTCCAGCCCCAGGTGCCGCTATCGAACAGGCCCGACAGTTCGGTGCTGGCGCTGCCGGCCGAGCCGGTCAGCGTGATGCGCGGGAAGAAGTTCGCGCGCGCCGCGCCGATGTTGGCGTTGGCCGCGATCAGCTGCTGCTCGGCCGAACGGATGTCCGGACGGTTGGCCAGCAGGTCCGACGGCAGGCCGGCCGGGATGTCCGGCAGTTCGGTCTTGGCCAGGGTGGCGCCGGCGCTGACGTCGGCCGGCAGCGGGCCGCCGACCAGCAACGTCAGCAGATTGATGTCCTGGGCCCGCAGGCGCTGCTGCTGGGCCAGGGTGGCGCGCGCCGTCTCGACCAGCGAACGCGATTGCTGCAGTTCCAGGCGCGAAGCCACGCCGTTCTCGAAGCGCAGCTGGAACAGCTTGTCCGATTCCAGGCGGGTGTTGAGCGTGTCTTGCGTGATGCGCAGCAGCTCTTCGTCGGCCAGCAGTTGCAGCCAGGCGCTGGCGACCGACGAGATCAGGCTGATCTGCGTGGCCTTGCGCGCCTCTTCGGTGGCCAGGTATTGCGCCAGCGCCGAGTCGGACAGGTTGCGCACGCGGCCGAACAGGTCCAGCTCGAAGGACGACACCTGCAGGCCGGCCTGGTAGGTGCTGTTGATCGGTTCGTCTTCGCCCACGGTGGCGCGGTTGCCGCTCACGCCCAGGCCCACGGTCGGCAGGCGGTCGGCGCGGGTGATGCGGTATTGCGAGCGCGCCTGCTCGATATTGGCGATCGCCACGCGCAGGTCACGGTTGTTCACCAGGGCGGCGTCGATCAGCGAGCGCAGGCGCGCATCGGCAAAGAACGACTGCCAGGCGACCGTGCTTGGCGCCGCGGCCAGCACCGGGCTGGTCGACTCGCTGGCTGCCTTCGGGGTTTCCGGGAAGGCGGCAGCCACCGGAGCAGCCGGACGTTCATAGTCCGGCGCCAGCGAGATGCAGCCCGCCAGCGTCATCGCCAGCGCCAGCGGCGTCACGAGTTTGATGTGCTTGATCATGGTTTGCTTCCTTCTTCTACGTGCTTCTGGTGTTGAGTCGCGTACATCTTACTCTGGCGGTCGCTGCCCTTGAAGAGCGTGCGGATCACCACGAAGAAGACCGGCACGAAGATCACGCCCAGCACGGTCGCGGCAATCATGCCGCCCATCACGCCGGTACCGATGGCGCGCTGCGATGCCGAGCCGGCGCCGCCCGCGATCACCAGCGGCAGCACGCCGAGGATGAAGGCCAGCGAGGTCATGATGATCGGACGGAAGCGCAGGTGGGCCGCTTCCAGCGCCGCTTCGTACGGCGACTTGCCCTCGGCCTGCAGGTCCTTGGCGAATTCGACGATCAGAATCGCATTCTTCGCCGCCAGGCCGATGATGGTGATCAGGCCCACCTTGAAGTAGACGTCGTTCGGCAAGCCGCGCATATTGGCCGCGATCAGCGAGCCGAGCACGCCCAGCGGCACCACCAGCATCACCGAGACCGGGATCGACCAGCTTTCATACAGCGCGGCCAGGGCCAGGAACACCGCCAGCAGCGAGAAGGCGATCAGGATGCCCGCGGTCGAGCCGGACAGGATCTCTTCGCGCGACTGGCCGGTCCATTCGAAGGTAAAGCCGGCCGGCAGCTGGCCCGCCAGGCGCGCCATCTCGTCCAGCGCGTCGCCGCTCGAGTAGCCCGGCGCAGGTTCGCCGGTGAGCTTCATCGCCGGATAGCCGTTGTAGCGGTTGGTCTGCATCGGGCCGGTGGTCCATTCGGTGCTAGCGAACGAAGACAGCGGCACCGGTTCGCCCTGGGCATTCAGGGCATTGATGCGCAGCAGGTCGTCCGGCTGCATGCGCTGTGGCGCATCGGCCTGCACGATCACGCGCTGCAGGCGGCCGGCGTTCGGGAAGTCGTTCACATACGACGAGCCCAGCGAGGTCGACAGTGCCGCATTGATCGCGCCGAAAGTCACGCCCAGGGCTTGCGCCTTGTCGCGGTCGATGTTCAGCTTGAGCTGCGGCGCGTCTTCCAGCCCTTCCGGACGCATGCCGGTCAGGATCTTGCTCTGCGACGCCATGCCCAGCATCTGGTTGCGCGCTGCCAGCAGGGCCGCGTGGCCGTTGCCGCCACGATCCTGCAGGCGGAACGAGAAGCCGGTGCCGGTGCCCAGTTCGGGGATCGGCGGCGGGCTCACCACGAAGATGAAGGAGTCGCGCACCGCACCCATGTGGCCGGTAATGCGGCCGGCGAACGATTGCGCGTCCTGGCCGTCGCCCTTGCGGTCGTCCCATGGCTTCATCGGGATGAACGCCAGGCCCATGTTCTGGCCTTGGCCCGAGAACGAGAAGCCGGTCACGGCCACGATGTTGGCGGTCTCGGGCTGCTTCATCACGAACTCTTCCAGCGAACGCAGCACGGTGCCGGTACGCTCGGCAGTGGCGCCCGGCGGCAGCTGGATGTTGGCGATCACGTAACCCTGGTCTTCGTTCGGCAGGAAGGCGTTTGGCATGCGGGTAAACATCAGGGCGACCACGGCCACCAGTACCGCGAACACGACCATCCAGCGTCCGGCGCGCTTGAGGATGGCGCCGACGAAGCCCTCATATTTCTTGGCGCCAGTGGTGAACTTGCGGTTGAACCAGCCGAAGAAACCCTTCTTTTCGTGGTTGTGGCCGGCTTCGATGGGCTTGAGCAGGTGGGCGCACAGCGCCGGGGTCAGGGTCAGCGCCAGGAAGGCGGAGAAGCCGATCGAGGTCACCATCACCACCGAGAACTGGCGGTAGATGTTGCCGACCGCGCCGGCGAAGAAGGCCAGCGGCACGAACACGGCGATCAGCACCACGGTCACGCCGATGATGGCGCCCGAGATCTGGCCCATCGCCTTGCGGGTGGCTTCCAGCGGCGGCAAGCCTTCCTCGCTCATGATGCGCTCGACGTTCTCCACCACGATGATGGCATCGTCGACCACGATACCGATCACCAGCACCATGCCGAACATGGTCAGCACGTTGATCGAGAAGCCCAGCGCCAGCAGGCAGGCGAACGAGCCCAGCAGTGCAATCGGCACCACGATGGTCGGGATCAGGGTGTAGCGGATGTTCTGCAGGAACAGGTACATCACCAGGAACACCAGCACAATCGCTTCGATCAGGGTGTGCACCACTTGTTCGATCGAGATATCGATGAAGGTGGTCGAGTCGTAAGGAATCGAGTACTTCATGCCTTTCGGGAAGAACTTCTGCAGTTCTGCCATGCGCTCCTTGATCAGCTCGGCGGTCTGCAGGGCGTTGCCCGACGGCGCCAGCTGCACGCCGATGCCGGCCGACGGATTGCCGTTCAGGCGCGCCGTGGTGGCATAGGCCTGGCCGCCGAGTTCGATGCGCGCTACGTCCTTCAAGCGCACGGTCGAGCCGTCCGGATTCGCGCGCAGCACGATGTTGCCGAACTGTTCGACGTTCGACAGCTGGCCGGTGACGACCACGGTGGCGCTGATCTGCTGGCCCTTGGCGACCGGCAGGTCGCCGATGGTGCCCGAGGCAACCTGTGCGTTCTGCTGCGAGATCGCGGCGGTGACGTCGGCCGGCGACAGGTTCAGGCCGACCAGCTTGGTCGGGTCGATCCAGATGCGCATGGCCTTCTCGGTGCCGAACAGCTGGGCCTGGCCAACGCCGGTGATGCGCTGGATTTCCGGCAGCACGTTGCGCGAGGCGTAGTCGCCCAGCTCGATACTGGTGATATTCGGGTCATCCGACGACAGGATCGTAAACAGCAGGAAGTTCGAGCGCGCCTGGTCGACGCGCACGCCTTGCTGCGTGACCGCCGGCGGCAGGCGCGGGGTAGCGCGTGACAGGCGGTTCTGGACGTCGACTTGCGCCAGGTTCGGGTCGGTGCCGGTCTCGAACGAGACGGTGATCGAGCCAGTCCCGTTGGCCTGGCTGGTCGATTCCATGTAAATCATGCCCTGGGCGCCGTTCATCTCGCGTTCGATGATCGAGATGACGGAGTCTTCAAGCGTCTGCGCCGATGCGCCGGGATAGGCGACGTTGATGACGATCGAGGGTGGCGCGACGGTCGGGTATTGCGCGATCGGCAGCTGCTTGATGGCAACGCCACCGAGCACCATGATGAATAGCGCGATCACCCATGCAAAAATCGGGCGGTCAATAAAAAAACGTGCCATTGGAAAGTCCTATTCCTTGTTCTTATCGGCTGCTGTCGGCCGGTGTGGTCGCGCCCGCCTGGGCCGGCGCCGGGGCCTGCTGGGCGCCTGCCGGCGTCCACTGCACTGGCTTGACCGCGGTGCCCGGTGGCATCATCTGCAGCTTCTGGAAGCCGTCGACCATCACTTTTTCGCCTTCCTTCAGGCCGCTGGTGACGACCCAGCTCGCGTCCTGCTGCGAAGCGATCTTGACCTGGCGCGGAACCGGCTTGTTGTCGGCGCCGATGACGGTCACGGTGTCGCCGTTCTGGCCGCCGCGGGTGACTGCCTGCTGGGGAATCAGGATGCCGTTCGGCAGCGTGGCCTGCGCCACGCGCACGCGCACGTACTGGCCTGGCAGCAGGGCATTGTTCTTGTTGTCCACGGTGGCGCGCAGCGTGATCTGACCGGTGCCCTGGTCGACCGTCACGTCCGAGAACAGCAGGCGGCCGCGGGTCGGCAGCTCGGTGCCGTCTTCCAGCAGCACGGTCACCGGCACGTTGTCGGCGCCACCGCCTTGCTTCTTCAGGCGCTGCAGCTCGGTCGCCGACTGGGTAATATTCAGGTACATGCTGTCGGTCTGCTGGATCAGCGCCAGCTCGGTCGACTGGGTCGCCGACACCAGCGCGCCTTCGGTCACCAGTGCACGGCCGATACGGCCCGAGATGGGAGCGTTTACATTGGTGTAACCAACATTGATCTGCGCAACTTTCAACTGGGCCTGGGCGGCAGCGACTTCGGCTTCACCCTGCTTTTGGGCGGCGACGGCGTTGTCGAATTCCTGTTTACTGACAGCGTTGGCCTCAACCAGCGGCTTGTAGCGCTCGGCAATGGCGCGTGACGCGACCAGGTTGGCTTGGGCGCGCGCGACGTCGGCGCGGGCTGCGGCGAGCTGGGCCTGGTAAGGCGCCGGATCGATGGTGAACAGCGATTGACCCTGCTTGACGATGCTGCCCTCCGTGAAAGAGCGCTTGAGCACCACGCCGTCGACGCGGGCACGGACCTGGGCGGTGCGGATCGGTTCCACGCGCGCCGGCAATTCGCTCTGCAGCGCGACGGTCTGGAAGGCAGCGGTGACGACGCCGACTTCGGGCGCCGGCATCTGCTGGCCGGCGGGGGCGCCGGCCTTGGCCGATTCGTCTTTTTTGCCGCAGGCGGACAGCAGGACCACCGCAGCCATGGTGGCGGCCGCGACCCGGGTGAGGGACATGGATGAGGAGTTGGCAGAGCGCATTACGTGTGCATCCTTCTAGTTAGTAATTCGCGCCAATGTCACACCCCGGTCAACAACATATGCACGGGATGAGAGATCAACGCTGGCTTTTGCAAATAATTTTATATACTATCACGACTGTATGTAAAATGTTTTTAAGCACCTATTAATTCGAGGGTTACTCAAAAGAAATGGTTCGCAGGACGAAGGAAGAAGCAGCGGCGACCCGCGACAGCATTCTTGATGCAGCAGAAATCTTGTTCGCTAAGCAGGGTGTTTCACGAACGACATTACAGCATATCGCGACGGCGGCGGGTGTAACACGCGGCGCGATTTATTGGCATTTCGTCGACAAGGGTGCGCTGTTCAGCGCGATGATGGACCGCGCCACGATGCCGATGGACACCGCCATCCAGCAGCTGGGCGAGCGCCAGGTGGCCGACCCGCTGCAGCGCTTGCGCGACGAGCTGATGGCGGTGCTGCACATCGTGGTCAACGACGAGAAGGCGCGCCGGGTGTTCGAGATCGCCACCCTCAAGACCGAGTTCACCGAAGACGTGGACTCGGCCCGCGTGCGCAAGCGCGAAGCGGTGGCCGAGTGGCGCGCGCGCATGGAAGCGAACCTGGCCGAGGCGCGCGGCAAGGGCCAGCTGCCGGCCGGCGTCGACCCGCATAACGCCGCGACCTGCATGTGGGTCATCATCGATGGCTTGCTGCGCAACTGGCTGTTCGACCTGGAATCGTTCGACCTGATGGCGCTGGGAGGGGAGGTGATCGACACCTTCCTGGCGGGGTTGAAGGTGCGGTGAAGGTCATCGACCGTCTCCCGGCGCTCGCTGCGCAGGCGGCGCATTTTTCTTCGTTAGCATAAAAACGTCGTCCCCGCGAAGGCGGGGACGACGTGTATGGGCGGTGCGTTTGTGACGATTAACGCATGCCTTCGATCATCTGCTTGAGCTTGATCGAATCGGCGACGAAGGCGCGGATGCCTTCGGCCAGCTTCTCGGTGCCCATTGCGTCTTCGTTCAGCATGAAGCGGAAGGTCTTTTCGTCGATCGCGATCTTCTCGATGGCGGCGCTGTCGTCCTTGACCAGTTTGCGCTCCACCGGCGCGTCGCTGTCGGCCAGCTTCTGCAGCAGGTCCGGCGAGATGGTCAAGAGGTCGCAACCGGCCAGTTCCAGGATCTGCGAGGTATTGCGGAAGCTCGCGCCCATCACTTCGGTGTCGTAGCCGAACTTGCGGTAGTACTGGTAGATGCCCTTGACCGACTGCACGCCCGGATCGTCGGCGCCCTGGTAGTCGGTGCCGGTCGATTTCTTGTACCAGTCGTAGATGCGGCCGACGAACGGCGAGATCAGCTTGACGCCGGCTTCGGCGCAGGCCACGGCCTGGCACAGCGAGAACAGCAGGGTCAGGTTGCAGTGGATGCCGTCTTTCTCCAGGATCTCGGCGGCGCGGATGCCTTCCCAGGTCGAGGCGATCTTGATCAGCACGCGCTCGCGCGACACGCCGTTCTTTTCATACAGGGCGATCAGCTCACGGCCCTTGGCGACCGTGGCTTCGGTGTCGAACGACAGCGCGGCATCGATCTCGGTCGAGACGCGGCCCGGCACATACTTCAGGATCTCGACGCCGAAGGCGATCAGCAGGCTGTCGACGATCGCTTCGACCGAGGCTCCAGGCGCATCGGCGATCGCTTTTTCCAGCAGTGGACGGTATTCCGGCTTTTGCACCGCCTTCAGGATCAGCGACGGGTTGGTGGTCGCATCCTGCGGGGCATAGGCCTTGATCGACTGAAAGTCGCCGGTGTCGGCGACCACGGTGGTGTACTGCTTGAGCTGTTCGAGTTGGTTCATGTGGGTCTCTGGATGGTATGGCGCAATTAGAAATCGGTGGCGGCAATGAACGCCGCGAGCATGGCTTCGAGGCCAGCGCGGTCTTCCTCCGAAAAACGGTCCGGCTTCGGGCTGTCGATATCGAACACGCCAATCAGCTTGTCATCCTTGATCACCGGAATGACGATTTCTGAGGCCGACGCCGAATCGCAGGCGATGTGGCCCGGGAAGGCATGCACGTCCGGCACCACGATGGTCTTGCGCTCGACGGCCGTCGTGCCGCAGACGCCGCGGCCGAATGGGATGCGGGCGCAGGCCGGCTTGCCCTGGAACGGCCCGACCAGCAAGTCCTGGCCTTCGCTTTTTTTCGAGGGAACCGTGAAGTAGAAACCGGCCCAGTTCAGGTCGGACAGGGTGTCGTAAACCAGTGCCGAAAACTGGGATGCATTGGCGGTCAGGTCGCGTTCGCCCTCGAGGACGCTGGTCACTTGACGCACCAGCAGGTCATAGTCGGGACGGTCGCTGCGTTCGGGATTGATATGCATGGCAGGCGAAAATGCTGGTCGAAAACCGCTATTTTACAGCCACCGCAGCCGCAGGCGCTCCGGCGTCAGGCGGCGTCATCGAAATGACCAGCCTGAACCGCTCGCGCAGCCTCGGCTTGCCGTCGGGGAGCTTGCCAGGACGATAATGCACGTCGGTCTGCAGACGCTCGCCGTTCACCCGCAGGCGTAGCACGGTCGCGTCGGCGCGCGCGTCGAGCGGCATCGCAACCTCGGTCTGGAACAGGTGTTTGCCGCTCGGGTCCAGCAGGTCGAGCAGCAGGCGCGCGCCGTCGCCCGACGCCACCAGGATGAAGTTGCCGGTGCAGGCAAAGCTGTCGACGTCGCCCCGCGGCCGGAACGACCACGCGCCGGCATCGAACTGGTGGGGCGACGCCGCCGTGTCGATCCGGTAGGAAGGCGGACAGCCATCGCCGCCCTGGACGGGAGGGTCGATGCGGCCGGCCCGAAGCGGCGAGTGCGTCACGGGCGCTGCGCCATACGGTTGCTCGTCGAGCCGGCCGCCGGCCGGGGCCGCCGTCCCCAGCACCTTGCGCACGAACGCCGTTGCATCTTCGCCAGCCCGGCCGCGTAGATACTTCCGGCCGAGCAGTTCGTCACTATCGCGGTCGCGGATGGACAGGCTGGTGATGCGATCGGGCCCGTCGTCGGACCGATCCGCGTGTTCCTCGACCACGTAGCGCGAGCGGACGTCGCCGCGGGGATGCACGACGAAGCTGCCAGGGCCGGAACGGCGATAGACCTTGTCGAGATGTAGCACGAACGGATAGTTGGCCGACAACAGGTCGTCCAGGCCGAGCAGGGGCTGGAATGGGCCCGCGCCGGGCTGGTCGAAGCCGATGCGGCGCAATTCGACGCCCTCGACATCGCTCACGCCGCGCATCACGATCGGCGCAGGCAGCCGCAGCTCGGACTTGGCCATGCACATCGTCAGGGCGACGGCCGCAACAAGGGTCGACAGGAGTAGCTTGTAAAACGTCGGCATTTAACTATTCAGGACCGATCGGCAGTCGTCAGTAACCGCCCATTCTAGACCAAATGCGTTTCTTGCCGTCAGCGCAGGCTTTTGAGATGGGCCAGCGCCCGCTCCAGCACCGGGTCCCCGCCCTTGCGGATCGACTGCACGGTCGGCCCGGCTTCGATGTCCGGCTTCAGGCCGCGGCCGACGAATGTTCCGCCGTCGGGCAGCAGGTCGCGTTTGATGCAGATGCGTCCCCAGCCGCCGCCCGGCAGGCGGATGTTCATCGGCTGGCCGGTGCTGCCGCCGGTCGTGGCGCCGATCGTGGCGCCACGCTTCAGGGCATTGAAGGCAAGGACGAAATCCTCGGCGGCCGAGAAGGTCGCGGCGCCCGTCAGCACCGCCACCGGTCCTTCGTAGACATCGCCATCGCTGCTGTGCGCAGGCGCGGAACGCGCCACCGGTTCCCAGGCCACCAGCCGCGCCTGGTGGCCGGCCACGATGCTGGTGCCGCGCATGAAGCTCATGGCGCGCGGGATAGCCTGCCGGGTCAGGTGTTCGAGTATGCGCTCGCCATGGGCAGTCGAGCCGCCGCCGTTCCTGCGCACGTCGATGACCAGGCCCTTGGCGCGCATGATCTGCGGCAGGGCCTTCGTGAATGCCTTGACGCCCTCGTCGCTGTCGAAGTGGTCGAGCGAGAGATAGGCGACGTCGCCCGCGAGCATGCGGAATCCGAATTTTTCATACTTGCTCAAGTCTTGCGGGCCGCGCGCAACGCTTTCTTCGCGCAGGCGTCCGGCACTGTCACGCAGGGTCAGGCGCACCGGCTCGGCCGCGTCGCCCGACAGCAGCTGGTAGGAATAAGTGCGCAGCGCGTGATCCTGCGGCGTCGAGCTGCTGACGAACGGCGCCACCTTCTCTTCGGCATGGCGCTTGACCGGCACGCCGTCGACGGCGACCAGCTCGTCGCCGACCTTCAGCCGTCCCGCCAGCGCCGTGCTGTTTACGGCGATCACCAGCACGGTGTCGCCCACCAGCTCGGTCACGATCGGCGGGCGCGCGTCAAAGCGCTCTTGCAGTTCTTGCGGCGCGAAGATATTGGTGTGGCCGTCGCGCAGCAGCGGCGCCAGCTGCATCAGGACGCGGTAGTAATCAAAGGTGGTCTCCGCCGCCATGACCCTGGGCAGGAACTCGAGATAGGTCTTGTTCCAGTCGAGCTGCGGAGCGTTGTCGAAGTGGACGAAATACTCCCTGGCGTCGGACCAAAACTGCGTCAGGCCTGCGATGCGCTCTTCGACGCTCAAGCGTTCACGGTAGGGCGAATCGGCGCCGAAGTCCTTCAGCATGCGCGACGGCGTCGAGGTGGTCTGCAGGATCGCCTGGAAGCGCGGTTCGCCGCGCAGCGGCGCGAACGCCCCGTCGCCGAGGATCATGGCGCCGGCCTCGCCCAGCCAGGCGTAGCGCTGCATGGTTTCCAGCGCGTCCAGCGCCTTGCCGGTATTGCCGAGCCGGACGTGGATGGCGGCCAGGTCGCGCTGCACGTCGACGCCGCGGAAGTACAGGGGGCGGGAGCCCGTGCCCAGCTCGCGCGGCAGTGGCGTATCGAGCCAGGCGGCGAGCTGATCGAGGCGCTGGGCCGCTTGCTCGAGGCTGGGCCGATCCGGATTTTCCTTGAGACTGGCGCGCACTTCATTGCGCACCGTCTGCGCGTAGTCGTAGCTGGCCTGGGCTGGCGATGTGGCCTCGGCCAGCGTATTCACGTGGCGCTCGTCGGCGCCGGCCGGCAGGGCCAGGATGGCGGAAAGAAGAAGGGCAATGGTCGAACGCGGCATCGAGATCCTCGGCAGGGCGCCCGGAAATCGGGCCCGCCGAGTGTACAAGAATGCAATGGGCGACAATCTCGCCCATTCTCACGCCGTGTGGAATCAGCCGATGAAGGAATCGAACTGCATGTCGAATTCCTGCAGCGCCTTCTGCGCGTTCTGCATCTTCTTGCGGAATTCCGGCCCGCGGCGCAGGGCCAGGCCCACCGCCAGCACGTCGATCACGACCAGGTAGGCCAGCCGCGCCGAGATCGGGGTATAGGGATCGGTCGCGAACACCAGGTCGATCGGGATCAGCAGGGTCGCCATCTCGGCCAGCGGCGTGCCGGACGGCGCCAGCACGATTACGTCGGCGCCGCCGGCCTTGGCCAGCTTGGCGGAGCGCGTCAGCGCCGGGTTGTTGCCGCGCTGCGAGATCGCCACCAGCGCATCGCCTTCGCGCAGCAGGGCCGCCGCGATCGAGTGGATCGACGGGTCGGTATAGGCCACCGTCGGCACGCCCGAGCGGAAGAACTTGTGCTGGGCGTCGGCGGCCACGAAGCCGGACGTGCCCTGGCCGTAGAACTCGATCTTGTTGGCGCGCGCCAGGATCTCGAGCGCCTGCTGGACCAGTTCCGGCTTGAGGTTGTTGCGCAGGTCGAGCAGGGTGTTGATCGAGCGGCTGCAGATCTTGTTGATCAGGTCCGAGGCCAGGTCGTCCTGGTGCGGCGCCTCGCTGGCGCCGGGCAGCGCCAGCGCCAGGCCTTGCGCCAGCTTGAGCTTGAACTCGTGCCAGCCGTCGTAGCCGAGCGTGCGGCAGAAACGCACCACGGTCGGTTCCGACACGCTGGCGCTGCGCGCCAGGGCGGTGATGTTCTGGCTCACGGTCGCGGAAGGCGCGGCCAGCACCGCGAGCGCAACCTTGCGCTCCGATTTGGAGAGCGTGTCGAGCTGGGTGCGGATCGAGTCGAGCAGCATGATATGTCGCGGGCGCCTTCAGTCTTCCGGCAGCGATTCTTCGCGCCATTGCAGGCCGTCGCGGCCGATCAGGGCGCTGGCGGCGGCCGGGCCCCAGGTGCCGGAGGTGTATGGCGCCGGCGCGCTGTCGTCCTGTTCCCAGTGCTCGAGGATAGGCTCGACCCATTCCCAGGCCGCTTCCAGTTCGTCGCCGCGCATGAACAGGGTCAGCTGGCCGCGCAGCACGTCGAGCAGCAGGCGTTCATAGGCCTCCATGCGCGGCGCCTTGAACTGCTCGCGGAAATCGAGTTCGAGCTCGGCCTGCTTCAGGCGCATCGAGTCGCCCGGGGTCTTGGCCATCAGATTCATCGACAGGCCTTCGTCCGGCTGCAGGCGGATCACCAGGCTATTGGGCTGGAAGCTCGACGTCGGCTGGTTGAAGATCGAGTGCGGGATCGGCTTGAAGCGAACCACGATCTCGGCCAGGCGGTCGGCCATGCGCTTGCCGGTGCGCAGGTAGAACGGCACGCCGGCCCAGCGCCAGGTGTCGATCTCGGCCTTCATCGCCACGAAGGTCTCGGTGCGCGAGCTCTTCGGCGCATCGGGTTCCTCGCGGTAGCCGGGCACCTGCTGGCCGTCGATGTAGCCGGCGCGGTACTGGCCGCGGATGATGTTCTGCGACAGCGTGGTCGGGGTAAAACGTTTTAACGACCGCAATACCTGCAGCTTGGCGTCGCGCACGGCGTCCGGCGCGATCGAGGTCGGCGGTTCCATCGCCACGATGCACAGCAGCTGCAGCAGGTGGTTCTGCAGCATGTCGCGCAGCGCGCCGGAATTGTCGTAGTAACCCAGGCGGTTGCCGACGCCGATCTTTTCGGCGATCGTGATCTGCACGTCCGAGATCCATTCGCGCCGCCACAGCGGCTCGAACAGGATGTTCCCGAAGCGCAGCGCCAGCAGGTTCTGCACGGTCTCCTTGCCCAGGTAGTGGTCGATGCGGTAGATCTGCGATTCGGCGAACACCTTGCCGACGTCGAGGTTGATCTGCTTGGCTGAGGCCAGGTCGCGGCCCAGGGGCTTTTCGAGCACCACCCGCGAATTGGGCGTGGCCAGGCCGGTCTTGGCCAGGTTGTCGCAGATCCTGGCGAACAGCTGTGGCGGCGTGGCGAGGTAATAGACGCGGGTCAGCGATGGGTCGTCGCGCAGGGCCTGGACCAGCGTTTGGTAGGTCGAGACGTCGGTCGCGTTCAGCGCCACATAGGTGATGCGCTGCAGGAAGCGCGTCCAGCTCGCTTCATCCGGGCCGTCCTTGATATGCGGTTTCGAATTCGTTTCCACCATGCGCAGGAATTCTTCTTGCGTCGCCTCGTCGCGGCCCACGCAGATGATGCGGCTGCCTTCAGGCAGGTCGTTGCAGACGTCGCGCGAATACATCGCGGGCAGCAGCTTGCGCATCGCAAGGTCGCCGCTGCCGCCAAAGAAAACGAGGTCGAAATCGGAGAGAGCCATGGTGATAGGGTGAGCAAAAATTAGATTTTGTAAATTTACTACATATTTTTTAGTCGATCAAGAAAATATACTACGCAATGGGCCGGTCCATCATGCCATAGCTGGCGGTACATGGTCGCGAGCGTCTCGTGGCGATGGGCGGAGTGACCGTTGGTGGAGGGCCCGCAGGACTAGCGGCGCAAGCGCTCGATCACATCGTCGATCCGGTATGGCTTGGCGATATACGGGTACTGCCGGCTGTGCGGGCCCAATAACTCTGGAGCCGTATAGCCCGAGGTCAGCAGGATCCTGATGTGCGGGTAACGCAAGCTGGTGGCATCTGCCAGCTCCAGTCCGGTCATCCCCGGCATCATCACGTCGGAGAACAGGGCATCGATGTGCGGATCCGCCTCGAGCATCCGCAGCGCCTGGGCTGCTCCATGGGCGATACACACGTCGATGCCGTGATAGCCCAGCAGGGCTTGTGCAAGGTCGGCTAGGTCGGGCTCGTCGTCGACCACGAGCACCTTGCGCGGCAGCGTGCCCGGCCTGCCAACGCTTGTCGCCCCCGCCACTAGCATGCGGATCTTTCGCCAGCCCGGTCACGCCCGGTCCTGGGCGCGGAAAATCCGGAGGGAAGGCGCGGGATGGTCACCGTGAACGTGGTTCCTTGTTGCGCGTTGGAAGTCACGTCGATGCGGCCCGCATGTGCCTGGACGATCTCGCGGGAGATGAACAGTCCGATGCCGAGACTGGTGCGTTCGCCTGCATCGGCGTCGGTGCTGGCGGCGATGCGCACCATGGGATCGAACACGCGCGCCAGTTTATCGGCGTCGATCGGCGTGCCCTGATTGTTGACTGCGATAACGACATCGTCGTCGCTGCGCTTGAGCTCGATGGTGATGGGCTTCCTGGCATCGCCATACTGGATCGCATTCCCGGCCAGGTTGGACAGCATTTGCGCGAGCCGCGCTCCATCGAAGATCGCGTCGATGCTGGCCGGGGCATGGAAGTCGATCTGCATTTCAGGCTGCGAGGTGCGCAACTCGTTGGCGACCTCTTCGCAAATCTTGACCAGATCGCCCTGCCGCACATGAATCGGTATTCCCGGCCCGAGGTGCGTCCGTGTGAAATCGATCAGATCACTGATCAGTTTGCTCATGCGGGTGGCGCTGTTGTACATGCGCGTAGCCACCAGGATGTATTTGGGCGGAATATCGACCGCAGCCATGATGAGCTGCGATCCGGTGACGACCGTGCTCAGTGGATTACGCAGGTCGTGCCCGAGGATGGCCAGGAACATGTTCTGCGAGCGTTTCACCATCGCCTCATAGCGCGCGACCGATTCTGCCAGCGCCTGGTCGATGGCCTCGTTGAACCTGTTGATATCGGCGACGTCGGTTGCATATTGCTCACGTTCGTCGACGTTCCATAAGGTGAGAACGCTCGAGCGCAGCGCACGGTACTCGGAAACCAGTTGTACCACGGTATAGCCTGAAAGTAGGCGCGCCTCGGCGTGGGTCTCGGCTGGTGTATCCGCGCCTTCGCGTCGGCCCAGGCCCTGCGATTTGGCCGCACGTTCGTCATTGGTCTGCGTCGTGGCCAGGTCGTCGGCGATGGTTAGCAGCATTTGACGGGCATGGTCGCGAAGCTCGGCGTCATCCATTGTCAAAGCCGGCGGCTCGATGGTGCGCGCGAAGTCTTCCCATATCTGTAAAACACGTTCCATATCACTGCGAATGAAATCGCTGAGCCGATGTTTGGTCATTTTCGTCCTTGATTGTCGTTTTTCGCGAAAATCGCGAACATCGGTGAATTCATCATAACAGGCTTCCGATAACCAGACCGCGAATGCGGCAGGTTTTCGGGAAAATAAAGGACCGTAAGGATTTTCAATAGCCAAACCTTTATAAATCATTGTTTTTAAAGCCAGTTTTTATATTGATCACGTTTTTCGTCAGCCGTTTTCGGCGCCCCTGAATCATGCCGTGATCAAAAAAGCTCTTGTCCAGCATTGAATTTTATTGCCACAAATTGCTGAAACTCTTCCGCTATTTAGTGTTCCGAAAAACGGTTTCCGAAATTTTTTTTTAGGGTGTCCGCGCTCGAGGTGGTGCGAAAGCGACGAAAGGTATGCCAAGCTCGCAGCAAGAATGACATATCTGCTGATTCGGCTTATAGTTTCCGAAAATAAACATAAATCGCAACCAGATGGCAGTGGAGGGGACAATGAAGACTTGGATGCAGTCACTGGTCCGTCGGGCGCAGGCGGCGGTGCCGGCTGCCGGGCGCGGCATGGGCAAGAGTGTGCGCACGCTGGTGGTCAAGGCGCGCGACGGCAGTATCCGCACGGCGATCAACGCCGCGCGCCTGCGCAAGGAGGTCGACCAGGCCCAGGACCAGGCGGCGCGCCAGCACGGGGCGGCCGATGCACTGGCGGCCAGCGCGCGCGAAGTGGCCGCGCTGTCGGCCGACGTCAATGCCGGCACGGTGCGCATCGCCGACACGGCCCAGCGCAACCTGGCGCAAGCGCGCGAATCGATGGAAGAACTGGCCAGCCTCGAGCGGCGCATGCGGCTCATCGAAGAACAGGTGCAGGGATTTTCCGCCACCGTGACCCAGCTGGTCGGCCACCTGCGCGAGATCGGCGAATTCGGCACCGTGATCGAGAACGTGGCCAACCAGACCAATCTGCTGGCCATCAATGCCGCGATCGAGGCGGCGCGCGCCGGCCCGGCCGGACGCGGCTTCGCGGTGGTCGCCTCCGAGGTACGGCGCCTGTCGCAGGTGGTCAATGCCGAAGCGGTCAAGATCGCGACCGCCAGCGGCGCGATGCGCGAGCTGGTGACGTCGACCTCGGGCGCCACCGCCGGCATCCTCGACGGCGTGAACGTGTCGGCGCGCGAAGCCGGCAGCGCGGCCAGCCACCTCACCGCTTTCGTCGCCGACTTCGAGCGCATGACCGCGACCGTCGACCAGATGGCGGCGGCGATGCAGTCGCTCGACGGCGTCAACCAGCAGATCAATGCGAGGGTGGAGGAGGTGGCGCAGAACGCGTCCAGCGCCAAGACCACGATGCAGGACGCCTCGCGCCGCGTGGACGAGGTGCGGGTGGCCACCGAAGAGCTGCAGGGCGTGCTGGCGGGCTTCCGTACCGGCGGCACCGCCTTCGATGCGCTGGTGGACACCACCACCGTGCTGCGCGATGAGGTGAGGGCCTGCCTTGAGAGGTACGCGGCCGGCGGCGCCAATATCTTCGACCAGCAGTACCGGCCGATCCCGCAATCCGACCCGCCGCGTTTCACGACCTCGTACGACCGCGCGGTGGAACGCGACCTGCAGCAGCTTTTCGACCGCGTGCTGACCGACTTGCCGGGCGCGGCGTACGCGCTGGCGGTAGACAACCGGGGATACGCGCCGACCCACAACACCAAGTTCTCGCGGCCGTCGACCGGGCAGCGCGAGCATGACCTGGTGTACTGCCGTAACAAACGGATCTTCGACGATCCGGTGGGGATCCGGCTGGCCAGGAACCGCGAGCCGTTCCTGTTGCAAACTTATTTGCGCGATACGGGGGAGGTGATCAATGACTTGTCGATGCCAATCGTGTTCCAGGGGAAGCACTGGGGGGCGGTGCGGATCGGCTACGACTCGGCGCGGATGATGGGGCGTTCCAGCTAAGAACCTATCCCGGTTTGCCCATCCGTGGCGAACCGTTCCTGATGTTCATGCGACAATTCGCCGGCCTGTACTGACACCATCAGCCGAAGAAAGCCATCCGCCATGACCCAACCCTCGCCGCGCCGCGGTTCCCTTATCCTGTTGCTGCCGATCTTCCTGATCGTCGCAGTCCTGGCGCTGTTGTTCGCCTGGGTCGGCGGCTGGTTCGGGGGCAAAGGCGTCACACCGCAGGCCATGGCCAATACGGCCGAAGCATCGGGCTCGCCCCAGCCGGGTTTCCGCCGCGCCCACAGCAAGGGCATCTGCATCGCCGGCACCTTCGCGCCGACGCCGGCAGCGGCGCAACTGTCGACGGCGCGCGTGTTCTCGCAAGCGTCGACGCCGGTGCTGGGCCGCTTTTCCAATCCAGGCAACGATCCCCATGCGCCCGACAACAAGGCAGCCGTGCGCGGCATGGCGCTGCAGCTCAAGACGGACGACGGGCAGGAGTGGCGCATGGCGATGAACAGCTTCCCGTTCTTCGCGTCGTCCACGCCGGAAGGCTTCCAGGCGATGAACGTCGCGCGCCTTCCGGATCCGGCCACCGGCAAGCCCGACCCGGAAAAAATGAAGGCAGTCCTGGCAAACCATCCTGAGATCGCCAGATTCATGGCGTGGTCGAAGAGCGCACCCACGCCCGACAGCCTGGCCAATACGCGCTTCAACGGCGTCAACGCATTCCGCCTGATCGACGCCCAGGGCAGGGAGCGCGCGGTGCGCTGGTCGATGCGGCCGCATGCGCCTTTCGTGGCGGCCGACCCGGAACGGCTCAAGAGCGCGAGCCGCGATTTCCTGGGCGAGGATCTCGACCGGCGCCTGGCCGCCGGGCCGCTGCAATGGGATATGGTGATGCAGTTTGCCGCGCCCGGCGATCCGATCGAGGATCCTTCGAAAGCCTGGCCCGATACTCGCCCTGAGACCAAGGTAGGAACCCTGACGCTGGTGCGCGCCGAGGCGCAGGCCGGTGGCCCCTGCTTCGACCTGAACTTCGATCCGCTGATCCTGCCGACGGGGATCGCGGCGACCGACGATCCGGTGCTGCATGCCCGCTCGGCGGTCTATTCGGTCTCGTTCAACCGTCGTGAACGTGAGATCAGCCAGGGCCTGGCCAAGTCCGGCAGCGGGAGCGCAGAATGAACCGTCAACCCCACTTCAACCTGCTGGCCCGCGTGCTGCACTGGTCGATGGCTGTCGCGATCCTTGCCATGCTGTTCGTCGGCGCCGCCATGGTGGTGTCGCTGCGTCACCGCGAGCTGCTGCTCGACCTGCATCGCCCGCTCGGGCTGGCGATCCTGTTGCTGGCGATCGTGCGCCTGGCGAACCGCCTGCGCCATCCACCGCCACCGCTGCCGCCGGACCTGCCGCGCATCCAGGTGTGGGCGGCCAAGGCCTCGCACTGGCTGCTGTATGCGCTGATGTTCGCGATGCCGATCATCGGCTGGGCCATGCTGTCGGCCGGCGCCTATCCGGTGGTGTTGTTCGAGGGCGTGAATCTGCCGCCGATCCTGCCGCATAGTCCGGTCATGTATGGCTTCCTGCGCCCGCTGCATGGCGTCCTGGCCTACGTGTTGTTCTTTACCATCCTCGCTCATCTTGGCGCAGCGCTGTTCCATGCATGGGTGAGGCGTGACGGGGTGTTCGGGCAGATGGCGCGGCGGGGATAGGCCTCGCCTTCAGCGCCGGTGCCTGCCAAAGAAATCGAGCATCAGGCGGCTGGCATCCGGCTTTGCCCTGGCATTGAACCTGAGCGCCGGATCGCCGCCGCTCCATTCGTGGCGCAGGCCCGCGATGCGCACCACGCGCAGGATGAGCTTGCGGCGCACGGTGAAATCATGGATCTCGTGCGCGTTACTGGCGCCGCCACGTCCTGCGGGTTTCACAGTCGCGCGGCTGGCAGTGGCAAGCGGAATGCCATTCAGGCGCAGCCATTGGCGCGCCAACTGCTGCTGGTTGACGTGATTGACCACCGGATCGTCTTCGCCGTGGATCAACAGGGCCGGCATCGGCGGTAGCGACCTCGCCGGCGTCCCCGGCGACCCCATGGCGTGGCGATCGAGCAGGGTGTGGATGGCCGCATCGGCCTGCGCCTCGGCGCCGCGGTGCATGACGTGCAAGGCGCCGATCTGGGTGTTGCAGGCGCCAAACACGGGACCGGAATGCATGCCAATCGCGGCGATCAGTTCGGGATGGTTCAGGGCCAGCACGGCGGCCATGCCGGCGCCGGCCGACAAGCCGCAGGCATAGATGCGGCGGCGGTCGATGCGGTGCCCGGCGCACACGTGGTCGATGAGCGCCGCCAGCACGCCGGTCTCGCCGCGGCCTTCCTGGGCGGCGCGGTCGAACCAGCGCCAGCAGCGCTGCGCCTGCGCGCTCGCCGGTTGTTGCGGGTACAGCACCGCGTAACCCTTCGCCTGCGCCAGCCGGTTCATGCGCGTGCCCTGCGCGAATTCGGGCGCGGTTTGATGGCAGCCGTGCAGCATGACGACCAGCGGCCAGCTGGCTTGTGCGGCGTGCTCGGGTGTGCGTTGCGGAAGATACAGCCAGTAGGGGAGCAGGTGATGGCCCTCGATCCATCGGCCCGAGGCGGCCGGCAGGCGCGCTTGCGCCGGGGGCGCCGGTTTCGGCCGCGCCGGCTTGGGTGGCCTGGCATTGGCCCGCGCGCTCGGCTTGGCGCTATAGATATCGAACAGCTTGGCAACCAGCTTGCGTTGCGACTTGGCGGCGCGCGCCAGGTCGCGCAGCAAACGGGGGCTTGAGGTAGTTTTTGCCACCGCCGTCTCCGCAGTTATGTTGCAGTGCAATATAACTGCGAAGGCGGACTTCTTCGGTGCGCTGGCTCACGCCATCCGCGCCTGCGTCGGCGTCAGGCGCGGTATTCCGGCTCTTCGCGCCCCGCCACGTCCATCTTGAGGCACAGCACCTTGCCGCTGAGCGGATACTGTTCCAGCTCTTCCTTTGACCTGCCATGGCTGGCGCTGGTGATGTACAAGGTGCGCAGGTCTGGCCCGCCGAAGGCGACCGAAGTCGGGCACTTCACCGGCAGCTTGATCTCGCGCAGGATCTCGCCATTCGGCGCGATGCGCAGGATGCGCGCGCCTTCGAACATCGCCACCCAGTACATGCCCTCGGAATCCATCGTGGCGCCGTCCGGACGGCCGCCGTAGTCCGCGGCCGACTTGTCGCTCGGGAAGGTCACGATGGTGCGGCGGTTGCTCTGCTCACCGGTGGCCGAGTCGAAGTCGTAGCAGTCGATGCGGTGCGTGGTGGTGTCGGCGTGGTACATCGTGCGGCCATCCAGGCTCCAGGCCAGGCCGTTCGAGTTGGTCATGCCGCCGCTCCAGGCCTGGCGCAACTGATCCTTGTCCAGCACGTACATCTCGGCGGCCGGCTGGTCGCGCGGTTCGTACATGGTGCCGATCCAGAACCGGCCAGCAGGGTCGACCCGGCCGTCGTTGAAGCGCACCTTGGACGGATCGTAGGGCGCGTCGGTGATCGGCTTTTCCGAACCGTCGGTGGTGTTCAGACGCAGCAGGCCGTGGCGGGTCGCCACGACCAGGAAGTTGTTGTCGTCGATCGCCAGCGCCGACGGGTGCGAGCCCATCTTCCACGAGGTGAACTTGCCGCTCGCCGCGTGCAGGCGGTTGACGGTGTAGCCCTCGATGTCGACCCAATACAGCGCCGATTCGACTTCGTGCCAGATCGCGGACTCGCCGACCAGCATCGGCGCATCGTGTACTACTTCAAATTTTTCCGTTGCCATAGTGTGATGGTGAAGGGTTCAGAAGGCCGCTTTGGCGCGGGCGATCAGGCCGTTCGTGGAACTGTCGTGCTGGCCAGGCGCGGGTTCGCCCGCCAGCTCGGCTTCGATCTTCTTCGCCAGCACTTTACCTAACTCAACGCCCCACTGGTCGAAACTGTTGACATCCCAGAGCACGCCCTGCACGAAGGTCTTGTGCTCGTATAGCGCGATCAGCGCGCCCAGGGTCGATGGCGTCAGGCGCTCCATCAGGATGGTGTTGCTCGGACGGTTGCCCGGGAAGGTCTTGTGCGGCGTGAGACGCTCGATTTCGTCCGCCGCCAGGCCTTGCGCCTGCAGGTCGGCACGCACCTCGTCCGCCGTCTTGCCCTTCATGAAGGCTTCGGACTGGGCGAAACAGTTGGCCAGCAGGGCGGTGTGGTGGTTGTCCATCTCGTGGGCCGGGCGCAGGGCGGCGATGAAGTCCATCGGCGTCACGTCGGTGCCCTGGTGCAGCAGCTGGAAATAGGCGTGCTGGCCGTTGGTGCCGCACTCGCCCCAGATCGCGGGACAGGTTGGCGTATCGACTGGCTGGCCGTCGCGGGTCACGCGCTTGCCGTTGCTTTCCATGTCGAGCTGCTGCAGGTAGGCCGGGAAGCGGTTCAGGTCCTGGTGATAAGGCGCGATCGACACCGACGCGCAGTCGAGGAACTGGCGGTTCCAGAAGCCGACCAGGGCCAGCAGCGTCGGCAGGTTCTGCTCGAGCGGGGCGGTGCGGAAGTGTTCGTCCAGCTCGTGCGCGCCGGCCAGGAAGTCCTTGAAGTAGCCGAAACCCACGGCCAGCGCGACCGGCAGGCCGATCGCCGACCACACCGAATAACGGCCGCCGACCCAGTCCCAGAACGGGAACATGTTCGCCGGGTCGATGCCGAAAGTCTCGATCGCTTCAGTGTTCGTGGACACGGCGACGAAGTGCTTGGCCAGCGCCTCTTCGGAGGCATGCTGCAGGAACCAGGCGCGCGCGGTCTGCGCGTTCATCATGGTTTCCGCCGTAGTAAAAGTCTTGGAGGCGACGATGAATAGCGTGGTCTCGGGATCGACCTGGGCCAGCGCCGCGTCCATGTCGTGGCCGTCGACGTTCGACACGAAGTGCATGGAGAGGCGCGGGTGCGCATAGTGGCGCAGGGCCAGCACCACCATCTTGGGGCCGAGGTCCGAGCCGCCGATGCCGATATTGACGATGTCGGTGATCGGCTTGCCGGTATGGCCCAGCCATTCGCCGCTGCGTACGGCGTCGGTAAAGGTCTTGACACGATCGAGCACGGCGTGGATGTCGGCATTGACTTCCTGGCCGTCGACCACCAAGGTCGCGCCGCGCGGCGCGCGCAGGGCGGTGTGCAGCACCGCGCGGTTCTCGGTGTTGTTGATCTTTTCGCCGGCGAACATCGCATCGCGGCGCGCCTCCAGGCCGCGCTCGCGCGCCAGCCCGACCAGCAGTTCAAGCGTGCGCCCGTCGAGGCGATTTTTTGAATAGTCTAGGAACAGGCCTGCGGCCTCGTCGGAGTAGCGCTCGAAGCGGTCGGGATCGGCGGCGAACAGGTCGCGCATCTGCCACGACTTGGCGGTATCGGCATGTTGGGCGAGGGCTTGGAAGCTGGCGGTACTGGTCAAAGGAGGCTGGCGCATGGGGTCGGGGTGCGTGGCACAATGTTGGCAATAATGGATTATCGAATAATACAAGCATCTGCGCGTAAATTCACTACAAAAAACAGCGCGAATTCAACTTGTTGGATGCTTCCCTTCACCAGGCGGCGCCGCTCGGCCATTCCGTCCCCATAGAGAGGCCGGTCGGAAATGAGCGCGGCGTACCGATCTGTAGTAAAATTTCAGATACTAAATTCAGGAAGGAACGAACATGGCGCTCCACCCCGTAGTAGAACAGGTCACCAACCGCATCATCCAGCGCAGCAAGCGCTCGCGCGCGGCCTATCTCGAACATCTCGAAGCGGCCCGCATCAAGGGCGTCCAGCGCGGCGCCCTGTCGTGCACCAACCTGGCCCACGGCTTTGCCGCCTTCCCGGCCAACGACAAGCTGAAGCTGCGCGAATACAAGGAACCGTCGGTCGCCATCGTTTCTTCCTATAACGACATGCTGTCGGCGCACCAGCCGTTCGAGTATTTCCCGAAAGTGATCAAGGAAGCCGTGCGCGAAGTCGGCGCCGTGGCCCAGTTCGCCAGCGGCGTGCCGGCCATGTGCGACGGCGTGACGCAAGGCCAGCCAGGCATGGAGCTGTCGCTGTTCTCGCGCGACGCCATCGCCATGGCGACCGCGGTCGGCCTGTCGCACAATATGTTCGACGCCGCCCTGTACTTGGGCATCTGCGACAAGATCGTGCCGGGCCTGCTCATCGGCGCGCTGCACTTCGGTCACATCCCGGGCATCTTCGTGCCGGGCGGCCCGATGACCACCGGTATCTCCAACAAAGAGAAAGCCGCGATCCGCCAGCGCTACGCCAAGGGCGAAGCCACCCGCGAAGAACTGCTCGAAGGCGAGTCGGCTTCGTACCACGGCGCCGGCACCTGTACCTTCTACGGCACCGCCAACAGCAACCAGATGCTGATGGAAGTCATGGGCCTGCACCTGCCGGGTTCGGCCTTCATCACGCCGGGCACGCCGCTGCGCGATGCGCTCACCGCCGCTGCGGCCCACCGCGCGGTCGCGATCTCGCAGCAGGGCGGCGACTACATGCCGATCGGCCATATCGTCGACGAGAAAAGCATCGTCAACGCCATCGCCGCGCTGCACGCCACCGGCGGCTCGACCAACCACACGCTGCACCTGGTGGCGATCGCGCGCGCGGCCGGCATCGTGATCGACTGGAACGATTTCGACGAGATGTCGAAAGTGGTGCCGCTGCTGACGCGCATCTATCCGAACGGCGATGCCGACGTCAATCACTTCCAGGCCGCGGGCGGCCCGGGCTTCGTGATCCGCGAACTGCTCGACGCCGGCCTGGCGCACGACGACGTCAACACCATCCTCGGCCACGGCTTGCGCAATCACTGCAAAGAGCCGTTCCTGGGTGAAGACGGCAAGGTCGTGTTCCGCGACGCCACCCCGGTGAGCGGCGACGAGAACGTGCTGCGTCCGGCCACCAACCCGTTCAACAACAACGGCGGCATGGTGCTGGTGAAGGGCAACCTGGGCCGCGCGGTGATGAAAGTCTCGGCGGTCAAGAAAGAGCATTATTCGGTGGAAGCTCCAGCGCTGACCTTCGATTCGCAAGAAGACTTCATGCACGCCTATAAAGACGGCAAGCTGAACCGCGACTTCGTGGCCGTGGTCCGCTTCCAGGGCCCGCGCGCCAACGGCATGCCCGAACTGCACGCGCTGACCCCAGCGCTGGCCAATCTGCAGGATGCCGGCTTCAAGGTGGCGATGGTCACCGACGGCCGCATGTCTGGCGCGTCCGGCAAGGTGCCGGCGGCGATCCACGTGTCGCCCGAGATCCTGGCCGGCGGCCCGCTGGGCCTGGTGCGCGATGGCGACATGATCCGTGTCGACGCCAATAGCGGCACCATGGAAGCGCTGGTGCCGGCGGACGTCTGGGCCCAGCGCAAGCAGGCCACTGCCGACCTGACCTCGAGCCACATCGGCATGGGCCGCGAACTGTTCTCCATGTTCCGCAATTCCATCAGCGCGGCGGAGGAGGGTGCAGCCACCTTCCCGCTGCCGTCGCCGAAACAGACCGTCGTGCCGCTGCACGATGGCATTGACGCCGGCGAGATCATCCCCGGCTCCGACGAAGACCATCTTTTCAGGACTAACAAGTGAGCCAACCAATGAGCCAATCAATGACCCTACTTGAGATCATGCGCTCGGCGAGCGTCATCCCCGTCATCGCCATCGACGACCCCGACCACGCCGTGCCATTGGCCAAGGCCCTGGTTGCAGGCGGCATCCGCGTGCTGGAAGTGACCCTGCGCACCGAGCACGGCCTGGGCGCGATCCGCGCCATGAGCCAGGTCGAAGGCGCCATCGTCGGCGTCGGCACGCTCACCCAGCCCGAAGAATTCGCGGCATCGCGCGACGCCGGCGCCGTGTTCGGCGTCTCGCCGGGCCTGACCCAGGCGCTGATCGACGCGGCCAAGTCGAGCGGCCTGCCGCTGCTGCCGGGCGTGATGACGCCGTCCGAAGTGATGGCGGCGCGCGAGCAGGGATTCAGGCAACTGAAGCTGTTCCCGGCGGTGCCGGCGGGCGGCGTCGGCATGCTCAATGCGATCGGCGGCCCGCTGCCGGACGTGACCTTCTGCCCGACCGGCGGCATTTCGATCGAGAGCGCACCGAAATTCCTGGCTTGCAAGAACGTGGCCTGCGTGGGCGGCTCGTGGCTGACCCCGAAGGACGCGATCGCGGCCGGCGACTGGGCGCACATCACCGAGCTGGCCAGGGCTGCGGCGGCGCTGCGCGCGGCTTGAGGACAGAAGGATCGCATGCTGCGATCGCGCTATCCTTCCCGATTTCGCCCCCTGAGCGAGGGCGAGACGGCGATGGCGTCGCTGCTGTTCGGCGACGCCATCGATTACCGCCGGGTACGCGTGTACAACCGGCGCTACATGCCGTTCCAGCCGCGTAACTGCGCGATGACGCCGAACGGCAGCATGTATTTTCACCGTTCCTGCTTCCTGCCCGACTACGCGCGCGGCGATCCGCCGGCCATCCACTGGTTCATGCACGAGATGGCGCATGTGTGGCAGCACCAGCTGGGCTATCCGGTGCGGCTGCGCGGGGCCTTCCGCATCGGCCTGTCCTATGGCTATACCCTGCACGAAGACGCCACCCTGGCCGACTACAATATGGAAGCCCAGGGCGACCTGCTGGCCGATTACTTCGTTCTCAAATTCCTGAGAAAACCGGGCGCCATGCGCCAGCAGCGCTACCGCGACTGCCTGGCGCTGTACGAGCGGGTGCTGGCCGAGTTCCTGCACGCACCGGGCGACCGCGCCAACCTGCACCGCGGGCCGGCGCGCTGGCTGGCAATGAGAATGCGGCCGGCCTGGATGTGAAAGGCGTCGTGCAGGTGTAGTGGTGGCGGGCGGTGACCGCCCGCTGGCTTCCTACCTTCTCGATGCCGGCGCGGAGCCGAATTCGTCGGCGCCGAGGTCGATCGTGCCTTCGATGCGCGCCTGCCCGTTGATGTCGGTGACGCCGTTGACGGCGATGGCGCCGCCGGCAAAGTAGCGGCTCCACAGCGGCGAGGTCCAGCTCGTCAATGCGACGCTCGTTGCGCCGACACCGATGGCGGGCGAGGTCGCCTGCAGGTTCAGGTCGCCGCTATCCGGCGCGATGAAGCGTGGATTGGCAAGCACCCGCACACCGGGCAGGCTGCCGCCGCTGGCGTTCGTGCCCCACCACAGGTTGGTTCCCCACACATTGCCGCTATGGCCGCTGCCGTAATTCCCGTAATTGTCCGCCGCGGGGCCCGTCCCGAAGAAGATGTTGTTGCTCAAGCGCGAGTCGATCACCTTGTGCTGGAACACGATCTCGGTGCCCCAGCCCTTGTTCTTGTAGAACGAGTTATTGTGCACATGGATGCGGCGCGCCGCGCCGACGCTGGCATTGTAGCCGCCGACCGTCAGCCCCACTTCACGGTTCTTGTAGACGAAATTATTCGACATCACGATGTCCTCGGTCGCCTTGCCGGCATGTTCGCTGGCGAACTCGAAACCGAGATCGTTGCCGCTCGACGTGTTGCCGTCGAAGACGATGTAGCGGCCGCCATCGACGTAGAAGCCGGCTGCCGAGCCCACGCCCATATACCAGGGATTGGTCTTGCTCGAGTTGTTCACCGCGCGGTTGTTCTTCACGATGCCGTTGCGCGCGCGGTCCTTGTCGCCACAGGCGCACTCGCCCTCGAAGCCGATGAAATCGAGTCCGATATTGTTATTGTCGTGGACGTAGTTATCCAGGACTTCGAAACGGTCGATATTTCCGTTGAGTACCAGCGCCTCGCTGGACTGCAGCACGTTCTGATAGACCTCGTTGCCTTGCACGAGCAAGTCGGTGATGCCGGTGGCATTGGTGCCGAACACAGCCAGGCCATGGGCGCCGACCCAGCACGCATCCCCATCATCCTGCGTACAGGTGCTCGTATGCTTGATGCCATGGATTTTGTTGTTGACGATCTGCAGATTGCTCCCGTTCCCTTCGACCAGGATACCGACCGGCGACGCGCTCACGCTGCTGGTCGTGAATGCGGTGATCTCGAATCCCTCGACGCGCACGTAATTCGAGTTACGGATAGTGATCAGACCCTGGCGACCGGAGGGTGTCACACCCGTGCCGCCGCGCAGGACGACGCCTGGATCGGCCTTGATCAGGATGCGTGCGCTGGCAGTACCAGATTTTCCCGAGACGAGCACTTTCTGCGTGTAGGTACCTGGCAGTACACGGACCGTATCGCCGGCGACAGCGGCATTGACCGCGGTCTGGATCGACTGGCCCGGCGCAACCGTGATGACGGCGGCATGCGCCAGTTGCGTCGAGACCAGCAGGCAGGCTGCTGCAGCGGCTGGGGCCGTCAGTTTGAGGAAGGCTTCGAAGTGTTTCAAAGGTGTCTCCGGTGGGTGATGGTGCGTAAATACTAATCACCCCACTTCGTTAAATCAACCTGTTTTTATGTTTAAAATCAATATTCGAAAGTATATTTAACTAAAAACGTAATAAAACTAACTAACTGAGAATGGATTCGATGGTTTCGTTAATTTTCGTTTGGTGGGTTGCGGGCCTGGTGCGATCGGATACACCGCGCACCGCCAGCGCCTGGCCCGCGCCTGTCGGACGTGGGTTGCGTGCAGCATGGCGCTGGGCGCCGCCGTCGTCGACCTTGAACACGCTCACCAGGCGCGCCAGCGTGGCCGCCTGATCCTCGAGCGAGGCGGCGGCTGCTGCTGCTTCCTCCACCAGCGCGGCATTTTGCTGGGTCACGCTGTCCATCTGCGTGATGGCCTCATTGACCTGCTCGATGCCGACGGTCTGCTCGGCGCTGGCCGAGGCGATCTCGGACATGATGTCGGTCACGCGCGTGATGCCTTCGACGATTTCCTGCATCGTCGTGCCGGCCTGGTCGACCAGGCGGCCGCCGGCGTCGACCTTGGCTACCGAGTCGGTGATCAGGCCGCGGATCTCCTTGGCCGCGCCGGCCGAGCGCTGCGCCAGGTTGCGCACCTCACTCGCCACCACCGCGAAGCCGCGCCCCTGCTCGCCGGCGCGCGCCGCTTCCACCGCGGCGTTGAGCGCCAGGATATTGGTCTGGAAGGCGATGCCGTCGATGACGGCGATGATATCGCCGATCTTCTTCGACGACTCATTGATCGAGGCCATGGTCGACACCACCTGCGACACCACTTCGCCGCCGTGCGCGGCGATCTGCGACGCGTTCTTGGCCAGCACATTGGCCTGGCGCGCATTGTCCGCGTTCTGGCGCACGGTGCTGGTCAATTCTTCCATCGACGAAGCCGTTTCTTCCAGCGAACTGGCCTGCTCCTCGGTGCGCGACGACAGGTCGAGGTTGCCGGTGGCGATCTGCTGCGAGGCCGTGACGATGGTCTCGGTGCCGGCGCGCACCGCGCTGACGGTCTTGAGCAGGCTGTCGTTCATGGTCTTGAGGGCAGCGAGAAGCTGGCCGACTTCATCGCCCGAGGCCACGTCGATGCGGGCGGTCAGGTCACCCGCGGCGACCTGGCGCGCCAGCCCCACGGCATGACCCAGCGGCACCGTGATGCTGCGGGTGAGCAGCCAGCCAAACAGGGCGCCGATCGCGAGCGCGCTCACGCCGAGTGCCGTCAGGACCTGCCTGGCCGAGACATTGAGTGCGTCGATATTGGCTTGCGCCTCGGCCGACAGCGACTCTTCATAGGCGACCACCGCCTGGACCGACGCGACGTATTTGTCGACTTCGGGCATCACCCTGTCGCGGAAGAAGGCCCGGACCTCGGGATGCCCGGCGCCCAGCGCCGCCTTGCGCTTGAAACCCTCGTCGCGCAGGCCGGTGTAGCGGCTGCGCTGGCTGGCGACGGCGTCCATCAGCGCCTTGCCCTGACCGGTGTCGATCATCGCCTCGAGCCGCTTCTGCGTGGCGCTCACGCCGGCGCTGGTCTTCTTCATCTCGGCGTCGTAGTGCGCGTCCTCGGCCGGATCGGCGCTGCTGGCCTTGGCGCGGGTGCGCACGGCGTTGCCCTCGATGCCGCGCAACCACTGCTGGGCAAGGTTGACGCTGAGCGCGGCATCCGCCATCACGGTCTTGGCCTCGGCGATGCGGTTGAGTTGCCATAGCGCGCTGACGAGCATGACCGCCACGAGGGCGAGGACGGCGGCGAATGCGCCGCCGAGCCGGATTCCAATCTTGAGGTCGCTGATTTTCATTGTGTCTCCTGTTCGAATGACGAGGTGGCCAGTCATCCCACGCGACGCCACGGGTGTGACAATGTGTGAGATTTCATTGCTCTACATCAAGGATAAGCATGGATCGCGGGGTATGGACTACCGGGAGTCCATAAATATCCATGCATGTTGCTGACAGGGGACAGAAAAATAGCGGAACGATATGAGGTGGTAAGCGATTGATATCGTTTGTTTGCGCGGCGACCACACAGATAGCGGGCCGCCGCAGCGGGTGCAACAGTTCGGACGGATCAGGCGATCGCGTCTTCTTCCACTTCCACCTGCGAGGTGCGTTCGACACGGCGAGAGACAGGCGTGCGCACGACCAGCGCGCCGCCAGCCGGCGCGCGGCGAACGCTGCGGACCGCGTTCTCATCGCCGACCTTGAACACGCTCACGATCTGCGCCAGCGCCGCTGCCTGCTCCTGCAGCGAGCCAGCTGCCGCCGCCGCTTCTTCGACCAGCGCGGCATTCTGCTGGGTCACGCTGTCCATCTGGGTGATGGCTTCGTTGACCTGCTCGATGCCGACGGTCTGCTCGGCGCTGGCCGAGGCGATCTCGGACATGATGTCGGTCACGCGCGTGATGCCATCCACGATTTCCTGCATCGTCGTGCCGGCTTCGTCGACCAGGCGGCCGCCCGCGTCGACCTTGGCCACCGAGTCGGTGATCAGGCCACGGATTTCCTTGGCCGCACCGGCCGAGCGCTGCGCCAGGTTGCGCACTTCGCTTGCCACCACCGCGAAGCCGCGGCCTTGCTCGCCGGCGCGTGCCGCCTCCACCGCGGCGTTGAGCGCGAGGATATTGGTCTGGAACGCGATGCCGTCGATGACGGCGATGATGTCGCCGATCTTCTTCGACGATTCGTTGATCGAGGCCATGGTCGACACCACCTGCGACACCACTTCGCCGCCATGCGAGGCGATCTGGGAAGCGTTCTTGGCCAGCACATTGGCCTGGCGCGCGTTGTCGGCGTTCTGGCGCACGGTGCCGGTCAGCTCTTCCATCGACGAGGCGGTTTCTTCCAGCGAGCTGGCTTGCTGCTCGGTGCGCGACGACAGGTCGAGGTTGCCAGAGGCGATTTCCTGCGATGCGGTGACGATGGTCTCGGTGCCGGCGCGCACCGCGGTGACGGTCTTGAGCAGGCTTTCGTTCATGGTCTTGAGCGCCGCCGTCAGGGTGCCGAGTTCGTCGCGCGAATCGACGTGGATGTCGGCGGTCAGGTCGCCCGACGCCACTTGCTGGGCCAGGCCGACGGCGCGCGCCAGCGGGTGGGTGATGCTGCGGGTAAGCAGCCAGCCGAATAGGGCGCCAATGGCGACCGCGGCGATGCCGATCAGGGTCAGCATGCGCTGCACCGAGGCGCTGATGTCATCGATGCTGGCATTGGCCTCGTCGGCCATCTTTTCCTGGAAGTCGGCCAGCTTGCCGGCCGCCTCGGTGTAGGCGCGCATTTCGGGCATGACCTTGGTGTCGAGGAAGGCCAGCAGTTCCGGATTGCCGGCCCCGAGTTCGGTCTTCATCTTGTAGGCCTGGTTGCGCACCGAGCCGTACTTGGCGCGCTGTTCGACCAGCGCCGTCAGCAGCACCTTGCCGTCGGCACTGACGATCACTTCTTCGAAGATCTTTTGCAGCTCGCCGGCGCGCTTGCTGATCGCCTTCATGCCTTCTTCGTAGGACTGCTCTTCGGCCGGGTCCATGGCACGGATCTTCGCGACGGTGCTGACGGCATTGGTGATGATGCCGGCGCGCATTTCCTGGGCCAGCTTGGCCTTGTCTGTGGCCGACGCCATCGCTTCTTTGGCGTTGGTGATATGGTTCAGCTGCCATAGGGCAGTACCCAGCATGACGACCATCATGGCGAGAATGACGGCAAAGGCGCCGCCGAGGCGGATGCCGATATTGAGATCTTTGATTTTCATGGTTTCCAGTTCCGAGGACGAGAGAGCCTTGTGACTTGTCAAATCGCAGGATGTAACGTTGGGAGGGCGTTATATGATCCGGTCAAAAGTACACGTTGTAGCTAAGCAGGGGAAACCTAAAAGTGTGGTTTATGCTCTCGATGTTGCAAACGGGAAACGAAATAATGTATGGATGTTACGGCTCAATAACACTTACATATTAGAGTTATTTTATATTCAATATAATTTTGGTATAGATTTATATCGCCACCATATATATGGCAGCAATCTATTTTTAACAAATTTTCGACATTTGATTACAGCGAGCCTCCCTTTTCGGCGGCTTCCAGCACCCGCAGAAGATTGCCGCTCCACAGCTTCGCCAGATCGGCATCCGACATGCCGTCCGCCTTCAGGCGTTCGGTAATGCGCGGCAGTTGCGCCACATTGTCCAGTCCTGCAAGTCCTCCGCCGCCATCGAAATCGGCGCCCATGCACACGTGGTCGATGCCGGCCACCGCGATCAGGTGCTTGAGCGAGGCGATGTACTGTTCGAAGCTGGTCTGCCACAACGGTTCGACCGCATCGAGCGCCAGCCACTCGCGGCTCAACGCGGCTTGGTCAAGCGGCGCCAGCGTGCCGATGTGTTCGAGCCGGTCGAACAGCGCCGCGCGCTGGGGGCCCATTTTCAGTTCGCTCAGGTAGATGGTGGAGGCGCAGATCGCGCCGCCGCCTGCCGCGATCTTGCGAATGCGCGCGTCGTCGATATTGCGCGGATGATCGTAGCTGGTGCGCGAGTTCGAGTGCGACAGCAGCAGCGGGGAAGCGGACAAGGCCAGCATCTGGTCGACTGTGGCGTCCGAGGCATGGCTGGCGTCGATCGCCATGCCCAGCCGGTTCATCTCGCGCACCCAGTCGCGCCCCAGCGGCGACAGGCCGTTCCACGCGGGCTTGTCGGTCGACGAATCGGCGAACTGGTTGTTCTTGCTGTGGACGATGCCGACCAGGCGCACGCCCTGGCGCTGGAAGTCTGCCAGCGCCGCCATCGCCGCGGCGCCGTCGCCCAGTGGATAGCTGTTCTCGATGCTCTTGAACGCCACCAGCTTGCCGGCGGCGTCGAGGCGACGTGCTTCGGCAGCCGTGGTGGCGACGCCAATGCGGTCGGCATGGCGCGCCAGCGTCGTGTCGATCAGCTGCGAGCGCGCCAGCGCGTGGGCGCGCGCCGCCGCATAGCCCTCTGGCGTCAACGACCCCTGGTCGGTGAAGATGGCGAAGAAGCCGCCATCGAGACTGCCTTCGCGCATGCGCCCCAGGTCGACCTGGGCCACTTCGACGGCGGGATCGTGGCGCGCGCCGAAGTCCCACCCGACGCGGCCGAAGTGCACCGGGGTGTCGAGGTGGGCGTCGAGCGTGAGCAGGCGGCGGTGCGCTTCATCCACCGGTGCGCCGCCGGGCGCGGCGCAGCCGGCGAGCGCGAACAGGCAGGAGAGGGCGAGGCTGGCAGTCGTGGTCTTTTTCATTCGGTCGTCTTGATCGGGGTGAAGTTCAGGTCCGCATAATCCCAGCTGAAATCGGCGATCGGCGACACCGGCGCCAGCTTGATGCCGCCCACCTTGCCGTCCTTGTCGAAGGAAAAGCTAAGGTACGCCGGTTCCAGCGCCTGATCGTCGAAGCGGGTGATCCAGGTATCGTACTGCCAGTGCTCGAGCCGGCCCGCCATGCGCTGGGTCGAGGTGAAGTCGACCCGCAAGCCCTTCTTGTCCTGGGTAATGGCGAGCTTGCCGTACCAGGGATCGGCATATTCGCCCACCAGGCTTGCCGGCGGCAGCGACGGCGTCGATTTCACCGGCTTGGCCTGCTTGGTCTTGAGCAGTTCCAGGCCCTGTTTCACCTTCTTCGCCTTGTAGGCCTGGAAGGTCGCCGGCCAGTCGGCCTGTGGTTTACCCAGGTAATGGTCGGCCAGTTCGTACATCAGGCCGCGCACCAGTTCTCCGTCTTCGCTATTGATGGCGATGGCGAAGCCCACGTTCTGCTCGGGCAGCAGTACCACGGCGGTGCCGAAGCCGAATACCGCGCCGCCGTGCCAGATCATGCGCGCGCCGCGATAGTCCATCAGGTCCCAGCCCAGGCCATAACTCGACAGCTTCGATTCGATCAATTTGAGCTCGGGCGGCATCGGCCCGGTGGGCATCGGCATCGATGGCGTCCACATCTGCTCGTGGGTCGCGGCGCTGAACACGCGCTTGCCCTCGGGCGTGGCGCCGGCGCCGAGCAGCGTGTGCAGCCAGCGCGCCAGGTCGTTGGCGCTGCTGGCGATGCCGCCGGCCGGGGCCGCGTTGCGTCCCAGGTCGTCGCGCTCGTCGAGCCGCACCTGGTCGCCGGCGCCGCGCAGGCCGCCGTTCATACGCGCATGCGGATAGGCGCGGTTCGCGGTCGCGAAATTGTCTTCGTTGTGGGTGGTCGACACCGTCATACCGGCCGGGCGCAGCACGTGCTCACGGGTGTACTCTTCCCAGGTCTTGCCGCTGACCTGTTCGATCAGCTGCCCGGCGACCACGTACATCAGGTTCGAATAGGCGTAGGTGCTGCGAAAGCTCGTCGCCGGTTCCAGGAACCGTACGCGGTGCACGGTCTCGGCGCGCGAGAGCTTGCTGCGCGGGACGAACAGCAGGTCGCCGGCGCCGTAGCCAAGGCCGCTGCGGTGGGTCAGCAGATCGCGGATCGTGATCTCGCGCGTCACCCAAGGGTCGTACATCTGGAAGCCCGGCAGGTGCTCGGTCACCTTGTCGTCCCACTTGATTTTTCCATCGTCCACCAGCGTGGCCAGCGCCGCTACCGTGATCGCCTTGCCGGTGGAGCCGGTCGGGAACAGGGTGTCGCCATCGACCGCCGCCGGCGCGCCCAGCTGGCGCACGCCGAAGCCGCGCGCCAGTGTGGTCTTGCCGTCTTCGACGATGGCGATCGCCAGGCCCGGTACGCCAATGCGCTGGCGGAGCAGCTCGACGCGGGTTTCGAAGTCGGCCGGCGGGGCCGCCAGCGCGGGCGCGCAGGCGAGGGTGAACAGCAGTGCAGAGCAAACGTGTTTCATGGAGTCTCCTGGCAGGCGTCGAGCAGGCGTTCGAAGGCGGGGCCGCCGCGCATCGGATCGGCGACAGGATACGGCAAGCGCGCGGCATAGGCGGCAATTTCGGCCTCCGCCACCGCGGCGTCCATGCCGCCGGTGTTCAGGGCCACGCCGACGCAGCGGATAGCAGTATTGGTCACCCGGCCCAGCGCGATGGTCTGCGCGATCACGGTCTCGATCGACGGCAGCGGCGATGCGGGATAGCCGAGCAGGTGGTCGCGCCGCGGATCGTGGCAGACCACGAACATATCGGGCTGGCTGCCGTGCAAGAGGCCCAGCGAGACGCCGGCGAAGGCCGGGTGGAACAGCGAGCCCTGGCCCTCGATCACGTCGACGTGGCCGGGCGCCGCGGCCGGGCTGAGGATCTCGGCGGCGCCGGCCACGAAGTCCGAGACCACGGCGTCGATCGGCATGCCGCTGCCGGCGATCATGATGCCGGTCTGGCCGGTGGCGCGGAAGCTCACGTCGGCGCCGCGCGCGGCCAGGCCGCGGCTGAGCGCGAGCGCCGTGTACTTCTTGCCCAGCGCGCAGTCGGTGCCGACCGTCAGGATGCGGCGCCCGCTGCGCGGCAGGCCGGTGGCGATCGGGATGTCGGCCGGCGGCGTGCGCACATCGACCAGGCGCCGGCCACTGCGCGCGGCCGCTTCACGCAGGGCGGGCAGGGCGTCGAGGCGCACATGCATGCCGGAGACGATGTCCAGGCCGGCGTCGAGCGCCGCTGCCAGGGCCGGCACCCACGCATCGGGGATGCCCCCGCCCGGCGCCGCCACGCCGATCACCAGCGCGCTCGCCCCTTGCGCCGCCGCCTGTTCGCAAGTGAGCTGCGGCAGGCCGGCCGAGACGGTGGCTTGCGGCAGGCGCAGCTCGCCAACGCAGCGCTCGCGGGCCCAGTCGCGCAGGCCGAAGGCGGTCTTGGCGAAGCCCGGTTCGGTGACGTCGCCGAGGAACAGCAGGCAGCGGCCGATGGCGCGGTTGTCCATTGATGAAGGCATCAATACTCCCGGGTCAGGGTGAAGCCAACGGTGCGCGGCGCGATCACGCCTGTGCCGAGAGCGCCGTTCGGATAGGCAAACATCCCGTTCGGCATGAGCTCGGCCGTCGAGAGCTTGCCGTCGCTATTGCCCAGGTTCTTGCCGAACACCTCGACGGTCCAGTTGCCGAGTTCGAGGCCGGCATAGGCGTCGACCACGTTATACGACGGGATCTCGCGCTGGCGGCCGTTGGCCAGGCGGTAGTCGGGATCGAAGCTGGCGTGTTGTCCGGCCATGCGCCGCACCGAGGCGCCGGCGAAGGCCGGCGTGGTGTCGCCGATGGTCCAGCGGTAGTCGGCCAGCAGCGCCGCCGTGTACTTCGGCGAGAACGGCAGGCGGTCGCCCTTGTAGCCGCCGACCAGCTGTGGGTCGGTGTCGTCGTCCAGGCGCGCCTTGTTCCAGGCCCCATTGGCCGACAGGCGCAGGCCCTGCAGCGGACGCCAGCCGGCGCTGATCTCGACCCCGTCGGCGGTCGCGCCGGCGCCATTGGCGTTGATGCCGAAGCCGTTCACGTTCGCCAGCAACTGGATGTCCTTCCACTTGATGTGGAAGGCCGACAGGTCGAGCGACCAGCGGCCATCGTCGGTCTGGGTCTTGAGGCCGGCCTCGTAGCTCATCACGCTGTCCGACTCGTAGCTGGTCGGCGTGCCGGGTGGGGCGTTCGGGGGCAGCACGTTCGGCCCGCCGGGACGGAAGCCCTTGGCCGCGCGCGCGTACACGGCGGTGCGTTCGCTGAACTTGCGCTTGAGCGAGACGGCGTAGGTGAAGACGTCTTCCGACGATTCCGCGCGGTTGTCGGCAGGGGAGGTGAGCACGCCATCCCCGAGCTGGTGGGCGTCCTGCTTGTTGTGGCTGTAGCGGCCGCCGATATCGAGGTCATACACCGGATTCAGGTGGATGGTGGTGTTGGCGAACGCGGCGACCTCGCGGTAGTTCGAGCCCAGTTTCACGTCGGCCAGCATCGGCAAGCCGGAGGCCGGTGTCATTGTGCCCGGCACCAGGGCGTGGTAGCGCTGGGCCAGGTCGCCCTCCTCGTCGGTGTAGTAGAGACCCGCCAGCCAGTCGACCCGGCTGCCGCCGTTGGAACTCAGGCGCAGCTCTTGCGTGAACTTCTTGACCTCCAGCTCCATGCCCAGGTACATCTCGTTGGGTACGCCCAGGTTGTCCTCGACGAACTGGCTCAGATTGGTCGTGGCGTCTTCGCGCGCATATTGCTTCTGGGTGCTGTAGCTGGTCGAGGAGGTGAGGCTGGCGCTGCCCAGGTTCCAGTTGGCGGTGCCGTTGAAGACGCGGTAGTGGATGTCGCGCATCTGCGGCACGAATTGCGACTGGGTCGGACGGCCGTAGAGCGTTTCGAGCGACTCTGGATCGCTCTCCACGATGCTCGGCGCGTCGGTGGCGATATTCTGCGCGACCGCGGTCAGCCGCAGGTCGAAGTCCTTGTGCGGCTTGTATAGCAGCGAGGCGCGGCCGCCATAGTTCTCGGCCTTGTTGATGTCCTTGGCCACGTCCGAACCGGCGGTGCCGATCGAATCGATGAAGCCGGGCTCCTTCTGGTACGAGACCGAGGCGCGCGCGGCAAGCGTCTCGCTGATCGGGGTATTCACCACCAGGTTCGTGCGGTACGAGACGCCGCCGCCGTCAACCGATGCTGCGCCGATGCGGGCGCGCATGGCGAAGCCGTCGAAGTCCGGCGCATTGGTCACGAATTTCACCAGGCCGCCGAGCGAACTGGCGCCATACAGCGCGCCCTGCGGGCCGCGCAGCACCTCGACCCGCGCCAGGTCGAAGGTGTCGAAGTCGCCGGCCAGGATCGCGCCGTTGGCCAGGCCGCTGCTCGAACCGAACGGCGTCTCGTCGAGGTACACGGCGACGGTGGAAGCCACGCCGCCGGTGTCGAGGCCGCGCAGCACCAGGCGGCCTTCGCCCGGGGTGCTCTGCACCAGCTGCAAGCTCGGCACCAGTTTCAGGTAGTCGGCGAAGCCGGTGGCCTGGTGTTTTTCCAGCGCGTCGCCGCCGACCACCGACATCGACTGCGGCACGTCGACCATGGTCTGGGCGCGCTTCTGGGCGGTCACGACCACCTGCTGGACGTCTTCGCGTTGCCGCTGTTGTTCTTGCCCGGCCGCGTAGGCACTGGATACCGCGAGCGCCATGGATGTCAGGACGATGCTGCCTGCTGCTTTTGGCGTGGGAAATGCCATGTGGTTCTCTCCTGTTTCTCGTTATCGTTTCAGGGACATCAAGCGTTGGCGCCGACGGCGACCCCGCCGGCATGCAGCCGGTCCGCGTGCTGCATCGGACCGTTGAGACGCCACAGCAGGCCGGCGGAGAGCGCCGCCAATGCCGCCAGCAGGGCGAAGAAGGCGCCGGGTTCGAAGCGGCTCCACAAGCTGCCCACCAGGCCGGCCGACAGGCTGCCGGCGAAGGTGACCAGGAACCAGGCCGCGACCGTGGTGCTGCCCAGGTGGCGCGGCGCCAGGCGGGCGAACAGCCCCAGGCCGGTGGGCAGGATGAACAGCTCGCCGATCGTCAGCACCAGGAAGAACAGCACCAGCCAGATCCAGCCGGTGGCCGCGCCGTCCGCGCGCCAGCCGGCGGTGGCCAGCACCAGGTAGGCGCCGGCCACGATCAGCGCGCCGCAAGCCATGCGCCGCAGCGGCGCCTGGTCGACGCCGCTAGCTGCGCGGCGGTGCCAGTAGGCCAGCAGGGGCGGCGTGAGCAGCATCACGAACAGCGGGTTGAGGGACTGGAACCAGGTCATCGGGATGGTCCAGTCGCCCAGGGTGCGATCGACGCCGCTGTCGGCCCACAGGGCCACCGTGTTGCCGACCTGTTCGTAGGCGGCGCGGAACACCGTCACCGCCAGGCCGATGCCGACCAGGACCAGCACGGTCTCGCGACCCAGTCCGCGCGGGGCAGGAGCGCCGGCCGCCTGCGTGCGCAGGGTCTCGGGCGGCAGGTAGCGCTGTCCGGCGACGTAGACGACAAGGCCGAGCAGCATGCCGATGCCGGCCAGGCCGAAGCCGTAGTGCCAGCCATACAGCTCGCCGACCGTGCCGCAGATCAGCGGCGCCAGGAAGCCGCCGATGTTCACGCCGACGTAATACACATTGAAGGCCCAGCCGCGGCGGGCGTCGCCATGCTTGTACAGGTCGCCGACCTGGCTCGGGAGCGACGGCAGGAACAGGCCGTTGCCGAGAGCGATGGTGGCCAGCGCGACGTAGAACAGCGTGTCGAAGGTCATCATGAAGTGCCCGGCCGCCATGATCGACGCGCCGATGATGATGGCGCGCCGCTTGCCGAGCCAGCGGTCGGCCAGCACCCCGCCCAGGATCGGCGTGAAGTAGGCCGCCGCCGTGTAGGCGCCGTAGATGAACGAGGCCTGGGTCTGCGCCAGCAGCAGTTCCTTGGTCATGAAGTAGACCAGCAGCGCGCGCATGCCGTAGTACGAGAACTGTTCCCACATATTGGTCAGGAACAGGATCGTCAGCCCGCGCGGATGGCCGAACCAGGTGGCTTCGTCGTGCATGCCGGCGCTCATCGGGAGGTGAATCCGGCAATTGGGGCTTGCCCGCCCCAGACTTCGGGGCCGGACCAGACATCGCCGTCGACGTACTCGACGCCGGGACGGCGGTCGTTGGCCAGGAAGATCGGGCCGTCCAGGTCGACGATGTCGCATTCCTGGCCCAGCACGAAGCTGGGCCCCATGGACAGGCTCGAGCCGCCCATATTGCCGACCATGACGCCAAGGCCCAGGCGCCGCGCTTCCTGCGCCATCAGCAGGCCTTCGGTCAGCCCGCCGCATTTGTCGAGCTTGATGTTGACCACGTCGTAGCGGCCGACGGCGGAGGCGACGTCGCGCAGCGACAGGATGCTCTCGTCGCCCGCCAGCGGGATCGGCGAGCGCAATCCCTCCAGCTCGGCCTCGTGCCCGCGCGCCAGCGGCTGTTCGAGCAGGCGCACGTCCTGGGCCTGCAGGCCGGCGATCAGGGCGTCGAGCTGGCCGGCCACGAAGCCCTGGTTGCCATCGACCCCGAGCCAGGCGTCGGGCCGCGCGGCCCGTACCGCCGCCACGCGTTCGAGGTCCAGATCGAGTTCGCCGGTCAGCTTGATCTTGATGGCGTGGGCCTGGGCGTAATCGAGGGCCGTCGTCGCCATCGCTTTCGGCAAATCGGCGCCGAGCGTGAAGGTGGTGCGCAAGGGCTTGGGCGCCGCCTTGCCGGCGAGCTGCCACACCGGCACGCCGGCGCGCGCCGCTTCCAGTTCCCACAGCGCGCAGTCGACCGCATTGCGCGCCCCGCCCGGCGGCAGGATGGCGCGCAGTTCCTCGCGCGTGGGACCGGCGGCGATGGCGGCGCTGGAGCCATCGAGCGCGGCCAGCATATGGGCCGCATTGTCGCCAAGGTAGTAGACGCCGCAGGCTTCTCCGCGGCCCTGGTGGCGGCTGTCGCCCAAGGTGACGACCACCACCTCGAAGGCCTCGAACACATGGCCCGAGATGCGGAAGGGTTTGAGGAGCTGCAGCTTTTCGGTCGCGACCGAGATCGTCAGGCGGGCCATCAGTAGTTCACCGTCATGGAAAGAAGGCCGCCGCGCAGCGCCACGTAGGCCAACAATAAGGCGGACAGGAGGTACAGCACGCTCCAGAACTTGCGCAGGCGTCCCGGTTCTTTAAAGGCGAGTTGCAGGTTGCGCGCACCGGCCACCAGCGCCGCCACGAAGGCGAAGAGGCCACCGATCTGCAGGAGCCACAGCCACGGATCGAGCGGGGAGGTCGCGTTTTCCAGTGTCGACTCGAAAGCCGTCACGACGCCGCCCCAGCCGGCCAGCACCGCCAGGATGGCCAGCGCGGAAAGACGCGTGGCCAGTGCCGCCTGGCGCGCCGGCTTGTCGAGCGTGTGCTGCAGCTTGTAGCGACGGCGCACGATCCAGCCGCCCGGCATGGCCAGCACGGCGAACAGCAGCACCGCGGCGGCGACGCAGGCGGCCGGGATCAGCCAGGCGCCGTCCTTGCCGGCCGGGACGCGGTCGAACACCATGAAGGGCGACATGAAGTCCATGCTCCAGCGCACCACCTGACCGTTTTCGAGCTGGGCCGCGAGACGGTCTTCACCGTTCTTGTCGCGCCACACGAAGGGCGCGATCTCGACCCATTCGCGCGGGCGGCCGTTGGGGCCGAGCAGGGCCGGCACCACCAGGTTGCCCTTGTCGTCGAGCGTGACCTTCACCTGGCCCAACAGGCTGAACAGGGCGAAGAAGTTCGATTCGGAGCGGCGCGTGCTTTCCCAGGAGCCGGTCATCATTTCGGCATGGCGCTTGGCCTCGGCCTCGGGCACACGGCCGTCGGCGGGGAGGGTGGTGGGGAAGTAGCGGTCCGAGAAATCCTGGAACACGGCGCTGCGCAGCGTGTTGGATGCGCCGGCGCGGCCGCCGCTGTTGACCGACAGGTACAGGCCCACGCCGTCGTCCATGTACAGGTGCAGCGAGCTGTGGAAGCCCTCGGTGTCGCCCAGATGGGCGATCACGTCGCGTCCGTTGACGTTGGTTTCAAAGAAGCCCAGTTCCATGCGATTGAGCGGCGGCAGCAGCGTCGACTTGCCGATCTTGTCGAGCGGGCTGTCATGCATCGTCTTCGCGGTGGCGGCTGACAGGATGCGCTGGCCGTTGAATTGGCCGCCAGCCAGGTGCGCGAGCATGAAGTTGGCCATGTCCTGGCCGCTGGCCGAGAGCGCTCCGGCCGGCGCCGAGTTGACGATCTCGAAGCCGAGCGACGGTTCGCCGGGCTTGCTGTAGCCCTTGGCCATCAGTGGTTCCAATGCGGCCGGCAGCGGCTGGCGGAAGGTGGCGGTGCGCATGTTCAGCGGCGCGAAGATCTGCTTCTCGACGTAGTCGTTGAACGGCATGCCGGACACGCGCTCGACGATGTAGCCGGCCAGCGAGGTGGCGTAGTTCGAGTAGGCGGGCGTGGTGCCGGCGTTGAAAATGCGATCGGGAACCCACGCCTTGAGCAGCTCGCCCAGCGGCCTGGCATTGTTCTTGTCGTAGACGATCAGGTATTTCACCGACTCTTCGAAGCCGGCCGTATGGGTCATGATCTCGCGCATCGTCACCGGCTTGCCGGCGCGCTCGGGGATCTTGAAGTCGAGGTAGGTGTTGACGTCGGCGTCGAGGTCGATCTTGCCCTGCTCGACCATCTGCATGACGGCGGTCCAGGTCACCAGCTTCGATACCGAGCCGGGACGGAACAGCGTGCGTTCGCCATCGACCGGCGTGCGCTTGTCGACGTCGGCATAGCCGAAGCCACGCGCGCTCAGAACCTGGCCATCCTTGACGACGACGATCACTGCGCCCGGGATGTCGCTGGTATTGAGCGCGAACGGCATGTAGCCGTCGAGCCAGGTGTCGAGGTCGGTCTTGTCGAGGGTGCGTCCGCTGGCGGCAGCGGGAGACTGGACGGCCGTCTGTGGGGTGCCGGCAGAAGGCTTGGCCGGGCCCGGCGTGATCGGCGGCGGCGGCAAGGTGGGCGTTTGCGTGGCCTGCTGGGCAAGTGCGCCGGCGTTCCAGCACAGCATGCCCAGCAGCAGAATCTTCAGAAATCTCATCGAGTCTCCCTTCTCCCTGTTCGTTCGGTTGATTTGCGGTCCACCCGGCCAGCCTATAAAATAAAGCTTGATCCGAGTTATTTTTCTCTGATTGGAGAAATATCTTCCTAATCAGAGACTGTGTCAACATATAAAAAAATTGGTTTATGACATCTGAATCCCCAACACTCGGTGCATTGATCCGCAGCCTGCGCAGCCGCCAGGGCTGGACGCTGAAGGAAATGAGCGTGAAAAGTGGCATCCCGGTATCCACCTTGTCGAAGGTGGAGCATGGCCAGCTGACGCTGACTTATGACAAGCTGTATCAGCTCAGCCAGAAGCTGGGCATGCGCATGTCGGAACTGTTCGCTGAGGAACCCGAGGCCGAGCCGCCCGTCACCGCGCGCCGCAGCCTGGGCGACCTGCAGTCGGCGGTGCGGGTCGAGACGCCCAACTACGACTACCACTACCTGTGCGCGGAGCTAAGGCGCAAGCGCATGATTCCGGTGATCGCGCGCATCCGCGCCAAGTCGGTCAAGGAGTTCGGGCAACTGGTGCATCACTCGGGAGAAGAATTCACCTACGTGCTCAAGGGCGCGGTGGTGCTGCACAGCGAGTTCTACGACCCGGTGGTGCTCAGGGAAGGGCAGTCGATCTACTTCGACTCGAGCATGGGGCATGCCTACCTGACGCCGGAAGGCTGCGACGAAGCCGAGGTGCTGACCGTGATGTCGAGCGCGGACGAAGAGCAGATGCAGTCGATGATGTCGACGCATACCCACGCGCATGCGGGGGAGGGAGATGGCGTGGAAACGGCGCCGGCAACACCGCGCAAGCGCAGCGTCAAAAAATAGCCGCTTATCCGGAAACGCGCATCGTGTAATGTGGACGCGTGGGCGGCAAGCCGCCCACGCCAATGTCATTCGTAACGCAGGCAATCTACCGGTAGCAGGCGCGACGCCCGCCGCGCCGGATAGAACCCAAAGAACACCCCCACCGCCGTCGAGAACCCGCACGCCACCAGGATGCCCGACATGGTGAGATACACCTCGAAGTCGCCGCCGCCGAACTTGGTGATCAGCGCCGCGCCGCCTGCCGCGATCGCGATCCCGACCAGTCCACCGGCCAGGCAGATCACCACCGCCTCGGCCAGGAACTGCAGCAGCACGGCATTCGGCCGGGCCCCGATCGCCATGCGGATGCCGATCTCGCGCGTGCGCTCGGTCACCGACACCAGCATGATGTTCATGATCCCGATCCCGCCCACCAGCAGGGAGATCGCGCCGATCAGTCCGAGCAGCAGCGCAAGACCCGTGGTGATCTTGTTGGCCGTCTCGGCGATCGTGTTCAGGTTCTGCACCCTGAAGTCGTCCGGATCGTCGACCCGGATCCGGTGCCGGTCGCGCAGCACTTCCTTGATGTCCTCGATGGCGTCGACCATCGAGCCGTCGGGCCGGCCCTGGGCATTGATGTAGTGGACGTTCTGCGGGAACGGCGACTTGACCAGGTGGGCGCTGGCCGCCGTGATCGGCACCACGATCTGCTCCGCCATGTCGGTGCCGTCGGGCTGGCGGCCTTCGCCGGCCAGCACGCCGATCACCTGGAACGACACGTTCTCGATGCGCAGGTAGCGCCCGAGCGGGTCGGCGCGGTAGAAGAACTGGTCGGCCACCTTCTGGCCGATCACCGCCAGCCGCGCGCTGGCCCGCACGTCGGCCTCGCCGAACAAGGTGCCCTGGTCGACCCGCCAGTTGCGGATCGTGAACATGTCCGGGGTCACGCCGAGCACGGTGCTGCTCAGGTTCTCGTTGCCGGCGCTGACCTTGAAGCTGCCCTGCAGCGCTGGCGCGGCCCCGGTCAGGCTGGGCAGCGCATTGAGCGCTTCGGCATCGCCCTGGGTCAGCACCGCCACCTTGCCCTCGCGCGCGCGTTGCGCCGCCGTGCGGTCGCCGCCCGGCATGATGTAGACCATATTCGTGCCCAGCATCTGCAGTTGCTTGCCGATGAAGCGCTGCATGCTGTCGCCCAGCGCCAGCAGCAGCACCACCGAGGCGATGCCGATCACGATGCCGAGCATGGTCAGCGCCGTGCGCAGGCGGTTGGCGGCCATCGAGCGGAACGACTCGATCAGGATCTGGATCGGGTTCATGACGCGACTCCCGCACCCATGGGCGCGAACTGGCGCAGGCCTTCGGCGGCCGGTCCGTCATACAGCACCCGCCCATCCTTCAGCCGCACCAGGCGGCGGCTGCAGGCGGCGATGTCCGGCTCGTGGGTCACCAGCACAATGGTGATGCCGCGCTCGCGGTTCAATTGGGCGAAGCTGTTCATGATGTCGTCGCTGGTCTGCGTGTCGAGGTTGCCGGTCGGCTCGTCGGCCAGCAAGAGGGGCGGATCGGTCGCCAGCGCGCGGGCGATCGCGACGCGCTGCTGCTGGCCGCCCGACAGCTGGTTGGGCGTGCGGCCTGCAAGATTGCCCAGGCCGACCCGCTCCAGCTCCGCCAGCGCGCGCGCATGCGCCTTGCCGCGCGAGACGCCGCCGTAGATCAGGGGCAGGGCGACGTTCTCGGCCAGATTCATGCGCTTGATAAGGTTAAAGCTCTGGAACACGAAGCCGATCTTGCGGTTGCGGATGTCGGCCAGGGCGGGGCGGGAAAGCAGGCGGGTGTCGACGCCATCGAGCAGGTAGGTGCCGCCGGTGGCCTGGTCCAGGCAGCCGAGGATGTTCATCAGGGTCGACTTGCCGGAGCCGGACGCGCCCATGATGGACACGAAGTCGCCGCGCTCCACCGTCATGTCGACGCCATGCAGCACCGGCGTCTCGACGCTGCCGCTGACGTAGGTCTTGGTGACGCCGCGGATGTCGATCAGCGGCCCGCTCATTGATTCTCCGGCTGCGCCAGCGCACGCGTCACCACGCGGTCGCCTGGCTTGAGGTCGCCCGACAGCACTTCGGTGTAGCGGAAGTTGGACAGGCCGGCGCGGATGTCGACCGGCTGCGGCTGGTTCATCGCGTCGAGTTTATAAATCTTGAACATGCGCGCGGTCTCGCTTTCGCTGCGGAAGGCGACGTCGTCGATGGCCGCGGCCGCAGCTGGCGCCGGCTTGGCGGCGACCTGCCTGATTTCCTTGCCCGCACCCTTGTTCTTTTCTTCTTCGCGCTTCTTCTCGGTCGCCTGCTCTTCTTCGGACAGGCGGAAGCGCAGCGCCGTGGTCGGGATGCGCAGCACGTCGGGGCGGTTCGCCACCACCAGGCGCACCTGGGCCGTCATGCCGGGCTTGAGCAGTTCGTCGGTGTTGTCGACGTCGAGCACGACGTTATAGGTGACGACGTTCTGCACCACGTTCGGCGCCAGGCGGAACTGGCGCATGGTGGCGTTGAATTCGCGGTCGGGATAGGCGTCGACCACGAAGCGCGCCGGCAAGCCATCCTTGAGCAGGCCGACGTCGGCTTCCGACACGCTGGTGTCGATCTGCATCTTGGTCAGGTCGTTCGCGATCTGGAACAGGTTCGGCGTGTTGAACGACGCGGCCACGGTCTGGCCCAGGTCGATCGTGCGCTTGATCACCACGCCGTCGATCGGCGAGCGGATCACGCTGTTGTTGAGGTCCGCCCGCGCGCGCTCGAACTGGGCCTGGGCCAGCTTGAGGTTGGCGGCGGCGACGTCCATCTCGCGCCGCGACTGGTCGAGCGCCAGGCTGGAGACGAAGTTCTGCGCCACGAGCTGCTCGTTGCGCTTGTAGGTGGCCTGGGCCAGTTGCAGGTTGGCGCGCGCCGAGGCGATGCTGGCGTCGGCCTGCGCCACCTGGGCATTGAAGATGGTCGGCTCGAGCTTGAGCAGCACCTGGCCTTTTTTTACACGGTCGTTAAAGTCGGCGTGCAGCTCGGCCACGGTGCCCGAGACCTGCGAGCCGACGTTGATCAGGGCCACAGGATTGATGGTGCCGGTGGCGGTCACGGTCTGGTTGATGGCGCCGCGGTCGACCGCCGTGCTGCGGTATTTCGACGGCGGGACGACGTTGTCCTTGGGCTTGAGCAGCACCGCGGCGGTCGCAACGGCGACGAGGATGGCGGTGGCGATGACGATGCGTTTCTTGGTAAAGATTTTCATTGGTTCCAGGCAAACGAACGGCAAGTAAAGCATCAAGTGTGATGCCTTGGTAAAAGATTAGCAAATGCAGATTGCATGATCGTGGCATGAGGTAAAAAACTTAGGTCCCCGCCTTCGCGGGGATGACGTGTTGGGTAATCCGCTAAAATGGCGTATTCCCTTTCCTCTACCAACCGCATCATGACTCAAGACGAACTGAAACAAGCAGTGGCGCGCGCCGCCATCGATTACGTTGTCGACGGTGAAATCATCGGCGTCGGCACCGGCTCGACCGCCAACTTCTTCATCGACGAACTGGCGAAGATCAAGGACCGCATCAAGGGCACCGTGGCCTCGTCCGAAGCCACCGCCGCCCGCCTGCGCGGCCATGGCATCCCGGTGTTCGACCTGAACGAAGTCGAGTCGATGGCCGTCTACATCGACGGCGCCGACGAGATCGATGCGCAAGGCGCGATGATCAAGGGCGGCGGCGCTGCGCTCACGCGCGAGAAGATCGTGGCCTCGGTGTCGAAGAAGTTCGTCTGCATCGCCGACGGTTCGAAGCTGGTCGACACGCTGGGTAAATTCCCGCTGCCGGTCGAAGTGATCCCGATGGCGCGCGCCGTCGTGATGCGCAAGCTGGCGGCGCTCGGCGGCCAGCCGAAGCTGCGCCTCAAGCCAGGCACCGACCAGCCTTTCATCACCGACAACGGCGGTGAGCTGATCGACGTGGCGGGCCTGTCGATCACCGATCCGGTGGCGCTGGAAGAACAGATCAACCAGATCACCGGCGTGATCGCCGTGGGCCTGTTCGCCAAGGCCGGCGCCAACGTCTGCCTGCTCGGCACGCTTGACGGCGTCAAGACCCTGTCGCTCTGATCGGGAGACCGGCCATGAAATACGCGCTGGTAACGCTGCTCGCGGCCGTCCTGCTGGGCGGGTGTTCGGTGTATGGCAGTGGGGTGGATTTGTCGGAGTCGACGGTGGTCGCATCGCCCGACGTCGTCGAGATCCAGCGCGTGCCGTTCAAGGTCGGCGTGTCGTCGACCACGGTCGAGCAGCTGGCCAGGGCGCAGGCCTGCGCCAGCGAGCAGGGCGCCAGCCTGATTACGGAGCCGGGGCCGATCGAGGTCTACCGGATGCAGTGCCAGGATGGCAAGGTATTCATGGCGCGCTGCGAATTGCGTCAGTGCCGCAAGATGTAAATCCGCGGCCCAAAAACGTCACCCCCGCGGCCCAAAAACGTCATTCCCGCGAAGGCGGGAATCCAAGTGTGCCAGCGTTCCACTACGATTGAATCAAGTGGTCTGCGGATGACTTGGATTCCCGCCTGCGCGGGAATGACGTGTTTGCTGCAGTGGTGCTGGACTGATTACGCCGGTGGCGGCACGTAACCCATCGCCTGGTCGGCGCCTTCACCGAAGAAATGCTTCTCCATCTGCGTCGCCAGGTATTTGCGCGCGCGGTCGTCGGCCAGGTTCAGGCGGTTTTCGTTGATCAGCATCGTTTGATGCTTGAGCCATCCCTGCCATGCCTCTTTCGAGACGGACATATACAGCTTCTTGCCCATCTCGCCTGGGACCGGCGGGAAATCGAGGCCTTCGGCTTCCTTGTTCAGTTTGATGCAGTGGATGGTGCGGGCCATTGTGTACTCCTGTTGTGCGTTTTCCGGGTAAGACCGCTATTATAAGGTCTTGATCAGTACCTGTGACCGGCGCTGCCAGTTGTACATATGCTGCCGGTCTTTTGGCAGATCGTCCACGGTGGCCGGCACGAAGCCGCGCTTCTTGAACCAGTGCGAAGTGCGCGTGGTCAGCACGAACAGTTTCGTGAGACCGGCCGCGCGGGCGCGGTTTTCCATGTGCTTGAGGATGCGCTCGCCGTCGCCCTGGGTCTGGGCGTCCTGGCTCACCGTCAGGCAGGCCATCTCGCCCATCTTCGATTCGGGGAAAGGATACAGCGCGGCGCAGCCGAAGATCACGCCATCGTGGTCGATCACCGAGAACTGGTCGATCTCGCGCTCGATCAGCTCGCGGCCGCGGTAGACCAGGGTGCCGTCGGCTTCCAGTGGCTCGATGAGCTTGATAATTCCGCCGACGTCCTCAATTGTGGCCTGGCGCAGGCTTTCCAGGTTCTCGTGGCTGATCATGGTGCCCACGCCGTCGTGGGTGAACACCTCGAGCAGGGCCGAGCCGTCCATCTCGTAAGGGATGATGTGGGCGCGGTCGACGCCGGCATTGCAGGCCTTGATCGCGTGCTGCATGTAGAAGGCGGCGGAATCGGACAGGAAGCCGGCCTGCAGCACCGCTTCGGCCATGTGCGACGACAATTCGCGCAGCTCGGCGCCGCCGGCGTCGGTCAGCATCGGCGATTCGGTGATGAAGATCAGCTTGTCGGCGTGCAGGGCGATCGCGGCCGACGCGGCCACGTCTTCCATCGTCAGGTTGAAGATCTCGCCGGTCGGCGAGAAACCCAGCGGCGAGAGCAGCACCAGGTTGTCCTCGGTCTGCAGGATCGGGTGGATCTTTTCGGCGGCGATCTTGCGGGTGACGCCGGTGAGCTCGAAGTCGACGCCGTCGATCACGCCCAGTGGGCGGGCCACCACGAAGTTGCCCGAGACGATGCTGATCTGGGCATTCGACATCGGCGTATTGGGCAAGCCCTGGCTGAAGGCGGCCTCGATGTCGAGGCGCAGCTCGCCGGCGGCTTCCTTGGCGCATTCCAGCGCGGCGGTGTCGGTGACGCGCACGCCGTTGTGGAAGCGGCCCTCGACGTTACGCAACGCCAGCTGCTCGGCCACCTGCGGCCGCGAACCGTGCACCAGCACGATGCGGATGCCGAGGCCGACTAGCAGGGACAGATCTTGCGCCAGCACCGGCAGGGCGCCGGCGGCCACCAGTTCGCCCGGGAAGGCGACCACGAAGGTCTTGCCGCCAAAGGCGTGAATATACGGCGCGACCGAGCGCAGCCACTGGACGAATTGGGTAGGAGTTTCCATTTGCCGCATTATAATTCGCTGCGCGTTGTGCGCACCAAATCCTTGTAAAAATCAATGTCTGAACAGAGTAACAAGCCTTCGCCACAGCCGGCGCGCGAAGCAAGCGCCACCGCCACCAACGCTACCGCACCCTCGGCCGACCGCCGTCAGCGCCGGCCGCAGGGTGAGCCACGCCCGCGCCAGGAGCGCGCGCCGCGCGAAGAAACGCCGCTCGTGCGCAATCCCCTGCCTCCGATTACGTTCCCTGAAGACCTGCCGGTCTCCGGCCGCCGCGCCGAGATCGCAAAGGCCATCGCGGAAAACCAGGTGGTCATCGTGTCGGGGGAGACCGGTTCGGGCAAGACCACCCAGCTGCCGAAGATCTGCCTGGAGCTGGGCCGCGGCAGCAAGGGCCTGATCGGCCACACCCAGCCGCGCCGGATCGCAGCGTCGTCGACAGCCAAGCGCATCGCGCAAGAGATTGGCTCGCCGCTGGGCGAACACGTCGGCTTCAAGGTGCGCTTCAACGACACCTTGCAGAAGGGCGCCTCGGTCAAGCTGATGACCGACGGTATCCTGCTGGCCGAAACGCAGACCGATCCGCTGCTGCGCAACTACGACACGATCATCATCGACGAGGCGCACGAGCGCAGCCTGAACATCGACTTCCTGCTCGGCTACCTCAAGCAGCTGCTGCCGCGCCGCCCGGATCTGAAAGTGATCATCACTTCGGCGACCATCGACGCCGAGCGCTTCGCACGCCACTTCGCCGCCAGCGACAAGCCGGCGCCGGTGATCGAGGTCTCGGGCCGCCTGTACAAGGTTGAGGTGCGCTACCGTCCGATCGACCGTGACCCGGTGACCCCGGGCGTGCCTGCCGACGCCAGCAAGCCCTTGCCGAAAGCCCAGGCCGCGCGTGAAAAGCGCGACCTGATGGATGGCGTGGTCGATGCCGTCGATGAGCTGTGCCGCATCGGCTCGGGCGACGTGCTGGTGTTCCTGCCGGGCGAGCGCGAAATCCGCGACTGCGCCGAGGCGCTGCGCAAGCACCACCCGCCACACGTCGACATCCTGCCGCTGTTCGCCCGCCTGTCGGTGGAGGAGCAGGACCGCGTGTTCCGCCCGAGCGGCAACGCGCGCCGCATCGTCCTGGCCACCAACGTGGCCGAGACCTCGCTGACCGTGCCGGGCATCCGCTACGTGGTCGATACCGGCCTGGCGCGCGTAAAGCGCTACAGCTTCAGGAACAAGGTCGAGCAGCTGCAGGTCGAACCGGTCGCGCAATCGGCTGCCAACCAGCGCGCTGGCCGTTGCGGCCGCGTGGCCGACGGCGTCTGCATCCGCCTGTTCGAAGAAGACGATTTCAACAAGCGCCCCAAGTTCACCGAACCGGAGATCCTGCGTTCGTCGCTGGCGGCCGTCATCCTGCGCATGAAGTCCCTGCGCCTGGCCGACGTCGAGACCTTCCCCTTCATCGAGGCGCCGCAAGGCCGCGCGATCGCCGACGGCTACCAGCTGCTGCAGGAAGTCGGCGCGGTCGACGACAACAACGATCTGACCCCGCTGGGCCGCAAGCTGGCCAAGCTGCCGCTCGACCCGCGCGTGGGCCGCATGATCCTGGCCGCGCTCGACAATCAGTGCCTGACCGAGATGCTGATCGTGGCCTCGGCCCTGTCGACGCAAGACCCGCGCGACCGTCCGATCGAATACCAGCAGCAGGCCGACGAAAAGCACAAGAAGTTCGCCGACGAGAAGTCCGAATTCCTGAGCTACCTGAAGATCTGGGCCTGGTTCGAGGACGCGATCGCGCACAAGAAGACCAACCGCCAGCTGCAGGACAACTGCCGCGCCAACTTCCTTTCGCAGCTGCGCCTGCGCGAGTGGCGCGACGTGCATTCGCAGCTGTTGACCATCGTGCGCGAGCAGGGCTGGCGCCTGAATGAAAGCCCCGCCACCTATGAACAGCTGCACCTGGCGCTGCTCACCGGTTTGCTCGGCAATATCGGTTTCAAGGCCGAGGACGAGCAGGGCGGCGTCTACCTTGGCGCGCGCGGCATCAAGTTCCACATCTGGCCCGGCTCGACGCTCGGCAAGAAGGCGGGACGCTGGGTGATGGCGGCCGAGCTGGTCGAGACCACGCGCCTGTACGCGCGCACCATCGCCCAGATCCAGCCCGAGTGGGTGGAAAAGATCGGCGACCACCTGCTGAAAAAATCCTGGGGCGAGCCGCGCTGGGAAAAGAAGCAGGCGCAAGTCACGGCGCTGGAACGTGCGACGCTGTACGGCATCGTCATCTATGGCGGCCGGCGCATCAACTACGGCCAGCGCAATCCGCGTGAAGCGCGCGAGATCTTCATCCGCGACGCGCTGGTGGCTGGTGACTACGAAACGCGTCTGCCGTTCTACATCCACAACCACAAGCTGGTGAAGGACATCGAGAACCTCGAGCACAAGTCGCGCCGCCAGGACGTGCTGGTCGACGACCAGCTGATCGCGGCTTTCTACGATAACGAGATTCCGCACGACGTCGTGAATGGCGCCGGCTTCGAGAAGTGGTACAAGGACCTGGCGCGCGACAATCCGAAGCTGCTCTACCTGAACCGCGAAGAACTGATGCGGCACGAGGCGGCTGGCGTCACCACCGAGCTGTTCCCGAAGACGATGGTCGTCACCGGCATCGAGATGGGCCTGACGTACCACTTCGAGCCGGGCAGCGTGCGAGATGGCGTCACGCTCGCCGTGCCGCTGTTCGCGCTGAACCAGATTCCCTCGGCGCGGCCGGCCTGGCTGGTGCCGGGGATGATCAAGGAAAAGGTGCACCTGCTGCTCAAATCGCTGCCGCAGAAGCTGCGCCGCCACTGCGTGCCGTTGCCGGAATACGCCGCCAAGTTCGTCGAGCGCATCCATGCGGCGAATGCGTTCGGGCGCGGCGACCTGGTTGACGTGCTGATCATGGACGTGCGCGCGCAGACCGGCGTGGGCGTGAAGACCGCCGACTTCAAGATCGAGACCCTGCCGGCGCATATGTTCATGAACTTCAAGGTCATCGACGAGCATGGCCGCCAGCTGGACATGGGGCGCAATCTGTCGACGCTCCAGGCCGAGCTGGGTGGACAGGCGCGCCAGAGCTTCCAGAAGATGGCGGAAGCGACGCCGGCTGCGGCCAATGCGCGTGCGCAGGCGGCGCGGCCGGTGGCGGCTGCACCGAGCGCGTCCGCTGCACCTGCCGCCAAAGGCAAAGGCAACGCGCCGCAGACCGCGCCGGCTACCGCGCCTGTGCAGGAATCGGCATCGGGCCGCCAGCACACGGGCCTCACCAGCTGGACCTTCGGCGAGCTGCCCGAGCTGCTGGAGATCAACCAGGGCAAGCTGACCCTGATCGGCTTCCCGGCGCTGGTCGACAAGGGCACGCACTGCGACCTGGAGGTGTTCGACGATCCGAACGTGGCGGCGCGCACCCACCGCGTGGGCCTGCGCCGCCTGTTCGCGCTGCAGTTCAAGGAGCAGCTCAAGTTCGCCGAGAAGAATATCCCCGGCCTGCAGGGCATGGGGATGCAGTTCATGAACATCGGCTCGCAGGAAGATTTGCGCGACCAGATCGTGGCCAAGGCGATCGACATCGCCTGTCTGCAGGATCCGCTGCCGGTCGATGCCGCCTCGTTCAACAAGCGCAGGGACGAGGGCAAGGGGCGCATTGGCCTGCTCATCAACGAGGTGGCGCGCCTGGCGGGGCAGATCCTGGGCGAGTACCACGGCCTGCCCAAGCGCGTGCAGGCCTTGCCTGCGGCGGTGTCGTCGGACATCCAGGCGCAGCTGCAGGCGCTGGTGCACAAGCGTTTCATCGCCGACAACGAGTACAGCCAGCTGGCACACTTCCCGCGCTACCTGAAGGCGATCAATGTGCGACTCGAGAAGTTGCGCGGCAATCCATCGCGCGATACCCAGCTGATGGCCGAATGGCAGACGGCCGCCGCCCAGTTCCAGCGCACGCTCAAGAATATGGCCGGCAAGAACAACGATCCGCGCATGGTCGAGTTCAGGTGGATGCTGGAAGAGCTGCGGGTGTCGCTGTTCGCGCAGGAGCTGAGGACGCCGATGCCGGTGTCGGCCAAGCGGTTGCAGAAGGTGTGGGAGTCGATGTTGCGCTAAGCGGGATCGCCTCGCTACTTTCCACTTCGCCCCGCACCCCGTAAACGTCATTCCCGCGGAGGCGGGAATCCAAGTCCTATGCGCCGCTACCAAGTTCAGAACTTGTGGCGTCGCATGCATACTTGGATTCCCGCCTGCGCGGGAATGACGTTTTTGGGCTGCGGGCTGAAGTGACCGTCGTCGGCCAGCCCGGTCGCATCACCCCCGGCCAGCACAAATTCCTTGCGCTTTCGCACACATGTGCTAAATTACTTGCATGAATACCACGGCCAAAAGCGAAGCCACCTACGCCACCATCCTCGATGCGGCGGTCGGCATGGCATCGACCGAGGGCATCGGCCAGCTTTCGCTGGGCGAGCTGTCCAAGCGCACCGGCATCAGCAAGAGCGGCGTGTTCTCGCGCGTCGGTTCGCTCGAGGCCCTGCAGTCGGCCGTGCTGGACGAGTACGATCGCCGCTTTTCCGAAGAGATCTTCGTGCCGGCGCTGGCCGCGTCGCGCGGCTTGCCGCGCCTGTCCACGATGGTCAATCTGTGGCTCAGGAAGATTGCCGGCGAAACCACGCGCGGTTCTTGCCTCTACACCGCGGGCGCTTTCGAATTCGACGACATTCCCATGCCACATCCACTGCGCGAGCGCATCGAGGCGGGCGTGCTGCGCTGGCGCGCGACCTTGCGCAAGACGGTGCTGCAGGCGATGGAAGCAGGGCATCTGCGGCCCGACACCGAACCCGAACAACTGGTGTTCGAGATCTACAGCCTCGTGATCGGCGTGATGCACGACGCGCGCTTCCTGCATGACGCAGACGCGCCAAAGCGGGCGCAGCGGGCGTTCAACCGCCTCATTTCCACCTACCGGAGTTTCAGCGACCTCGAATAAGGTCGGGCCGGGGAGGGCGTCGTCCTCCCTTTTTTTAATGTAATTTCGCACGCCCGTGCGAAAGCGGGCTGTGCACGAGGAGTCGATCATGTCTGGATTGTGGTTACTGGTGGTGTCCCTGGCCGGACTGGCAGGGTATGTAGTGCGCGACGTGCTGCGCCGGGTTCCCCGGTCGAACGAGGATTTCGTGTTCTGCTGAAGTGGCAGGATGATGACGCGAAGGACGGCGGCCACGCCGCCGCCCCTCATGCGGCCTTAGCCGATATTGCTGCCGCGGATGCGGCTCAGATCCTTGTCGTCGCCCAGGTTGCCGGAGCGTGGGTCGGTGCTGTGGCCCGGACCCTGGTTGGCCCGCGAATCGCCCATGCCGGCGCCCGCGCCGCCCAGGCTGCTGGAACCGGCGTGTCCGGCGCCCACGCTGGAGCCCATCGCGCCGCCCGCATAGGTGGCGCTACCGGTGCCGGCGCCGCCGACCATGCCGCCCATCGGCACACCCGGCCCCATGGTCGGTGCGCCCGAACGGTTCGGGTCGGTGCCATAGAAGCTGTGGATGCCGCTGGCCCAGCTCAGGTCGCTCATATCCGGCCAGGCATCCTTGTCGAAGCCCGGTGCGGTCTTGAGGCGGTCTTTTTCGACGTTGAGCACGAAGCGTTTGTTGACCGTGTCCAGGTGCAGCGCCTGCCAGGGTACGGCGAACAGTTTTTCTCCCATGCCCAGGAAACCGCCGAAGGCCAGCACGGCGTAGGCCACCTGGCCAGTCTGCATGTCGAGCATGATTTCCTTGATGTCGCCCAGATCTTCCTCGGCGGCATTTACGACGCTTTCGCCGATCAAGGTGTCGGCGCCCATCAGGGACGGTCCCGGGCCCATATTGTTGCTGTCCCTGTAGATACCGTATTTATCGCGGTCTGCGTAGCCCATATGTTCCTCCTTGTCTATTGACGTTGCGAACAATGCGACGGTCACCCCGATTGGAGCAGACCCCCGCACTACGAAGAGTTCATGATAGGACGCTAGCGGATCGGGGCGCGCGCGCTAGCGCCGAGCAGGCTGAAGCCTTATGCGAGGCAGCGCACAGATGAGTACGCTTGGCATGGCTAATCTGCCAAGCTATGTCCAGGAGGAATTAGAGATGACTGTCATTTCGCGCTGCACCAATGCCGGCCCGCTGGGGCAACTGATCCGCACCCGTTCCTTCGCCTCCCTGCTGGCGCGCCTGCTGCGCCGCGGCTAAGCTCGACGACAATCCGCCCGGCAGCGCCGGACGGATCGAAGTGAACGCTTACGGCTGCCCACCGCCACCGGCCACGCCATACACGTGGCCGGTGGTATAGCTCGATTCGTCCGACGCCAGCGTCACGAATACCGCCGCCAGCTCGGCCGGCTGGCCAGGACGCTTCATCGGCGTATCTTCCCCGAACTTCTCGCGCCCCTCCGGCGAATTGCCGCCCGCCAGTTGCAGCGGGGTCCACACCGGCCCCGGCGCTACCGCATTCACGCGGATTCCCTTCGATGCCATCTGCTTGGCCAGCGACTTCGTGAACGCCACCTCGAAGGCCTTGGTGGCCGCATAGTCGAGCAGTTTTTCCGGCGGATCGTAAGCCGTCTGCGACGAGGTATTGATGATGACGCTGCCGGCCGACATGTGCGGAATCGCCGCCTTGCTGATCCAGAACACCGCATAGACATTGGTCTTGATGGTCCAGTCGAACTGCTCGCTGGTGATGTCGAGGATCGAATTATTGTTCTGCTGGCGCGCGGCATTGTTGACCAGGATGTCCAGGCCGCCCAGTTCGCGCACCGCCGTTTCCACCAGCTTCTTGCAGAAGGCCTCGTCGCGGATGTCGCCGGGAATGGCGACCGCCTTGCGGCCGGCGTCGCGGATCAGTTGCATGACTTCGCGTGCGTCCGGTTCCTCGGCCGGCAGGTAGCCGATGGCGACGTCGGCGCCTTCGCGCGCATAGGCGATCGCGGCGGCGCGGCCGATGCCCGAGTCGCCGCCGGTGATCAGGGCCTTGCGTCCCGCCAGGCGGCCGCTGCCGCGATACGTGGTTTCGCCGTGGTCGGGACGCGGCGTCATCTTGCTGGCCAGGGCCGGCCACGGTTGGTCCTGCTTGGGGAAGGGCGGACGCGGATAGCGCTTGGCCGCTTCGCGCGCCGCGCCCGGCGCCGGCTGGTTGCCGCTGGCCGCTTGCTGGGCCAGGGCCGGGACGGCGGCGGCCGAGGCGGCCACGCCCGCGGCGACGGTGCTGACGAAACGGCGGCGCGATGGCGTCACGCCTTCTGGCTTCTGATCTTCCGAACTCATGCTTGCTCCTCGATGGGGTGGGGCTGCAAACGCAGCCAGGTAGTGACGAAGATGTTAGTCGTTATCGAAAAGACACGGAACACGGTAGCTTGTCGGCAAGATGTTGGTGCTGGTCTGTTGTAAGTAGGTGGTCTGGCCTGCTGAGCGGAAGTGTTCTGGGGTAACATTTCGTTTTTACCGATTTGTGTTTTCCCATGGCGATCATCCGCGCACTCCTCGTCCTTGCCTTGCTGGGCCTGCATCCCTTTGCCTGGGCCGCCCAGCTTGAAACCGCTCCGACCGCCACTAATGCCGCGCCGGCCCAGCCGACCGGGCGCGCCGACTTCACCGTCGCCACCCGCAAGGTCTTCGTGTTCCGCGCCACCCTTGCCGGCCACTCGCCGCAAGACCGCCTCGAAGCGGCCCAGCGGCGCCTCGACAAAGCCTTGTCGGCCAAGGGGCCGCAACGCGCCACGGTCAACGGATTGGCCGAGGGCAGCCAGGTGCTGCTCGACGGCGCGCCGCTATTCCTGGTGACGCCGGCCGACATCAATTTGCTGGCTGATGACACACCGCAGGACGTCGCGCACGACAGCGCGCGCAAGCTCGAGCGCGCGCTGGCCGCGCGGCGCGAGGCGAGCGATCCGCGCGTGCTGGTCGAAGCCGCTGCGCTGTGCGTCGCCGCCACCCTGGCCTATGTCTTCGTGCTGCGCGCGCTGGTGTTGCTGCGCAGCGCGGTCAAGAGCCGCTTCGAGCGCCTGCTCGGCGTGCGCCTGGCGCGGGTGAGTTTTCGCAACGTGCGCCTGCTCGACGCCCATCTGTATGTGAGCTTCCTGCGCCAGGTGACGATGGCGGTGGTGTGGGGCCTGCGCCTGCTGGCCACCTATATCTGGATCAGCTTCCTGCTCGGCGAATTCGCCTACACCCGCAGTTGGGGCGAGTGGCTCAAGGGCTACCTGGTCGAGATGGCGGTGGGGATCGGCCAGTCGATGGCGGCCGCCATTCCCGGCCTGCTGGTGGTGCTGGTCATCGCCGCGCTGGCGCGCCTGGTGATGCTGACTGCGGCCTCGGTGTTCAAGCGGGTCGAGAGCGGCGAATTGCAGGTGGGCTGGCTGGACCAGGACACGGCGGCGCCGACCCGGCGCCTGGTCAATATCGTGATCGCCCTGTTCGCGCTGGCGATGTCCTATCCCTACCTGCCCGGCTCGCACACGGCGGCCTTCCAGGGCGTGACGGTGCTGGCCGGCCTGATGGTGTCGATCGGCGCCTCGAGCATCGTGGCGCAAGGCGCCGCGGGCCTGATCCTGATGTACACCCGCTCGCTGAGAAAAGGGGAATACGTGCGCGTGGGCGACAAGGAGGGCACGGTGGTCGACATGGGCATGTTCGAGACGCGCCTCTGCACCGGCAGCGGCGAAGAAGTCCTGATGCCCAACGCCTGGGTGCTGTCCAACACCACCAGCAACTTCTCGCGCGACGGCGTGATCGACGATGGTTTCGTCACCGAGGTCAAGGTCACGGTCGGCTACGACACGCCGTGGCGCACGGTGCACGCGCTGTTCGAACAGGCGGCCGGCGCGACGCAAGGCATCGCGGCCGAACCGAAGCCCTTCATCGTGCAGGCGGCGCTATCGGATTTCTATATCGAATACCGCCTGTGCGCGCACGCGGCGGCCGTCAGCCCGCGCGCGCGCGCCGAGGTGCGCAACCGCCTGCACCAGAACGTGCTGGACGGGTTCGACGCCGCCGGCGTCAGGCTGACGTCACCGCATTTCCACCACGTTGCCGGTAGCGTGGACGGGTTTCCCGTCCACGCGTCCAAATAACATCGGATGAGTGGCAAAGCGGATGCTGGTTGAACGCGTGGACGGCAGAGCCGTCCACCCTACGCCTGTAATGGATCGGCCAATAAGAAACGGGTGACCCGGCATTGCCGCGTCACCCGTTTTACTGGGTGCTACAGGATCGTGTGGATCAGTCGACGGTCGCGCCGCTGTCCTTCACGATCTTCGACCATTTCGCGCTCTCAGCCTGCACGAACTTGGCGAAGTTTTCTGGCGTATCGCCCACGTACTCGGTGCCGGTGTCGGCCAGCACGCGCTGGAAGTCAGGCTGCTTCATGACTTTCTGCGATTCGGCGTTGATCTTGTCGACGATGGCTTTCGGGGTCTTGGCCGGCACGAACAGGCCGTACCAGGCGTAGGACTCGATGTTCAGGCCCGCTTCGGCGAAGGTCGGCACGTCCGGCAGCAGCGGCGAGCGCTTGTTGCCCGAGATGGCGATCGGCTTCACCTTGCCGCTCTTGATGTGCGGCATGATCGCGATGGTCGAGTCGAACATGATCGGGATGTGGCCGCCCAGCAGGTCGGAAATCGCCGGCGCCGAGCCCTTGTACGGCACGTGCACCATGTCGAGCTTGGTCACGCCGCGGAACAGTTCACCGGTCAGGTGCTGCGGGGTGCCGTTGCCGGCCGACGCGTACGAGAACTGGCCTTTCTTCGACTGGATGTGGGCCAGCAGTTCCTTGACGTTCTTGGCCGGCACCGATGGGTGGGCGACCAGCACCAGCGGCGCACGCAGCAGGTTGGTGACCGGGATCAGGTCCTTGGCCGGGTCGAAGGCCATCTTCTTGTACAGGCTCGGGTTGATCACGATCGGTGCGCTCGAGGTGATCAGGAGGGTCTGGCCGTCCGGCTTGGCGCGGGTCACGGCCGCGCTGCCGATATTGCCGCCGCCGCCGCCGCGGTTGTCGATCACGAACGACTGTTTCAGGTCGGTGGTCAGGCCTTTCGCCAGCGGGCGCGCCGCGATGTCGGACGGGCCGCCGGCTGGCCATGGCACGACCACGGTCACGGTGCCGGTTGGCCAGTTCTGGGCGAAGGCGCTGGTGGAGAGGACGGTTGCTGCCAGGGCGAAGACGAGGGATTTTCCTTTGGACGGGAAGACTCGCATGGTTTTGTCACCTATATAGTTGAATTATTACGCGATTATTCGATAACCTGCTGAAACGATTTTACACGAATGCCTATGCCGATTGCGTACGTAGTAGTACGTGCGCCTTCCGCTGTCCTGTAAAGTGTTGCGTGTACTTACGATTCAAGGCTGGAAATGAAATATACAGGCTTTTTCCTGGCCGGCGCCATCCTTGCCGGTGTAGCGATTGCCGCTACGCCGGCCTCGCCTTCAGTGCAGTCGATGGAGCGTATTGCTGGCGTGTACAAGCACCGCTTCATGAGCGCATTCATCGTGCCCGGCAAGGACGAAACAGAGTCCTACCAGGCCGAAGACATCGTCGAGATCGTCCCATACGACCGCGATCATGTTTACGTGCGCGTGCACCTCGATTTCTTCAATGGCCACACCTGCGGCATTTATGGCATGGCGCGCTTCGAGGACGGCATGTTCGTGTATCGCGATCCAGAGCCGCCGATCGCGGGTGATGCGCCGTGCGTGCTCACGATTGGAGAAAAGAACGGCAAGCTGACACTGACCGATCGGGCCTCTCCCGATGCCGGGCGTACTTGCGCGGCCTATTGCGGTGCGCGCGGCAGCCTCAATTACGAGATCGGCATGGACAAGCGGCGGCCAATCCGTTACCTGGAGCGTCTGAAGGGATCGCGGCAGTACAAGGACGCGCGCGACGTGTTGCTTCGGTCGATGCCCGCATCCTGACGATCGACAAGCGCGTCCGGCTGGCGCAGGCAGGTCGACTTCAAGGCGCCACGTCGCCCGCCTTCTCGGCGATCGGCCGCACGTGGCGCAGCAGCGCCTCGAGCATCTTGCCCGGCTCTTCATTGAACATCTCGTGGCCCGAGTGCTCGAACCACACCAGTTTCTTGTGCGGCGCCTTCACCGTCTCGAACCACTCGGCGGTCACGCTCGACGAAACGTTGTAGTCGTAGCGGCCATTGAAGATGACGATCGGGCAGTCGAAGCGTTTATGAACGCTGAAGTCGGTCGAGATGACTTCGGCCAGCAGGTGGTCTTGCGAGAATTCGTTGCCCTCCCACATGGTGCGCAGGTCGGCGTCGGTGTATTCGGGCGCCAGGCGCGCCGCCGCGCCTTCGTGGGAGAAGTCCTTGCGGCCGTGTACGGCGCCGCCGTAGTAGCCCAGCCACTTGCGCTGCAGGTACAGGTCCTTGAGCACGATCGGGCGGCCCGGCGCCGCGTAGGGGCCGAGCGATTCGAGTTCCTGCACCGCCTTGGCGTTGTTGTCGCGCCGCGCGGCGTCGAGCGCGAAGCGCAGGCCGCGCCTTTCGCCTTCAGGCCCGTTGGTGGCCTGGCCCATGCCGATGTAGGCATGCAGCCACTCAGGGTGCTTGCTGGCCAGCTCGATGCCGAGCGAGCTGCCCCACGAGTGGCCGAGCACGAAGATGCGCTCCTTGCCGAACTCGCGCCGCAGCCATTGCACCATTTCCTCTGCGTCGGCGACCATGCGGGCGCGCTTCATGGTCGGCGCCACGACGGCCGGATCGTTGGCGGCGTAGGTCTTGCCGGCGCCGCGCTGGTCCCATTGCACCACGGTGAAGAAGTCTTCCCAGCCGCGCTGGAAATACCAGCTGGTGGGCATCGAAACATAGCCCGGGCCGCCATGGATCATCAGCAGCACCGGATTGCGGCGGTCGACGCCGCGCACCGAGATCCACTGGTCGATGCCGCCGATGCGTACCGCCTCGGTCCGCTCGATGGCGCCCGGCATGACCAGACGCCGCATGTCGGCGACGATCTTGACCGCTTCGGCGCGGCTTTCGGGTTTCTGGGCCGCTGCCGGGGACGACACGGCAGCGTTCAGGAGGAGGGCGAGCAAGGTGATGGCAAGCGTAAGATTCTTTGGCATTCGGAATCCTTGATAGAAGGTTATCCGCCATTATCCATTAACTCACCGTGGTCCCTCCTGCTCAGGGCTTGGCAGCAGACAGCGGTTCCCAGATGACGGTCGGCATCCAGCCGGTGGCGGCCAGGGTGGCCTGCATGACGGTGGCGGCGTTTTCCTTGGCCGTGTTCAGCACGGCGGGCTGGCTGCAGGCTGCCTGCACCGCCTTCTGCGCCGTCTCCAGCGCATTGTTCATCGCCGTGGTGCGGGTCTGGGCAGAAGGGATGAAGGCTTGCAGGCCCTGCTCGGTGACCGCATAGAAATAGGAACCGCCCCGGTTGCGCGCCTCGTGGCTAATGCGCGCCTGCAGCGGCGTCGGCGGCGGCAGCACGATGGTGAGCGTGCGCGTACGCTCGTCGATGTCTTCGTAGCGCGCCTGGCGCAGGTCGGTCGCCACTGTGCAGTCGCCGCGCGCGACCAGCAGCACGCGGGTGCTGCCCAGCCGTACTTCCCATTGCGACCAGGGAATGTCGACCGCTTTCGGCTGCGTGAATTCGATGACGTCCGCGTAGTTCATCTTGAGCGAGACCAGGTGGCCCATCTTTTCCAGGGAAACCAGCGGCGGCGGTAGCGTGTCCTGCTCGGGCGGCTTCTTGATGAAGGCGAAGATGATGGCGGCGGCCGTGATGGCGACGAGCAGGATCGGCAGGCGTTGCGGAGATGTCATGGGACGGCGATGGCAGTGCGTGGAATCGAAGGCGGCCAGTCTACCCGATCCAGCCGATGACCGACGCCGCCCAGCGCCGGGATAGGTTCCTAGTCGACCTCGATCGTGGTGATCGTGATGGCCTTGCCGGGCATAGCCGGTCGCCATGGGCCGCCGATCACCTCGATGCGATCAACGCCGAAGCGGGCGAAGTCTTCCCTGGTGAAGGTCCATCCGTCCATGTCGGGCAGGTCGAATCGGCTCGCCTGTCCATACGTCGTGATGTCCTGCCTGACGCCGATCTTCTTGAAGAAGTCGGTCTCGCGCTGGAGCAGCGGCTGGGTTTCCTTCCGGTGCTCGGCCCAGAATGCATCCTGCTGTTCCTTCGTCATGGCGTCGTAGGCGGCTTTCCGCTCACCGCCAAGTTTGAACGTCGCGCTGCTGATGCCTCCGTGGAAGCCGATGACGGCCACGTTGCTGACGGTCTTGCGCGGCGCGGCGGTGAACACATAGTTGGCGCAGGAAGACAGGCAGTACGCGCTTACCTTGACGTCCAGGCCCTTCCGGTACACCCAGTCACCGAGGTCGAGGCCGAAGTCGACGATGCCGCCCTTGCTCTCGATGGCGAGCACCGTCGGCTTGATGGCCAGGCTGTCGTACAGGGCGAACAGTCGCCCGTTGGCGTCGTCGTCCAGGTAGCCGGAATAATGCAGCTCGCCGTTTTCGACGAATACCCTGGTGGTCTCGGCGGCGCTGGCCGCGGTGGCGAGGAAGGTGAAGGCAATCAGGCAAGCGTATCTTGATCGGGGCATGGGCAGGCATCATCCGGAATCGACCCTGCATTATGTCGCGCCGGTCACGAAAAAGGCTCACTGAAAATCACGACCGGCCATGCCGGGAAGCTGCGTCCGGTTGGTGCATAATCGGTGCCAAGGAGGGAATATGGCCAGTCATACCGATGCAGCAATCCTCGAATCCTGGTCGCGCAATGCGACTCCCTGGACCAGCGCAGTGCGTAGCGGAGAAATCGAAAGCCGCACCCTGGTGACCAATGCCGCCATCGTCGAGGCGGTGCGCGCGCGTGCGCCGCGCAGCGGCGTCGATCTCGGCTGCGGCGAAGGCTGGCTGGTACGCGCGCTGCCGGAAGTTGAAATGGTCGGCGTGGATGCGATCGACGGTCTCGTCGAGCAGGCGCGGGCGGCCGGCGGCGGCGACTTCCGCGTGCTGTCGTATGAACAGATCGCGGCCGGCGAGCTGGCGCTGGCGGCCGACGTCGCCGTCGCCAACTTCTCGCTGATCGGACATGAAGCGGTCGACGGCCTGTTCGCCGCCGCGCCGACGTATCTGCGGGCCGGTGGAACGCTGATCGTGCAGACCGTCCATCCCTTGATGGCCTGCGGCGACGCCCCCTATGCCGACGGTTGGCGCGCGGGCAGCTGGGCCGGCTTCAGCATTGACTTCCAGGATGCGCCGCCCTGGTACTTCCGCACGATCTCGAGCTGGGTCGCGCTGTTCGAGCGGCATGGCCTGCGCGTGGTCGAGATGCGCGAACCGCTGCATCCGCACACTGGCAAGCCGGTGTCGCTGATCCTGGCAGGGCAACTGCGTTGAACGTTCATCCTGATAATGAAAGCGTGCGATCCATGACTTTTCGACCGATCCTGATCCTGGTGTTGACAGCCATGATGACGGGGCTGGGCGGCTGTGCCGCGCCCAAGGGTGCGGATGCCAGCTCGGTGCAACAGCTTACGCCGACCAGGAAGCTGATCGATGCCGCGGGCGGCGAGTACGAGAAATTTTCGGAGAAGCTCCCAGGTGTGGTGAGCGATTCTCCTCAAGTCATGCGCGTCATCTTTGCGGCGCACGGCCTGCAGCCAAAGGACAAATGGAATCCCACTATGAATTTTTGTGTCGACACCAAACGAATCGGTGCAACGCATTGTCTGCAGGCCTACGCAACAAAGGATGGAACCCGTTTGATCGGGAAGACGTACTGGAAAGCGTCCGAGGGCGCTGAACTGGTTGCTGCCGATCTGCCGTTCGATCTTGAAGCGCTGGGCGAATATTCTCTTGATATCATCTTCTTCAAGGATCGCTTGGTGATGAAGATCCAGGACAGGCAAATCATGGATCACCCGACGCAGGCAGTTCCCGACGAGTATTGGTACTCGTGCTCGTCTGTCGTCTGTTCGGTCGAGGTCTTGTATCCTTATGTGGATCTTGAACAGCCGCCTGGCGCTAACGATCAAGCCGGCGTCAGCTGATCTCCGCGAACACCTTCCCGCGTCGCAGCAGCAGCTTCTCGACTTCGAGCACGATCATGAACGCCAGCCCGATGCCGAGGATCGCCACGCCATCGACCAGCGCCACGGCGCGGGTATCGAACAGCGCCTGCATCCACGGCAGGTAGGTGAACGCCAGCTGCGCCGCCACGACGACGGCGATCGCCCACAGCACCGCCGGCGTGCCGCGTGCGCCGCGCCATGTGAACGAGCGCATGTGCAGGTAGCGCACGTTGAACAGGTAGCAGATCTCCAGCACGCACAGCATATTGACCACCATCGTGCGCGCCGCCTCTGTACCCAGGCCGCGGCGTTCGGCCCAGGCCATCACGGCGAACACGCCGGCGGTGAACAGCACCGACACGAAGGCCACCCGCCACAGCATGAAGGGCGACAGCAGCGGCGCCTGCGGGTCGCGCGGCCGGCGCCCCATCACGCCCGGTTCGGCCGGTTCGAAGGCCAGCACCAGGCCGAGCGTGATGGTCAGGATCATGTTAATCCATAGGATCTGCGGCGGCGTCATCGGCAAGGTCAGTCCCAGCACCATTGCCGCGACGATGGCCAGCACCTCGCCGCCGTTGGTGGGCAGGGTCCAGGCGATGACCTTGCGGATGTTGTCGTAGACGGTGCGTCCCTCGCTCACGGCCGCCACGATGGAGGCGAAGTTGTCGTCGGCCAGCACGATCTGCGCCGCTTCCTTGGCGGCCTCGGTGCCCTTGTTACCCATGGCGATGCCCACGTTGGCCTGCTTGAGCGACGGGGCGTCGTTGACGCCGTCGCCGGTCATCGCGACCACTTCGCCCTCGGCCTGCAGCGCACGCACCACGCGCAGCTTGTGGGCGGGATTGGTGCGGGCGAAGACGTGGGTGTGGCGCGCCAGGGTCAGTAGTTCGGCGTCGGAAACGGCATCGACGTCCTGGCCGGTCGCCACCACCGGCTGTTCGGCGAGGCCAAGTTGCGCGGCGATGGCGGCGGCGGTCGCGCCATGGTCGCCGGTGATCATCTTGACCGCGATGCCGGCGCTGCGGCAATCGGCGATCGCGGCCAGTGCCTCGGGACGCGGCGGGTCGATGAATCCCACCAGGCCAAGGAACACGAGTTCGTCCACGGCGTCGAAGTCCAGCTGCTGCGGCGCTTGTGCGAAGCGGCGCAGCGCGAAGCCCAGCACGCGCTCGCCGCTGGAGGCCGCCGCAGCGATCTGGCCTTCCCACCAGGCGGCGTCCAGCGGCAGCCGTGCGCCGGCCGCATCGAGCTGGCTACTGCTCATGGCCAGCACGCGCTCCGGCGCGCCCTTGACGAACAGCTCGGCGCCGCCGTCGGCCAGGCCGTGCAGGGTGGCCATGAAGCGGTGCTGGGCATCGAACGGGATCTCGTCGGCGCGCGGATGGCCGGCGCGCAAGGCGTCCGGCTCGAGCCCGGCCTTCATCGCCAGCGCCACCAGCGCGCCTTCCATCGGATCGCCGTCGACCCGCCAGCCGCCCGCCTGCTGGTGCAAGTGGGCGTCGTTGCACAGCAGGCCGGCTTCGACCAGGCGGCGGGCGTTGGCCGGCAGGCCGGCGCCGCCGTCGGGTAGATCGAACGCGCCCAGCGGCGCATAGCCGGCACCGCTCACGCCGATGCTGGCGGTTTCCGTCACCACGCGGCAGGCCGTCATCTCGTTGCGGGTGAGGGTGCCGGTCTTGTCGGAGCAGATCACGGTGGTCGCGCCGAGCGTTTCCACCGCTGGCAGGCGGCGCACGATGGCGTGGCGCACGGCCATGCGCTGTACGCCGATGGCGAGGGTGATGGTGATCACCGCCGGCAGGCCCTCAGGCACCAGCGCCACCGCGATCGCCACCACGACCATCAGCGCCTCGACCCAGTCCATTCCTTTCAAGCCGACCGCATAGGCGAACAGCAGGGCGGCGACGGCGATCGACAACACCGTGAAGCGCCGCCCGAAGCCGTTGATCTGGCGTAGCAGGGGCGTGGTGAGCGGCTCGACCTTGCTGAGCATGGTGCTGATGTGGCCGATCTCGGTGTGGCTGCCGGTGGCGACCACCAGGCCGAGGCCCTGACCGGCGGCGACCAGCGTGCCGGAATAAGCCATGCCTTCGCGGTCGCCCAGCGCCGCGCCGGCGTCGACGGCGTGGCCGGTCTTGACGCTGGCCACCGATTCGCCGGTGAGGATCGCCTCGTCGATCAATAGCGCGCGGGCGCGAAGCAGCCGCAGGTCGGCGGGGACGCGGTCGCCCGCTTCGAGCAGCACCACGTCGCCCGGCGCCAGTGTGGCCACCGGGACGGTCGCGTGCTGGCCGGCGCGCACCACGCGCGCAGTGGGCGCGAGCATGGCTTGCAGGGCGCCCAAGGCTTGCTCCGCCTTGCCTTCCTGGACGAAGCCGACGATGGCGTTCACGGTGACCACGCCGACGATCACGGCGGCGTCGACCCAGTGCCCGAGCACGGCGGCCATCGCCGCGGCGACGAGCAGGAACAGGATCAGCGCGTTATTGAATTGCAGTAGGAAGCGTAGCAGTGCGGGTGTGCGTGGTGGCGATGGCAGGGTGTTGGGGCCGTGCCGGGCCAGGCGGCGCGCCGCCTCGGCCGGGTCGAGCCCGTCGGAGGCAGAGTCCAGCTGGCGCAGGACGGCGTCGGCCGGCATCGCATGCCAGTCTTCGACCGGCGCGGAAGGGACAGAGGACGTGGTCATGGACATGCAAGGAAGCGATTCCCTGATTACCTGATGAGCAAAACTTAGCATAGTAAGTTTTGGTCATCAACGATTCCCGACCTCGATGCTTGGGTATGGCGGCGTCAGCGCAGCAGCTTCAGCCCTGGCGGCAGCGCATCGCCCAGCAAGCGCGTCTCGACGGCCTGGTCCAGTTCCACCACTTCGCGCACCATCGCCGTCCACATCGGCGGCGCGCCGCTGGCGGCCAGGCGGCGCAGCACATCTTCGCGCACCGCTTCGCCGATGTCGCGCGAACGGTCGCCCGTCATGCGTGCGATGTGGGCGGCGGCAAAGCCGGCCGGCTCCACCTTGCGCCAGTCCAGTTGCAGCAGTTTTACCAGCCAGCTTTCGGCCACGTCGGGCGGCGCCACTTCGTGGGCGCTCGACTGGAACGACTGGCGCGCGCCGACCCGGCCCAGGGCCCACAGGTAGCGGCCATAGCGCGCGCTGGCGCGCGCATCGAGCTTGCCGGCGGACGGGATGTCATCGATCTGCCCTAGTAGCCATTCCCCGATCTCCGCCTTGTAGGCCGACGGGATGCGTTCGAGCGAGGCGCCGACGCGCAGCATGTCTTCTTCGCTGCCTTCGACCAGGGTGACCGGCCGGCGTCCGCGTTCGGATTCATCGGCCTGCAGGTTGAAGGCGAAATCGTCCAGCACGCGCAGTTGCGCCTCAAGCGACAGGCCGCCCGCCACCCGGCGCCACAAGGTCCACCATTCGGCGCGCACCTGGCTGTCCTTGTGGTGCTGGACGCCGCCGTCGAACATCGCCCACAACTGTTCCATGCGCCATTCGTCGAGCGGGTGGCCGAAGCCGGGACGCAGGCAGTAGCCGGCGAGATTCAGCCAGGCGCGCTCGTGCTCGACCGAGCGCCGCCGGCCTTTCGCGCGCGCCAGCAGGGCGTCGAACAGGCGCCGCAGCAGGGGCGTGGTCCAGCGTTCGCGCGATCCGAGCAGGTGTTCCAGGCCGGCGCGCAGCTGTTTCACTTCCTTCGGGTCGACCTGTTTCGAACGGGTGCCGAACACGCGCTCGATCTTGTCAACGGCGGCGTCCAGCTCCAGAGGCAGCACCTCTTCTTGCGTGTCGCCGTCGCCGTCGTCATTGCCGCGCAGCTGGAAGGCGAGCTGCCAGCGCTGGCCGCCATCCTCGGCGACGCAATGCACGTCGAGCGTGCCGACTTCGCTCAGGGTCGTCACCAGCCGCACCGGGATCTCGGTCGGTGCACCGCGCGCGGCGCGCAGCACGGTGGCGATCGCCGGCAGGCGAGCCACCTCGGATGGATCCAGGTCAACCAGGTCCCCGGCCTGCGGCGGCGCGCCGCTGTCTGCGATGGTCGAGACCAGGTGGAAGCGCACCGGACGGCCCACGCGCAGCGCGAAGCTGCGGTCCGCCAATGCCACCTCGAGCGCGGCTGGCGTGCCGCGCGGGAGCAGGCAGACGGTGCGCAGCTTGTCTCCTTGCGCCTCGCCATCGAGCAGCAGGTAGTAGCTGCGCGCGGCGCCGCTTTCGATGGCCGGGGCCAAGCCCTGGCGCGCCAGCGTATAGGCCACGGCGCCGCGGGCGACGGCGATGTCGGGATTCTCGTTGTGCAGCACGCGCACGGGAGCGCCGCGCCATGCCGCCAGGGTGTCGACCAGCCGCTGCGCCAGCGCCGCTCCGCGGAACACGCCGCCGTTGAGCAGCACTGTGTCGGGCACCGGTAAGCTGCCATCGTCAGGCAGGCCAAGCGCCTCGCGCGCGGCGGCCGCGTGCTGGCGCAGGAAGCCCGCCAGGTGGCGCGTGATGGCCGGATCGCTTGCATACGGCAGGCCGAATTCGACGATGCCGGCGCGTGCGCGTTTCGCGTCCTCCTGCGCCGCATTGAGCGGCAAGAAGCCGTCCAGGACGATGCGTTCGATGTCTTCGCGCCGCAAGTCGGCCTTGCGGCTGGCGCCGATCAAACGGCTGCCGGCGCCGAGCAGGGTGACGGTGATGCTGTCAGGCGCATCGTCGGCCAGCAGCTGCTCCTTAGCCGCGCGGCAGCGTTCGGTGAGCTGGGCCAGGCGCGCGCTCGACAGGCGGGTGCGTGTGGCGTCTTCGCCGACCTGTTCGGCCATGCGTGCTTCGACCAGGTGGGCCAGCGCCAGGTCCATATTGTCGCCGCCCAGGATCAGGTGGTTACCCACGCCGATGCGGGTGAGCATTGGCTCGCCATCCTTGGCGTCGACCTTGACCAGGCTGAAGTCAGTGGTGCCGCCGCCGACGTCGGCCACCAGCACCAGGCGTGCATCGGAAAGCTGCGCAGCCAGGTTTGTGCGATGCCGGTACAGCCAGTCATACAGCGCGGCCTGCGGTTCTTCCAACAGGCGCACGTCCGACAGGCCGGCCTGCTTCGCCGCTTCCAGCGTCAGCGCACGCGCGCCTTCGTCGAACGAGGCGGGCACCGTGAGCACGATCTGCTGGCGTTCCAGCGGTTGTTTGGGAAAGCGCGTATTCCATGCGGCGCGCAGGTGGGCCAGGTAGCTGGCGCTGGCCGCCACCGGCGACACCTTGGCGACGTCACCGTCGGCGCCCCAGGGCAGGATCGGCGCCATGCGGTCGACGCCGGGATGCGACAGCCAGCTCTTGGCGCTGGCCACCAGGCGCCCCGGCGTGGCCGCGCCGAGCGCACGCGCCAGGCGGCCGAGCGCGACGTGTTCAACGCCGGCGACGTCAGGGGTATTCCAGGGGAGTTGCAGTTCACCGGGCGCGAGTTCATCCGCGCCCGGGTGGTAGCGCATCGACGGCAGCAGCGGTGCGCCAGCGACTTCGCCGGGCGCCACCAGCTGGTCGACCGAAAACAGCTCGATCGCGCCTTTGCCGTCGCGGGCAAAGGCCAGCACCGTGTTGGTGGTGCCGAGGTCGATGCCTACCAGGTACGTCACTGTGCGTCGGAGGCAGTACGAACGTCGAACTCGACCTTCCAGCGCTGGCCGTCACGGGCGACAGCCGCCAGTTCCAGCGTGCCGGCGTCAGTCGCCAGCGCATGCAGTTTCACCTGCACGACTTCGCCGGCCACGCGGCCTTCGGCCGGCAGCGTGGCCTGGATCTCGTTCAGTTCCTGCAGTTCTTCAGGACCCCAGAACTCGAGCACGTCGCCGATGCGGTCCTGGCGGCGGGTGGTCGAACCGAAGAAGCGGAAGGTCACCGGCTCGCCGATCACCAGGCCGAATTCCTGGCCCGGCAGTTCGAGCTCGCTGCCTTCTTCCATGCCGAACGGCGCCACGCACAAGGCTTCCAGCGGTGGCTCCATGCCGGGGATCGCCGGCATCGACGATTCGACGCCGACATAGTAGGAACGCGCCGTGCCGCCGCGGATGCGCACGCCGCCGCCACGCCGCGCGTAGCTGAAATAGGCCGCGCCGCGGGCAACCGCCAGGTCGAGGTCGGCGCCTTCGAGCATGCGCGCCGGTTCCGCGCCCTCCATGTACAGCCAGTCGTTGATGGTGTCCATCACGCGCTGGGCCAGGATGCCGGACTTGAACACGCCGCCGTTGAACAGCACCGCGCTCGGATGCAGGAAGCTGTGCTCCGCGGTCACGCGGCCCTGGAAACCTTCGAGTTCGGCGGTGGCGCCGGCCTGGCGCGCCAGGAAGGCGGCCAGGTGGCGCGTGATCGCGGCGTCCTGCGCATACGGCAGGCCGAGCTGGGTCAGGCCGGCGCGGGTGCGCACGGCAGGACGTGCCGACGCTTCCACGCGTGGGAAGAAACCATCCGTGATGAAGGAGGTGACTTCCTCGCGCGTGAGTTCGGTGCGGATCGAGCCGCCGATCAGCTTCGAGCCGCGGCTCGGCACCACGATCGGATGGGTGGTGGCGTTCGGATTGGCCAGCAGTTCTTCCTTGGCGCTGCGGCAGCCATAGGTGAGGGCGCGCATCTGCCAGGCATCGAGCTGAGTACCATTGGTGGCCAGCTTGCGCGCCACGAAATGGGCCAGGGCCAGGTCCATATTGTCGCCGCCCAGCAGGATGTGGTCGCCCACGGCCACGCGGTGCGGTTCGAGCTTGCCGTCGCGTTCCAGGATGGCGATCAGCGAGAAGTCGCTGGTGCCGCCGCCGACGTCGACCACCAGGATGATGTCGCCCGGTTGCACCTGCTTGCGCCAGCGGCCGCCGCTGCCCTGGATCCAGCTGTACAGGGCCGCTTGCGGCTCTTCCAGCAGGGTGGGGGCGAAGCCGGCCTGGCGCGCCGCTTCCGCGGTCAGTTCGCGCGCGGCCGGGTCGAACGAGGCGGGGATGGTGACCGTGACCGATTGCTGGTCGAACGGCGCTTCCGGGTGCGCCGCGTTCCAGGCCTGGCGCAGGTGTTCGAGGTAGCGGGTCGAGGCGGCCAGCGGCGATACCTTGGTGACTTCTTCAGGCGCATCCTGCGGCAGGATCGCGGCGCGACGGTCCACGCCGGGATGGCACAGCCAGCTCTTGGCCGACGACACCAGGCGGATCGGCGTGGTGGCGCCGCGGCTGCGCGCCATCTCGCCGGCCACTGCGGTTTCCTCGCCCTGGCTCCAGGGCAGGGCGCGTTCGCCGGCCGGCATCTCGTCCGGGTGTGGCAGGTAGAGGAAGGACGGCAGCAGCGGCAGCGCCTCGATCGTGCCGGGGGCGGTCAGCTGCGGGATCGGCAGCACGGCGTCGACGGCTTTTTCTCCGTCGCTGGCCTGCAGGTCGACATACGAGAGGGCGCTGTGGGTGGTGCCCAGGTCGATGCCGATGGCATAGCGTGCGTTTTCCGGCTGGCTCACAGTTCCACCTCCGCCGGGGCCAGCACGCGCGCATCGTGGCTCTCAGCCAGCTGCGGCAGCGTGACTTTCGATACGCGCCAGCCGCGATGGCTCAAGGTACCGTTGAACGGCGCCTTGCCGACCACATTGCCGGTCAGGCGCACGCTGGCGGCGTCGAAGCCTTCGTTCAGGGTGATGCGGCTGCCTTCCGATTCGGTGCGCACCGGTTCGATGGCGAAATGCTCGCGCAGCACGCGCGCGCAGCCTTCGTGCACGACGCGGGCGGCGGCGCCGATGTCGGCATCCGAATAGGCAGAGAGGTTTTCGTGGGCGAAGTCGATCAGGCGGGCTTCGCGCTGGAATAGGCTCAGCAGTTGCAGGGCCGAATCCGGGCTTGGGGCGCGCAGCGGCGTCGGGGCCGGCGTTGGCGCTGGAGTCGGGGCTGGAGTCGGGACGGGGGCAGGCGCGGGCGCGGCGGTCGGGCCGACGCCGTCATCGCGCACGCGCGCGGCGAACTCGGCGTCGCCGAGCGATTTGAACAGGGCGCCGAAGGCGATCGACAGGCGGCTGAAGAAGCCAGGCAGATTGGAAGGTGTGCTCATTTTTTTCTTGGTAATCAGGTGCGGGATGGCTGGTTGTCATGTCAGACAATGGGAGAGCCACCCCCGGAAAAAGGCGAATCATACCAGTTGGCGCCTGTTTTTCGTGCCGACAACTGGCTGGAAAGTTTATTCGACGAGTCGTGCGCCGCCCAGCAAGGCAGCCGAATAATCGGTGAAATCGTCGAGGCCACGTTTGACGATGGTCACCAGGGCCGGCAGCGGTGACGCCTGATAATCCCATTCGGCGCGGCAGAACTCGCCGGTGCGCTTGAGATCCTCGGCCAGGGTGGGGGCGATCCACCCATGTTCTGCCAGCAAGGTGATGACTTCGCGCTCGTCCTGCGGCAGGCCGAGACGGGCGTTGCCGATCACATAATCGCCCATCTCGATCGCGGCTTCCCAGGCGCGGATCACGTTCAGGGTAGCGGCATCCTGGCGCGTGATGTCTTCAGGGAAAGTATTCGGGTCTTTTTCATACTCGTCGCGGGCACGCCGGCAGCAGCGTTCGATGATGCCGGCTTTGCTGACCAGAATGTCGTCATCCATGGTGCCTCCGTTTTCGGTGGTCGGTTTGCCCTCAAGGGCTAAACGATATAGATAGTGCCAGTACGTCAATAATCAAGGCACGGCTCTAATACCGTCCAGTTAAGCTAGCTGAGCTAGAGTTCAAAAACGTCGTCCCCGCGCAGGCGGGGACCCAAGTGCTGCAAACGTCGTCGAAACGCTTGCAAGATTGGGTTCCCACCTTCGTGGGAACGACGTTTTTGCGCTAACTCAAGAAGACTTTTGCCTTGTCCGGATCATGCGACCAAGGTCCAATTGTCCGAACTGTGCGAGCGGTCGAGCATCTGACAGACATTCCACGGAGGCGTCATGAAGCTCGAAGGAAAGGTTGCCGTCATCACCGGCGCCGCCAGCGGCATCGGCAAGGAAATCGCGCTGACCTATGCGCGCGAAGGCGCGCGCATTGCCATCGCCGACCTCAACCTGGAGGCGGCCGAGCTTGCCGCCGCCGGGATGCGTGTCGCCGGCCACGAGGCGCTGGGCGTGGGCATGGATGTCGCAAATGAAGCGCAGGTCGAGGCTGGCATCGAGGCGGTTGTCGCGCAATGGGGCGGCATCGATATCCTGGTGAGCAATGCGGGCATCCAGATCGTGCATCCAATCGAAGTGTTTCCGTTTGCCGACTGGCGCAAGATGCTGGCGATTCACCTCGACGGCGCCTTTCTCACCACCCGCGCCTGCGTGCGGCATATGTACGCGGGCGGGCGCGGCGGCAGCATCATCTATATCGGTTCCGTGCACTCCAAGGAAGCGTCGGTGCTCAAGTCGGCCTATGTCACGGCCAAGCATGGGCTCGAGGGCCTGACCAGGGTCATGGCCAAGGAAGGCGCGAAACATGGTGTGCGCGCCAACCTGATCGCGCCGGGGTTCGTGCGCACGCCCCTGGTCGACAAGCAGATTCCCGAGCAGGCGCGGGAGCTGGGCATCTCCGAGGACGAGATCATCAAGAACGTGATGCTCAAGGAGACCGTCGATGGCGAGTTCACGACCGTCCAGGACGTTGCCCGGGTCGCGCTGTTCTTCGCCGCTTTCCCCTCTAATGCGCTCACCGGCCAGTCGCTGATCGTGAGCCATGGCTGGTTCATGGAGTAGGCCAGCAAAGAAAGGGACCGCCCCGTGAATGCCCCCGACAAGCTCGACACCAATCTCGAAGAACGCCTGTCGAGAAAGCTGCTGGACGTGTTCATCCGGGCCGGCATCGTGTTCGGGCTGGCGCTGCTGAGCTACCGCATCTTCGCGCCCTTCCTGTCGCTCATCGTCTGGTCGGTGGTCCTGGCGGTGACCTTGTATCCGGCGCACCAGAAGCTGGCGCAGCGTATGGCGGGCAAGCAGGGGCTGGCGGCCACCCTGCTGGTGATCGTCGGCATCGTGCTGATCGGGGTGCCGACGGCGATCCTGATGACCTCGCTCGGCGAATCGCTGCAGGACGCCGTCGCCAGCCTCCGCTCCGGTACCCTGAAGGTTCCCGCGCCGTCGCCCAATGTGGCCGAATGGCCGCTGGTCGGCAAGCGCATCCACGAAGTGTGGTTGGAAGCCTATACGGACTTGCCGGCGCTGCTGCGCAGCAGGCATGCGCAAGTGACTGACCTGACCAGGAGGGCGCTGCAGGTGGTGGCCAGCATCGCCGGCGCGATGCTGGTGTTCCTGTTCTCTTTCATCATCGCCGGCATCATCATGGCCTGGGGCCGGGCGGGCGCCAACGCCATCAGGTCCATCTTCGTGCGCATGGTGGGCATCGAGCGCGGCGAGGAGTTCGCCCTGCTGTGCACGTCGACTATCCGGGCGGTGGCCCTGGGCGTGCTGGGCGTGGCCTTCATCCAGGCCATCGTGATCGGCCTGGTGTTCATTCTTGCCGGCGTGCCGTTTGCGGGCCTGCTGTCCCTGCTCATCCTGGTGCTGGGCATCGTGCAGGTGCCGGCCATCCTGGCGACCCTGCCGGTGATTATCTATATCTGGACCAGTGGGGGCTACAGCAGCACGCAGGCGATCACGTATTCCGTGCTGCTCCTGCTCGCCGGCTCGCTCGACAATGTGCTCAAGCCGCTCTTGCTGGGGCGCGGCGTGGATGCGCCGATGCCCGTGATCCTGCTCGGCGCCCTGGGTGGATTGGCCAGTGCCGGCCTGCTGGGCATGTTCGTCGGCGCGGTCTTCCTGGCCCTGAGCTACCAGGCCTTCATGTGGTGGGTGGCGAATAGCCCCGACGCCGTGGCGCCGCCTGTGCCAGCGCCTGTGACGGCGGCGCCGGAGTAACCGTGTGCGCCGCGCTCGGGAGGCGGTCGGGCAGGGGCGCGCTGGCGCTGGCAGGCGCGACGCTGCTGGGCGCTTGCGGGACGGTCGGGCCCGACTTCGAACGTCCTGATATGCCGGCCGCGCTGGCCGGCTGGGACGGCGGCTCGCTGGCCTCGCTGACATCCGGCGCCGGCGCGCCGGGACGCGGATCGATCCAGCAATGGTGGCGCGGCTTCGACGATGCCGTGCTCGACGCACTGATCGCCGAGGCGCAGCGCGTGAACCCCACGGTGCGCGCCGCCGGCCTGCGCATCATGGAAGCACGCGCCGAGCTCGGGATCGCCGGCAGCACGCTCTATCCGCAGGGGCAACAGCTCAGCGGCGAGTTGCTGCGCGTGGGCCAGCGGCGGGCAGGCGGGCCGGACAGCAGCCTGAGCAACTTCGACACCCATCTCGACATCAGCTGGGAACTCGACTTCTGGGGCAAGTTCAAACGCGGCATCGAGGCGGCCGACGCCGGCTACCTGGCCAGCATCGCCCGCTACGACGACGTCCAGGTCTTGATGGCGGCCCAGGTGGCCAGCCTGTATTACACGATCCGCACCACCGAGGCGCGGTTGACGATCGCGCGCGACAATGCGGCCTTGCAATTGCGCAGCCTGGAGATCACCGAGCTGCTGTTCCGTGGCGGTAACGAGGCCGAGCTGGATGTGCAGCAGGCCCGGACCTTGTACCTGGGCACCCTCGCCACCATCCCTCCGCTCGAGATCGGCCTGCGCCAGGCGCAGAATGCCTTGAGTATCCTGCTGGCGCGCGCGCCCGGCCCGCTGCCCGAGATGAAGGCGAAGGAGGACGGCCGGCACATGATGACCAGGCTGCCTGCCGGCTTGATCACCGAACTGCCGGCCGATCTGCTGCGGCGCCGGCCCGATGTGCGGGCGGTCGAGATGCAGCTTGCTGCCCAGTCCGCCCTGATCGGCGTGAGCGCGGCCGAGCTCTATCCCTCGATCTCGCTGCTGGGATCGGTGGGCCTGTCGGCCACCTCGCTCGATGGGGCGCCGCGGGTGCTGAACTGGGCGCTGGGCTCGGGCCTGTTGTGGAATGTGTTCGACCATGGCCGGCTGAGCAACGGCGTGCTGGTGCAGGATGCCCGCTTCCAGCAGCTCTATGAGCAGTACCAGGGGGCGGTGCTGAATGCGGCGCGCGAGGTCGACGATGCGGCCGCCGGCTTTGCCCGGACGGGCGCGCAGATCGTGCTGCTGGCGGATGGCGTCAAGGCCGCCCGGCGTTCGCTGGATATTGCCAGCTTTCAGTATCGGGAGGGTTTGACCGATTTCCAGCGCGTGCTCGATTCCCAACGCTCTCTGTTTAGCCAACAAGAGCTCCTGGCCACGAGCCAGGGCAGCCTGGCGCAGAACCTGATCGCCCTCTATAAGGCCATGGGCGGCGGCTGGGAGCAGGGCCGGAGCCGCCCGCCAGTGGACGAGGCGACCCGCGCCGTCATGGAGCGGCGCAGCGACTGGAAGGACGTCCTGCGCGCGCCCTTGCCGGCGCCCGGCGCCGAGGGCCTGCCAGCACCTGGAGGGGAGCGCAGGCCATGAGCCCGGAACCGGTCAAGCTCGAACAGTCGGCGCCGCCCGGCGACTCGGCGCCGACGCCCGTCCCGGCGGCATCCAGCGCGCCGGCGCCGGCGCGGCCGGGCAAGAAAAGCCGGCTGGGCTTGATTGTCGTGCTGGCGCTGATCGTGGCCAGCCTGGGCTGGTATCTGGTGGCGGATCGCCTGACGCCATACACCTCGCAGGCCCGGGTGCAGGCCTTCGTGGTGCCGGTGGCGTCCGAGGTGACGGGCATGGTGCACGAGGTCTACGTCAAGAACAACGACGAGGTGGAGGAAGGACAACTCCTGTTCCATATCGACCCCAGCACCTACCGCATCGCCCTGCGGCGCAGCCTGGCGGACTATGAATCGGTGCGGCGCTCGGTGAATGCCTCGGCGCTGGCGGTCAAGGCGGCCGAGGCGGCGCTGCAGGCCGCCAGGGCCATGCATGTGTTCGCCAAGCAGGACGCGGGCCGGATGGAGCAGATCTTTGCCAAGGACCCCGGCGCGCTGTCGATCCGCCGGGTGCAGAATGCGCGCGCTTCGCTGGCCACGGCGCGCAGCCAGGAAATCGCCGCCCAGGCGGAGCTGCGCCGCGCCGAGGAGGCGGCCGGCGAGCAGGGAGAGCGCAATGCGCAGCTGCTCAGCGCCCGCGCGGCGGTCGAGAAGGCCGAGCTCGATCTCGAGCGCACGGCCGTGACCGCGCCCGCACGCGGCCTGGTGACCGACTTGCGCACCGATGTCGGCCAGGTCGTGCAGGCCGGCTCGGCCGCGATGACCCTGATCGCCGTCCACGACCTCTGGATCAGCGCCGACATGACCGAGAATAACCTCGGCAATATCACGCCGGGCGACGAGGTCTCCATCGTGCTCGATGTCGTGCCGGGCAAGGTCTTGAAAGGACGGGTGCGTAGCGTGGGCAGCGGGGTCAATTCGGGCCGGCAGGCCCAGGCCGGCACCTTGCCCGAGATCGACAACAGCCGCGATTGGCTGCGCCAGGCGCAACGCTTCCCGGTTGCCGTGGAGTTCGATCCTTCCGAGCGCGCGCAGCTGCGCGCGGCCAGGATCGGCGGACAGGCCGACGTGCTGGTGTACACGGACGACTACGGCCTGATGAACTGGCTGGGCGCCGTCTTCATCCGCCTGATGAGCTACCTTTCTTATCTCTATTGACGATGGAGCGCGCTGACAAGGCGGTGTTGCGGCTGGCGATCGGCCTGGCGCTGGCCGTGCTGCTCGCCTATGGCCTGGCGCTGCCGTCGCCGTTCGTGCTGTGTGTCATGACCGTGCTGTTGTTGAGCAAGCCGGGGCCGCCGATGCCCTTGCTGAAGGGCCTGGTGGTGGCCCTGCTGGTCGCCGTGGTGCTGGCGGCCGGCGTGCTGATGGTGCCGCTGCTGGAGCATTACGCCAGCGTCGCGCTGCTGTTGACGGCGCTGCTGCTGTACGCGGTGTTCTTCGTCGGCCTGCAAAGCGGCAGCCCGCTGGCGAATATCGTGGCGATTGCCTTCACCCTGGTTCCGGTGGCCGGCGTGGTCGACCAGGCGCTGGTGCCGGCGATCAGCACCGCCATCGCGCTGGGGATGGGTGTCGGCGTGCTGGTCGGCAGCCTGTCGCATGCCTTGTTCCCGGATGAGGCGGACTCCGTTACCAGGTCGGCGCCCCCCGCCGTTGCCGCGCACGCGGCCAGGTGGCGCGCCGCGCAGGCCACGCTGGTGGTGATGCCGGTGCTGGTGCTGGCCCTGATCCACCCGGCTTTTTATCTGTCCGCCATCATCAAGTCGGTACTGCTGGGCCAGCAGGCCGGCTCCACCGGCGCGCGCTCGGCGGGGCGGGTACTGGTGGGGTCGACCCTGGCGGGCGCGGGCATGGCGACCCTGGCCTGGTTCGGCCTGGCCTTGTTGCCGACCCTGTGGATGCTGGTGCTGTGGATGGCCGCCGCCGCGCTCTGGAGCGGGGCCAGGCTATTTGGCCTCAAGGCCTCGGCGCTGCCCCCCTCGTTCTGGAGCAATGCCCTGGTGACCATGCTGATCCTGCTGGGGCCGGCCATTGAAGATAGCGTGGTGGGGAAGGACGTCGGCCATGCCTCGCTCGTGCGGGTGAGCTTGTTCATCGTGCTGGCGCTGTATGCCTGGGCCGTCGTGTGGGTGTTGGAAGGGTGGCGCGCGTCGAGGTCAATGGCTTGAGTAGGCAAGCGAAGACGTTTAGTTTTAGTCAATACCAGTAACCTAATTGGTATAGCCAAAATGAATAGGTCTTGCAAAACGCGACTTCAGCGAGTACTGTACGTTTATACAGTATTTGTCTGATAAGCCTGATATGAACCACTCAGCCATCCTTGCCGCACCAGAGGCAGTGCACCCATCGCTGTGGCGCGCGTCGCAGCTGGCGCATGCCGACACGCGCTGCATCGATACCGGCCACCCAACGCTCTCGGGCCAGCTTCCCGGCGGTGGCTGGCCCGGCGGCACCCTGGTCGACCTGCACTTGCAGCAGCCCGGCATCGGCGAGCTGCGCCTGCTGCGGCCGGCCCTGGCCGCCTGCGCCGAACGCCGCATCGTGCTGCTGCAGCCGCCCCATCCACCCCAGGCCTTGGCGCTTGCCGCGCTCGGCCTGGAGCCGTCCCAATTGCTGTGGCTGCGCACGACGCGCACCGCGGACGCGCTGTGGGCGGCCGAGCAGGTGTTGCGCAGCGGTAGTTGCGGTGCTTTGTTGTTCTGGGCCAACCATATGCGTAACGACAATCTGCGCCGCCTGCACCTGGCGGCGCAAGGCGGCGAAACGCTGTTTTTCATGCTCCGTCCGTTGGCGGCGGCGCAAGATGCATCTCCCGCGCCTTTGCGTCTTGCGCTGCGGCCAGCGGCCGGCGGCATGAATATCGACTTCGTCAAACGTCGGGGACCGCAGCGCGAGGCGCCACTGTTCCTTCCTCTTGGATCTTCACTACTGCAACGCCATGCGCCTCTGGATCGGCCTGTATTTGCCCCAGCTACCGCTCGAGGTCTTCAGCCCACGCTGGTGCAGTGAATCGGCGGGTGAGGCGGCGGGGGAGTCCGGCGGCGCTGCTGGCGGCCCGGCCCCAGGCAGCGTCATCCTCGAGCAGGAGCGGGTGATGGCGCTGTCGCCGACGGCGCGCGCTGCCGGCGTGCAGATCGGCATGCGCCGCGGCGGCGTGCTGATGCTGATGCCCGAGGCGCGCATCGAACTGCGCAGCCATGAGCGCGAAGCCGAGGCCATGGATGCGGTGGCGATGACCATGCTGCAGTACACGCCGCAGGTGGCGCTGGCCGAAGAAGCGACGCTGCTGCTCGACATCGGCGCCAGCCTGCGCCTGTTCGGCGGCATCCGGCGCCTGTGCGAGCGCATTCGCGCCAATATGGCGGCGCTCGGCTTCACGGCTTGCATCGCCTGCGCGCCCACCGCGCGCGGGGCCTGGCTGCTGGCGCGCCGCAATGCGGGCCGCGCCCTCACGATGGACTCGCTGGTACGGCGCCTCGACCGCTTGCCGGTGGGCCTGCTGCCACCGGCACGGCCGTTCGCCAGCTGGTTCGAGGGCATCGGCTGCCGCCGCCTGGACGAGCTGCAGCGCCTGCCGCGACCCGGCCTGCAGCGGCGCTGCGGGCGCGCCTTGCTCGACATGCTGGACGCCGCCTATGGCCTGAACGCCGAATTGTTCCAGTGGGTGGCGCCGCCGGAGCGTTTCCATGCGCGGCTCGAATTGTTCGACCGGCTCGAACAGGCCGATCTGCTGCTGGCCGGCGCCCATCGCCTGGTGCTGCAGATGACGGGCTGGCTGTGCGCGCGCCAGTTGGCGGTCGAGCGCATCCGGCTGTCGCTCGACCACGAGCGCGGCCGCATGGCGCGCCCACCGACCCTGGTCGAGGTGGCGCTGGCCGAACCCACCTGGCGCGACGAGCACCTGTTGCGCCTGCTGCGCGAGCGCCTGGCCAAGCTCGAACTCGAGGCGCCCGTGATCGGCATCGGCCTGGAGGCGCAGCAATTGCAGGCGATGGCGCCGCCGACCGACTCGCTATTCCCCGATCCCGGCGGCACCGAAGAAGACCGGATGCGCATGATCGAGCTGCTGGTGGCGCGCCTGGGCGCAGACAATGTCTTGCAGGCGCTGCCGGTGGCCGACTACCGGCCCGAAGTCGCCAACGCCTGGGTGCCGGTGCAACAGAAGGTGAGCGCCGCCGCGCGCGCGGCGCAGATGCCGCCCGACGTGCAGAGCCTGCCGCGCCCGAGCTGGCTGCTGGCCAAGCCGATCGCGCTCCTGATGCGCGACCACCGGCCGTTCTACGGTTCACCGCTGCGGGTGGCGTCCAATCCCGAACGCATCGAGGCCGGCTGGTGGAGCCAGACGCAAACGCGCGACTACTTCATCGCCGAGGGGCAAGACCACGCGCTGTACTGGATCTATCGCGAGCGCATCAACGGCACGGGCGAGGATGCGGCGCCGCGCTGGTTCTTGCATGGCTTGTTCGGGTGATGCCGTGTCGATGGATGTCTCCATTGGCAGATGTCGGCGCCGCGCAAGCCCATGCTATCGTGCTGCGACAACATCAGGAGACATGCATGGCAGGCGAAGCAGTCCACTTCAAAGGCGCCGACGGCCAGCTGCTGGCCGCGCGCCTCGACGCCCCCGAGGGCCTGGTCAAGGCCTACGCCCTGTTCGCCCACTGCTTCAGCTGCGGCAAGGACGTCTTCGCCGCGGCCCGCATCGCGCAAGGCCTGACGCGCCACGGCATCGCCGTGCTGCGCTTCGATTTCACCGGCATCGGCGCCAGCGAGGGTGAGTTCGCCAATACCAATTTTTCATCCAACCTGTCCGACCTGGTGGCCGCCGCCGATTTCCTGCGCAGCGAGTATGCCGCGCCGCAGCTCCTGGTCGGCCACAGCCTGGGCGGGGCCGCGGTGCTGGCCGCGGCGTCCAGCATGCCCGAAGTGAAGGCCGTCGCCACCGTCGCCGCGCCCAGCGATCCGCACCACGTCACCGGCATGTTCCGCGAGCACATCGACGCCATCGCCACGCATGGCGTCGCCCACGTCCAGCTGGCCGGCCGACCGTTCACGATCAAGCGCCAGTTCCTGGAAGACGTGGCCGAGCAGCGCCTGGAACAGAAGATCCGCGACCTCGGCCGCGCGCTGCTGGTGATGCATTCGCCGTCGGACGACACGGTTGCCGTGGCCAACGCGGAGCAGATATTCCAGGCCGCGCGCCATCCGAAAAGCTTCGTCTCGCTCGACGGCGCCGACCACCTCCTCAGGCGCCGCCACGACGCCATCTACATCGCCGACGTGATCGCCGCCTGGGCCTCGCGCTATCTCGACCTGGGCCGCGCGGAGCCATAAGAGAACCAGCGAACGGTCGCGCCGATTCGATGAGGCATAATCCGCCCATCGAAGCCGACCGGAGGACCCATGAAGCGATTCACGAACCTGGCAGCCCTGGCTGCCCTGACGCTGGCTGCGTCGACATACGCCCACGCCCAGGCGCAGCAAACCCTGGAAACGCCGGGTTTCACCGTCAAGATCACGCAGCAGTGCGAGGAGGGCAACGTCACCTGTGACGACGTGCGCTATGTCGGTACCAGCAAGAAGTCCGGCAAGGCGATCTCCCTGCGCGGCAAGACCATGCATTCGCTTGCCGCCGACGGCGTCACGCCCGGCGCCTTCCAGGGCTATGTGTTCAAGTCCGGCCGCGTGACCTATACCGTCTTCGCGGATGGCCGCCTGGTGGTCACCGAAGGCAAGAAAACGCTGGTGAACCAGCGCGGCGAATGGAAGTGACGGGCAGCGACAACGCGCAACTGGACGTCCTGCGCGCCTTTGCCGAAGAACTCGCGGACGCCGCGGGCGCCGCCATCCTGCCGCACTTTCGCGCCGACCTCGTCGTCGAGGACAAGGCCGCGCAAGCCGGCGGGGCGGTGTTCGACCCGGTCACCGTGGCCGATCGCGCCGCCGAACGGGCGATGCGCGCGTTGATCGCCGCGCGCTATCCCGAGCATGGCATCGTCGGCGAGGAAGAGGGCAGCGTGGAAGGCGTCAGTTCGTGGAAGTGGGTGCTCGACCCGATCGACGGCACCCGCGCCTTCGTCACCGGCCTGCCGATCTGGGGCACGCTGATCGCCCTCAACGACGGAATAAAACCCGTCATCGGCGTCATCGACCAGCCATTTACACGCGAACGTTTCATCGGCACGCCGGATGGCGCCTGGTGCAACGGCGCACCGATCCGCACGCGCCGCTGCCCGACCCTCGCGCAGGCGCGCGTGATGCTGACCGTGCCCGCGGCCGGCGCGAAAGTCGCCGAGCAATCCGTGTTCGACGCCATCGCCTCGCAGGCGCAGATCGTGCGTTTCGGCGGCGACTGCTATGCCTATGGCCTGCTGGCCCACGGCCTGGTCGACCTGGTGCTGGAAGCGCATCTCGACGTCCACGACGTGCAGGCCCTGATCCCCGTGGTCGAAGGCGCCGGCGGCATGATCACCACCTGGGACGGCGGCGATCCCCAGCACGGCGGCTCGGTCATTGCCTGCGGCGACCCGGACCTGCATCGGCAACTGCTGCCGCTGATCGCGCGCCTGTGCAACGCTTGAGCGCTATCCGATCTCCTGTTTCCGCACGCCGGTCAATGACGGATGCATCACCAATAAAAACGGCGGCCCGAAGACCGCCGCGATGTCATTGCCCGGACAGGATTATTTTGCCGCCTTGAACAAGGCATCCAGGCGATCCCTCGTTCCCGGAATGCGCTCCAGCTTCGGATACCGCAAGCCGTCGCGATAGTCGAGCGTGATGGTACGCAGGTTATCCCCCTTGCGCACCAGCAGCACGATCGGCGCCTTGCCGTCCTTGTTGGCGCGCACCGCCGCTTTCAGCACGTCGCCCTTGTAGGCGCGGTTGTTGACCGCCACGATGGTGGTGTTGGCGGCCAGGCCGGCGCGGAAACCGACGCCGTCCCACACCACGCCGGTGACGTCGCCATTGCTGCGCACCGAGAAGCCGAGCGAATAGGTGAAGTCGGCGCTGCGGCTGCGTTCTTCAAGCGCGCGGACGGCGTTGCTCGGGGTGTCGCCATACACCAGCTTCCAGCCGGCGCGGGCCAGGCCGTCGAGCGGCGCGCCCGGGCCGTGGCCGTCCAGGCGCGCGCGCAGGAATGGGGCCCAGTCGAATTTCTGCACCTTGGTCAACGCGGCCACGACGTCGTCGAAGGTGTAGTAAACCGCGTCGATGCTGCCGTCCTCGATGCCGAAGAAGGCGCGCGCGAAGTGTTCCAGGCTGCGCTTGTCGCCCGAGAGCTCGCGGATCTTGGTGTCGACGTCGAGCCAGATCAGCATGCCCTCGGTGTAGTAGTCCTCGCTGCGCTGCCAGTTGCCCCAGCCGATCGGCTTGCGGCCGTTGATGATCGGATCGTTGACCGTGTCCTGCACCGCGCGCCAGTCGCGGCCCTGCGTCTTGTCGTAGCGCGCCGCGTCGATCGCCAGCGCTTCGCGCGCATGGTTCTGCGACACCAGGCCGGAGCGCGCGGCCAGCACCTTGCCCCAGAACTGGGTCTGGCCTTCGTACACCCACAGCAGCTCGTTCTGCAGCGGGGTGTTGAAGTTGGCCACGTCCTGGCCTGCGGGGCGGCGGAACTTGCCGTTCCAGGAGTGCACGAATTCGTGTGGCAGCAGTTCGCGGCCGGCTTCGTTGCGGCCCCAGTCGGTGAAGTAGCCGAGCCGCACGCCGTTCTCGCTCGACTGCTGGTGCTCGCGGCCGATGCCGCCGAATTCGTCCGAGATCGCAAACAGGAAATCGTACTGCTTGTAGTGGCGCGAGCCGAACAGCTTGATCGCCTGGTCGACCATCGCACGGTGCAGTGCGACCTGCTCGGGTTTCGCATCCAGGCTCTCGGGATTGTCGGCCACCACGTTCAGCATCACCGGCTGCTTGGCGCCCGGCGCCAGGTCGATGCGCTTGAAATAGCGGCCGGCGAACAGCGGCGAATCGACCAGGGTGTCGAGGTCGTGCGGCTTGAAGCGCACCTCGTCACCAGTGCGGGCGTCGACCGCCAGCGAGCTGGCGAATTGCCAGCCGGCCGGCAGGGTGAGCGTCGGCTGCACGGTGATGCGGCGCGCGTGGTAGCCGGCCGGGTACAGCGCCACCGATTGCCACTGCACGCCGAGGATGTCGTCGGTCATCGTGATGCGGCCCTGGCTGGTGTCCAGCGGCGACAGGAACTGGTATTCGGCCACCAGTTCGGTGGCGCCTTCCGGCACCGTCACATGAAAGGCATGGACCTGCACCGGGTCGCGCGTCCACTCGAGCGGCTTGCCGCCCGCGCTGAACTTCAGGCCGGCCAGCTGGGTCAGCGGAATATTGGGGCCGTGGTTGCCCGGCGCCCACTGCGGATAGAGCAGGGTCATGGGACCCGATTGCACCGGCATCGTCAGCCGCATGCTGAAGATCTGCTGCGACAGGTTGCTGGCGTCGACGTGCAGCGCGATCGTGCCTGGATACGGGGCATTGCCGACGGCAGGGACCTGGGCGGAAGCGGGCAGGGCGAGTGCGAGAGCAAGAGCGAGGGCGCTGACCGGACGGGCGGCGCGGGCGAGGAAGGGGAGGACAGTCATCGTGAAGCGGGAAGCCAAGGGGAAGCCGGCGAGTGTAGCACCCCATCCAACCCAAATTTGTCTTGATACATCATGCAAACAAAATTTGCAAAAACAATTAAAAATCCGTATTTCGTATGACTTGAAAATCGTTTGGCATGACATTAGATTGGTACCAACGGAATGCTCAACAGAGGTTCCGTCCCTTATCGCTTAACTTAACAAGGATATGACTATCATGCGTACTTTCGACTTGACTCCCCTGTACCGTTCCGCCATCGGTTTCGATCGCCTGGCCAGCCTGCTCGAGCAACGCGCCGAAGCGCAGCCGAGCTACCCGCCGTATAACATCGAACTGGTGAGCGAAGACCAATACCGTATCGTGATGGCGCTCGCCGGCTTCAGCCGCGACGAAGTCGAGATCGTCACCGAGCGTGACAGCCTGCACGTCACTGGCCGCAAGCAGAAGGACGACGTCCAGCGCACCTTCCTGCACCGCGGTATCGCCGCACGCGATTTCGAGCAGCGCTTCCAGCTGGCCAACCACGTGAAGGTCACCACCGCGTCGTTCGACAACGGCATGCTCACCATCGAACTGGTGCGCGAAGTGCCCGAAGCCCTGAAGCCGCGCAAGATCGCCATCGGCGATGCGACCGGCACAATCAATGGCACCATCGGCGCCGACAACGTCAAGACCCTGGAACAGCGCGAAGCCGCCTAAGCCTGGTCTGCCGTTAGCCTAATCAACGTCGTTCCCGCGCAGGCGGGAACCTAATTTTGCGAGCGTCTTGGTAACGCGGGCAGACTTAGGTTCCCGCCTGCGCGGGAACGACGTTTTTGCGTTAGCGGAAGAATGGCGTTTGCCCATCATTAAGGCGCGCCTAAGCCCCAAGCCTTGTCAACTTAAGCATGATCTAAGGCGGCTGCGCGAAGATACGTCCATCGATACTCAACATCGATTCAACACATTTTCACCAGGAGCACACACCATGTCGAACCCAAGTGCCGTTACTGCCATCACTGCCAAACGCCTCATGCTGGCCCTGGGTGCCGCAGGCGTCATCGGAGGCGCGGTCGGTGCCATCGCTGTCAATCACAATAATGCCGTCGCCAATACCGCGGCCGAAAGCGCGCCCGCCATCGCCGCCGCGCCGGCTCCTGCACCCGCGCCGGCCGCCGCCGCGGGCGCTCCGGCGTCGACCGTGGCCCTGCCAGACTTCACCCGCATCGCCGCCCAGCAGGGCAAGGCGGTGGTCAATATCCGCGTCGTCGGCGGCACCAAGACCGCCAATCGCGGCGGCTTGCCGAACCTCGACCCGAGCCATCCCTTCTACGAATTTTTCCGACAGTTCCAGGATCCACGCGGCGAACGCGGCGGTGATCGTGGGGCTCCCGTTTTCGGCGCCGGATCGGGCTTCATCGTAAGCCCGGACGGCGTCATCCTAACCAACGCCCACGTCGTGCAAGGCGCCGACGAAGTGACCGTCAAGCTGCAGGACCGCCGCGAATTCCGCGCCAAGGTCCTGGGCTCCGACCCGCGCACCGACGTGGCCGTGCTCAAGATCGACGCCAAGGGCTTGCCGGTGGCGCCGCTCGGCAAATCGCAGTCGCTGCTGGTGGGCGAGTGGGTGCTGGCCATCGGTTCGCCGTTCGGCCTCGAAAGCACCGTCACCGCCGGCGTGGTCAGCGCCACAGGCCGCGCGATCGCGGACGCCTCCGTCCCGTTCATCCAGACCGACGTCGCCGTCAACCCCGGCAACTCGGGCGGTCCGCTGTTCAATACCCGCGGCGAAGTCGTCGGCATCAACTCGCAGATCTACAGCATGACGGGTGGCTACCAGGGCCTGTCGTTCTCGATCCCGATCGACCTCGCGGTGCGCATCAAGGACCAGATCGTCGCCACCGGCAAGGTGCAGCATGCCAAGCTGGGTGTGCAGGTACAGGAAGTGGAACAGGCATTCGCCGACTCGTTCAAGCTCGAGACGGTCGAAGGCGCGCTGATTTCGACCGTCGAACGCGGCAGCCCGGCCGAGCGCGCCGGCCTGAAGTCGGGCGACGTGATCCGCCGCGCCAATGGCAAGACCATCGGTTCGTCGGGCGAGCTGCCGGCCATGATGACCCTGTCCAAGCCGGGCGACAAGATGGCGCTCGATGTCTGGCGCGACGGTAAACTTGTGCGTCTGGACGCGACCCTGGGCGATGCGGCCGAGCGGCCGCGCCGCGGCCAGGGCCAGGAACTGGCCGAAATGGCCGACAACAGCGCCAAGCTGGGCCTGACCCTGCGTCCGCTGGAGTCGGTCGAGCGCCGCCGCAGCGGCATCGCCAACGGCCTGGTGATCGAGGACGCCTCGGGCGCCGCGCTGATCGCCGGCGTCGAGCCGGGCGACGTGCTCATCTCGGTCAACGGCCGGCCGGTGAACTCGGTCGAGCAGGTGCGCGACATGGTGTCCAAGGCCAGCAAGTCGGTGGCCTTGCTGATCCAGCGCGGTGGTGACAAAATCTTCATTCCGGTGCGGATCGGGTAAGGAAGCATAGCGTCCTCGACCCGCACGGGCTTCATTTTAGGAAATCACATGCGGCTACTGCTGGTGGAAGACGATACGATGATCGGCGAAGTGGTGCTCGACCTGCTCAGGGCCGAGCACTACGCCGTCGACTGGGTCAAGGACGGCGAGATGGCCGACACGGCCCTGCTGCAGAACCAGAACTACGACCTGGTGCTGCTCGACCTGGGGCTGCCGCGCAAGGACGGCCTCGAAGTGCTGCGCTCGATGCGCACGCGCAAGGACCGCACTCCGGTGCTGGTCGCCACCGCGCGCGACTCGGTCCAGCAGCGCATCGCCGGCCTGGATGCCGGCGCCGACGACTACGTCCTCAAGCCCTACGACCTCGACGAACTGCTGGCGCGCATCCGCGCGCTGCTGCGCCGCGCCGCCGGCCGCGCCGAGCCGATCTTCGAGTACCGTAACATCAGCATCAATCCCGCCACCCGCGAAGTGCTGGTCGACGGCACGCAGGTGTCGCTCTCGGCGCGCGAGTGGGCGGTGCTCGAGGCGCTGGTGGCGCGTCCCGGCGCGGTGCTGTCGCGGGCCCAGCTCGAAGAAAAACTGTACAGCTGGCGCGACGAAGTCTCCAGCAACGCGGTCGAAGTCTATATCCACGGCCTGCGCAAGAAACTGGGCAGTGACCTGATCCAGAACGTGCGCGGCGTCGGCTATATGGTGCCCAAGGCATGAAAATGACGCACTCGCTGCGCGGGCGCCTGCTCTGGTTCCTGCTCGCGGCGATCACCCTGGCGGCGGTGGCGCAGGCGACGATCGCCTACCGCACCGCGCTGCACGACGCCGACCAGATCTTCGACTACCACATGCAGCAGATGGCGCTGTCGCTGCGCTCCGGCACGCCGCTGTCGAACGACGAAGCGCGCGCGCGCATGGAAGCCGAGAGCAGCGCCAGCGGCAACGACGATATGGTCGTGCAGATGTGGTCTCCCGACGGCGTGCAGATGTTCCACAGCGTCTCGCGCGCGCGCCTGCCGCAGCGCGCGGTGCTGGGCTTTTCCAATGTGCGCGCCAACGGCACCACCTACCGCGTGTTCTCGATCCAGACCTCGAACCAGACCGTGCAGGTCGCGCAAGACCTGGCCGTGCGCCGCAATATGGCCGGCAATCTCGCCCTGCGCACGCTGGGCCCGATCGCGGTCATGATGCCGATCCTGATGCTGGTGGTGTGGTGGGTGGTGAGCGGCTCACTGCAGCCGGTGGCGCGGGTGCGCTCGCAGGTGGCCGCGCGCCAGGCCGACGACCTGTCGCCGGTGTCCGACACCGGCTTGCCCGATGAGGTGAGGCCGCTGGTGCAGGAACTGAACCTGCTGTTCGGCCGCGTCAGGACCGCCTTCGAGGCCCAGCAGCATTTCGTGGCCGACGCCGCGCACGAGCTGCGCACGCCGCTGGCCGCGCTGCGCCTGCAGGCGCAGAGCCTGGACCGCGCCGACACCCCGGAAGCGCGCCGCGTCGCGGTGTCGCGCCTCACCGCCGGCATCGACCGCGCCACGCGCCTGGTCGAGCAGCTGCTGGTGCTGGCGCGGCAAGAAGCGACGGCCGCCGAAGGCACGGTCGCCCGCCCGGTCGACCTGGCCGACCTGGCGCGCCGCACCGTGGCCGACCTGGCCGGCGTAGCCGCTGCCAAGGGCGTCGACCTGGGCGTGCAGCAGGCCGACCCGGCCACCGCCCTTGGCCAGCCCGACGCGCTGCAGATCCTGCTGCGCAACCTGGTGGAGAACGCGGTCAAGTACACGCCCGGCGGCGGCACGGTCGACATCGCGGTCCAGCACGAGAGTGGCAAGATCGTGGTGCAGGTCGAGGACAGCGGGCCGGGCATCCCGCCGGAAGAGCGCGAGCGCGTGTTCGACCGCTTCTACCGTGTGGCCGGCAGCGATGCCGCCGGCAGCGGCCTGGGCCTGGCCATCATCAAGGCGATCGCCGAGCGCCACGGGGCGACCTTGACGCTGGATAGTTCGGCGCGCCTGGGTGGGCTGAAGGCGGTCGTGACGTTCAGGACGGCGTCCGCCTCCGCGCTCCAGACGCGGTAGAATGTTCGGTTCGGCGGGCCATCCGCGGCCCGCATCGCAATGGATTAGGAACTGATGAACAAGAAGATAATCATGGCAGCCGTGCTGTCGACCCTGGCCGGCGTGGCCTCGAGCCAGGAAGTGGTGCGGATTGCCCACGTGGCGGGATTGACCGGCCCGGTCGCCTATTTTGGCAAGGACACCGAGAACGGCGCGCGCATGGCGATCGAGGCGCTCAACGCCAAAGGCGTGACCATTGGCGGCAAGAAGGTCACCTTCCAGCTGGTGGCCGAGGACGACGCGGCCGATCCGAAGCAGGCCACGAGCGTGGCGCAGAAGCTGGTCGACGCCAAGGTGAATGGCGTGATCGGTCACCAGACATCGGGCACCACGATCCCGGCTTCCAAGATCTACAACACCGCGGGCATCCCGCAGATCTCGCACTCGAGCACCAGCCCGAAATACACCCAGCAGGGCTACAACACGGCTTTCCGCGTGATCGCCAACGACGTGCAGCTGGGCCAAGCCCTGGGCCGGTATGCCACCGGCCCGATGAAGGCCAAGCGGGTGGCGGTGGTGGACGACCGCACTGCCTACGGCCAGGGCCTGGCGACCGAGTTCTCGCGCAGCCTGCAAAAGGCTGGCGGCAGCGTCGTCGCGCGCGAGTTCACCAACGACAAGGCGACCGACTTCAGCGCCATCGTCACCCGTATCCGCGCCACCAAACCGGATCTGGTGTTCTTTGGCGGCATGAACGCGACCGCCGGCCCGATGCTGCGCCAGATGAAGCAGTTAGGCATGAACGTGCGCATGATGGGCGGCGACGGCATCTGCTCGGACGAGATCTTCAAGCTGTCTGGCGGCACCATGACGGACGGCCAGGTGGTGTGCGCGGAAGCGGGCGGCGTGCAGGGCGACGCCAAGGCCGGCATGGACAAGTTCCGCGCCGACTACAAGAAGCGTTTCGGCATCGACGTGCAGATCAATGCGCCGTATGCCTACGACGCGACGATGGCCATGGCGGAAGCGATGGTGAAGGCCGGATCGTCGGCGCCGGCCAAATATTTGCCGGTGCTGGCCAAGATTCAGTACAAGGGTGTGACTGGGCCGATCGCGTTCGATCAGCGTGGTGATATTCGTGATGGCACGATTACGTTGTATACGTTCAAGGGTGGGAAGCGGTCGATGATTGCGGTGACCAAGTAGGGGGCTGCGGGTGGTTTACTTGGGTTCCCGCCTGCGCGGGAACGACGGGCGAAGGCAGCGGACTACGAAAGAGGTTCTTAGTCGCAATCGCTAGCACGTCGTTCCCGCGCAGGCGGGAACCCAAGGCCAGTGCCCCCTAGTCGTAACGGTCCGACGGCAGCAGGTGCCTGAACGTCGGCTCGATATTCATCGCATGCAGGTGGCGCACGATGTCTTCCAGCGTCGCGTCCTTCAGCAGCAGGCCTGGCGCCGGCGCATGTCGTAGAACGGACGGCGCTGGCGCGGCACCAGTGGCCGGAACCGCCATCGGCTTGTCCTGGTGCGCCGCATCGAGCGCCTGGAAGACCCGCTCGAACTGCTCCTCTCCAATGCTTTCCAATCCTTCGAGGAAGGCCGCCTGGCCCAGCGGCGGCGGCGCCATGTCCAGCCCCGCCTCATCGGCGAACGAGGCGCCCATGCCCGGATGGATGAACGCGGCCCACTTGCCTGTGCGCGGATGCAGGCAGGGCGGCAGCGCGATCGGTGCGCGCACGGCGTCCGTATCCAGTTCGATTTCGGGGAACCAGGCGTCGCGCAGGCGTTCGAGGAAGGTCTGGGCCCGGTCGGCCGGCACCGGCTCCGCCAGCGACAGCCACAGGTAATAGGCGTCGCCGCCCGAGATGCTCACCGCGGGCGCCGGCAGGCCGAGCGTTTCCTGCAGCGTGTTGGCGACTTCGCACAGCCGCAGCCAGTGGGCATCGCTCTCGGCGCCCTTGGCCTTGCGGAAGGGGATCATCATGGCGCGTGTCTGGCCGTCGCCACCCGTCAGGCTGACCGGCACGTTCTGCTGGCCGAGCACGTGCAGCGTCAGCACCTCGGCCGGTGGCGCGTCGGCGGGAAGATAAAGCCGCATCAGTTCGGCGATCAGTTTTTGCATGTCATTCCAACGGCGTCAAAAGACAAGCATGATATATCGGAGGGCGGCCATGCTGCCGTGTATCGTATCGTCGATGCCGATTTCTTCCCCATCGCGAAAGACAAGGACGACCATGCGCAAGATCTATATCTACATCATCGGCATCGTGTTGCTTGGCGTGTCACAGGAGCATGTGAAGCAATCCGTGCCGCATGGCGCGGTATTCCTGCTGGCCTGCGTGGCCTACCTTGTCCTGCTTCGCCTGCTGGCCGAGCGCTTCGGCAAGCCGTAGGCGGCAAACGCGGCGCGCCTTCCGCTCAGGGGGCGTAGCGCAGTGCGAGGCGCTGTCTGGCCTGGTCGTAGAGGGGAAGCCCCGTTTTCTTTGTCGTGACCATCCAGCACAGCGAATGCGGGGTGTGCTGCAGGTCGATCACGGTGTGTTGATCGAGATAGTGAACGGCGGCGTTGCCACGCAAGCCATGGTCGTCGCAGGCCGATAGTGCGATCTGGTCGGTGAACCAGATCAGCTTGTCCTGCGCCAGATTGTGGAGAATGAAGTGGGACACCTTTGCCAGGAATTGCTCGGCAAGCGGGGTAGGGCGGTAGTAGCAGAAGCCGGCAGCGATGCGTTCCCAGAATGGTGAAGCTTCGACACGTGCCAGGGCCAGTTCGGCAGTGGCGGGCAAGCCACGGGCGAAGTCGTCCCAATCGCCGTTGAACAGGGCATCGGCGTCCATCATGCACAGCTCGCAGCGATAGTGCTGCAAGACCTGGTAGGCGCGCACGAAGCGCGCCGTCGCATAGTAGGTGGTCGGCTGCTGCGCCGGCACCGGTCCGCGTTCGAGCGACAGGCCGATCGACAGGCCCGGCAACTGTGTGCGCAGCAGCGTCAGTTCTTCCAGGACCTGCGGGGAGGGAGAATACAAGTGCAGGTGCAGGTCGAGTTTGCCGACATTGGTCGCATGCAGCGAATAGGCCAGGTAGCGCGCATGCTCCATGAAGTAATTGTCGTCGCAGGCCACGAACACGACCGGCCGCGGGGTCTCCGCCAGCGGCTCGACCATCTCGATGGCAGGCAGTTGTTGGAGTAGTTGCGGCAGCGCATCCGGAGCGCTGTCCAGGCTGGCAAAACTCATCGGCCAATCGGGTTGCTGGCCGGTGAAATACTGGCTGGTCATCAGGGACAGTCCTACCAGCGGCAAGTCGCGCCCCTGCGGATCCTGCGCAAGCGGCTCCAGCCAGGCCAGCGCCTGCGCATGCTGGCCGAGCATGGCGTGGATGAATCCCGTGATCGCCCGCAAGGACGGATAGGTGGCGAAGATGTCGGGAAAGCTCTCCGACAGCGCCAGGACTTCTTCGATCTCCTTGATCCGGTAAAGCATCTGGACGTTCAGCGCCATATAGTCGCCGGTCGGATGCAGCTCGAGGACGCGCTTGAAGCCACGTTTGATGTTGACGATGACGTCCGGTGGCAGCGTGGAATTGGGATACGTATTGTTGTAGTGCGACGCCAGGTTGGCTTGCAGAATCGTGAACATGGCCACGTGCATCGCGAGTTGATGTTCCGGCGACAGGCCCGAAGGCGGCAGCGTGCCGAGAAAGTCCGCCAGCTGTGGAACGTCGGTGTTGCAGCGGTCGATTACCCAGTGGAGAAGCTTGAGCGGATAATTGCCGATCGTCGGAAAATTGGTCGGTTCGCTAAGGCAATCACGGTAGTACTGATGAAAGTCCTTCAGCGTGGCGATCCTTGCGGCCAGGTCGGCGTCGCGATCACTGGAGTGGTCGATGCTTGTGAGGCTCATGTAGGGGGCGCCCGAATGCCCTGGCGATCTTGAGCACGATGCCGCATCGGGGATGTTGAGGATTGTTTGTAGCAATAAATGCTACATCGTTCCGATTTGAATATCAAGCAACAATCACGGACGAAGCAGAAGCGGCCCGCGATAAGGCGGGCCGCTGTTGCCGGATCGGCCTGGATTGGCGTGCGATCAGAACTTGTGCGCCAGGCGCGCGAACATCGCCGCGCCGTTCAGGCCGAACTGCACGCTCTCGTACTTGAAGCCGTTGTCGGTCTCGTTCGGATCCTGGCGGGTCGGCTTGACGTCGAAGATGTTCGTGCCTCCCACGGTCAGGCGGGTCTTCTCGGTGAAGGCCCAGGTGAACGACAGGTCGGCCGAGGTCTTCGACTCATAGTGCTGGTTCGGCACCGGTGGGCCCGAGAAGGTGCCCAGGGTCTGCGGACCGAAGTGGATCACCCGCAGCGAAGTCTCGAGCTGGCCTTGGGTCCAGTCGAGGCCCAGCGTGGCCTTGCGGCGCGGCGCGCCTTCTTCGATGAACAGGCGCTCGCGTTCCGACAGCAGCACGTCCTCGAAACCTTCCAGTGCCGCCGGCGCCTTCACGCGCTGTACCTCGGTCTTGCTGAAGTTCACAGCCAGGAAGGTGGTCAGGTTGCCGATGCCCACCTTGCTGCGGTTGGACACGGTCAGGTCCAGGCCCTGCGTCTTGGTGTCGACCGAGTTGACGAAGAACTGCGCCTGGCCTACGCCGAGCTGCTGCAGGGTGGCGCCCAGCGCCGGGTAGTTGTCGGCGTCGAAGCGGCCCGACAGCACGATGCGGTCGTCGATGTCGATGCGGTACAGGTCGGCCGTGACCGACGTCGATTGCGTCGGCGACCAGGTCAGGCCCAGCGTGTAGCTCTTCGATTCCTCGTCCTTCAGCTGCGGGATGCCGGCGGCATTGGCGACCGGGCCGCCGTTCGGCGCCAGCACCACGTCCAGCGGCTGGCCGCCAACGAAGTCGGTGAAGGTCGACGAGAAGTACATCTGCTGCAGCGACGGCGCGCGGAAGCCCGTGCTGGCCGAGCCGCGCAGCAGCACGTTCGGCGCCAGGCGGTATGCGGCGGCCAGCTTGCCGGTGGTGGTCGAGCCGAAGTCCGAATAGCGTTCGTGACGCACCGCCGTCTGCACCTTGAAGCGGTCGGTGACCTCAAGCTCGATGTCGGCATAGGCCGCGTTGCTGTGACGGTCGCTGTCGGTCTCGTCGCCCGGCTGGAAGCCCGGGAAGCCCTGGCTGCCGGCATTGCCGCCTTCGCCCACGCCGTCGGCGTCGATCCACGAGCCGGTCTCGCCGGCAAAGATCTTGTAGTTCTCGCGGCGGTGCTCGAGGCCGAAGGCGACGTTCATGCCCTTCAGTACATCGCCGTAGAAGCGGCTGATGTCGAGATTGGTCGTCGACTGCTGGAACGAGAAGCCGCCGGCGTAGAAGCGGCTGGCGCTGACGCCCAGGCCGCCGTTGATCAGGTCGAGATTGGCGATCGAGGCGTTGAGGGTGTTATTGATGTCGTACTTCAGGCGGTTATAGCCATAGGTCTGCGAGACGTCGGCATTCCATTCACCGACCGCCCAGCGGTAGCCGACGGTGCCCCAGCGGTCGTCGACGTCGCCGTCGATGAACGGGACGAAGCCGTCAGGGTACATCGCCGCCGAGTTACGCGACGGGATGTCTTCGGAGCCCAGGCCTTCGCGCGCCCAGGCGGCCGAGGAAGCGTCGCGCTTTTGCGCGCCGGCCGTGAAATACAGCTTGCCGGGGCCGGTGGGGAATTCGCCGTTGAGGTAAACGGTCTGGTTCTCGGACTTGGTGTCGCCGATGATGCGCGGGTTGCCCGCTTCGGAGCGGTTGGAGCGGCCGCGATCGTAGTATTCGCCGGTGATGCCCAGCACGCCGCCGGCCACCGCCACGCCGCAGTAGGCCGATGCCAGCCAGTTCTCGCCGTCGCCCGCGGTGTACTGGCCGTAGCCGAGCACCGATTCGCAACCGAGGCTGCGTTTGAGGTCGATGTTGATCACGCCGGCGATCGCGTCGGAGCCGTATTGGGCGGCGGCGCCGTCGCGCAGCACCTGCACTTCGCGGATCGCCATCACGGGGATCGCGTTCATGTCGGTGCCGGTATTGCCGCGGTTGCGCGCGCCGAACAGGTTGACCAGCGCCACCGTGTGACGGCGCTTGCCGTTGACCAGCACCAGGGTCTGGTCCGAACCCAGGCCGCGCAGGGCGGCCGAGTCGATCAGGTCGGCGCCGTCGGCGCCGGTCTGGCGGGTCGAGTTGAACGAGGGCGACAGGTTGGAGAGCACCTGGGCCAGGTCGAACTGGCCGCTTTGCTCGGCGGCCTTCGTCATCGGGATGAAGTCGATCGCCACCGGGGTGTCGGTGCTCGATGCGGCGCCGACGCGGCGCGAACCGACGACGCTGACGCTGGGGATGACGTCGCCGCTGGCGACGCTTGGCGCGGTCTGTGCGTGGGCGATGGCGGGGACGAGGGAAAGCACGGCGGCGCTACCATATAAGGCAAACAGCACCGAACCAGACATTATTTTGAGTTTAATCACATTTTTCTCCGAAGGAAATTCGGATATTACTCAATTGTTTCTTCGGTAACCATCGTAATGTATCAATAACGCAACGGAGTATGGCTATAGCTAGAACTTATTCGACCAAGTTACGACAAATCGTGACAATTTGACGTGTCAAATCGTCTCGATGCAGCCGCCGACCAGTACGGAGCCGTCTTCCATCCGGGTGCGGATCAGGCAATCGTGGCCGGTCGCGCGGCCCTGGCGCACGGTCAATCCGCGCCCGAGCAGGAAGGTGAGGGCGCCGGCTGCGACGCCGGTGGCGCTGTCTTCGAGTCGTGGGTCGAGGTGGTTGAAGTTGCGGCCTTCGAAGACCTGTGCATCCGCGTCGCCTGCGTAGGCGTACAGGCCGTTGACGCCGTTTTCCTTGCCCCATTGGGTGATCGCTTCCAGGTCGGGCGTCAGCGCGTGCAGGGTGGCCGGGTCGCGCACTTGCACCAGCAGTTTTGGGCTGCCGATCGAGGCCACTTGCGGCGCGGCGACGATGGCTGCCGTTGGGATGCCGAGCAGGCGTGCAGGCAGCTCGGGCGTGAGTGCCGGTTGCGGGGCGGGCTGCGGCGACAGGCGCACGAAAAGGTGTTCTCCCTCGCGGGTCAGTACGAGCGGCTGGCCGTGCATGGCGGTCTTCACCGTCAGTGGCGGGTTCGCGCCTGGCCGTGCGAATAGCCGTGCGGCCGCGGCCAGCGTGGCGTGCAGGCACAGGGGGCTGCGCGTGTGCGGGTAGTAGAAGTCGACGATGGCCGCCGTGCCGTCTTCCTGCGGCGGATCGATCCAGACGCAGGTGGTGTTGTGCTCGCGCGCGAAGGACTGGCGTGCGTCGGGGTTTGATTGATCGTCTTCGATGACGAGAGCCGGGTTGCCGGCGTTTGCGGTGGCGCCGAAGCAGCGCAGGGTGTGGACTTGCATGGGTTTTCCTTCTGGTCTGGCGTGGCGGGCGGGGGCTGAAGGATCATAGATTGAATCGGCTGTCCGCGCTGACCAAACCATGACAATTTTGCAGGGTCGAGAGGGGGCGCCACGGCGTTCCGATCGGTTAGAATTTGTGTATATTTTTCATCAAGCGGATTGTGCCTACTTTGCCCATGTTTCAGGAAAATCTCGATGCCCTCGGCGCCAACTTCGTGAGCGGACAAGCGTGAGCGATCCCGACGCGACACTGACCAGCTATGGGATGGCCGAGGACTTCGCCTCGGCGCCGGTGCTCGGCATCACGGTTCTCTGGCACCCGCAGCGCGAACGCATCGGCGAGCAGATGCTCGGCCCGGCCGCGGGCGGCGCGATCGCGCTGAACCGGTTTGCGCCGCTGTTTGCGCGTGCTGGTGCAGGGCATGAAGGAACGCCGTTGGGCGAGCGGTCGATCACGCGCGAGCCGGTGCATATCCGCTTCGTCGCCGAGGGCGGTATCCAGATCGATCACGTGCGCGGCAAGATGGGGCTGGAGCTCAATGGGCGGCCGTCGAATGGGACTGACCGCTTCACGGCGAGTGAACTCGAGCGCGGCATCGTGATCGGGCTGGGGAGCCAGATCTTCGTGTGCCTGCATTTGATGCGCAGCCTGCCGCGCGCGGCGAACGTGCCCGGCTTGATCGGCGTGGGCGATGGGGCGATCAAGATGCGCGAGGCGATCGCGCAGGTGGCGGGGACCAATATGCCGGTACTGCTGCTGGGCGAGACTGGCAGCGGCAAAGAAGTGGCGGCGCAGGCGATTCATGCGCTCAGTGGGCGTCGGAACGGGCGGTTTGTCGCGATCAATATGGCGACCTTGAGTGAGTCGTTGGCGGCGGCCGAACTGTTTGGTGCGGTCAAGGGGGCGTATACCGGGGCGACCAGTGGCCGGCGCGGGTGGTTTGCCGAGGCCGAGGATGGGACGTTGTTCCTGGACGAGGTTGGGGATACGCCGGCGTCGGTGCAGGCCATGCTGTTACGCGTTCTGGAGAGTGGCGATTATCGGCCGCTTGGGGCGGGTGCGGATGCGAGGTCGAATGCACGCATCGTTGCGGCGACCGATCAGGATCTGGGGGAGGGTGGGTTTAACCAGGCCTTGCGGCGGCGTCTCGAGGCGTTTGTGATTCGGGTGCCGGCGTTACGTGAGCGGCGTGAGGATATTGGCGTGTTGGTGCGGCATTTTCTTGAAGTTGAGGCGCCTGGGGATGGGTGGAGTTTGCCGTTCGAGTTACTGAGCCAGGTGTTCAATGGGGACTGGCCGGGGAATGTGCGGCAGTTGGGGCATGCGATGCGGAGGGTAGCGCTGGATTTGCAGGCGGGGAATGTGCCGATGTTGGAGCAGTCGGTGGGGATGCCTGTTGTAGCGGAGGTAGTTACTCCTCCTAGTGCAGCTGTGTCCTCTTCGTCTGTTGCTGCTTCGAGGCAGGTGCGGCGCAAGGTGTCGGAGTTTAGCGATGACGATCTTTTGGATGCGATGGAGAAGAGTCAGTGGCAGATTCTGGCGGCTTCCAAGGCGTTAGGGATTTCGCGGCCTACGGTTTATAAATTGCTGGAGGCTCACCCTCGGATTCGTTTCCCCGCCAATATTTCGGAGGAAGAGATTCGTGCGGCTTGGACGGCCAGTAATGGGGATCTCCAGCGGTGTGCGTCAAAGCTCATGACGCCAGCAGAGGCGCTGAGGCGTCATGTGGGGCAGCTTGGGCTTGATGCTGGCGTTCCGGTCAGTCAACCGGGTGGATAAGTGCCGTTACCGACTTCAGTCTCGGGATCGAAGTAGAAAACTCGCAGTTGTTCAGGCTGGTCGCCAGCGCGTTTGATGCGCACCGTGAGGTAAAAAGACAGTTCCCAAATCCCATTGTACGGGCCTACCTTCAATTTTCCGTCCCATAGCAGGGTAATCTGTCGTCCCTTATTTGGTCCGACACCCGCTCCATGTGCGGTAAACGCAGAGGGTTCAATTCGATACAACGCACCAAGCTCACTGCTGCTGCTGGAAGCGAAGAGCGAAGGTGGAGCATAGTGAGTACGTTGACCAGGCCCGCACGACAAAATATGGGGACGCGTGATCAAGCAGCAATCGATCACTTCCAACGACTCGAATCCGGTTAGGTCCTTGTCGCTCGCGGTGATAGCAATCCGAAATTCTTGGCCGGCAGAGAATGGGACGTCGCGATTCCACTGCTCTTCGGCAGAGGACCGATCGGAATTGATTCCGGAGTCAATATCAGAAAACAGCCAGTCGATGCCGTCGTCTATTTGGTTGACATCAAAACGTGCTGTCAACGTCATTAGTGGTTGTGTCATTGTTTCCTTTCCATTCGAAGTAAATCAAACCGCGGGTCTGCTCGCAGTGCCAGTAAATCAGGTTCTGTGCCAATCAACTTGGTTGGATATCCAAGCTTTTGGGCACTAGCCAGCTCAGTCAATGCCGCATCGCGTTGACCGGTACTCTCATAAGCTACCGCAGCGCGGAACCGGACGTCGACATCTGCAGGCAGGGCGCTTACAGCCTTTTTGCTGAGCTGAGTGGCAGTATCTTTGTCGCCTAGTTTGGCCGCGTATAAACCCATACGTGATGCCAGTGTCGCATCGTTCGGCGAGCGCTCCATCTTCGACTTAAGCAAGGCAGCCGCATTGCGATAAGCCTCTATGGAATCTCGTTCGCGCCCAGGGATCCAGCGCAATGTATCGGCCAGATTCGCCCATCGCAGATAATTAATGCTATTCCCCTTGGATACAGATACCGCATGCTCGAATGCCTTCGCTGCGCCAATATAATTACCCCGGTTGAAAAGTGCAGCTCCCAAGTTGGTATAAAGCATTCCGTTGGGACGTATTTGTAGCCCTTGCTGTAGAACTTGAAGTGCTTCGTCTTCTCGGTCTTGTCGTATCAGGACGGCGCTAAGGTTGGCGTAAGCATACACTGCGTCCGGCTCTGTATCGATGCTGAGACGGAAGGCCTGCTCGGCGGCTTGATAATCGGTCTGGCGATACAGCAAAGTTCCTAATTGATCGATAAATAATCGTTCGTTTGGGTGAGTATTACGTGCGTTATTAATAGCGCTTCTAGCTTCTGGATAACGTTGAAGCCGAGTGAGTACCTCACCTTTGGAATTGAGAGCAAATATGTTTGATGGGTCAAGCTGCAATGCTTGCTGGGCGAGTCGCAAACTTTCATCATATCGGCCTTGCAGTCCGCGGACGTGCGATTTGGCGGCATAGCCAAGCGCCAATTGGTCATCAAGCGCAAGCGCTGCTTGGGCTCCGGCATCTGCACGTTGCAACCAGCTGGCATCACTGCGATCGCTTACATAACGCATTGCATAGGTCAGTGCCATGCCTGCGGTTGCAGCAGCATGTTTTGGTTGCTTTTCCAGAATCGTAGAAAAATTTTCGGTTGCAATATCCAGACTGTCGTCACGATCCAGTTGACGCAGTGCCGTCATGCCGTTTGACATTCTCGCTGCCTCTGAAACCGATGGCAACCATTGGCGAGACAGGCTCTCCGGCGGCGCAAAATACGCAGTTCCAGCTAGTGCCGCCAAGACTGCAGCAGCGCAGAATGTGACGATACGCCTTGATTTGGGAAGGGATTTGGAGAACGAAGACGCCGTCGGTAATAAAGGTATCGCGGAGCTTGCCCCCCTTAATCTCTGCGAAGCTTCTTTGACAGCTGTCATGGTCGGCACACGCGTCGCTGGATCAGGTGCGCACATCGCTCTCACCAACGCAACCATGTCCTGATCAGCATCCAGAGCATAGGCCCACTGAGCACAAGAGGACTGTATTTGCGCTGCGGCTAGCGCCAAACCGTGTAGATGCGCAAATGGCCGCTCACCATGCATCATCTCGTACATCAGCACGCCAACAGCATAAATATCGCTGAGCGTATTCGGATGCTTGCCGTTCAAAATTTCAGGCGCTAGGTAGGCGATGGTGCCTTGAGTCTGTAGCACATCCCCCGACTCGGTCGCCAGCGGATCGATCTTGCGCGCCAGTCCAAAATCCATGATGCGCAACTGCCCTGACGGCTCGATCATCAGATTAGCCGGCTTCAAGTCTCCATGAATCAAGCCCGCCGCATGCGCCTGCGCCATCGCGTCCGCCAATTGGCAAACGATATCGAGTATCTGATCCCGCGACAGCCTGGTCGTGGACAGCAGCTGATGCAGGGTTTTCCCTCCAACCAGCTCCATCACGATCGACTTGCTGTGGCCGTCGTCTTCAAGCGAATAAATCTGGATGAAAGCAGGATGCCGCAGCGATGCGGCCAGGCGCGCCTCTTGCAGCAAGTTGTCAGGCTGATCCCGCACCAGGTCAGGCTTCAGGCGCTTGATGGCAACGGTGCGCTGCAACGCCGGATCCCATGCCTCATGCACATCGCCGAAGCCGCCATTGCCAAGCAGCTTACCGAGGCGATAGCGCTCGGTACTGGGAGTGGCAATCAGGTCAGGCGATGAAGTCATTTGCGGCTCGTTTGGTCGGCGCAGGCGCCGTAAATACTACAGGAAAAGAAAATTGCCGAATATACATTCTCTACTTCGATTCAGGCAACCAGCGTGTCAACTTGCTCGTTGACATGTAAAAACACCCGTTGTTTTACACCCAACAGGCATAAATAGTCGACTAAATCCTTGATTTTGTTGCTTTGACGCCATGTTTCAGGGTGGCACGGAGCTTGCAAACTATTGCTTACCACGAGGGAAGACGTAACGAAGATCGTCGCGCCTGCCATCGCAATTGTCGCAAAGCATGTTATTCATTCCGGAAAGAAGATTCAAGTATGGCTACCCAAAGCACAGGCGTTCTGCATATCGTTGGCGCGGCTTATGGACTCAAGCAGGTCACCGCGCAGGTCATCAAGCAAGTCAACCGTCAGGCTTTTCCTGAGACCCTGGCTGTTTTGGCAAGCAACCAGACGTTCGGCGATACCTGGGTCGGCCACGAAAAAACGCTGACCGTCATCTATCGGTATGACCGCGGCCCGACGTTCGTGGCAACCGCTTCAGAAGGCCAGACGCTGAACATCGGCGCCCAGCAGTTCGAGCAATCTATCCGGGCTCCTGCTCCAGCACCGCAAGACAATGCCGCCCAGCCGGTACTGACCGTGTGGGGCGCCAGCTTCGGCTGCGCCGACGTGAGCGCGACGGTACGCAATCTGACCGACCACTCGGCTGGAACCTTGTCCCTGGTCGCCAACAGCGCCGCCCTTGGCGAAGATGGCAAAGGAGGCAAGCGCAATACCTTCGTCATCGTGGCCAGCTATTGCGGCCAGATTCCATTCATCGACATCGTCGTCGAGGGCAATCCCTATGCACTCAGTTACCGTCCACCGCTGCACATCCTGAGCGCCTTCTACGGTTTGAAGGACGTCACCGACATCGTCCGCGCCAGCGTGAGCCGGCGCAGGCTGTCGGTCGCCGCATCCAGCAGCGTGTTCGGCGATGGCTGGCCGGCCATGCGCAAGACCCTGCACGTGGTCTACCAGTACGCCGACCGCAAGCCGCAAATGGCCGCGACGACCGAGAACCAGACCCTGCACATCGACTACGACCCGGCCGCTCCCGCCGGACAGGCGTCGCTCGATCCACGCGCCCTAAACATCATCGCTGCGGCCTACGGACCGGTCGACGTCACGGAAAAGGTTGCCGCGCTGGTGGAGAATGGAAGCCTGTCGTTCACGGCCGACAGCTTGACCTTCGGCGACACCTGGCCGGCCGCCGTCAAGTCGTTCTCGATGGTCTATAGCTGGGGCGTGGCGGGAGTATCGAGCGTCAACGTGCCTGAAGATACGCCGGTCTCGATCACCCAGCCCGAGCCAACGTTTACCACCGACAGAAACTTCGTCTCGCTGGCCGGACTGCTCGCCGCCGGCGACGAGATCAAACTCCAGACCGCGGCAGGCGGTTACTGGTCGATCGCTGCCGACGGCCAGATCACGGCGCTCGGGACCTCGAGCGATGCGGCCGAGGTGTTCACCATCGGCGTACCGGAGGCCCAGGATGTACCCGCCGTCACCCTGCAATGCCGTGACGGCAGCTACCTGAGCGCGGATAGCGATGGCATCGTGCGTGCCGGCGGCAGCGCGCAGGATGCAATCCAGTTGATGGCATCGCTCCAGGCCAATGGCGCCATCAATATCGGCGTCGTCGGTGGCGCGGGAGCGCCGTTCATCGCGGTGACCGCAAGCGGCGCCATCGCGGTGGACGGCAGCTACGACACCAATTTTTCCACCTGCTTCAACCTGCTGCTGAGCCCCACACGGGCCGGCAATGCCAGCCATTTGCAAGCCTTCGCCAGCGCGACGATGCTGGATGGTCCGGTCGACATGAAGCTGGTGAAAGTGGTGTGGAAGCTCACTGGCGGCTGCTTTCTGGCGGCCGGCCTTGGTCGGCTCCTCGGCGACCAGCAGCAGATCGGCCTCGCCTTGTACCGCTTTCTGCGGCGCTATCCTGGCGTGATGAACAAGATCGCGATCCTGATCGCGACCATCGACTGCAACCGCGCAATGCCGGCGAGCGCCTTGCTTGGCGTGCTCAAGGCGATCCACGAAGCGGGCATCCTCATGCCGGTGCTGCGCATGACGCTTGCGACGACTGGATGGATGGGGATTTCGTGGGCCATCGTCACGATCCTGACGAAAGTGCAGGGAGGCGTCACGAGCGCGGGTGCGACGGCAGGAGCCGAGGCAGGCGAGAGCTTCTCCGGCTGGGCTTACGAGACCACGATGGATATGCTCGACTACGTCAATTCCACGGGCGGCACGGCGTTGATGCTGGCGTATGAGCGCATGGTCGGCGTCGACCAGCCGATCATGCGCCGTGCACACGGTGGTGGCGTGTCCAGCCTGCGCGCGCGGATGGGGGCACAAGATCCTTCCGGCTCGTCCCTCGGACCCATGCCGCGCCCCTTTCCCACAAATGCCTGAGTAGTCGATGCTGGTAGCGTGGGAGGCTTTGCTTGCCACGCGTTCAACGCCACATTTGAGGCGCTGGCATAGTGAGCTCGGTTATACTGTGTTTTTATACAGTATTGGCTATTCGACAGCCCCCCAGCGTGACCAAGCCCACTCCCACCGCCCAGCCCCCGGCATCCCAGGCCCAGGCGCTGCCCCCCTACGCCGAGTTGTTCTGCCTCTCGAACTTCTCATTCCTACAAGGGGCCTCGCACGCCGAGGAGCTGGTCGCGCGCGCGGTGCAGCTGGGGTACTTCGCGCTGGCCCTCACCGACGAATGCTCGCTGGCCGGCGTCGTGCGCGCCCACGCCGAAGCGAAAGCCGCCAACCTGCCCCTGATCATCGGCGCCCACTTCCACCTCAAGAACCCCGACGAGGATCTGACGCCAGCCCCGTCCCTGATCCTGCTGGCGCAAAACCGCAACGGCTACGGCAACCTGTCCGAACTGATCACGATCGGCCGCACGCGCAGCGAGAAGGGCACCTACCTGCTCACGCCCGACGACCTTGCCAATCCCGTCCCGGAATACGCGCACCTGCAGCACATGCCCGACTGCCTGGCGATCCTGCTGCCGCCATATCCTGGCCACGAAGCCCAGGACGTCGACCGCCTGCACGCGCAGGCCGCATGGGTGGCCACCACCTTCCCGGGCCGCGCCTGGCTCGGCCTCACCCAGCTGCACCGCGCTTTCGACGACGCCCACCGCGCCACGGTGGAAGAGGTGGGCTGGCAGCACGGCCTGCCGATCGTCGCGCTGGGCCACGTGTGCATGCACGTCCGCTCGCGCAAGCCCCTGCAGGACACCCTGAGCGCAACGCGCCTGGGTAAACCGGTGGGCGCCTGCGGCTACGGCCTGGCGCAGAACGCCGAGCAGCACCTGCGCGCGCGCCTGCGCCTGGCCAATATCTATTCGCGCGAGGCGCTGGCCGAGACGGTGCGCATCGCGCGCCTGTGCACCTTCTCGCTCGACGAGCTGCGCTACGAATACCCCGATGAGGTGGTCCCTGAAGGCCACGATGCCAGCAGCTACCTGCGCAGCGAAACCTGGATCGGCGCGCACCGGCGCTTCCGCGACGGCGTGCCGGCCAAGGTGCAGGCCCAGATCGAGTACGAGCTCGAACTGATCGCCGACATGGGTTACGAACACTACTTCCTGACGGTGTACGACATCGTGCGCTACGCGCGCTCGCAACACATCTTGTGCCAGGGCCGCGGCTCGGCCGCCAACTCGGCGGTGTGCTACTGCCTCGGCATCACCGAGGTCGACCCGGCGCGCGCCAGCCTGCTGTTCGAGCGCTTCATCTCGCGCGAGCGCAACGAGCCGCCCGACATCGACGTCGACTTCGAGCACCAGCGGCGCGAAGAAGTCATCCAGTACATCTACAACAAGTACGGCCGCCAGCGGGCGGCGCTGGCGGCGGTGGTGATCAGCTACCGGCCCAAGAGCGCGCTGCGCGACAGCGGAAGGGCGCTCGGCATCGACCTTGCCATCGTCGAGAAGGTGGCCAAGACCCATCACTGGTTCGACAGCCGCGCGGATCTGCTGGGCCGCCTGGCCGAAAGCGGCCTCGATCCCGAGGCGCCGCTGTCGCGCCAGTGGGCCACGCTGGCGCAGTCGCTGCTGAACTTCCCGCGCCACCTCTCTCAACATCCGGGAGGCTTCGTGATCGCGAAAGGCAAGCTCTCGCGCCTGGTGCCGATCGAGAACGCGACGATGGCCGACCGCAGCGTCATCCAGTGGGACAAGAACGACCTCGAAGAACTGGGCCTGATGAAGGTCGACGTGCTGGCGCTGGGCATGCTGTCGATGATGCGGCGCGGCCTCGAGCTGGTGGGCCAGCGCTATGGCGACGATTTCGAGATGCAGGACATCCCGCTCGAGGACAGCGCCACCTACGACATGATCTGCCAGGCCGACACCATCGGCGTGTTCCAGATCGAATCGCGTGCGCAGATGAGCATGTTGCCACGCATGCTGCCGCGCCGCTTCTATGACCTGGTGATCGAGGTGGCGGTGGTGCGTCCCGGCCCGATCCAGGGCGGCATGGTCCATCCCTACCTGCGCCGGCGCCAGGGACTCGAGCCGGTCGACTATCCGAGCCCCGAGATGAAGGTCGCGCTCGGCCGCACCCTGGGCGTGCCGATCTTCCAGGAACAGGTGATGCAGGTGGCGATCCTGGGCGCCGGCTTCACGCCGGGAGAGGCGGATCAGCTGCGGCGCGCGATGGCGGCCTGGAAGCGCAAGGGCGGCCTCGAAAAATACTACGAGCGCATCGTGGGCGGCATGCTCGAACGCGGCTACAAGCTGGAATTCGCCGAAGCGATCTTCAGCCAGATCCAGGGCTTCGGCGAATACGGCTTCCCCGAATCGCACGCGGCCAGCTTCGCGCTGCTGGCCTATGCGAGTTCGTGGCTCAAGTGCCACGAGCCGGCCGCGTTTTTGTGCGCACTGCTCAACAGCCAGCCGATGGGCTTTTATAGTCCCTCGCAACTGGTGCAGGATGCGCGCCGCCATGGCATCGAGGTGCGGCCGGTCGACGTCGCCGTCAGCGGCTGGGATTCGGCGCTGGAAGAGTACGATCCCGCCGACCGCTCGCGCCAGCCGGCGGTGCGGCTGGGCTTCTCGCTGCAACGGGGGATGAGCCAGGAGTCGGCCGAGCGCATCGAGCAGGCGCGCGCCGTGCGGCCTTTCGACAGCGTGGCCGACCTGGCGCGGCGCGCGCATCTCGATCGGGGCGACCTGCAGGTACTGGCCGCGTCCAACGCCCTGCGCTCGCTGGCCGGACACCGGCGCGAAGCCTTGTGGCAGGCCTCGGGCGCGGCGCCCGACAAGGATTTGTTGCGCCCGACCGTGCCGCGCGAAGAGACGCCGGCATTGCAGGCGCCGAGCGAAGGCGAAGAGATCGTCGGCGACTACCGCGCGCAGGGATTGACGCTCGGCCGCCATCCGCTGGCGCTGCTGCGCGAGCGCCTGCTCAAGCAGCGCTTCATACCGGCGTCAAACCTGATGGATTTCCAGGACGGCCAGCTAGCGCGCGCCTGCGGCCTGGTCACGGTGCGCCAGCGTCCCGGCACGGCCAAGGGCGTGCTGTTCATGACCCTGGAAGACGAGACCGGCAACGTCAATGTGGTCGTGTGGCCGACCCTGGTCGAGCAGCAGCGGCGCGAAGTGCTCAATGCGCCGCTGCTCGGGGTGTACGGCATCTGGCAGCGCCAGGGAGAAGTGCGCCACCTGGTGGCCAAGCGGCTGGTGGACTTGTCGCACCTGCTGGGCGGGCTGGATGCGCGCAGCAGGGATTTTTGTTGAGGGGACGATGCAACGATCGACGCGTGGACGGCTTTGCCGTCCACGCGTCGATTGTTATCGGTTCCGATATCGTGCCGGACGACCTTGCTGCCAACTATCACCGCGTAGACGGCAGAGCCGTCCACCCTACGGTACGTTGGACGGTTGCTGCACGCGTGGCCCGTGCCGGCGCACCCGCCTGCAACTGAAACACCTGCAAGGCCTGCGACACCTCGTCGGTCTGCCGCGCCAGGGTCGCCGTCGCGGCGGCTGCTTCCTCCACCAGGGCCGCGTTCTGCTGCGTGATCGCGTCGAGCTGCGTCACCGCCTGGTTCACCTGGCCGATGCCGCTCGACTGCTCGCGCGTCGCGCCTGCGATCTCGTCCATCACGCGCGTCACCTGGTCGACCGCGCCCACCACTTCCTGGATCGCCGCGCCGGCCGCCACGCTCAGGCGGTTGCCGCTGTCGACGTTGGCGATCGAGGCGTCGATCAGCGCCTTGATCTCCTTGGCCGCGACCGCGCTGCGCTGGGCCAGCGTGCGCACTTCGCCCGCCACCACCGCGAAGCCGCGGCCCTGTTCGCCCGCGCGCGCCGCTTCCACGGCCGCGTTCAGGGCCAGGATATTGGTCTGGAAGGCGATGCCGTCGATCATGCCGACGATGTCGAGCACCTTGTGCGACGAGGCGCTGATCGCTTCCATCGTGCTCACCACCTCGGTGACGGTGCGCTGGCCGTTGCCGGCCGTCGCGGCGGCGCGGCGCGCCAGGTCGCTGGCCGCGTTGACGCTGTCGGCGCTCTGCGCCACGTTGTGGGTCAGCTGCTCCATGCTGGCCGCCGTCTCTTGCAGGCTTGACGACTGCGTCTCGGTGCGGCTCGACAGGTCCAGGTTGCCGGTCGCGATTTCGCCGGTGGCGGGGCGGATCTCGTCGAAGTTGGCGCGCACGTCGCCGATCACGCTGAACAGGTTCACGGCCGACTGGCGCAGGGCCGCCACCAGCTGGCCCATCTCGTCGTCGCGGCGCGGCGCCAGGCGGCAGGTGAGGTCGCCACCTGCCAGGCGGCGCGCGAAACCGGAGGCCTCGGCCAGCGGCGCCAGCACGTTGCGGCGCAGGCTGGCCCACAGGCCCAGCACCATGGCCAGCGATGCGGCCAGCGACAACAAGGTCCATGCAGGCAGGCCGTCGCGCCAGCATTCGAGCGTGATCGCCGCCAGCAGCAGCGTCAACAGGCCCATGCCGCCGTTGACCTGGGTGCGCAGCGGCAGCCGTCCCAGCGCCGCCAGGCGGCCACGCAGGCCGCCGTGTTCGACGCGGCCGTTGCGCAATACCAGGCCGCGCGGGTTGCCGGCCTTGAATTCGGCGTACAGCGTTGCCGCCTCGCGTACCTGCTCGCGGGTCGGCTTGGTGCGCACCGACATATAGCCGGCCGCCTGGCCGTTCTCGAGCACCGGCGTCACGTTCGCATACACCCAGTAATAGTCGCCGTTCTTGCAGCGGTTCTTGACCATGCCGCTCCACGGCCGCCCGGCGCGGATCGCCTGCCACATGTCGGCGAAAGCCTCCACCGGCATGTCCGGATGGCGCAGGATGTTCTGCGGCGCGCCGATCAGTTCTTCTTCGGTGAAGCCGCTCACCTGCACGAAATATGGATTCGCATAGCGGATATTGCCCTGCAAATCGGTGGTCGAGACGATGGTCTTGCTGTCGGCCAGCTGGTATTCGTTATTGGTGATCGGCGTGTTCAGGCGCATATAGGGTCTTTCAACAAGGCAACAGGGCGTGAAAAAGTATAGCGACAGCTGATGAGGCCGTCTGCGGCCTAGGTCCCAAATTCAGCAAAAATACAACGATAAAATCAGTAAAATCACTAACTGACTTTCCGGCCGGTTTCCAGGCTGGCCAAGGTGGTCACAAAAGGCTGGCCCGTTGTTGATAGAATGGAACCAGGAATGAAGAACGCCACAACAGGATGACCATGGATAAAACGAGCCGCAGCAAGGGCAGGGGAACGGGACGGGCCACGCTCGAGCAGGTGGCGGGCATGGCCGGCGTGTCGATCATGACCGCCTCGCGCGCGCTCAGCCAGCCGCAGATGGTCTCCGAGGTTACCCGGGTCAAGGTGGAGCGTGCGGTCGCGGAACTCGGCTACGTGCCCAACCGCGCGGCGCGCGCGCTGGCCTCCTCGCAATCGCATGTGATCGTGGTGCTGGTGCCGTCGTTTTCCAACGCCGTGTTCACCGCCGTCCTCGAAGGCATCCACGATGCCGTCGCGCCGGGCCAGTACCAGCTCCTGATCGGCAACACCTATTATTCGCAGGCCGAGGAAGAAAAGCTGCTGCGCACCTACCTGCAATCGAGCCCGGACGGCATCCTGTTCTCGAGCCAGGCCCACAGCCCGGCCGTGGCGAAGATGATGGAGGCGTCGCAGGTGCCGTCAGTGTCGATGATGGACCTGTCCGACGATGCCGACGCGCTGTCGGTCGGCTTCTCTCAGTTCGAGGCCGGCATGGAGATGACGCGCCACCTGATCCGGAAGGGCTACCGCCGCATCGGTTTCATCGGCGCCCAGCTGGACGAGCGCACCTTGCGCCGCGCCGACGGCTATCGGGCCGCGATGGTCGAGGCGGGCCTGGCGGATCCACGGCTCGAGCTAATGGTGCCGGAGCGTTCCACGATCGCGCTCGGCGCCGAGTTGATGGGGCAGATGATGGCGAATATGCCCGACTGCGACGCCGTCTTCTGCTGCAACGACGACCTGGCCCACGGCGCCGTCTACCACTGCCAGCGCCACGGGATCCGCATCCCGCAGGACATCGCCGTCTGCGGCTTCAACGACTTGCCGGCATCGGCATGGATGATGCCATCGCTCACCACCATCGACACGCCGCGCTACCAGATCGGCTTCGAGGCCGCCAGCCTGCTGCTGCAGGTGATCAAGGGCCAGGAGCCCGAACGCAAGCGCATCGACCTGGGATTTACCCTGCGTGAGCGCGAGAGCGCCTGACCTGACGAAGCTTAGTAGCTCTTATAAGGCAGGAATTTACCGGACAAGACCACGTTGACGCGGTCGCCCTTCGGGTCTTCGGTGCGCTGGATGTCCATCGAAAAATCGATGGCGCTCATGATGCCGTCGCCGAATTCTTCGTGGATCAGTTCCTTGATCGTGGTGCCGTACACATTCACCAGCTCGTACCAGCGATAGATCAGGGGATCGGTCGGCACCGCCGTGGGCAGCGATCCCTTGTAGGGCACGATCTGCAGCCAGGCGATGGCTTCGTCGGACAGCTCGAAGATCTTGCCGACCGCCTCGGCCTGCGGCTTCGTCAAGGTCATCTGGCCAAGGCAGGCGGCCGTGGTCCATTCCTTCGACAGGCCGGTGGCCTCGGTCACGTCACGCCATTTGATGCCCTTGCGGACCTTGGCGGACAAGATCATTTTGGTGACGTCTTCACGACATGAAATCATAGTGGGCTCCATCGATGTGGTGGTGGTAAGGGCGGACGCTCAGGCCGAAGCCCGGGCAGGGTAATGGTCGGGTGCGGAAGGTGCGGCATCGTCCTCCAGGCCGGGCTGCACGATGCGCGTCTCGAGCGGTTCCGCGCCGTCGGCGCCGGACTGCTGCAGCATCTTCGAGCGGCGCACCAGGAAATCGACCAGGTGGTTGCGGATCTTGTAGAACTGGGGATCGCGGTGGATCGTGGCGCGGCTGCGATCGGCCGGCAGCGTGTTGACGACGATCTCGGCGATCCGCGCCTGAGGCCCGTTGCTCATCAAGAAAATGCGATCGGCCAGCAGGATCGCTTCGTCGACGTCGTGGGTGATCATGAAAACGGTCTGGCGCGTCGCCGCGCAGATGCCCAGCAGCTCGTCCTGGATCGTGCCGCGGGTGAGCGCGTCGAGCGCGCCGAACGGTTCGTCCAGCAGCAGCATCTTGGGTTCGACCGCGAAGGCGCGTGCGATGCCCACCCGCTGCTTCATGCCGCCGGAGAGCTCGGACGGCTTCTTGCGCGCCGCCCCGCTCAGGCCGACCATCTCGATGAAGCGCGCGCCGTGTTCGCGCACCTTGTCGCGCGGCCAGTCGCGGTGGCGCGAACGCACGGCGAAGCCGATATTGTCTTCCACGCTCAGCCACGGCAGCAGGGCGTGGTTCTGGAACACCACGCCGCGGTCCAGGCCCGGGCCGGTCACTTCGCGGCCGTCCATGATCACGGTGCCGGCGCTGGCCGCTTCGAGCCCGGCCAGCACGTTCAGGATGGTGCTCTTGCCGCAGCCCGAATGGCCGATGATGCAGATGAACTCTCCGCGCTCGATCGCGAATGTCACCTGCTCGAACACCGGCGGCTGGCCGGCGCGGTAGGTCTTGGCCAGGCCGTCGACCTGGACGAAGCGGTCATTCGGCATAGGTCACCTTTTTTTGCAGCGCGGCGAACATCAGGTCCAGGGCCATGCCCACGATGCCGATCATGAGCACGGCGAAGAGCACATTCGCCAGCGACAGGTTGTTCCACTCGTTCCACAAGAAGTAACCGATGCCGTTCCCGCCGATCAGCATTTCGGCGGCGACGATCACCAGCCAGGCGATGCCCATCGAGATGCGCATGCCGGTGATGATGGTCGGCGCGGCCGCCGGCAGGATCACCAGGAAGGCCTTGCGCAGCGGTGACACTTCGAGCGTGCGCGCGACGTTGAGCCAGTCCTTGCGCACGCCGGCCACGCCGAAGGCGGTGTTGATCAGCATGGGCCAGATCGAACAGATGAAGATCACGAAGATGCCCGAGATCGACGAATCCTTGATCGTGTAGAGCGCGATCGGCATCCAGGCCAGCGGCGAGATCGGCTTCAAGACCTGGATGAACGGATCGATCGCGCGGTACAGCAGCGGCGACATCCCGATCACGAAGCCCAGCGGGATCGCCACCAGCATCGCCAGCAGATAGCCCAGGCCGACGCGCACCAGCGAATGCCCCAGCTGGATGCCGATGCCGCGGTCGTTGGGGCCGTTGTCGTAGAACGGATCGCCCAGGTGGCCGGCCGCCAGCCGCGCGAACTGGGCCGGCGTGGGAAAGCCGCTGCCCGCATCGGGCGCCGGGGCCACATCGGCAGCGGCCGGCGCCTGTCCCATCAAAGCCGCGTATTCGGCTTCCTCCGCGCTCATCGCCGCCACTGGCGCCGCGGCGCGCGGCGCGGTGGCGATGTGCCACACGCCGACCACGACCAGCAGCAGCGCCAGCGACAACAGCGCCGCCCTGAACCTCAGTTGCTTGTGCATGGGCTTCTCCGGTGTCAGGCGCGCTTGATCGCAAAGCTGTCCAGGTAGGCCTGCGGCTTGGCCGGGTCATAGGTCTTGCCCATGATCGTGAACGAGCGGTAGCCGTTCGCCGCGGCGGCCGGCGCCGGCATGCCGAGGGCAGCCATCTGCTTGCGCGCATCGGTCAGCAGGAACACCTGTTCGGCCAGCGCCTTGTAGTTGACGTCGCCCTTCAGGTAGCCCCAGCGCTTCATCTGCGTCAGCATCCAGGTCGCCATCGAATACCAGGGCAGGGCGTCGAAGTCGGCGCGGTCCGGCTCATTGCGCACCTTGCCCAGGCCATCGGCGAAGCGGCCGGAGAGCGCCTGCAGCACCACCGTCTCGGGCTGGTTCAGGTAGGCCGGCTTGCTGATGGCCTTGGCGATCTCGGGCCGGTTCTCGGCCTTGTGCGCCATCGCGGTGGCGTTCAGGATGGCGCGGTACAGCGCGGCGAAGGTGTTGGGGTTCTGGTCGATGAAGGCCTGCGAGGCGCCGAAGGCGCAGCAGGGATGGCCGTTCCAGATGTCCTTGGTGAGGATGTGGATGAAGCCCACCTGGTCGAACACGGCGCGCTGGTTGAACGGATCGGGGCCGAGGAAGCCGTCGATGTTCCCGGCGCGCAGGTTGGCGACCATCTCGGGCGGCGGCGTGACGCGCAGCTGGACGTCGCGGTCCGGGTCCAGCCCGTGCTCGGCCAGGTAGTAGCGCAGCAGGAAGTTGTGGACCGAGTACTCGAAGGGGATCGCGAACTTGAAGCCCTTCCAGTTGCGCGGGTCGCGATTGTCCTTGTGCTTGAGGGCGAGCGTGATCGCCTGGCCGTTGATGTTCTGGATGGTGGCGACGCGCATCGGCTGCGGCGTGCCGCCCTGGCCGATCGACATCGCCAGCGGCATCGGCGCCAGGAAGTGCGAGGCATCGAGCTCGCGGTTGATCATCTGGTCGCGCACCAGCGCCCAGCCGGCGGTCTTGCTGAGGGTGACGTTCAGGCCCTGCGCCTTGTACATGCCCATCGGGTCGGCCATGATCAAGGGCGTGGCGCAGTTGATCGGGATGAAGCCGATCTTGAGGTCCTTCTTCTCGAGCGCGCCCGTTTTTTCCATCGCATTGGCCTGCAGGCTGGCCAGCGGCAGCAGCGAACCGATCGCCGCCATCAGCGTCGGCCCGCCCACCGCCTTGATCAGGTTCCGGCGCGTGGCGTCATGGGGAAACAGGGCGCGCACCGCGGCCGCCTCGACGAAGTCGCCGGACAGCGCTTCGGCGTCGCCCGCGCGCCGCAGTCGGGCGGCTTGGGCCTGGCGATCATGCTCGTCCTGGGAGCCGTGCTTGCCGCAAGGGCAGCCGTTCAAGGATGACTCGGTCGAGTAAGGACGGTACAGATTCTCATCTTTCATTGGCGAAGATCCCTGGTAGTGGTGATGACGCAAAAAATGAAACGGTGGCCTGATCATGTTGACAGCAAGAGCTGTGCCATATGGAATCGCAGACAGGTAAGCCGTTCATTTCAAAGGTGAAACACGCTTTTTGCGTTGGCCTTCATCGGCAGGGCGGCGCCTGCGATTTCCACTAACAGGCACCGGCTACGCGCATTTGCCCAACCGTGGTGCATGACCGCTTTACATCATTCGTCCACAGACGCTACAATCTCCCTTATCGATGTTAGCGTTAACATATAGAAATGACGACAGAAGCGCGAGACGACAACAAGGGAACGGCCTGGGTAGTCATGGGTGTGAGCGGCTGCGGCAAGAGCAGCATCGGTGCGAAGCTGGCTGCCGCTCTTGGGGTGCCGTTCATCGAGGGCGATGCCTTCCATTCAGAGGCCAATGTCGCCAAGATGTCTGCCGGTGTCCCGCTGACCGACGATGACCGCCGCGACTGGCTCCTGAATCTGCGCGACAAGCTCGCCGCACGCGAGGGCGGGGCGGTGCTGTCGTGTTCCTCGCTCAAGCGCGCCTATCGCGACCTGCTGCGCAGCGGGGGCGGCGATGTACGCTTCGCGCACCTGGCCGGCCCGCGTGAGGTACTACTCGAGCGCGTCAGCAATCGCCCCGGTCATTACATGCCGCCGTCGCTGCTCGACAGCCAGCTGAGCACGCTCGAACCCTTGCAGGCCGACGAAGCCGGCATCACCCTCGACATCCGCGACAGCCAGGAGCAGCTGGTCGCGCAGATCCTCGCCAGCGTTTAATTCAGCGCCACCAATTCCCCGCCGCATGCATATGCCGGCGGGGTAATCGCGCGCGCCATTCACATCGGATAGACACGTCCTGAAAATCAGACTATATTTTCCATTCCGACTTGGAAAGGTTTCCAATCCCGTTTTCCACACGAATCCGCACGACATCATTCGAGACCAACGAATAAGTTGGCAAGCCGCGGCACGACCATCCGGCACGGCCGCATTTCTTGTAGTGAGATAAGAGGAGTCGACGTGAACAACCAGAACCAGAATCATCGCTCGAGATGGAAACCTTTCCATGCGCTTGTCGCCGGCATCCTGCTGGCCTGTGGGGCGCAAGCTGCGGCCAGCGTCACCAACCCGGTGATCGGCCAGCTGCTGTGGTCAGAGGAGTTCAACGGCAGCAATGTCAACACCGGCGTGTGGAACCTGCAGGACGGTAACGGCTGCCAGATCGGCCTGTGCGGCTACGGCAACGCCGAGCTGCAGTACTACAGCCCCAATAACGCCAGCATCGTCAACGTGCCCTTCGAATCGGGCACGCGCGCGCTGGCGATCCAGGCGCGCAGCCAGACGATCGGCAGCAACGTCTTCACCTCGGCCCGGCTCGACACCAAGAACAAGGTGCAGGTGCAGTACGGGATGATCGAGGTGCGCATGGCCGCGCCGAACCTCGGCACCGGCTTGTGGCCGGCCGCGTGGATGCTGGGCGTGAGCCCGCAGACCTGGCCGCGCAACGGCGAGATCGACATCATGGAGGCGGGCCACAAGGCGTCCGAGCGGGCGCACGGCAACGCGCCGTCGTCGAACCACTTCGTCGGATCGAACGTGATCACCTGGCAGCAGGCCGCCTGCGTGCCCGGCAACGAGAGCTGCGCCGCCTCGACCGCGTGGCAGACCAAGAACTGGTACGTGCCCCAGAATTCGCTTGCGAATCGCTTCGTCACCTACCGCTTCTATTGGGACGAGAGCCAGATGCGCTTCACGACGGTCGATAACGGCGTCGAACACAATATGTACAACGCGCCGCTGCCGGTCAATTCGAGCGCGCTGCAGGCGCCGTTCTACCTGCTGCTGAACATGGCCGTGGGCGGCAACTTCACCGACGCCGCCAACCCGGGCCAGGTCACGGCGCCGCTGCCCGGCACCATGTACGTCGACTACGTGCGCGTCTACCAGATGGACGGCAAGGGCCAGGTGAAGCTGGGCGACCAGACCGTGCCCGAAGTCGCCGGCAAGTTCGGCGTGTTCACCGACACCACAGCGGTCAATAACAAGCTGGTGGCGGGGACGAGCTCCGACATCTTCCTGTGGAACGCGGCCTCCACCGGCGCCGGCAATACCGCGCCGTTCGAGGGCAATAACGTCATCGCCTGGAACTACACGACGCCGGGCCAGTGGTTCGGCGGCGGCATCCAGGCGCGCCAGGCGCGCAACCTGAGTAACTACCGCGCCAACGGCACTGTGAAATTCCGCATCCGAATCCCGGCCAACGTGGGCTTCAGGATCGGCATCGGCGACACCTACACGAACCAGAATTGGGTGAACTTCCCGGCCAACACCACGGCATTTGGATTGACGCGCAACGGCCAGTGGGGCCAGGTCTCGATTCCCGTCTCGACCCTGCTCGGACCCCTGGTCGCGGCGCAGTCGCTCCACGACATCTTCATGATCTCGAGCATCGACGGCGCGCTGCCGTCATCGAGCTTCCAGTTCGCGATCGACGATATCGTGTGGGAATCGGGCGGTGGCGGCACCACGCCGCAGCCGGAGCCGAGCGGCCCGACCTCGGTCAGCCAGACCTCGTCGACGATGCTGCAGTTCCGCACCACCACCGGCGGCTGGGCCGACGTGCATTACACCGTCAACAACGGGCCGCAGCAGAACGTGCGGATGCAGCTCAGCGGCGCCAACAACACCTACACGGCGGGCGGGCTCAAGATCGGGGACGTGGTGCGCTACTGGTTCACCTACTGGGACGCGCAGCGCGGGTTCGCGGTGGATACGCAGCAGCAGACGCATACGATGCAATGACGGGACCGGTCATGGAACCGTGACATCCAGGCGGTAGGTGCGGCCCGTTTCGATGTTGTCGATGCGGGCCGCAGGCAGGGCGACGCCGTCGCATATCACCTCGACCCGGTCGACCGTACCACGCTCGATGTCGACCTCGAAGGTCGCGCCGCGGAAGCGCCGCGTCACCGTCATGCCATCCCAGCCCGACGGCAGTTGCGGCGCCACCGTCAAGCCTTTCAGGTCGCCTTTCAGGCCGCACAAGCCCTCGATCAGGCAGCGGTAAACCCAGGCCACGGTGCCGGTGTTGAACAGCTGGCTGGAGCGGCCGGCGGTGCGCGGATATTCCTTGTAGGCGCCGCGGTAGTAATTCGGGATGAACACCGGCAGCTGGCCGCGCTGCAGGTAGTCGTCCAGGCCCGGGCCGGGGATCATCTTGCGCAGCGCGTCGAAGGCGCGGTCGGCTTCGCCGATCGTGTACAGGCTGTAGATGTAGAACACCGCGGCGTGGTTGTACACGGCGCCGTTCTCGGCCGAGCCGGGATGCTTTTGCGTGACGCGGCCGACGTCCTCGCGCATGCCGCTGTAGGGCGGCGCGAACATCTGCACGCCGTAGGGCGTGCGCAGCTGCTCGTCGATCGCGTCCAGCATCAGTGCGCGCTGTTCGGCACTGGCGGCGCCCGACAGGAAGGCCCAGCTTTGCGGGTTGAGGTAGATGCGGCCTTCGGTATCGCTGGCGACGCCGAACTTGACGTTGTCGTCGGTGATGCCGCGTGCGAACCAGGCGCCGTCCCACAGATGGGCTTCGGCGGCGCCGTTCATCGCCTCGGCGCCGGCGCGGTAGCGCGTCAGCGAAGCGGCGTCGCCGCGCGCTGCGCACACGTCGGCCCACAGGTTCAGCGCATAAGCCGCCGCCACCGTCAGCCAGCCCGAGACGCCGCGGCCCTTGTAGCCCACCATATTCATTGGATCGCACCAGTCGCCCTGCTCGATATAGGACAGGCCGCGCGCATCGCGCCGCAGCAAGAGCCAGTCCATCGCCAACGAGATGCGCTCGAACGCGGTTTTCACAACGCCGTCGTGGGTGGCGACTGGCGCATCGAGGATGGCATCGTCCCCCGTTTCGTCGAGGTAGGCGCGCAGGCATACGGGCAGCCACACGCAGTGGTCGGTGTGCGGGATCTGGTTGATGTATTTCAGCTCGGCGCCTTCGAACAGCAGGATCCCGTCCGGCATCGCGCCATTGGCTTCCTGCTGGCTCAGCGCATGCAGGAAGGCGGCGCGCGCCACCGCCGGCTTGACGAAGGCCATGCCCATATTGTCCTGCAGGTAGTTGCGGGTCTGCGGGTCGGTGGAGAGGCGGTTGACGTCGCCGTGGTAGTAGACCTGGCGCGCGAGCCAGGTGTTGACGAAGTTGTCGAGTTCACGGTCCGGGGTCGCGATCCGGAGCACGCCTTCGCCCTCGGCGATATAGGCAGCGTAGTCGCGCGCCGCGGCGGCGAAGCCCTGTTCGCTCAGGTATTTTTCGCGCAGGGACGCGATCTCGGCATCGTCGAAGGCGGGGCCGAACAGGAAGCGGCGCGTGGTTCCTTCGCTCGGCGCCAGCGATAGCCGGTACTGGACGACGGCGGCCGGCGTCTCGTAGCGCGCGTCGCCGCAGCCCAGGCGTTCGCCTGCGATCGCGGAAGGCGCATGCAGGCCGCCTTCGCCCTCGAACGCGATCTGTCCCACCTCCCAGGCGTCCGGCGCCTGCTCGCACAGCAGCACCGTGCGGTCCTTGAACAGGCGGTTTTTAAAATAGTCTTCCAGCTTCTGGTAGGGCGTGACGCTGGAAGCGACAATGCCTCCCAGGTCGTGGCGGTACTCGGCCGACTGGTTCATCCACGACATATAGCCGATCGTGAAATAGGGATAGACGCTGATGCGGCGCGGGCGGTCCGACAGGTTCGTCACTTCCATCGACCACAGCTCGGCGACGTCGTCCACCGGCAGGCCGAGCACGAGTTCGATGCGGATGCCGAACTTCTCGACGGTCCAGCGCAGGTCGTGGCGGCCTACCGAGAATTCGAAGCGGTCGACGCCACCGCGCACTGGCTCGTAGGGCGCCGAGAACAGCTCGCCCGTATCTTCGTCCTTCACGTAGAAGAAGCGGCCCGGATGGTGGGCATAATAGTGCTGCTCCGGCTGCATGAAGGACTTGGCCTGCATGTTCGGCGCATGCGAATACTTGCTCGGTTCCGGCTGCATGAACTGGGCGGTGGCATAGCCGCGGCAGGTCGACTGGATCATCATCCTGCGGTTCCACAGGAAGCCGCCGGCCTGCGGCATCGCGGTGGGAGTGGTGAGCACGTAGCGGTCGTCTTGCGGGTGCAGCATGGATGGAATCTCCTGTGTGTTCATGGCGCCGCCTTGCGCGCCGTCAGGTCGGCCTGGATGCGCGCCAGTAATTTGCCGTCGAGGTTATAGAAGCACATGACCAGCACCGCCAGCAGGGCGAAGGAGGCCGGCACGAACGACATCAGCCACACGATGCCGGCCTGCGAGCCGGTGGTTTGCGCCGCATTCGGCACGTAGCCCAGCGCGGTGAACACGGCGCCGATCACGCTCACGGCAACCGCGGTGCCGAGCTTTTGCGAGAAGGTGGCGGCGGCGAAGGTCATGGCGGTGGCGCGGCGGCCGGTGGTCCATTCGTTGTAGTCGGCGGTGTCGGCATACATCGAGAACGCCAGCGGCGACTTGGGCCCGAGCACGAAGCCGGTGGCCGCCTGCAGCGCGAACATCAGGTCGATGCGGTCTTCGGGGATCAGGAAGAAGGCGGCCGAGAACACCGCGGTCGCGCTCATCAGGACGATCATGAGCAGCTTCTTGTCGACGTAGCGGGTCATGAGCGGCGTGCAGGCGGCGCCGATGGCGGCGAAGATCATATAGGTCGGCACGAAGCTGGCCATCAGCTCGGGGCGTTCTACCACGTACTTGAAGTAATAGGCCGAGGTGGTGGTGCGCAGGGTGATGGTCACCATGATCACCAGGGCCAGCACGAACAGCACCACCCAGGGACGGTTGGCAGCGAGGTCGCGGATGTCGCGCAGCACGTCGCTCTTCTGGCCGGGAGGCGGCGCGATCCGCTCGCGGGTGTTGGCGAAGGTGATCAGGAACATCAGCGCGGCGGCGATGCTCCAGGCCACCATGGTCAGCTGCCAGCCGCGTTCATCGTCGCCGCCGCCCAGCCACCCCACCATGGCCGGCGTGGCGGCCGTCACCAGGGTGGAGCCGCCGAAGGCGAAGATGAAGCGCAGGCCGTTGATGGTCGAGCGCTCCTGCGGGTCTGCCGACATCACGCCGGACAGCGCGTTATAGGGGATGTTGACGCAGGTGTAGAACACCATCATCGCCAGGTAGCTGGCGTAGGCCCAGATCAGTTTGCCGTCGGCGTCGAGATCGGGCGTGGTGTAGGTGAGGACGGCGGCGGCGCCGAGCGGGATCGACATCCAGACCAGGTAGGGGCGGAACTTGCCGAAGCGGGTGCTGGTGCGGTCGGCGGCGGCGCCGATCAGCGGGTCGGTGAAGGCGTTGATCAGTTTGATCGAGGCCAGCAGGGTGGCGGCTTGCGCCGCCGAGATGCCGAAGGTGTCGGTGTAGAAGATCAGCAGGAAGGTTGCGATATTGGCCCAATAAAAATTGAAGCCCATATCGGCTACGCCATAGCTGAGCTTTTCGCGCCAGCCAAGGGGGGCGTTCGCTGCTGCAGGTGTCTCGGGCCCGCGCTTGAACATGCTTGTCTCCAGATTTTGTGTTTTATGTGAGCGCTAACATATCCGGCAAGTATGCCGATCAGTGGGCGGTATGTCAAACATGGATTGAAACCAGCGAATGTGATCGTTGTTGTCAGGGTGGAGAATGGAATCGGCGCGAGGATGCCGCATAATGCATACTGGAAATTACACTGGATCGCAGACGTTCAAAAGGAGGTACCATGACAAGCACGGTGAATCTACACTTTAATATGCAACAACTGCCAGTGCTGCTCGATACGCTTACACAAGCGAAAGCCACTCTAGAGAGTGCATGGAAGAAATTGGATGATTCACACCCCGATCATGGTGCGATGGAAGCACGGTCTGAGCACATCGCTGTCCGCGACGAGGTTGCTGCAACAATCCTTAAAATCGACGCAGCGCTCGCGCTGGTGCCCATGAGCGGCGTCGCGAAGAGCAGTGCTTTGAAGATCAAGGACAGGCTTTAACCAGATGCCGGGCGAATTGCGATGCCGGCCGGTAGCGCGGTTGGCATGGCTCGCGTCTTGCAACGTCGCTTGAGGCTCATCGATAGCGCTTCGTTACACGCTGTCACTCGGCTGGAGACGCTGATGTATTGCATGGCGCCCTTTCGAATAGGATGATGAATGGCATGAATGCAGATCGCCAGCAACTAGAGAATGCGGCGCGTCCGCCCGTTCAGCAACGCGCGGATTCGCCCCCCCTGACCGATTCCCGCGTGAAAACGGCCGAACTGGCCAGGCAGCAGGCGCTCGCGCAGGCATCGCCACGCGTGGCGCGGTTGCATGAGATGGCCGACTTGGCAAACGCGGTGACCGGGAAGCGCATGAATCATGCCGGGAGTGGATCCGGGGGCGCTGCGCTCCAGCGTGTCGAGAGCGAGGCGCACCTTAACGAGACCGGGATGCCTGACCAACTAAAGGCGGGGATCGAATCGCTCTCGGGCATGGACATGTCGGCCGTGCGTGTACACCGGAACTCGGGCAAGCCCGCGCAGCTCGAGGCGCATGGATATGCACAAGGGACCGAGATTCATCTGGCGCCAGGGCAGGACAGGCATTTGGCGCACGAGGCATGGCATGTGGTCCAACAGATGCAGGGAAGGGTGAAGCCAACCATGCAGCTCAAGGGAGGCAGCATGGTGAACGATGCTCCGGAGCTCGAGCGTGAGGCCGATCTCATGGGCGAAAAGGCAGCGACGGGGACCTTCCTGCATGACGGGCGCGCGCACCAGTTGCGGCGGCAAGGCTACGCCATCGATGCCGGCCCGCGCATGCCTGCGCAGCGCGTCAAGGTGGCCGGGGCCGGCATCGTGCAACGCGTCACAGCCCAGATCCTGGAGGGGACAGAGGAGGGCGTGATCGACGGCATCGCGATCGTCGGCCGTCCACCGCATATCTTCGGCGGGACGATGGGAGACCATTCCTCGGCATTTGTCACGACTGTGGCGGGCCTGCAGGCGCAGCTGAAAGAAACCAATATCGACCAGGCCGCGGTCATCCTGTATCGCCTGTCCCAGAACCTGGATAATGTGCCAGGGGTGCTGCTGATCGACAGCGCACCGCAGGCGCACCGGGACCGGTGGCATGCCGCCCGGGCCGAGATGGAGACGATCTGGGGGTTTCTGATGCCCCGCATGATGAGCCGCCTGCACGGAGGCGGGCCCGCCTATGACCAGCACGATGCGGCGCACATCCAGCGTTTTGCCGAGGCCTTTCTTGAGGCGCGCGAGCTGGTGCCCCTGTCGACTATCAATACCAAGGCGATCAACGCCCCGTTAGCGGGCAAGGGCAAGGGCGAGTCTGCCCGTGCCCTGGTGCATGCAAATGCCGGCCAGGCGATTCCGCTCGATACCCTGGTGAACACCGTGGTTGGCCTGTTCGATGCCCGTTCCGCCGCCGTGGTCTGCTCGATCACCGATCAGGCGATGATGGACAAGGTGGCGCCGGGCATGCGCGTGGCCGTATCGGCCGAGCAGCGGGCGCTGGCCATGATCAAGCAGCACCTCTGGACCATCGACATGATGTACCCTTCGGCGGCCGAGCAAGTGCGGCCCGGTTACGACGGCATCATCACGACGCTATTGCAGAACATCACGCAAAAGATGGACGAGAACGCCGAGGTCCAGCGCGACGGCGTCAAGGTGCCCGGCAAGCGTGGCGGAAACAACGGCGAGAGCGGCCAGCGCTATCTCGCCTCGTCGATCTCGCTGCACGACGACGGTCGCATCCGCGACGTCAGCATCGAGGGGCGGACCACGTCGCCATTCTCAGGCACCATGGGCGCGCATACGACGGCCTGGACGGTACTGATCGACCGCATGCGCAACCAGCTGGAAAGCTCGCCACTGGCCGAGGCGGCACAGTCGCTGCTCGAGATCAGCGAGCAGGCGCAGGAGCACTTGTATGCCGCGTCCGAGAAATTCCAGGCCGATACCAAGCAGCTGGTCAAACTGTCGTCGGCGCTGTCCGCGCTCGGGGCCGCGGAAAAGAAGCTGAAGAGGATCGTCGCGATGAACGCGGGCAAGCAGGTCGATCGTCCCATCGGTCCCTTCCAGCAGCTTCTTACCATTCAGGAAGCCATCAATTGCGTGCTTGACCTGCAAAACCTGACGCCCGGCGCTACCCTTTATGTTGGCAATACGAATGGCGCGCGCGAGGGGCATTACCGTGGCATCCTGCTCAAGCATGTGAAGGATGGCGTGGGAACGAAGGTCGAAGTCCGCGCCGCCGTGCTCGGACTTATGGATCTGAAAGGGCTGGACCAGCACCGGGCTACGATTGGCCAGTCCATCAGGGCGGAAATGAAAGACCCGCAACGCCAGGAAGCAGAAAGCGGGTACTACCAGGACCTGTTGATGCTGGGCACGCGCCCGACGCCAGGTGCGGCCGGCGCCGAACTGCAGTTGCTGGAGCATCACCTGGAAATGGTCGAGGAGGCCTATCCGGGGGCGGTCGCGTATGCCGGCATCGATATCAACGATGACACGGCGGTGAACTTGATTATCGAAGCGGCGGCGTATGCGGCGGATGAAGGGTTCGAATTGGACGAAGATTGATACGCCTGCGGTGCCGGGGAGCCAACCTCCGGTCGGTGTGATCCGCAAGCGCTAGGGGACGATTAGAACTCTTCCCACTCCGCCTCGTTGACCTTGGCTGGCGCGGCTGGTTTGCCGGCCGTCTTCGCCGTTGAGGGCTTTGCAGCAGGCTTTGCAGCAGGCTTGGCCGGGGCTTGCGCCACAGGCTTGGCCAACGCCGGCCGTGCCGGCGGACGCTTCACCGGCGTCACCGGCGCCGCCGGCGTCACATGCCGTGGATCGAGCTTGAACACATCGACCACCTGCGCCAGGCGCTGCGCCTGGTCCTGCAGCGCCGCGGTGGCGGCGGTGGCTTCCTCGACCAGCGCCGCGTTCTGCTGGGTCGCGTTATCCATCTGGCCCATGGCCTGGTTGACCTGGTCGATGCCGGTGATCTGTTCCTGGCTGGCCGACGAGATTTCTCCCATGATGTCGGTCACGCGCTGGATCGAGTCGACCACTTCGCGCATCGTTGCGCCGGTGTGGTCGACCAGCTTGGTGCCGGTGTCGACCTTCTCGACCGAGTCGCCGATCAGCTGCTTGATTTCCTTGGCGGCAGCGGCCGAGCGCTGCGCCAGCGTACGCACTTCCGAGGCCACGACCGCGAAGCCGCGGCCCTGTTCGCCGGCGCGCGCCGCTTCGACGGCCGCGTTCAGCGCCAGGATATTGGTCTGGAAGGCGATGCCGTCGATGACCGAAATGATGTCGACGATCTTGCGCGACGAATCGTTGATCGAGCCCATGGTGGCGACCACCTGGTCGACCGCCTGGCCGGCCTGGGTGGCGACGCTCGAGGCGGCGATCGCCAGCTGGTTGGCCTGGCGCGCGTTGTCGGCGTTCTGGCGCACGGTGCCGGTCAGTTCTTCCATCGAGGCGGCGGTTTCTTCCAGTGCCGCGGCCTGCTGTTCGGTGCGGCTGGACAGGTCGAAACTACCGGCCGCGATCTCGCTCGAAGCGCCGCTGATGGTTTGCGTGCCGCTGCGTACTTCATCGACGATCTTCGACAGCGAGGTATTCATATGGCCCAGCGCGCGCAGCAGGGCGCCCGTTTCATCGGTGGCCTTGCTGTCGATTTCGACCGTCAGGTCGCCGGCAGCCACCTGCTCGGCGGCGTGCACCGCCTGGCGCAGCGGACGGGTGATCGAGCGGGTCAGCAGCCAGGCGAACACGCCGCCCAGCAGCAGGGCGCCGGCGGCCAGCGAGCCGATGACGAAGTTGCCGCGGCTGGCGGTGCTGGCGATCAGCTCGGCGCTGGCGGCGATGCGCTTGTGCTGCAGGTCGACCAGTTCCTTGACGCGTTCCTGGTAGGCCTTGGCGGCCGGGTTGAATTGCTGGGTCAGGATTTGGTCCGCCAGTTCGACGTTGCCCTCGGCTTTGGCCTTGACCGCGCCATCGCGCGCCTTGCTGTAGGCGGTGCGGTGTTCCATCACCGACTTGAACAGGGCGGTCTCGTCGTCGCCGCTGATCAACGGTTCGATCTGCTTGACCAGGTCGGCCGACAGCTTGCCGGTGGCGGCCGCGTCTTCCTTGAAGAAGTCGGTCAGTGACGGGTCGCTGCTCTTGACGATCGCGGCGGTACGGCGCACGGCGGCGAAGATCTGGGTATACCACTCGGCGATCATGCGCTCCTTCGCCAGCGGTTCTGCCAGAATCGACGAAGTCTCGTGCGCGACCTGGTTCAGGCGCCAGACGCCGACGGTGGCGATGATGACGGTCATCAGTAGCGTCAGCGCGAAGCCGGCGGCCAGGCGCGTACCGATGTTGAGTTTGATGAAATTGCCCATGTTTTATCTAATTAAGAGGGTTTTTCCGCCGGACTGGCGGCATCCTTGCGGCTTATTTGTGCTTATGACACTGGATCTGTCTTTACGACTGTTGTCGGCAAATTATTGTCTCTTCCGACCGGTTACAATTATTGCCCAACCGAAACGAAAATGCACTCAGAATAGTCGGTTTGTGATCGGGCGGCGACAGTCCATCGGAGGGTGTTGCTGCCTTGATATCAAGAAGTATTTGCAGGATTAAGGTATAATTTCAATTTCCCGCGCGTGCCGTTCGGCACCATCAGCACAATGACCAAATTCGTATTCGTCACTGGCGGCGTCGTGTCTTCCCTGGGCAAAGGGATCGCGGCCGCCTCCCTCGCCGCGATCCTCGAGAGCCGCGGACTCAAAGTCACCATGCTCAAGCTCGATCCGTACATCAACGTCGATCCGGGCACCATGAGTCCAACCCAGCACGGCGAAGTGTTCGTCACCGACGACGGCGCCGAGACCGACCTGGACCTCGGCCACTACGAGCGCTTCATCAGCACCCGCATGAAGAAGGTGAACAACTTCACCACCGGCCAGATCTATGAATCGGTGATCCGCAAGGAACGCCGTGGCGAGTACCTCGGCAAGACCGTGCAGGTCATCCCGCACATCACCAACGAGATCCAGGACTACATCCGCCGCGGCGCCGAAGGCGTCGACGTCGCGCTGGTCGAGATCGGCGGCACCGTGGGCGACATCGAATCGCTGCCGTTCCTGGAAGCCGCGCGCCAGCTGTCGCTGCGCTCGGGCCGCAAGGGCGCCGCGTTCGTGCACCTGACCCTGGTGCCGTTCATCGCCTCGGCCGGCGAACTCAAGACCAAGCCGACCCAGCACAGCGTGCAGAAGCTGCGCGAGATCGGCATCTCGCCGAACGCGCTGCTATGCCGCGCCGACCGCCGCATCCCGGACGACGAGCGCGCCAAGATCTCGCTGTTCGCCAACGTCGAAGAGCAGGCCGTGATCTCGGTGTGGGACGTGGACACCATCTATAAGGTGCCGCAAGTGCTGTGCGACCAGGGCCTGGACGACATCATCCTCGAAGCCCTCGGCCTCGAAGCGCCGAAGGCCGACCTGTCGATGTGGACCAAGCTGATTCACACGCTGGAAAATCCGAAGCACGAGATCACCATCGGCATGGTCGGCAAGTACGTCGACCTGATCGAATCGTACAAATCGCTGACCGAAGCGCTGCGCCACGCCGGCATCCACACCGAGAGCCGCGTCAACATCGAGTACCTCGATTCCGAGGAAATCGAAACCCGCGGCTGCGAGCACTTGGCCAAGTACGACGCCATCCTGGTGCCCGGCGGCTTCGGCAAGCGCGGCGTGGAAGGCAAGATCATGGCCGCGCGCTACGCCCGTGAAAACAAGATCCCATACCTGGGCATCTGCCTGGGCATGCAGGTCGCGCTGATCGAGTACGCCCGCAATATGGCCGGCCTGCCGAATGCGAACTCGACCGAGTTCGATCCGGAAACCGACCAGCCGGTGGTCGCCCTGATCACCGAGTGGCAGAACCACGACGGCAAGGTCGAGAAGCGCGACACCAACTCAAACCTGGGCGGCACCATGCGCCTGGGCGCCCAGACCTGCGCCGTCAATCCGGGCACGCTGGCCGCCGAGATCTACGGCAACGTCGTGACCGAGCGTCACCGCCACCGCTACGAAGGCAACAACTACTACCTGCCGAAGGTCGAAGCTGCTGGCCTGACGGTGTCGGCGCGTACCCCGAACGAAGACCTGTGCGAGATCATGGAACTTCCGCGTGACGTGCACCCCTGGTATATGGGCGTGCAGTTCCACCCCGAGTTCAAGTCGACGCCGCGCAATGGCCATCCGCTGTTCACGTCGTTCATCCAAGCGGCGCTGGCGCACCAGGCTTCCAACACCAATACCGCGGCCGGCGCAGCAAATGCGGCCCCGGCCTTGCAAGGAGATGCAGCATGAAACTCGCTGGATTCGACGTCGGCCTCGAGCACCCGATTTTCCTGATCGCCGGCACCTGCGTGATCGAATCGCGCCAGATGGCGATGGACACCGCCGGCACGCTGAGAGAGATCACTTCGGCGCTGGGCATCCCGTTCATCTATAAATCGTCGTTCGACAAGGCTAACCGCTCGTCGGGCAAGTCGTTCCGCGGCCCTGGCCGCGAGAAGGGCCTGGAGATCCTGGCCGATGTGCGCCGCGAAATCGGCGTGCCGGTCCTGACCGACGTCCACGACGAAGAGATGATCCCCGAAGTGGCGAGCATCGTCGACGTGCTGCAGACCCCGGCCTTCCTGTGCCGCCAGACCGACTTCATCAACGCCTGCGCGCGTTCGGGCAAGCCGGTCAACATCAAGAAGGGCCAGTTCCTGGCGCCTGGCGACATGAAGAACGTGATCGACAAGGCACGCGCCGCCGCGCGCGAAGCGGGCCTGCCGGAAGATAACTTCATGGCCTGCGAACGCGGCGCCTCGTTTGGCTACAACAACCTGGTGTCGGACATGCGCGGCCTGGCCATCATGCGCGAATCGAACTGCCCGGTGGTGTTCGACGCGACCCACTCGGTGCAGCTGCCGGGCGGCCAGGGCACTTCGTCCGGCGGCCAGCGCGAGCACGTCCCGGTGTTATCGCGCGCCGCCGTGGCGGCGGGCATCGCCGGCCTGTTCATGGAGACGCATCCCGATCCGGCCAATGCGATGTCGGACGGTCCGAATGCCGTGCCACTGGCCCACATGAAGGAACTCCTGACCACGCTCGTCGAGATCGACCGCATCGTCAAGAAGACCGGTTTCATGGAAACCAAGTTCAAGTAACAGCGCATCCTGGGAGCATCCTGCGGCAGGATGCCCCACCCGATTTCCCCACCTCCTGGAGACTGAGAAACATGAGTGCTATCGTTGATATTATCGGCCGTGAAGTCCTCGACTCGCGCGGTAACCCGACCGTCGAATGCGACGTGCTGCTGGAATCGGGCGTGATGGGCCGCGCCGCGGTGCCGTCGGGCGCCTCGACCGGTTCGCGCGAAGCGATCGAACTGCGTGACGGCGATCCGAAGCGCTACTTCGGCAAGGGCGTGCTGCAGGCCTGCGAGAATATCAACACCGAGATCTCCGAAGCGATCATGGGCCTGGACGCCAATGAGCAAGCCTTCCTGGACCGCACCCTGATCGATCTCGACGGCACCGAAAACAAGAGCCGCCTGGGCGCCAACGCCATGCTGGCGGTGTCGATGGCCGTCGCCAAGGCTGCCGCCGAAGAAGCCGGCCTGCCGCTGTACCGCTACTTCGGCGGTTCGGGCGCGATGCAGATGCCGGTGCCGATGATGAACGTCATCAACGGCGGCGCGCACGCCGACAACAACCTGGACATCCAGGAATTCATGATCATCCCGGTCGGCGCGCCTTCGTTCAAGGAAGCGATCCGCTACGGCGCCGAGGTGTTCCACACCCTCAAGAAGATCCTGCACTCGAAGGGCCTGAACACCGCCGTCGGCGACGAAGGCGGCTTCGCCCCATCGGTCGCGAACCATGAAGAAGCCATCAAGCTGATCATGCAGGCGATCGAGCAGGCCGGCTACGTGGCGGGCCAGGACATCGCCCTGGGCCTGGACTGCGCGGCCAGCGAATTCTACAAGGACGGCAAGTACGTGCTGGAAGGCGAAGGCGGCTTGAGCCTGTCGGCAGCTGACTTCACGAACATGCTGGCCACCTGGTGCGACAAGTACCCGATCATCTCGATCGAGGACGCGATGCACGAAGGCGACTGGGAAGGCTGGGCCACCCTGACCGCCGCGCTGGGCAAGAAGGTGCAGCTGGTGGGCGACGACCTGTTCGTCACCAACACCAAGATCCTGAAAGAGGGCATCCAGAAGGGCATCGCCAACTCGATCCTCATCAAGATCAACCAGATCGGCACCCTGACCGAGACCTTCGCCGCCATCGAGATGGCCAAGCGCGCCGGCTACACCGCCGTGATCTCGCACCGCTCGGGCGAAACCGAAGACTCGACCATCGCCGACATCGCGGTTGGCACCAACGCCCTGCAGATCAAGACCGGCTCGCTGTCGCGTTCGGACCGCATGGCCAAGTACAACCAGCTGCTGCGCATCGAGGAAGACCTGGGCGACATCGCCAGCTATCCTGGCCGCGACGCGTTCTACAACCTGAAGTAATCCACCTGGCCGGCGCGCGGGGAGGGCGCTTGCTCTTCCTGTTCTCCGGCCAGATTGCATCCTCTTTTTGCCATGCGCCTGATCACGATCGCCCTTGCCGCACTGCTCGTGCTGATCCAGTACCCACTCTGGCTCGGCAAGGGCGGCTGGCTGTCCGTGGCCGACATGCAGGGCCAGGTCGAGGCCACGCGGCTCAAGACCGAGCAACTCACCGCCAGGAACGCCAAGCTGGCTTCTGAGGTGGTTGACCTGAGGGATGGCACCGGCGCCGTGGAAGAGCGCGCGCGCTACGACCTGGGCATGATCAAGCAGGGCGAGATCTTCGTGCAGGTGCTGCGCAAGAACGAGCAGCCGGTCGAGTCGATGACCGTGCCGCCTCCGCCGCCTCCGCCGAAAAACGGCGCCAAGCCGGACGCGACCCCGACGCACTAATTTATCATTATGAGTGAACAGAATTCCCCGATCGATCCCGCCAGCCTCGATTCGCTCGATGCGATTGCGGACTGCCTGGCCGATGCCTTCGAAGATGGCGATGGCGCCATCATTGGCGCCGCGCTGAAGGCGGTGTCGCAGGCGCCGGGACTGGGCGCGCTAGCAGCCGCTGTCGGCGTGCCGCGCGAGCAGCTGGGCGCTGCATTGGCGTCAGGGGAGTTCGACCTCGATCTCACGCTCGAGATCATGAAGGTGGTCGATTTGCATATGAGTGGTGGGCATAGCGACAGCTAACCGCGACATCGGACACATCGGGGTCAGGTCTGACATTCGGACACGGCCTCAACCATATCAGCCCCGGCGGCATTGAGTTGCCATTCTCAGACGTCAATTACAGCTGAGGTCGTGTCCGAATGTCAGACCTGAGGTGGTCCGGACTTTCTGGACAGTTATTTAGGCACACGGAATGCGGCTTCGACGGCGGCAGGCGTTTGATAGCCCAAGGTTTGATGTAACCGCTGCTTATTGTAGTACGTCTCGATGTAGTCGTTCACCACTGCCATTCCTTCGGCCCTGGATGCAAAGAGGCGGTCGTGCATTGCCTCGTTCTTCAGGTTCGAGAAAAAGCTCTCTGCAACAGCGTTATCCCAGCAATTGCCTTTGCGGCTCATGCTGGGCAGCACGCTGTTCGCTTGCAGCAATTCACGGTAATCGTTCGATCCATAGACGGTTCCCTGGTCGCTGTGGAAGATCAATCCTGCCCTAGACTTTCGCTGTGCCAGCGCCATGTTCAGGGCCGCCATGGGTAAGGTCGTCGCTTGCGTGGCATCCATCGCCCAACCGACGACACGACGGGCAAACAGGTCCAGTACGATGGCCAGATGAAGCCACCCTTCCTTGGTGCGCATGGCTGTCATGTCGCCAACCCAAATCATGTTTGGTGCGGTGACGTTAAAGCGGCGCTTGACCAGGTTCGGCGCTGGCGGCTGCACCCGCTGCATCGCCTGAATGGCGCGGAAGCGCTTAGTGCGGGACGTCTGGATATTCTCCAGTTTGCGCAGCCTCCTGACGCGGTGCTTGCCGCATTTGATGCCTTCGGCATTGAGCAAACGCCACATCTTCACTGCGCCAGGCGCCCAGCGATGCGCTGTGTTGATCCTGACGATTTCGGCGCGCAAGGCCAGATCTTCCTGACTACGAAGGCTCGGCGTAGCCTTCTTGTACGCGTAGTACAGGCTGCGGCTGATTTCGAGACCATGGCACAGCGCCTTCACAGGAAACTCGTTGCGATGCTC